>NZ_PZJK01000007.1:0-651083 GCF_003206675.1 Salinicola sp. RZ23
TGCTGCTGGTGCCCACGTTCGCCCTGGCGTTCCGCTATCCCCAGCACACCGCCGCCGCCCTTCCGGTCCTGTTCGCCTCGATCCTCATCAACGCCACCCCGGCCCGCATGGTCGTCAGCCTCGCTACCGCCGTCGTGCTCATCCTGCTGGCCAACGGGTCTCTCTCCTGGCGCATACCGGTCCCGGCCATACCGCGCCCCCTGCGGCTCTCCTGGTACCCGCTGCATCTGGTCGTCATCACCCTGGTCACTGGAGGCATCACGTCATGAGGGGATCAACACGGACTGCCGGGGACCGACGACTAGTGAGTGGGGGTAGACGAATCTGTCGTCGGGCATCGGTAGTCGACCTATCAACTACCCAACCCACTGATTACAGAGGTGAAAGATGAGGGTCACTCGCGAAAAAAACTGCTACTGCCATACCTGCGGCCGAGATTTTCACTACCTGGGCATCACTAACCACCGCAAGTCGCATCGCAATCGCGGTGAAGACTGCACGATCACGTACACCCATGGCGACACCATCACACATCGCGCTCCAACGAGAGATGAACAGACCATCCCGGCGAGACCCTCCCTGTAACACGTCTCGCTAACTAACTATCGATCTGACCATAACGGCTCACTACGTACAGTTTTGGAGTATTCGACAATGAAGACCTGGGAACGCTATTCGCTGGCATCGCTCGCCAAAGGCACGCAGGACGAGAAGGGGCGTTTGTTCATCAGTCCCAAGGGACAGCGCAACCACGGCAACATCAAACTCCTGCACGCCGGCGTCGACACCGTGCGTCAGCTCTACGCCGGGAAGCCCTGCATGGCGCTCTTCGATCAAATCATCGAGGTCTACCGCGAAGGCCGGGGCGCCACCATGGACCTGTTCGGCACCACCTGGAGCGTCGGCGCGGGCAACACCCAAAGCGGCTTTCGCTACCGCCTGCAGAACAACGACCTGGGCGTCATCGTCCTGTTCTACGCCCGGCACGTGAAGGCCGAAGACATCGGCACCCACCTCAAGATCGAGCTCTCCCCGCACTTCATCCACGAGCACAGCACCACCGACGTGCAAGCCTATATGGATGGCATCGCCAAGCAGCTCCTCGCCTACGTCGAGCCCATGGGCTGTGCCGTGCACCTCGCGCTAGACGTTCAGGGCTGGCAGCCCCCCGCCGACTTCATGGAACGCTTCGTCACCCGCTCTAAGAAAGTCACGCGCATCAACGGCATCGACGACTTCAGCTTCAACCACGGCCACATCGCCACCTCCTACGGCAACGCCGAAACCTTCATGTTCGGCACCGCGGGCGCCCTCCAATGCTGCATCTACAACAAGACCAAGGAGGCCCACTACCGCGACAAAATCCACTTCTGGGAGAGCATCTGGCAGAAAGCGGCCAGCGATGACCCCATGGCCTCCGACTACGATCCCGAGCGGGACGTGTGGCGAATCGAGATGCGCTTTCATCAGTCGGTGCTGCGTGAGTTCGCCCAGGGCACCCCCTGCAACGTCGACACCGGCGAATGCCTCGACATGGATCACGGCTTCAAGCGCTTCACCGACACCGTGCCCCACCTCACCGGCCTCTGGCGCACCGCCATGGGCAAGTATCGCCTCGACCATTCGCGTGACCTGATCGACAGCGCATGGCAACTCCTGCAGGAAGACGCCCGCTTCTACGATCACGAACCGCACCTGCTCTACAAGCGAGCGCGAAAGGCCCCGGGACTCGGCAACGAAAAGAACGTCGCCCTGGTCGTGGGTAATCTCATCTCCCTCTACGCACGCCAGGGCTTCACTATCCAGCAAGCCATGCAAGGGCTCTCCCGTTGCGGGGCCTGGGACGACATCGCCAACTACTACCGCCGACGGGGATTGGATGCGGGACAGCTACGCCAGCTCATCGAACAACGGCTGGTAGAGAGGCGATTACTCGGCAAGGCGGCTTAATGGCGATAAAAAGAACAAAGGGTGGATGGCAAGTCGATCTTCGGCCCAACGGCCGTGACGGCAAGCGCGTACGCCGAATTTTCAAGACCCAGGCCGAAGCCAGGCGCTTCGAAGGCAAGATACTGGCTCAGGTCGCCGATGGCAGCCGCTACACGCCCACCAAGCGTGACAACCGCCGTCTCTCTGATCTCATCCAGATGTGGTACGACTTCCACGGCGTCTCGCTGAAGGACGGTAAGCGTCGCTATCATCAGCTCCTGGCGCTCGCCAACAAGATGGGCAACCCACTGGCACGCACCATCACACCGATGGATGCCGCCCGGTTTCGCCAGCTACGGCTCGCGGAAGGCATTACCCCGACCACAGCCAACCACGATCAAGCGCATCTACGGGCCGTGTTCAATCGCGTGGCCAAGCTCGGCCAGTGGCACCTCTCCAATCCCTTTGCCGGCATCCAGCCGATCAGGGTCGACGAAACCGAGTTGAGCTACCTCACCGAATCGCAGATACGTGACCTCCTCGCGATCCTGGACCGCCGCACCAACAAGGATGCCGCTCTGATCACCCGGCTCTGTCTCGCAACCGGTGCCCGCTGGTCGGAAGCCCAATATCTGCGCGCCGAAAACCTCCGCGATGGTCGCGTCACCTTCACCGGCACCAAGAACGGCCGTAACCGCACCATCCCGCTGCCCCAGGACCTTTATCAGACGCTGGTCGCGCACGGTCGGCGCATCGGTAGACTTTTCCCGACCACGGGCTATAACCCGTTTTCGGATGCGATCAAGGAGGCGGGGATTCAGCTCCCCAAGGGGCAGAGAACGCACGTGTTACGCCACACCTTTGCCAGCCATTTCATGATGAATGGCGGAGACGTATTAACGCTGCAAAAGATTCTGGGGCACCAGACCATTACGATGACGATGCGCTACGCACACCTGTCGCCCGATCACCTGACGGACGCGATCAAGTACGCGCCAAAGCTGTGTGGACAAAAAGTGGACACTTTCCAAAAAAGGGAAGAATCAAGCTGAGGGGAAGGGAATGCTAAGTGCTTGATTTTACATGGTGCCGGCGGTCGGACTCGAACCGACACACTGTCTCCAGCGGCGGATTTTGAATCCGCTGCGTCTACCAATTCCGCCACGCCGGCAGCGGAGTGGCATTATACGGACCCCGGCCTTTGCGTCAATCACTGCGCTGACTTCGCTCCCCGCCTGCTTTATCATGGCGCCCTCGCGAGGGTTGCCCGCCGGCCCTCGATGCCGCGTCAGCGGCCTGTTTCGAGTGGCCGCGGTCGCCTGCGGTCACGTCATTCCTTTTTCGCCGATTCATGAGTGCCATGCAGCGCGCCGACTTCCATTTCGATCTCCCCGACGAGTTGATCGCTCGCTACCCTTCCGAGCAGCGCACCGATTGCCGCCTGCTGTGCGTCGATGGCCCTTCCGGGGCGCTGGCGCATGAACGCTTCCCCGATCTGCTCGGACATCTCGAACCCGGCGACGTGGTGGTGTTCAACGACACGCGGGTGATCCCGGCACGTCTGTTCGGCCAGAAGGCGAGTGGCGGCAAGGTGGAGATGCTGCTGGAGCGCCCGCTGGATGCCCATCGCGGCCTGGCCCATATGCGCGCCAGCAAGTCGCCGAAGCCGGGCACCGAGCTGATCTTCGAAGGCGGCATCCACGCTGTGGTCGAAGGCCGGCAGGACGCCCTGTTCGAGCTGCGCTTCCTCGGCGAGACCCCGCTGATCGCGCTGCTCGAACAGTACGGGCATATGCCGCTGCCACCCTATATCACCCGCGAGGACGAACTCGCCGACCGCGAGCGCTATCAGACCGTCTACGCTCGCCGCGAAGGCGCGGTCGCCGCGCCCACCGCCGGCCTGCACTTCGACGAGGCGATGATGGCGGCGCTGCGGGCCAAGGGGGTCGAGATCGCCTTCGTCACCCTGCACGTGGGGGCCGGTACCTTTCAGCCGGTGCGCGTCGACGATATCCGCGAGCACCATATGCACAGCGAGTGGCTGGAGGTCGACGAGCAGGTCTGCGCCAGCGTCAACCGGGCGAGGGAGGCGGGCAAGCGTGTCGTCGCCATCGGCACCACCAGCGTGCGCTGCCTGGAGAGCGCCAGCCAGGACGATGGCCGCCTGGCGCCCTACCGCGGCGAAACCGACATCTTCATCTATCCCGGCTATCGCTGGCGCTGCGTGGATGCCCTGGTCACCAACTTCCACCTGCCGGAGTCGACGCTGCTGATGCTGGTCTCTGCCTTTGCCGGCTATGAGAGCGTGATGCGCGCTTATGCCGCTGCCGTGGAGGAGGCGTACCGCTTCTTCAGTTACGGCGATGCCATGTTCCTCACGCGCCAAGACGCGTGATCGTCCGGGCACGCATCGCCCAAGTGCCGGTGACCTGAGCAAGAGAGAGCCGATCGCAGGGTCGCCGAGCGCTAGCGAGATAGCCAGGTCGCCGAGCGTAGAGAGATAGAAAGAAAGACATTCAGCGGGCCCCGAGTGGCCCCAAGCGTTGCGCACGATTGCCGGCGCGCCGAGAGACAGAGAATTCTATGCGACACGAAAGCTTCATGAAGTTCGAACGCCTGGGCCAGGATGGCCGCGCCCGGCGCGGCCGCCTGACCTTCCCCCGCGGCACGGTGGAGACCCCCGCCTTCATGCCGGTGGGCACCTACGGCACGGTCAAGGGGATGACCCCGCGTGACGTCGAGGCGATCGGCGCCGAGATCATTCTCGGCAACACCTTCCACCTGTGGCTGCGCCCGGGGACCGAGGTGATCGAGGGTCACGGCGACCTGCACGACTTCTCCCAGTGGCAGGGTCCGATTCTCACCGACTCCGGCGGTTTCCAGGTGTTCTCGCTGGGTGCCATGCGCAAGATCACCGAGCAGGGCGTGCACTTCCGCTCGCCGGTGGATGGCGCCAAGGTATTCATGGGTCCGGAGGAGTCGATGGCGGTCCAGCGCTCGCTGGGCTCGGACATCGTGATGATCTTCGACGAGTGCACCCCCTACCCCGCCACCGAGCAGGAGGCACAGAAGTCGATGGAGCTCTCGCTGCGCTGGGCCAAGCGCTCGCGCGAGGCCCACGGCGACTCGCCCTCGGCGCTGTTCGGCATCGTCCAGGGCGGCATGTACCCGGAGCTGCGCAAGCGTTCGCTGGAGGGGCTGCTCGAGATCGGCTTCGATGGCCTGGCGATCGGCGGTCTCTCGGTGGGCGAGCCCAAGGAGGAGATGATCGGCGTGCTCGACTATCTGCCCCAGTGGATGCCGGAAGAGCAGCCACGCTATCTGATGGGCGTGGGCAAGCCGGAGGACCTGGTCGAAGGCGTACGCCGCGGGGTCGACATGTTCGACTGCGTGATGCCGACCCGCAATGCCCGCAACGGCCACCTGTTCACCGCCGAAGGCACGGTGAAGATTCGTAACGCCACCCACCGTCACGATACCCGGCCACTGGAGTCGGATTGTGACTGCTACACCTGCCAGCACTTCTCCCGCGGCTATCTGCACCACCTCGATCGGTGCGGCGAAATGCTCGGCTCGATGCTCAACACCATCCACAATCTGCGCTACTACCAGCGCCTGATGGCCGGTTTGCGCGGGGCTATCGAAGCGGGTACATTGGCCGACTTCGTAGCACAATTCTATCGGCGGCGGGGGCTTCCCGTACCGCCTGGGGTCGACTGACAAGAGACGGGCTGGCCGGTGGCGACGCCGGCGGGCCTGGTAAGTCTCGTAACGTATCACCCGTTCACATCGCAACTCTCGCGACTTTCATCGCGCAACTTCGGAGAACCATCCATGCTGGACTTTTTCATCCCTGCGGCACACGCCCAGGATGCAGCCGCACCTGGCGGTGGTGGCATTGCCCAGATCATCATGCTGGTCGGCTTCGTGCTGATCTTCTATTTCCTGCTGTGGCGCCCGCAGTCCAAGCGTGCCAAGCAGCACAAGCAGCTGATCTCCAACCTCTCCAAGGGTGACGAAATCGTCATCGGCGGCGGGCTGATGGGCCGCATCACCGAGGTGACCGACGACTTCATCAGCATGGAAATCGCCGAAGGCACCGTGGTCAACGTGCAGAAAAGCGCCGTGGCCTCCGTCCTGCCCAAGGGTACCCTGAAGTCGCTGTAATCCTTCGGGCCACCGGCATCACCGCCGGTGGCCTGCCTCATTTCCGCGACAGTCTTCGCACGACGATCCCCCCGATCGTCATTGAATGAAAGGACAGGGCTTCCATGCTCAATCGTTACCCCCTGTGGAAGTATCTGCTGATACTCATCGTCTTCGCCGTCGGTGTCATCTACGCGTTACCCAATCTTTATCCGCAGGACCCCGCCGTTCAGATCAGCACGACCAATGGCACCCTGGACAGCCAGCAGCTAGAGCGTGTGACCCAAGTTCTCGCCGACGACGGCATCGCGGTCAAGTCGGCCAACATGACCGGCAACTCGAGTGCCCTCATTCGTCTCGACAACGCCGAACAGCAGTTACCCGCGCGCGACGCGATCGACAAGGCGCTCGACGACAACTACACCGTGGCGCTCAACCTGGCCGACTCCACGCCCGAGTGGTTGACCAGCCTGGGCGCGACCCCGATGAAACTCGGCCTCGACCTGCGCGGCGGCGTGCACTTCCTGCTCGAAGTGGACATGCAAGCCGCGGTCAAGCAGCGTCTGGAAGCCACCGCCAGCGCGATCCGCGCCGACCTGCGCGACCAGCACATCCGCTACCGCGGCACCGAGATCGACGGCAACGCGCTGCATCTCGAGTTCGCCAACGTCGAGGATCGTAACGCCGCCCGCGACCAGATCCGGCAGAACTTCCGCGAGTTCCAGCTGCAGAGTCGCGAAGAGGGCCGCCGGGCCTTCCTCGACATGTCGCTCACCGAGCAGTCGATCAAGGACATTCAGGACTACGCCGTCGAGCAGAACCTGACCACGATCCGCAACCGCGTCAACGAGCTGGGGGTTTCCGAGCCGCTGGTCCAGCGCCAGGGCCCCAACCGTATCGTGGTCGAGCTGCCGGGGGTGCAGGACACCGCCGAAGCCAAGCGCATCGTCGGCGCCACCGCCAACCTGGAGTTCCGTCTCGAGGCGCGCCCGGATGCGCCGGCTTCCGAGACCGAGACCTTCCCGTTCCGCAACAACCCGCAGCGCACCGCGACCCTGTCGCGTGACGTGATCATCACCGGTGACCGCGTCTCCAGCGCCAGCCAGGGCTTCGACCAGAACGGCCGCCCCCAGGTCAACATCAACCTGGATGGCACCGGCGGCTCGCTGATGAACCAGGCCACCCGCACCAATATCGGCCGCAGCATGGCGGTGCTCTATATCGAGCACAAGACCCAGACACGCACGGTGATGAAGGATGGCAAGCAGGTGGTGGAACACATCCCCTCCACCGAGCGCAGCATCATCAGCCTGGCGACCATCCAGAGTGCACTGAGCAACCGCTTCCGCATCACCGGTCTGGACTCCCCGACCGAAGCGCGTGAGCTGGCGTTGCTGCTGCGTTCCGGTTCGCTCGCCGCGCCGATCTACTTCGTGCAGGAGAGCACCATCGGACCAAGCCTGGGGGCGCAGAACATCCAGCGCGGGATCTTCTCGGTGATCGTCGGCGGGCTGCTGGTGGTGGCCTTCATGCTGATCCGCTACAAGGCGTTCGGCGTCATCGCCAATGTCGCCCTGGCGGTCAACCTCACCCTGCTGATCGCGGTCATGTCGCTGCTGGGCGCCACGCTGACGCTGCCCGGTATCGCCGGTATCGTGCTCACGCTGGGGATGGCGGTGGATGCCAACGTGCTGATCTACGAGCGCATACGCGAGGAGCTCAGGCGCAAGACACCGGCACAGCAAGCGATTCACGCCGGCTACGGGCGCGCCTTCACCTCGATCGTCGACGCCAACCTGACCACGCTGCTGGTGGCGGTGGTGCTGTTCTCCATAGGCACCGGCCCGGTCAAGGGCTTCGCGGTGACGCTGTCGATCGGCATCCTGACCTCGATGTTCACCGGCATCATGGTGTCGCGTGCCCTCGTCAATCTCTCCATCGGCGGCAAGCCGTTGAAGAAACTCTGGATCTAGGAGACGCGAGCCATGCGCCAATTCGATTTCATGGGCAAACGCCGCATCGCCTTCATCGTCTCGATCGTGCTGACGATCGTCTCGGTCGGTGCCCTCGTGCTGCTCAACCTCAACCTGGGTCTGGACTTCACCGGCGGCACCGTGGTGGAGCTGCACTACGCCACCGCGCCCTCGCTGGATGACGTGCGCGCCCTGCTCGCCAGCCACGGCTTCGAGAACTTCCAGGTCCAGACCTTCGGTGCCGCCAACGAAGTGCTGGTGCGCCTGCAGCAGACCTTCAACAACGATGTCGGCAATCAGGTGGTCGCCGCGCTCAACGCCAAAGGCGCTTCGATCGACCTGGTCCGCGCCGAGTTCGTCGGCGCCCAGGTCGGCGGCCAGCTGCGTGACCAGAGCGGTCTGGGCATGCTGGTGGCGATGGCCGGGGTCGCGATCTACGTCGCCTTCCGCTTCCAGTACAAGTTCGCCCTGTGCGCGCTGATCTCGCTGGTCCACGACGTGGTGATCGTGCTGGGGCTGTTCGCGCTGTTCCAGTGGGAGTTCGATCTCACCGTGCTGGCCGGGATCATGGCGGTCATCGGCTACTCGCTGAACGACACCATCATCGTCTACGACCGTATCCGCGAGAACATTCGGCTCTCGCGCAGCGACGACATGGCGCAGATCTTCAACGAAGCGATCAACCAGACCCTGTCCCGTACCTTGGCGACCTCGGGCACCACCTTGCTGGTGCTGTTCGCGCTGTTCTTCCTCGGCGGAGACATGATCCACAACTTCTCGATCTCGCTGATCCTGGGGATCGTCGCCGGTACCTTCTCTTCGGTCTATGTCGCCGCAGCGCTGCTGCTGGTGTTCAAGCTGGAGCGCCAGGACCTGATCCCGGCGAAGAAGGAGAACGTCGAAGGCGAAGAAGAGCTGCCCTGAGCCGCGAGACGTATGCCGGACCCAAGGCCTCTCTCAGGAGAGGCCTTTTTCATGCCAGCCGCCGCGCTCGAGACTCGACGCCAGCGCGCCGAGCTGGGGTATGATGAGTCGCCTTCCACGCTTGCCATCAGGGAGATCCATGGCTCCTATCTTTGCCGATTCCAGCGTCGCCCGCTGGCTGCTGGTGCTGGTGATGATCGCCGGCGTCTACTTCTTCATCGACTTCCTGATTCCGGTACTCGCCGCGCTGATCATCTGTGTCGCCAGCTGGCCGCTCTACCGCTGGCTGCTGGCGCGCTGCGGCCAGCGTCGCACCCTGGCCGCGAGCATCGCCCTGGTGCTGATCATCCTGTGTCTGGTGATTCCCATCGTGATGGCCTGCACCTACGCCTTCCAGGAGCTCAAGGGCTGGATCGGCTGGCTGCTGGCCGCCAATCAGCACGGCATTCCCGCGCCGGGCTGGGCCGCCGAGCTGCCGGGGATCGGCAGTTGGGTACACGAACAGTGGCAGACCTACCTGGCCGAACCGCATGCGCTGGAGTCCTATCTCCAACTGGTGGGTGGCGAGCACATCGGCAATATCTCGCGCTGGGTGCTGGCGCTCGGTAGCAATGCGGTGCATCTCGCGCTCACCCTGCTGTTCATGCTGATCACGCTGTTCTTTCTCTACCGCGATGGGGTGGGCATGGCGCGCCAGCTGGATATCGTCGGCGAGCGTATCCTGCCGGCGCGCTGGCAGCGCTTCTCGCGGGTGGTACCGGCGACCATCAGTTCGACCGTGGTCGGTATGGGGCTGATCGCCCTCGGCGAAGGCGTGGTACTGGGTACCGCCTACTGGATCGCCGGGGTGCAGTCGCCGGTGGTACTCGGGGTGATCACCGCCTTCATGGCGCTGGTCCCCGGCGGCGCCCCGCTCACCTTCACGCTGGTCTCGCTCTATCTGATCGCCACCGGCCACCTGCCCAACGGCATCGGGCTGTTCCTGTGGGGCGCAATCGAGCTGTTCGTGGTCGACAAGACGCTGCGCCCGCGGCTGGTCGGCGGGCCGATCAAGCTGCCCTTCCTGCCCACCTTCTTCGGCCTGATCGGCGGCGTGAAGACCATGGGGCTGGTGGGGCTGTTCGTGGGCCCGGTGCTGATGGCCCTGCTGGTCGCCAGCTGGCGCGAGTGGCTGCACGACGACGAGGCCCCGGACGCCCCCAGCGAGGCGGAGCGCTGGGGCTACGGCAATCCGCGGCTGATCGCCCGTTATACCGGCCAACACCCTGACCGCTAGGCATCCCGATCGCTACGCGCCCTTATCGATGAGAGCAATGGGCGCTCAACTGTCTCCCCGCTCACGCCCCAGGGTGATGGCGTAGCGCTTCAGCTTGCGCACCACGCTGGGCTGGCTGATGCCCAGGCGCTCGGCCAGCGCATAGGTGGAGCCGTGGGTCTGGGCTAGCTGGGCCAGAATACGCTGCTCGTGGGCCGCCAGCGCGGCTTTCAGCCCCTCCCCTTCGCCGAGCAGCGCACCGCTCGCCGGTTCCGTCGGATGCTGCGACGGCGGCGCCCCGGCAGTGCCCGGCTCACCCCCCGCCGGGCCGCCGATCACACTGCTCTCCGCCGCCAGCCAGGCGCGCTCCAGCCAGTTCTCCAGCTCACGCACGTTGCCCGGCCACTCGGCGCTCATCAGCTCGGCCCAGGCCCGTGGGTGGAGCATCTTGTCATCGCCGTAGCGGCGGTTGAGCCGTTCCAGCTGGCGCTCCGCCAGCCCACGGATCTCCTCGCGGCGCTCGCGCAGCGGCGGCAGGGTCACCGGGATCACGTTGAGCCGGTAGTAGAGATCGAGCCGGAAGGCGCCCTCCTCCACCTGCCGCGCCAGATCGCGGTTGGTCGCCACCACCAGGCGGAAGTCGACCCGCCGCGAACGGGTGTCGCCGAGCCGGGTAAGGGAGCCATCCTGAATCACCTTGAGCAGCTTGGACTGCATGGTCAGCGGCAGCTCACCGATCTCGTCGAGGAACAGAGTGCCGTTGTGCGCCTGCTCCAGCAGCCCCGCCTTGCCCTGTCGCGCCGCGCCGCTGAAGGCGCCGGGCTGGTAGCCGAACATCTCCGACTCGAACAGCGACTCGGGAATCGCCGCACAGTTGACGTCGACGAAGGCGCCATCGCAGCGCCGGCTCCAGCGGTGCAGCTGGCGCGCAAAGGCGGTCTTGCCCACCCCCGACTCCCCCAGCATCAGCACCGTGGCATCGGTCGGCGCGCTGCGCTTGAGCAGTTGGGTGATCTCGCGCATCAGGCGGCTCTTGACCACCAGCTCGCCGGCCTCGGCGGGCGTCTCCGCCGGCGCCTCGTGGTGGCGCTTGAGATGATCGGTGAAGCGCTGCTGGAGCAGCGCGTACTCATCCTGCAACAGACGCAGATCGGTGAGGTCCCGCGAGCGGCTGATCACCCGCACCAGACGCCCGCCGACATACACCGGATGCGCCTCCGCGATCACCTGGCGGCCGGTGCCGGTGCGCTGCATCAGCTGCGCCGGCTGGCCGGTACGGATCACTTCGAGCGACACCGAGGGCGAGAGCACGCCGCTGGCCTGCAGCGCCTGCACGGTGGTCGCGCACAGCGCCTCCCGCGGCATGCCATAGACCGTCGCGGCGCCGGGGCTGACATCGAGGATGCGCCCCGCGGCATCGACCACGAACAGATGGTCCTGGGCGGTATGGACCATGGCCCCCAGGGTGGCGCGGTCCGCTTGGGCCTCAGACATCGGCGTCTCCGATTCGACTTTGCATCATTGATACGTCAATGAATCAACAGCGACAAGACATCAATACAAAAACGCATCAATGCGCGTCGGCAGGTTCGCAAAATCAATGGGTTACGGTTGGCACGCTTTATGCGTGGTGATGTCCGATCCCTCGACAATCACAACCCAGGAGATGGTATGTCCCACCAGCCTACGGATCGCGCCCCGCTCAACCAGCCACTGGGCGGTAACGAGATGCCCCGTTTCGGCGGCCCGGCGACCATGATGCGGCTGCCGACCCAGCAGAGCGCTGCCGGGCTCGATGCCTGCTTCGTCGGTATCCCGCTGGACATCGGCACCTCCAATCGCCCCGGCACCCGTTTCGGGCCGCGCCAGATCCGCGATGAGTCGCGCATGCTGCGGCCGTTCAACATGGCCACCCGCGCCGCACCCTTCGAGAGCCTGCAGGTGGCGGACATCGGCGATGTGCCGATCAATACCTTCGATCTCAAGAAGAGCGTCGGCATCATCGAGCGCTTCTACCACGAACTGCTCGGCCACGACGTCATCCCGCTGACCCTGGGCGGCGATCACACCATCGCCCTGCCGATCCTGCGCGCCATGGCCAAGAAGCACGGCCCGGTGGGGCTGATCCACGTCGATGCCCATGCCGACGTCAACGATCAGATGTTCGGCGAGCAGATCGCCCACGGCACCCCCTTCCGCCGCGCCGTGGAAGAGGGGCTGCTGGATACCCAGCGCGTGGCCCAGATCGGCCTGCGCGGCACCGGCTACGCCGCCGACGAGTTCGACTGGGGCCGCGAGCAGGGCTTCCAGGTGGTGCCCGCGGAAGCGTGCTGGCACCAGAGCCTGACACCGCTGATGGCAGAGATTCGCGAAAAGGTCGGCGGCGGACCGGTCTATCTGAGCTTCGACATCGACAGCCTCGACCCCGCCTACGCCCCGGGCACCGGCACCGTCGAGATCGGTGGGCTGACCATTCCCCAGGCGCTGGAGATCATCCGCGGCTGTCACGGCCTGGATATCGTCGGCTGCGATCTGGTCGAGGTCTCGCCACCCTATGATGCCCACGGCCAGACCGCGGTGGTCGCCGCCAATCTGCTGTTCGAGATGCTCTGCGTGCTGCCCGGCGTGAAGCGCCGCTGACGCCAACCAGTCGCAGGTCATCACCGTTCACATCTGAATTCACAACAACAATCGCCGCCGGCACGGCGGCAGGGTAAAACGTCATGATGCTGGATCTTATCGTCGTCGCGCTCTACGCGGCGGGCATGCTGCTCCTCGGCTGCTGGGGCATGAAACGCGCCCGCAGCAGCGACGACTATCTGGTGGCGGGCCGCCGCCTGGGCCCGGGGCTCTATCTGGGCACGCTCTCCGCGGTGGTGCTCGGCGGCGCCTCCACCGTGGGCACGGTCAAGCTGGGCTACGTCTACGGCCTCTCCGGACTGTGGCTGTGCGGCGCCCTGGGCCTGGGGTTGATCGTGCTCAGCCTGGTGCTGGCCAAGCCGCTGGCCAAGCTCAAGCTCTACACCATCACCCAGCTGCTCGAGCGCCGCTACACGCCGGCGGCCAAGAGCGTCAGCTCGGCGGTGATGCTCGCCTATGACCTGATGATCGCGGTCACCTCGACCATCGCCATCGGCACCCTGGTCACGGTGCTGTTCGCGCTACCCTCCTGGGTCGGGGTGGTGATCGGCGGCACCATCGTGGTGGTCTACTCCACCCTCGGCGGCATGTGGTCGCTGACGCTCACCGACATCGTCCAGTTCGTGATCATGACCGTGGGCATGCTCGGCCTGATGCTGCCACTGACGGTGCACTATGCCGGCGGCTGGGACACGCTGGTCGCCAGCGCCGCGCCGGGGCACTTCTCGCTCACCGGGATCGGCTGGTCGACCATCGTCACCTACTTCGTCATCTACTTCCTGGGCATCCTGATCGGCCAGGACATCTGGCAGCGGGTGTTCACCGCCCGTTCGACCCGGGTGGCCCGTTTCGCCGGCACCGCCGCGGGGGTCTACTGCCTGATCTACGGTGCCATCGGCGCGCTGGTGGGGGTGGCTGCCAGCGTGCTCCTGCCCAATCTCGCCGATCCCAACAACGCCTTCGCCGCGGTCGCCCAACTGGCGCTGCCGGACGGCCTGCGCGGGCTGATCGTGGCCGCCGCCATGGCCGCGATGATGTCCACCGCCAGCGCCGGCATGCTCGCCGCTTCGACCTTGATGACGAGGGACCTGCTGCCGGCCCTGGGCGGCGGGCCGCAGAGCGAGCGGGTCTCGAGCTACCGCCTGTGGACGCTGCTCATGGGGCTGGTCACCATCGTCATCGCGCTGCTGGTGGATGACGTGATCGGCGCCCTGACCATCGCCTACAACCTGCTGGTCGGCGGCATGCTGGTGCCGATCCTCGGCGCCCTCTACTGGCGGCGGGCCTCCAACAGCGGCGCCATCGCGGCGATGGCCGCCGGCTCGCTGGGGGTTGTGGCGTTCATGCTCAAGGATGGCCTGCTGGCCAACTCGCCGATCTACGCCGGTCTGGTGGCGAGCCTGGCGAGCTTCGTCGTGGTCAGCCTGCTGCGTCCGGATACTAGCCGCCCCGTGGCCGCCGAGACCCAGCCGGAGCAGCGCGCATGAGCGTGGCACACTGGCTGGTGCGGGCGCTGGAAGCGCTCGGCATCGATACCGTCTTCGGCATTCCGGGTGTCCACACCATCGAACTCTATCGTGGGCTTGAGGGCAGCCGGCTGCGCCACGTCACGCCGCGCCACGAGCAGGGCGCGGGCTTCATGGCCGATGGCTATGCCCGCGCCAGCGGACGCCCGGCGGCCTGCTTCATCATCACCGGCCCGGGGATGACCAATATCGCCACGGCGATGGGCCAGGCGCTCGCCGACAGCGTGCCCATGCTGGTGATCTCCAGCGTCAATCGGCGCGCCGAGCTGGGCATGGGCGAAGGCCGGCTGCACGAGCTGCCATCGCAGCAGCAGACCCTGAGCGGGGTCAGCCTGTTCAGCCATACCCTGCTCGACCCGGCCAATCTGCCACGGGTGCTGGCGCGGGCCTGGACGCTGCTGCATACCGGGCGGCCCGGGCCGGTGCACATCGAGATACCGCGGGACCTGCTCGATGCGCCGCTCGACGCAGAACTGCCGCGGCCCGGGCGCTGCCATCCACCCCAGGCGGCGACGGCGGCGCTCGACCAGGCAGCGGCATGGCTCGACGCCGCCCGGCGCCCGCTGCTGCTGCTGGGCGGTGGAGCGATCGCCGACCCGGCAGCGGCGCGGGCTCTGGCCGAGCGTCTGGATGCTCCCACCCTGACCACCATCAATGCCCGCGGCGTGCTGGGGCGGGCGCACCCGCTCGATCTCGGCGCCAATGCCACCTGGCCCGAGGTGCGCGCGCTGGTGGCGGAGGCGGACGTGGTGCTGGCGATCGGCACCGAGCTGGGCGAAACCGACTACGACGTCACCTTCGATGGTGGCTTCACGCTTCCCGAACGGCTGATCCGCATCGACATCGATCCGCGCCAGCTGTGCGGCAACCATCTACCGGCGCTGGGCATCGTGGCCGAGGCCGGTGCGGCGATGCGCGACCTGCTGCCCCGGCTGGCGCCGGGTTCGCATGCTGCGGCCGCTCGCGTGGCCAAGCTGAAGGCTGCGCTGGCGCTGGCCATCCGGCCGGATTTCGCCCCCTTCGTGCCGCTGTTCGATGCCCTGGACCAGCACCGCCGCGACGCCGTACTGGTCGGTGACTCCACCGCACCGGTCTACGCCGGCAACCATCTGGCCCAGCGCGAGGCAACGCGCGGCTGGTTCAATGCCTCCACCGGCTACGGCACGCTCGGCTACGGCCTGCCGGCGGCCATCGGCGCGGCGCTGGCCTACCCCGAGCGCCCGGTGGTGGCGCTGGTCGGCGATGGCGGCGTGATGTTCACCCTGGCCGAACTGGCCACCGCCGTGGAGCTTGCGCTGCCGCTCACCCTGCTGCTGTGGCACAACGCCGGCTATGCGGAGATCCGCCAGGCCATGACCCACGCCGGCATCGCCCCGCTCGGCGTCGACCCGGCGGCACCGGCGTTCCTGCCACTGGCGCAGGCCTTCGGCTGCGGCGCCGAGCGCGTATCGAACCCGGCGGCGCTGGCAGAGGCCCTGGCCGCACCCTGCACGGCCCCACGGCTGATCGAGATCGATGCCGCGGCGTGGGCAGCGGCCTGCGGCTGAAGCCGGGCCGCCCCGGACATACAAGCAAGACCCAACGACAAAGACAACGACCGAGGATCTCAACATGGCTTTCTTCGACCGCCTGCTCGGGCAGGACACGCTCGACGAGCATCAGCACAAGAGTCTCGGCGCCTTTGGTACCGTCGCCCTGTGGCTGGGTGCCAATGTCGTCGTCACCACCATTCTCACCGGCATGCTGCTGGTGCCGGATCTCCCCTTCACCACCGCCATGGGCAGCGTACTGGTGGGCTCGCTGATCGGCGCCGTGCCGCTGCTGCTGGTCGGGCTGATGGGCCAGCGCACCGGGCTGCCCTCGATGGCGCTGACCCGCCGCGCCTATGGGCCGCTGGGCAGCCGGCTGATCTCGCTGGTCAACATGGGCGTACTGATCGCCTGGAGCTGGATCCAGGCGCTGCTCGCCGGGATGAGTCTCGACTACGCGATCCAGGCGACCACCGGCTACTCCAACCTGGCGCTGATGACCATCCTGTGCGAGAGCGTGGTAGTGCTGATCGTGCTGCGCGGCCATCTGGGCATCGAGCGGGTCGAGCGCTGGGCGGCGGTGGCCATGGTCGGGCTGGCGGCGGTAGTGCTGTATCAGCTCAACCGCCACTACGACGTCAGCGCGCTGCTGGACATGCCGGTCGAGGCGCGCAACGGCATCACCCTCGGTATCGCCTTCGATATCGTCATCGCCACCGCCTTCTCCTGGATCTCCTCCTCGGCGGACTACAACCGCAACTGCAAGAGCAGCGCCATCGCCGTGTGGGGCACCTATATCGGCTACGTGCTGGCGGCGCTGCTGGCGATGGGGCTGGGCGCGGCGGTATCCGGGCTTTCGGTGCTCAACGGCATGCCCCAGACCTACGACCCGACGCGGCTGCTCTCCGGCTTCGGCTTCGGCCTGCCGGCGGCACTGGTGATCTTCTTCTCGGTGATGACCACCAACGTCATGGCGGTCTACAGCGCCACGCTGTCGTGCATGAACGTCTCCCCCGGCATGGCGTTCTGGAAGCCGGCGCTGGTGATCGGCGTGGTGACGGTATTCGGCGCGCTGATCCCGGGCATCCTGGATCAGTTCCAGAACTTCCTGTTGCTGATCGGGGCGCTGTTCATCCCCGCCTTCTCGGTGATCATCGTCGACTACTACCTGGTCGGGCGCGACGGCTACGGGCGCGAACTGCTCACCTCGCCGCACCAGCTGGGTCGGCCCACCGCGGCGGTGGCGATCGGCGCCTATCTGATCGGTGCTGCCCTCGCCGCCTACTGGTCGCTGGTCTCACCGCTGGCGTTCGGCGCCTCGCTGCCGGTATTCGTGATCACCGGCACGCTCTACTGGCTGGGGGCGATGCTGCTGACCCGGCCGCGCCCGCAGACCGACGCCGTCGAGGAGTCGACGCCATGAGCGGATTCAGCCTGCCCCGGGGCGACGCCGCCCGCTGGTATCGGCTGCAGCCCCTTGCCGACGCCATCACGCTGATCGACGAACCGGGGATCAAGCCGTTCTATCGCTGCAACATCTGGCACGTGCGTGGTCGCCAGCGCGATCTGGTGGTGGACTTCGGGCTGGGCGCGGTGCCGCTGCGCGAGCGGGTGGCCCTGCTCAGCGAGCGCGATATCGTCGCCGTGGCCAGCCATACCCATTTCGACCACATCGGCAGCGCCCACGAGTTCGACTGCTGCCACGTGCACGCCGCCGAGGCGGATATCCTCGCCGCACCGGACAACGCGCGCACGCTGGCCGCGCGCTTTCTCGACGACGCCATGTTCGACACCCTGCCCCCGCTGCCCTATGCCCACAGCGGTTATCGTATTCCGGCACCGGCGGCGATCCAGCCCCTCGAGGATGGCGACGTGATCGATCTCGGCGACCGCCGCTTCGAGGTGATCCACACCCCCGGCCACTCGCCCGGGGGCATCGCACTATGGGAAGCGGCGAGCGAGACCCTGATCGCCGGCGACATCATCTATGACGGCGAACTGATAGAAGACGCCTACCACAGCGATCTCGACGACTACGCCGCCAGCCTGCGGCGACTGCGCCGACTGCCCCTGAGAGTGGTGCACGGCGGCCACTTCCCCAGCTTCTCGGGGCAGCACTGCCACGCCCTGATCGACGCCTGGCTCGCCCGCCACGACGCCTGAATCCGCTTCGGAGCCGCTTCCATGCAACGACTGACGCAACAGTTCATCGCCAACCGCTGGCAGGATAGCCCGACCACGCGCCGGCTGACGGTGAGCGACCCCTACCAGCAGTGCACGCTGGCCGAGATCACCGCCGGCGCAGCCACCGACGTCGATGCCGCGGTGAACGCGGCCCGCGACGCCCAGCCGGCCTGGCATGCCCTCGGCGGAGCGCGCCGCGCGGCCTATCTCGAGGCCCTGGCCACCGCCCTGGAGAGCCGCCGAGAGACGCTAACCCGGCTCACGGCACGCAACAACGGCAAGGCCCTGGCCGAGACCCATATCGACCTCGATGACGCCGTGGCCTGCTATCGCTACTACGCCACCCAGGCGCAAGACCTGGAAGCGCGCCAGGGGCGCCCGGTGGAACCCGCGGCGGATATCGATGCCCGCATCTATGAAGAGCCCGCCGGCGTGGTGGGCCTGATCACAGCGTGGAACTTCCCGCTGGTGACCAGCGCCTGGAAGATCGCCCCAGCCCTCGCCGCCGGCTGCTGTGTGGTGTTCAAGCCCTCGGAGGTAGTGCCGCTGCCGGAGCTGGCCCTGGCCGAGATCGCCGAACAGATCGATCTGCCGCCCGGCGTGTTCAACCTGCTGCTGGGCGACGGCGAAGGCATCGGCGCTCCGCTGAGCGCCCACCCCGGTATCGACAAGCTCTCGTTCACCGGCAGCAACGCGGTGGGCGAGACGGTGATGCGCGCCGCCGCCCGCGGCAGCCGCGGGGTCTCGCTGGAGCTCGGCGGCAAGTCGCCAATCCTGGTGCTCGACGATGCCGATGTCGACAGCGCCGCCGACTGGGTGATGGCAGGGATCTTCTTCAACAGCGGCCAGATCTGCTCGGCCACCTCGCGGCTGCTGGTGCACCATAGCCTGGCCGAGGCGCTCTACGCAGCGCTCGCCCAGCGGATCGATGCCCTGTGCCTGGGCGACCCGCTCGCCGCCGGGACCGACATGGGGCCGATGACCAGCGCCCGGCAGCGCGAGCGAGTGGAAGCCTATCTCGCCCTCGCCGCCAGCGAGGGGCTGGTCGCGGTGCGCGATGCCAGCCACCGCCAACTACCGCCCCAGGGCGAGTTCGTCGCCCCCACCCTATATCGCGACGTGCCGGTGACCAGCCGCCTATGGCAGGAGGAGATCTTCGGCCCGGTGCTGTGCGCGCGCAGCGTGGCCAGCGACGCCGAGGCGATCGCGCTGGCCAACGCCAGTGACTTCGGTCTCGCCGCTACCGTGATCGGTGGCGACCTCGACCGTGTGCGTGGCGTGGCCCGGGCGCTGCGCGCCGGCAGCGTCTGGCTCAACGGCGAGCAGCGGGTGCTGCCCCAGGCCGGCTGGGGCGGCTTCGGGCGCAGCGGCATCGGCCGCGAGCTGGGCCCCTGGGGGCTCGCCAGCTACGTGGAGATCAAGCATGTGATCGGCCCGGCGTGAGCAGCGGCAAGAGGACATGCGACCTTTCTCTTACAGCCGCGGCGGCGGCGCTGTGTCATAACGTAAACGCTCGTTTGAGAACCGCTCGTCGCCCCGCTATCAGGGCCGGCCTGCACTCCCACGCGCCATGACAACAGCTCACAAGGGATCGACACCATGCCAATGCCGCGCTCTCGGCAACTGGCGCTGGGGATGATCGTCGGGGCCAGCGCCCTGCCGCTCCCGGCGCTGGCCGCCTCCAGCTTCCATGACACCTTCGACGACACCGTTTTCTTCGGCGATAGCCTGAGCGACACCGGATACTTCCGGGGTGCCATCGGCAGCGCGCTCTCGCTGACCCCGAGCCAGCAGGCCTTCATCGGCCGTTTCACCACCAACCCCGGGCCGGTATGGGCCGAACGGGTCGCCGGCCACTACGCCAGCAACGCCCAGCCCAGCAATGTCGGCGGTAACGACTACGCCGCCGGCGGCGCCCGGGTGACCACCCCGGCGTCGACCCCGTTCGGCGCGGCACCCGCCCTCAGCGAGCAGGTCGCGACCTACCTCGCCAGCACCGGCGGTGTGGCCGATGGCGATGCCCTCTATGCCGTGTGGGGTGGTGCCAACGATCTGTTCGCGGTGGCCGGCGGTGCCGACGCCCAGAGCACCATCACCACCGCGGTCACCGGCACCGCCGGTCTTCTCGCCACGCTGGAAGGTGCCGGCGCGCGCCATGTGCTGCTGTTCAACATTCCCGACTTCGGCCTGACGCCGCGCTTCAATGGCGATCCCGCCACCAGTGCGGGTGCCACAGCGCTGGCGCAGCAGTACAACAGCGCGCTCTATGCGGCGGTCGCCGCCAGCGGCGCCCAGGTGATTCCGGTGGATACCTTCGGCCTGCTGCAGGAAGTGGTCGCCGAGCCCGCCGCCTACGGCTTCACCAATGTCACCGACCGCGCCTGTACCCAGACGCTACCGCTGTGTACGCCCAACACCCTGGTCGCCCCCGGCGCCGACGAAAACTATGTGTTCGCCGACGACGTCCACCCCACCACCGCCACCCATCGGATCATCGGCGAGTACGTGATCTCGCTGCTCGAAGCCCCGCAGCAGCAGCAGTTGCTGACCCATTCGGCGGTTCTCAGCGGACGCTCCCGGGCCAATCGGGTCGCCGAGCACCTGAACGCGGTGCCGCTGGCCAACGGCCTGCGCTGGTGGGGCGATCTGCGCGCCGAGCATCAGCAGCTCGATTCCGGCGATCTGTATGACGCCAGCATGCCGGCGGGGCTGTTCGGGGTGGACTGGTATCAGGATGGGCTGGTACTGGGCGGGTTCGTCGGCTACGGCGATCAGGATGCCGACTTCGGCGACGGCCGCGGCGACTTCCAGCGCAAGGACACGACCCTCGGGCTCTTCTCCGGCTGGTACGCCGACAGCGCCTGGGTCAATGCCCAGCTCAGCTACAGCTGGCTCGATTACGACATCGACCGCGAAGTGCAGCTCGGCAGCGCGACCCGCCACCACCGCGGCTCGCCGGACGGCAGCAACCTGACTGCGGCGCTCAACGCCGGCTACGAGTTCCGCGCCTTCGCGATCCCCGAGGGCGACGTGCGCACCGGGCCGATCGCCGGTGTGACCTGGCAGCGGGTCAAGCTCGACGGCTATGACGAAGAGGGAGAGGCGTCGACCTCGCTGAGCTACCCCGACCAGGACATCGATTCGGTGGTGGGCCGGGTCGGCTGGCAGATCCGCCGCCACGGGCCGACGCTCAACCCCTACCTGCAGCTCACCTACAACCACGAGTTCGAAAAGAGCGAAGGCGTCGCGGCGACCCTGCAGAGCCTGCCGCAGCTGGGCGACTATCGCGTGCCCAAGCTCACCTTCGACCGTGACTATGTCGAGGTCAACGTCGGCGCGCGGGCCACGCTCTGGGGCATCGATACCCAGCTCGGCGCCAGTGTCGATCCCGACAATGCGCGCACCAGCACGCTGTTCGTGAATCTGGGCAAGCGCATCTGAGCAAGCCGGGGCGCCCTCGGCGCCCCGCTTCCGCGCAGCGTAGACAAGCCATCCAGACGCCGGCGTCGGAAACATGCCCTGAAAACGTGAGCTGAAAACGAGAGCTTGAAACGCGAGTGGAAAACGGGGGACTGAAAACAGGGGGCCGAAAACAGAGACACCCCGCCGGCAAAACCGGCGGGGTGTCTTTATATCAGCGGCGCCTGGCGCCCTGCGGGCGTGGCGACCGACGCCTCAGACGCTCGCTTTAAGCTGTTGTGCCAGGGCCTTGTAGAGGCGCGGGCCGGCAGCCATCAGGGTGCCGCCCACTTCCACGCTGGGCGAGCCGTCGATGGCGCCGGAGAGCGCACCGGCCTCCTTGAGCAGCAGCGAGCCGACCCAGTGATCCTGCTCTTCGAGACCGAGCACGAAGGCGGCATCGGTGCGGCCAGCGGCGAATTCGAGCAGGTCGAGCAGCGCACAACCGCTGCCGACGAGCGTGTCGATCTGCGGGCCGAGACGCTCGACCACGGTGAGGTACTGCGGCAGCCAGCGCGAGCGGTACTCTTCGCTGGGCCAGGAGAGCGCAAGACGCGCACCGGGGACGCCGACCGTCTTGGAGACGCGCAGACGCTTGCCATTGCCCTGGGCACCGCGGCCGCGGCTGACCAGGAACTCGTCGTCGCTGAACGGCGCAACGATCACCGCATGCTCGGGACGTCCCTTGACCAGGCAGACCATCGAGATCGCGAACTGGCGACTCCCCACACCGAGGTTGGACTCGCCGTGGATGGGCTCGATGTGCCATACGGTGTCGCGCTCCTCACCCTTGCCTTCACGGTAAGGGGTGAAGCGGCCGGACACGCCGTGTTTGGGGTAACCGCGGGTGAGCTGATGCACGATCAGCGTTTCGGCGTTACGCGCGGTGTCTTGCAGCAGACCGGAGGTGGCCTGCTCATCGTGGCTGACTTCGAGACGGTCGCGGATGCGAACGAACTGTTCAGCGGCGCTACGTGCAGCACGCAGCGCGAATTGAACCATCGGATGCATGGATCTGGCCTTGGTATCTATCGAGAACGGTATCGAGAGCGGGATCGAAAGCTGTTAAAGAGCGCGGCAGAGTCTAACAGAGCACGGGCATGCTAGACTACGCGTTTTCCCGCTTTGCGCCCGATGGCCGACGCTCTCATGCTCGCCACCCCTGGGCTCGGTATCCCGCGACTCGACACTCCCAGGCTCGACAGACCCATGTCCGACACCTCCAGGCCCGACAGCTCCATGCTCGACCGTATTCGTATCGTTTTGATCGGCACCAGCCACCCCGGCAATATCGGCGGGGCCACCCGCGCCATGCGCAACATGGGGCTCGACGATCTGGCGCTGGTGGCACCGCGCTGCGACCCCAAGGATCGCGAGGCCTACTCGCGGGCCTCCGGTGCCAACTCTCTGGTCGACGCCGCCCGCGTCCACGACCAGCTCGAAGAGGCGGTCGCCGACTGCACCCTGGTGGTGGGTGCCAGTGCGCGTTCACGCCATCTGCCGTGGCCGCTGATCGGCCCCCGGGCGCTGGCGGAGAGCCTGCCCACGGCGCTGACCCCGGCCCAGAGCCGGGTCGCGCTGGTGTTCGGCCGCGAGGATACCGGGCTCACCAATGCCGAGCTGCAGCGCTGCCATCGCCACGTGCACATCCCCACCAACCCCGACTTCAGCTCGCTCAACCTCGCCGCGGCGGTGCAGGTGCTGGCCTACGAGTGCCGCCAGGCATGGCTCGCCACCCGCGAAGCGGCCCCGGACGCGGATGACGACGCCGCGCAGCCGTTCGGCGTGGCCTGGGACAACCCGCCGGCCAGCCACGCCGACATGGAGCGCTTCTTCGCCCATCTCGAGCGTACCCTGACCACGCTGGAGTTCCACGACCCGGACAACCCGCGCCAGCTCATGGCACGCCTGCGCCGGCTGTTTCTGCGTGCCCATCTCGACAGCATGGAGATGAATATCCTGCGCGGCATCCTCGGCACCATGGACAAGCGCCTGCGCGACACCGCCCCGGCGCCACGCGACGGCGAGTGAGCGCGCCGACGGGCTCGCCTCGCGGGGTGCCGGGGTGGCGCGACGCCGCGGGGAATGGTTGACCGTTCTACTCGGGTTTTCCATAATGCCGGCATCTTTGCAGCGACCGCCGACTCCTCCGATGCGTCTGACCACCAAAGGCCGCTATGCCGTCACCGCCATGCTCGATCTGGCGCTCAACGCCGATCAGGGACCGGTATGCCTGGCCGATATCTCCAAGCGCCAGGGCATTTCGCTCTCCTATCTCGAGCAGCTGTTCGCCCGTCTGCGCCGGGCGCAGCTGGTGACCAGCGTGCGCGGGCCGGGCGGCGGCTATCGGCTGGGGCGCACCCCCGAGGCGATCTCGGTCGCCGGGGTGATCGATGCCGTCAACGAGTCGGTGGACGCCACCCGCTGTCACGGCCAGGCCGACTGCCAGCAGGGCAGCAAATGCATCACGCACCATCTATGGTGCGATCTTTCCGACGAGATCCAGCGCTTCCTCAGCGACATCACGCTGCAGGAGCTGGTACGCCGGGAAGAGGTGCGAGTGATCGCCGAACGCCAGCGCCAGGCGCCGGTGTCGCGTCAGGATGACCCGGCAACGATCACGGTTTCGTCGCACTGAGCGACTATGTTTTAGAGGCAACTTGTTTTAGAGGCACCCTGCTTTAGAAGCACCTTGCTTTAGACAGGCGTTGATTTGAAAAGACGTCACGCCCCTCGACCGACTCTAGAGATCTACCGTGCCATGAGCGCTCCCCTCTATCTCGATTACGCCGCCACCACCCCTGCCGACCCCCGCGTGGTCGAGCAGATGATGCGTCACCTGACGCTCGACGGTGTCTATGCCAACCCCGCCTCGCGCAGTCATATGCCGGGCTGGCTGGCGGAGCAGGCGGTGGAGCAGGCACGCCGTCAGGTGGCGGATCTCATCGGTGCCGACCCGCGCGAGATTGTCTGGACCTCGGGCGCCACCGAGGCGGACAACCTGGCCTTGACCGGGCTGATGCGCGCCAACCGCGCCCGTGGCCGCCATCTGGTCACCTCGATCATCGAGCACAAGGCGGTGATCGATACGGCCAAGGCGCTGGAGGCCGAGGGCTTCGAGGTCACCTGGCTGACCCCGACCCAGGAGGGCCTGATCACCCCGCAGGCGCTGCGCGAAGCGATGCGCGACGACACCGTGCTGGTGTCGCTGATGGCGGTCAACAACGAGCTGGGTAGCGTCAACGATATCGCCGCCCTGGCCGAGGTCGCCCACGCTCACGGCGCCTTCTTCCATACCGATGCGGCCCAGGCCGCCGGGCGCCTGGCGCTGGACGTCACGGCGATGGGCATCGACCTGATGTCGCTGTCGGCGCACAAGGCCTACGGCCCCAAGGGGATCGGCGCGCTCTACGTACGCCGCGACCCGGCGCTACGCGTGGAGGCACTGATCCACGGCGGCGGCCACGAGCGCGGCATGCGCTCCGGCACCCTGCCCACTCATCAGATCGTGGGCATGGGCGCGGCCTTTGCGCTGGCCCTGGACGAGCGCGAGCAGGATGACGCGCACCTGCGCGAGCTGCGCGAACGCTTCCTCGACGGGCTCGCGCCCTGTTCGGGTATTCACAACCATTCGCCGGCGGCGCACAGCGTGCCCAATATCGTCAATCTCGCCTTCGACGATGTCGACGGCGAGTCGCTGCTGATGGCCCTGCGCGGGCTCGCGGTCTCCACCGGCTCGGCCTGCAACTCGGCCAGCGTCGATCCCTCCTATGTGCTCAAGGGGATCGGCGTGCCCCACGCCCAGGCGCTGGCATCGATCCGGTTCAGCTTCGGCCGCTTCACCCGCGCCGACGACATAGACAGCGCCGTGGCGGAGATCCGCCACGCGCTAGACGGCCTGCGCCGACCGGCCAGTGCCGCCATGCATCAACGCTAGGCGAAGCCAGCCAAATGACTCGCCACGAGCAGGGAGAGATAGGCATGCAAAGCATCAGCATCAGTGAAGCCGCCGCCAACCAGATCCGCCACGTGCTCGCCGAGCGCGGCAGCGGCCTGGGACTGCGGGTGGCGGTCAAGCCGAGCGGCTGCTCCGGCTACAGCTACGTGCTCGATATCGCCGACGAAGCGCGCGACGACGAGATCGCTTTCGAGGAGCGCGGGGTCAAGGTGCTGGTCGACCGCGAGGCGCTGGCGATCCTCGATGGCACCGAGGTCGACTACGTCAACGAAGGGCTCAACCGCTTCTTCCGCTTCAACAACCCCAATGTCACCGACGAGTGCGGTTGCGGCGAGAGCTTCAGCGTTTGAACGCAAGCGTCAGCGTCTGATCCCGCGGAGCGGCCGGGGTGCGTCCCTCGGATGCTTAGGCTACAATGGCGCGATTTTTCGGCCCCTTCTCCCAGAGTATCGAGGTAGAAAGCGCCTGGCCGAAACCGTTTTCGACGACGCGCCACTCCGGTGGCGCGTCGTTTCATCTATCCCAACCGGATACCCGGCCGCCATCGCGGCCGGTTCCATCTTTCTCTACTGATCAGGAGACCGAACTCATGGCTACCGAGCGCACGCTGTCCATCATCAAGCCCGATGCCGTTGCCAAGAACGCGATCGGCGACATCTACAGCCGTTTCGAGAAAGCCGGCCTGCGCATCGTCGCAGCCAAGATGCTGCACCTTTCCCAGGCGCAGGCGGAAGGCTTCTACGCCGAGCACAAAGAGCGCGGTTTCTTCGCCGACCTGGTCGCGTTCATGACCTCCGGTCCGGTCATGGTCCAGGTCCTCGAAGGTGAAGGCGCCGTGGCCAAGAACCGCGAGCTGATGGGTGCGACCAACCCGAAGGAAGCCGAGCCGGGCACCATCCGCGCCGACTTCGCCACCTCCATCGACGCCAACGCGGTACATGGCTCCGACGCCACCGAATCCGCCGCGCGCGAAATCAGCTACTTCTTCGAAGAGAGCGACATCTGCCCGCGCGGCTGATTCGCCCGACGACCGGCCGCTGCGGCCGGTCGTCGCCCGCGTCCCCCGGACACCCCGCCATTCTCGAGCCGGTCCCGTTGCCATGAGCGCTGCCACTGACACCCCGCGTACCAATCTTCTTGGGCTATCCCGCGAACAGATGGAAGCCTTCTTCGTCTCGTTAGGCGAGAAGAAGTTTCGCGCCGCCCAGGTCATGAAATGGATTCACCAGGAAGGCTGCGACGATTTCGAGTCGATGACCAACCTGTCGAAATCGCTGCGCGCGCGTCTGGCCGAGCACGCCGAGATTCGCGGCCCGGGCGTGGTCTACGAAGGCACCTCCAGCGATGGCACGCGCAAGTGGGTGCTCGAGGTCGAGGACGGCAGCTACGTCGAGACCGTGCTGATCCCCGCCGACAACGGTACGCGCCGCACCCTGTGCGTCTCGTCCCAGGTGGGCTGTTCGCTCGACTGCAGCTTCTGCTCCACCGGCAAGCAGGGCTTTCAGCGCAACCTCACCAGCGCCGAGATCATCGGTCAGGTGTGGGTCGCCCAGCAGCGTGCCGGCGGACGCATGAGTGCCGCCGACGGACGCCGCGCGATCACCAATGTGGTGATGATGGGCATGGGCGAGCCGCTGCTCAACTATGACAACGTGGTGCCGTCGATGAAGCTGATGCTCGACGACAACGCCTACGGTCTGTCCAAGCGCCGGGTGACACTCTCCACCTCCGGCGTGGTGCCGATGATCGACAAGCTCGGCGACGAGCTCGACGTGAGCCTGGCGATCTCGCTGCATGCAGCCAATGACGAGCTGCGCAACGAGCTGGTACCGCTCAACCGCAAGTACAACATCCGCAAGCTGCTCGACGCCTGCAAGCGTTATCTCGACAAGTGTGGCGACGCCCGCCATATCACCATCGAGTACACCCTGATCAAGGACGTCAACGACCAGCAGGCACATGCCGAACAGCTGGCCAAGCTGCTCGACGAGCTGCCGTGCAAGATCAACCTGATCCCGTTCAACCCGTTCCCGCACTCGGGCTACGAGACCCCGTCGCGCAATCAGGTCATGCGCTTCCAGCGCTGGCTCTATGAACTGGGCTACACCGCGCCGGTGCGCTCGACCCGCGGCGACGATATCGACGCCGCCTGCGGCCAGCTGGTCGGCCGGGTCAAGGATCGTACCAAGCGCCACGAACGCTATATTCAGTCGATCCAGCTAGACGCCGACTGAACCGGTTGCGCTGCGCCCCATCCGGTGCCGATCGCACCCTCGCCGCCTTGACTTCGATCCGGTGCGGCGCTTTGATGGGGGCCCCAAAACCGCTTTGTTTTCAGCCGTTCGGAACAAAGGCCAGCACGCGACGTGTGTCCGAACCGCGGGAGAGCCGTCAATGAGCCGCCAATTCTGTCCACCACCGGTACGCGCTGTCGCTATCGCCGTGGGCCTGGCGTGCCTGATGAACGGCTGCGCCACCCCGGTGGCCTCCAACGCGCCCCGGGCCGAGAGCAAGAGCGATGCGGCCGCCGCCTACACCCGTCTGGGCAAGGCGTATCTGGCCGAGAACAATCTGCCGCGCGCCCAGCAGGCGCTGGAACACGCGCTGAAGCTCGATGCGCGTGACGCCGATGCGCTGGAGGGCCTGGCACTGCTCTATCAGCGCCAGCGTGAACTCGACCTCGCTGCGCGCTTCTTCGAGCGCGCGCTGGCGGCGGCTCCCGATGCCACCCGTATCCGCAACAACTACGCCGCACTGCTCTATCAGCGCGAAAGTTACGCACAGGCATGCCAGCAACTGGCGCTGGCGAGCCAGGACATCACCTATACCAAACGCGCCCAGCTGTTCGCGAATCTGGGCCAGTGTCAGGGCAAGACAGGCGACATCCAGGCGGCGCAGGCGAGCTATCGCCGCGCGCTGGACATCGATCCGCGCAACGCGCGGAGCCTGCTCGCCCTGGCACGCATCGATCATACGCAGGGTAATAACGAACGCGCCTGGGAACGCTTGCAGCGTTACTTCACCGTGGCCGGCACCAGCACCGAGAGCCTGCGCCTGGCGAGCGACATCGCCAGCGCCCAGGGCGATTCGACGCGGGCGGCCTTCTACCGTCAACAGCTCGGCGGTTCCTGAGGCGCATGGACCCTAGAATGCAAAAGGATTTTCGCGCATGAGCGCAATCGACGAACAGCAGCAAGAGAGCGAACGCAGCTTCCCATCAGAGTCCGCCGGCAGGATGCTGCGTGCGGAACGTGAGCGCCAGGGACTCAACCTCGACGAAGTGGCGCTGCAGCTCAACCTGCGCCCCAGCGTGGTCGAAGGGCTCGAGCAGGACAACTTCGAGCAGGTGCCCATCGCCGCCTACCGCCGCGGCTATGTGCGCGCCTACGCGCGTCTGCTGGGCATGAACGAAAGCCAGGTGGTGAGCGCCTACAACGCCACCCATGGCCAGTCCGATGTCGAGCGCAAGGTCTCGCCGGTGAACACCTCGCGGCCGCCCTCCCGCGTCGGCGCCTGGGTGTTCCGGCTGTTTACCCTGCTGGTGATCGTCGGACTGATCGGCCTCACCCTGCTGTGGTGGCAGAGCCGCGAGGGCAACGACCTGTTCGGTGGCGGCAGCGACGACGCCCCGATCGCGGTCGACTCCCTCGACGGCAAGCGCGACGCGGCACCGACCGCCGACACCAGCAGCCAGCTCACGCCCAACAGCGATACCGCGCTGCCACCGGTGCCGACCCCGACCGACACCCCGGCCGCTGACGGCACCGCACCCAGCGTGGCGAGCGCAGGCGGCAGCGCTGCACCGACCAGCGACAGCACGCCGCCGGCGGCGGACGAGCGCGAAGCCCAGTCCGTCGCCGCCAGCGCCCAGGGCACGGGAACTCAAGGCACTGCCGCTCAAGGCTCTGGCACTCCAGGCAGTGCCGACCAAGGCGCCGCGACCCAGGTCAGCAGCAGCGGGGGTAGCGACACCGCCGAGAGCCCCCAGAGCGGACCCAGCGCCGACGTCAACACGCTCGCGCTGACCTTCAAGCAGCAGTCCTGGACCGAAATCTACGACGCCACCGACAAGCGCATCTTCAGCGGTCTGCAGTCCGCCGGCAGTCAGGCGACTGCCCGCGGCAAACCGCCCTTCCGTCTGACCATCGGCAACGCCAGCGGTGTCTCGCTGCGCTATCGCGGCCAGACGGTCGACCTTGGCCAATACACCGGCGGCAACAACGTCGCCCGCTTCACGCTGGGAGACTGAGAAGCACCATGCACATGCACTCTCCGATCACCCGCCGACTCTCGCGCCAGATCCATGTCGGCAACGTCCCCGTCGGCGGCGGTGCGCCCATCTCCGTGCAGAGCATGACCAACACCGACACCCTCGATGTCGATGCCACGGTCGCGCAGATCGAGCGCCTGCAGGTGGCCGGCGCCGATATCGTGCGCGTCTCGGTGCCGGACATGGACGCCGCCGAAGCGTTCGGCAAGATCAAGCGTCGGGTCAGCGTGCCGCTGGTCGCCGATATCCACTTCGACTACAAGATCGCCCTGCGCGTGGCCGAGCTGGGTGTCGACTGCCTGCGCATCAACCCCGGCAATATCGGCCGCGAGGAGCGGGTGCGTGCGGTGGTCGACGCCGCGCGCCACCACGGCATCCCGATCCGTATCGGGGTCAACGCCGGCTCGCTGGAGAAGGATCTGCAGAAGAAGTACGGCGAACCGACGCCGGAAGCGCTGGTCGAATCCGCCATGCGCCATATCGATCACCTCGATCGCCTCGACTTCCCCGACTTCAAGGTCAGCGTCAAGGCCAGCGACGTGTTCATGGCGGTCGCCGCCTATCGCCAGCTGGCGACCCAGATCGAACAGCCGCTGCATCTCGGTATCACCGAGGCCGGGGGTCTGCGCTCGGGCACGGTCAAGTCCTCGATCGGCCTGGGCATGCTGCTGATGGATGGCATCGGTGACACCATCCGGGTCTCGCTGGCCGCCGATCCGGTGGAAGAGATCAAGGTGGGCTATGACATGCTCAAGAGCCTGCGACTGCGCTCGAAGGGCATCAACTTCATCGCCTGCCCCAGCTGCTCGCGCCAGAACTTCGACGTGATCGGCACCATGAATGCCCTCGAGGAGCGCCTCGATGACATCATGACACCGCTCGACGTCTCGGTGATCGGCTGCGTGGTCAACGGCCCGGGCGAGGCCAAGGAGAGCGATATCGGGCTCACCGGCGGCAGCCCCGCCAACCTGGTCTATATCGACGGCAAGCCGGCGAGCAAGCTGCGCAACGACCATCTGGTCGACGATCTCGAAGCGCTGATCCGGGCCAAGGCCAAGGAGAAGGAAGCGCGCGACGAGGCAGTGATCGCCCGCGGGGCCTGAACCCTTTCCCTCGAAGAACCATCCAGCGCCGGCGGGCCGGGAGTCCGCGGCGCTTTGCTTTAGGCAGGAGTGTCAGTTGAGCAACAAGATACAAGCCATCCGCGGCATGAACGATCTTCTGCCGGATCAGTCGCCCGCGTGGCAATACCTGGAGCGCCAGTTGCGCGCGCTGGTGGAACGTTACGACTACCGCGAGATCCGCACCCCGATCGTCGAGCAGACCGGTCTGTTCGCGCGTTCGATCGGCGAAGCCACCGACGTGGTCGAGAAGGAGATGTACACCTTCGACGACCGCAACGGCGAGAGCCTGACCCTGCGCCCGGAGAACACCGCGGCGGTGGTGCGGGCGGCGATGGAGCACGGCCTTTTGCACAACCAGACCCAACGGCTCTGGTACATGGGCCCGATGTTCCGCTACGAGCGGCCGCAGAAGGGGCGCTATCGCCAGTTCCACCAGATCGGTATCGAAGCCTACGGCATGACCGGGCCGGATATCGATGCCGAGATCATCCTGCTCTCGGCGCGCCTGTGGCGCCAGTTGGGCATGTCCGAGCACGTCACCCTGGAACTCAACTCGCTGGGCTCGCCCGAGGCCCGGGTGCGCTATCGTGAAGCGCTGGTGGCCTACTTCGAGGCCCACCGCGAGGTACTCGACGAGGATTCTCAGCGGCGCCTGACCAGCAACCCGCTGCGCATCCTCGACTCCAAGAACCCGGACATGGCCGAGATGCTCGCCGGCGCCCCGCAGCTCTTCGACCACCTCGACGACGAGTCGCGCGAGCACTTCGAGCAGCTCAAGGCGACCCTGGATGACGCCGGCATCGGCTACCGGCTCAACCCGCGCCTGGTGCGCGGGCTCGACTACTACTCGCGCACCGTGTTCGAGTGGACTACCACGGCCCTCGGCAGTCAGGGTACGGTGTGCGGCGGCGGCCGCTACGACGGTCTGGTCGAGCAGCTCGGCGGCAAGGCAGTGCCCGCGGTGGGCTTCGCCATCGGTCTCGAACGGCTGATGCTGCTGCTGGAGACCCTCGGGCTGATTCCCGATGAGGCCAAGGGCGGCGTCGACGCCTACCTGCTGGCGATGGGTGACGGCGCCGAGCGCCAGGCCCTGCTGCTGGGCGAGCGTCTGCGCGACGCTCTGCCGGCGCTGCGCCTTCAGGTACACTGCGGCGGCGGCAGCTTCAAGAGTCAGATTCGACGTGCCGACCGCAGCGGCGCGTGGGTCGCGCTGATCCTGGGCGAGGACGAGATCGCCAACGGCCGCCTCACCCTCAAGCCGCTGCGCGACGACGGCGAGCAGCAGACCCTGGATCAGGACGCGGCCATCGCCTGGCTCGCCGAACGGATCGTCGGCGAGTCGTGACGCCAGCCGCCGTCTCCGGCCGCCCTACCGCGGCGCCGGAGACCGCATCTGCGCGACGGTAGACGTCATCGATAGCGCGCCTGATTGAGCGGGCGCCGAGTCACACAGTGTAAGGAGACCGCCCGTGGCGGAGCTGAGAAGCGAAGAAGAACAGCTGGATGCGATCAAGGAGTGGTGGAAGTCCAACGGCACCGCGCTGCTGGTCGGCATCGTCGTCGCCGTGGCGCTGGTGCTGGGCTGGCACGCCTGGCAGCGCCATCAGGAGAACCAGTCCGCCGAGGCTTCGGTGACCTATCAGCAGCTCATCGCCATCGCCGCCAGCGATAGCCTCGATGACAAGGCGCGCGCGCAGGCCTTCGAACTGGCCGACAAGCTCGAAAGCGACCACGGCGGCACGCTCTACGCCGATCTCGCCGGCCTGATCGAGGCCAAGCTGGCGGTGGGCGCCGACGACGATGCCCGTGCCCGCAAAGCGCTCGAACCGGTGATCGCCGACAGCGACCGCCCCTACATGCAGGGGCTGGCGACGCTCGAGCTGGCACGCCTGCAGATCGCCGCCAAGGACGCCAAAGGCGCGCTCGACACCCTCGACGGCAGCTTCCCCGAAGCGCTCGAGGCACAGCGCCAGGCGGTGCGCGGTGACGCCTTCGTCGCCCTCGACCGCGACGACGACGCCCGCCAGGCCTATCAGCAGGCACAGAACCTGGCACAACAGACAGACCAGACACTCTACGGCCTTCAGCTCAAGCTCGACGATCTCGGTGCAGAGGACGCTACCCCATGAAATTGACCCGCCTACTCCTGCCCCTGGGGCTGACCGCGACGCTGCTGGCCGGCTGCGCCGGTGGCGTCGAACCCCAGTATCCGCCCAAGGAGCTCAAGGACTTCCCCGCCACCGTCGAACTCGACGAACGCTGGAGCCAGGACATCGGCGAAGGTCTGGGCCGCGCCCAGTACCCGCTGACCCCGCTGGTCGATGGCGGCACCATCTACGCCGTCGACCAGACCGGCGACCTGCGCGCGATCGACACCGACAGCGGTGATACCCAATGGGAAGTGGAGCTCGGCACGCCGATCTCCAGCGGTATCGGCGCCGATCCGGGCCGCCTCTACCTGGGCACCCGCAACGGCGAAGTTCTGGCGGTGGATCGCACCGACGGCAGCATCGCCTGGCGTTCACGGGTCTCCAGCGAAGTGCTGGCGCCGCCCCAGGTCAACAGCCAGCTGGTGATCGCGCAGAGCGTCGACGGCGCGGTGACCGCGCTCGACCGCGCCGATGGCCAGGAGAAGTGGGTCTACTCCAGCTCGATGCCGGCGTTGACCCTGCGCGGCACCGGCACGCCGCGGACCATCGACCCGGTCACCTTCGCCGGCTTCGCCAATGGCCGTCTGGTCACCCTGGACAACCGGAGCGGCCAGCCGCTGTGGGACATGCGCGTGGCCGTGCCCCAGGGCCGTACCGAAGTCGACCAGCTGGTCGATCTCGACGGCCAGCCGGTGCTGACCCGCGACGGGCGTCTGTTCGTGACCAGCTACAACGGCCGCCTGGTGGCGCTCGAAGCGACCTCCGGCAAGGTGCTGTGGGAGCGCAAGGAGTCGAGCTATCTGACCCCGCTGGTGGTGGGCAACTACCTGTTCACGGTCAATGCCGCCAGCCACGTGCTCGCCATCGAGGCCGACTCCGGCCGGGTGATGTGGGACGCCGACACCCTCGAAGGGCGCTGGCTGACCTCGCCGGCCTTCGTCGACGGCAATATCGCGGTGGGCGACTATCAGGGCTACGTGCATCTGCTCGACGCCACCACCGGCGAGATGAGCGGGCGTGTCCACGTCAGCGGCAGCGGCCTCACCCTGCCCCTGCTGACCGGCGACAAGCGTCTCTACGTCTATGCCAACGACGGCCGCCTGGTCGCCTACGACCTCAAGACCGTCAAACCCTGAGACGCGCGCTCTGCGTCCTGACGACGGCCCCGCTCAAACGGGGCCGTCGTCGTCTGGGGCTCGGCGTGACGTCCGGCGCCGCGGCGCAGGATCGCGGTCTGTGCCGGGCGGCGGTCTATGCTAGAATCGCGCCAGAACGCGAGGCGAAGTGTATCTTTGCCCTCGCCCAACCCTGACGTCGCCGTACGCCTATCCCGCGCCGGCGCCATTCTCCCGCTGCTCGTTTGCGAATCGCCATGACCCCCGTTATCGCCCTGGTTGGCCGCCCCAATGTCGGCAAGTCGACGCTGTTCAATCGCCTGACGCGCTCGCGCGACGCGCTGGTCGCCGATTTCCCCGGCCTCACCCGCGACCGCAAGTACGGTAACGGCCAGCTCGGCGACAAGGCCTACACCGTCATCGATACCGGTGGTATCAGTGGCGACGAGCAAGGCATCGATGCCGCCATGGCGGAGCAGTCGCTCACCGCCATCGACGAAGCCGATATCGTGCTGTTTCTGGTCGATGCCCGCGCCGGGCTGATGCCGGCGGATCAGGCGATCGCCAATCACCTGCGGGTGAATCAGAAGAAGACCTGGCTGGTGGTCAACAAGACCGACGGCATCGACGAACAGATCGGCATGGCCGACTTCTGGGGGCTGGGTCTCGGCGATCCGCGGCCGATCGCCGCTTCCCACGGGCGCAACGTCACCACGCTGATCGACGAAGTTCTCGAGCCGTTCCCCGCGCGTGACCCGCTGGCCGGCCCCCAGGGCGGCCACCCCGGCGTGCACATCGGCGTGATCGGCCGCCCCAACGTGGGCAAGTCGACCCTGGTCAACCGCATGCTGGGCGAAGATCGGGTGGTGGTGTTCGACGAGGCCGGTACCACCCGCGATGCCATCGAGATCCCCTTCGAGCGCCGCGGCAAGCCCTACGTGCTGGTCGATACCGCGGGTATCCGGCGGCGCAAGAACGTCACCCTCACCGCCGAGAAGTTCTCGATCGTCAAGACGCTCGAAGCGATCAAGGAGTGCCATGTCGCGATCATGGTGCTCGACGCCCGCAGCGGCCTGGTGGAACAGGATCTGCACCTGCTCGACTACGTGCTGTCGAGCGGCCGGGCGCTGGTGCTGGCGGTGAACAAGTGGGACGGTCTGGAGCAGGAGGCGCGCGAGAAGATGCGCTCGGATATCAAGCGCCGCCTCGGTTTCGCCGACTACGCCGATCTGCACTTCATCTCGGCGCTGCACGGTACCGGGGTGGGCGATCTCTACAAGTCGGTCGACAAGGCCTTCGCCAGCGCCAACAGCCACTGGTCGACCAACCGTCTGACCACCATCCTTCAGGACGCGGTCAGCGAGCATCAGCCGCCACTGATCAACGGCCGCCGGATCAAGCTGCGCATGGCCCACCAGGGGGGCAGCAACCCGCCGATCATCGTCGTCCACGGCAACCAGACATCGGCGCTCCCGGAAGCCTACAAGCGCTATCTCACCAACACCTTCCGCAAGGTGCTCAAGGTGCGCGGTACGCCGATCCGCTTCGAGTTCCGCTCCGGCGACAACCCCTACGACAAGAACAGCGACGCCAGCGACCGCGAAAAGGCACGCGCGCGTCAGCTCAGTCGGACCAAGGAAGCGCGCAAGAACCGCCGCTGAGGCTCAGCACCTAGCGGTGGCACGCTTCTCAGCGTGCCGCCGCAGATCGGCTTCGCAGCACCGACACGTGCTGTTTTTCAGAGATGTCTAGTTTTCAGATATGCCTAGACACTGGTGTCGCGGGCCACGCATACCCGATTGCGCCCGCTCTGCTTGGCTTCGTACATGGCGCGGTCGGCAGCCTCCAGCAGCGCGCCGGCGTCCGTCCAGTCGAAGGTGCTCGACACGCCAGCGCTGAAGGTGGCATGGAACACCGCCTTCCCCGCCACGCACTCCATCTGGGCAAAGCTCTCGCGGATACGCTCGATCGCCTCACACGCGTTGTCCAGCGAGCACGCCGGCAGCACCGCCACGAACTCCTCGCCGCCGTAACGGCCGACATGATCGACCCGACGCAGGCGCTGGCGCAGCAGGTTGGCGAGCAGGCGGATCACGTAGTCGCCGGTGCCGTGGCCGTAGGTGTCGTTGATCGACTTGAAGCGGTCGATATCGATCATCACCACACACGCCTCGGCGCCGCTGCGCTGGGTGCGTGACTGCTCGATCTCGATCAGTTCCTTGATCGCCGGGTGCTTGATCAGCCCGGTCAGGCCGTCGCGGGCCAGTGCCTGGCTCAACTGCCGCGAGCGCTGGGCGCGCGCAGTCACCGCCGCGGTCAGCGCCACGTCTGAGATCGGCTTGACCAGAAAGTCATCACCGGCCTGGGCCAGCGCCTGGGCCTGGCGCTGGGCATCCGACTCCGCCGAGAGATAGATCAGCGGGATACGCAGCCAGTCGTCGTCGAAGCGGATCAACCGCGCCAGTTCCGTTCCCGAGCAGCCCGGCATGTTGATGTCGATCAGCACCAGATCGGGCACGAACTCGCGCAGGCCGCGTAGCACGTCACTGGGCTGGTCGATCACCCGCGACTCGATGCCGGCCACCTTCAGCGTCAGGCGGAAATGTTCGGCCAGCTCGACATCGTCGTCGACGATCAGCACCCGGTAAGGGTCCTGTTGCGGCAGGCTGACCAGATGGCGCAGACGCCGTTCCAGCGCCGGCACGTCGAGGGGATGGGTAAAGAAGCCCTGAGCGCCGGCGCGTACGGCCTGCAGGCGGGCGTCGAAGCTCCGGTCATCGCTGAGCAGCACCCGCATCGCACTGGGTACCTCGGTGACACTGGCTTGCCATACGGCGGGCTCGACATGGGCCGTGTCGATGATCACCACGTCGGGCCGCCACGAACGCCACTCCTCGATCTCGGTCAGACAGCGGCAGTCGTAGCCAAAGCCACTCAGCGACTGCAGTAGCCCATGCGTGTCGCCCTCGGCCATGATCGCGATCCGAATCGCACGCTCGCCGCTCACCAGCTCGTAGTCCGCCTGTGGCTCTGCCACCGACGCCGTAGCGCTGTTCTCGAGCAGCCGGTAGCTACCCGAAAGACGGTCATGCAGCGTGGTCAGCATCGGCGACGTGGGCGCCACTGCGGTCTCCAGCACGGTCTGTACCCACAGCTCCATCTCGCGCGCTTCCTGCCCCAGCGCCGGATAGCCGAAGGTCCCCGCGGAGCCGGCGATGCGATGCAGCCCGTGGCGCAGCGACTCCAGCGCCTCGGGCTCGACCGCGCGCTGGCGTGCGGCGAGCTCCCGCGCCTGCGCCATCAGCGTCTGTAGATCGTTGCCGATACGCTCGGCGTACTGCTCACGCAGCGCCGCCAGACGCCTTTGAACCTCTTCACCCTGCATCCGAGCGCTCCCAGATCTCACGCAGCTGGGCCGCCAGCGTCATCGGATCGAACGGCTTGATCACCACATCGAGCGCCCCGATGGCGCGGTAGTGATCCAGCTCGCTGGGCTGCACCTTGGCGGTCATGAAGATCACCGGGATCTCGCGCGTCTCGGCCTGCTCGCGCAATTTACCCAGCGTCGTGGGGCCATCGATGCCGGGCATCATCACGTCCAGCAGGATCAGATCCGGCTGCCATTCGGCGGCCTTGTCCAGTGCCGACTGGCCATTGTCGCAGCTGGCGACCTCCATACCGCCAACCACTTCGAGGGCGATCCGCGCCACTTCCTGAATCGACGGATCGTCCTCGACATGCAGGACACGATGTAACGCTTGCATGTCAGCTCTCTCCCTGTGTGTCGTTGCCGTCAGCTCGATGTCCCTGCAGCTGGCGGTCGAAGGCTTCGCGCAGCGCCTCGGCGGAGAGCCCGGGCCGCGCGATCGCGGTGTCGACCCGGCCAAGCAGGGTCGGCGCCAATGCCTGCTCGGAAAGGATGATCACCGCCGGGTGGTGCGGCAGCTGGCTGAGCAGCGGAATGATCTCCCAGCCCGGTCCGTGGTTCTCGGTCAGGTCGAGCGAGATCAAGCCGTATTCGTTGCTATCGAGCAGGTAGCGCGCCTCGGCCACCGAGCGTGCCACGTCCAGCGTCATGCTCGCAGCGACTTGACCGGCAACCCGCCGGGTCAACTCGGCATCGCTCTCCACGTGCATGATGCGCGCCCGCCGCGGGACGGCAGTGAGCGAACCCTGCAGCGCACTGGACAGGCGCTGTTCGTCGAACGGCTTGGCCAGCCAGTCGACCGCCTTGAGCTGGCCGCCGATCTCCAGCTGCCCCTCCTCGGCGATCGCCGACACCACCAGCACCGGCAGCTCCCGCGTGGCCGGCTGATCGCGCAACTGACGCAGCAGTGTCAGCCCGTTACCGTCGGGCAGCATCAGATCGAGGGTGATGGCGTCGAAGCTACGTCGCTCGACCCAGCCTAGCGCCTCTTCCAGAGTATGCGCGATCTCGGCCTGATAGCCCCAGCGCCGTACCATCATCGCCAGCAGCAGCGCGGTGTCAGGATCGTCTTCGACGATCAGCAGTCGCGAGGCGGGATCGACAGGCATCTCGGCGATGGTCGCCGGCATCGGCAGCGCCACCTCGGGTTGGTCTGCCGACTGGCGCTCGATCCGCGGCAACTCGAAGAAGAAACACGCCCCCTGGCCCTCTTCGGAGAAGAAACTGATCGAACCGCGCATCCGCTCGACCAGTTCCCGGGTGATCGCCAGGCCCAGACCGGTGCCTCCCTGCTTGCGCGTGCTGGACGCGTCGGCCTGGGAGAACTTCTGGAAGATGCGATCGTGGAACGCTTCGGGGATACCCGGGCCGTGATCGATCACGCTGACCCGTACGCGCTCGCCGATCGGTTCGACCCGGATCTCCACCTGCATGTCCGGGGGCGAGAACTTGGCGGCATTGGAGAGCAGGTTGCTCATGACCTGCTGCAGGCGCATGGCATCGACGTTCACATCGGTTCGCTCCATGCGCTCGGTGACCACATAGTGAACCTTGAACTGATCGGCGTAGGCCTGATTGGACTCGATCGCCTGGTCGATCAGCGGCATCAGCGGCTGTTCCTGCATCTGGAACGTCATCTTGCCGGCGACCAGCTTCTCCATGTCGAGCAGGTCGTTGATCAACAGGATCAACCGTTTGGCGTTGCCATGCGCCACCGCCAACATCGAACGCATGCTCTCCGGTGGTTCGCCCAGGGCCCCCCCCTGAATCAGACCCAGCGACCCGGAGATCGACGTCAGCGGGGTGCGCAGCTCATGGCTGACGGTGGAGATGAACTCCCCCTTCAAGCGTTCGTTATGCTTACGCTCGGTGATATCGTGCAGGAAGCCGTGCCAGGTGGTGCTGCCATCCTCCTCGCGTTCGGGCACCGACTGCCCCGACAGCCAGATGACGTCACCATTGGCTTTTTGCACGCGATACTCGCAGTGCCACGGGGTCAGATTCTTCTCCGACTCGCTGATCGACTCCACCAGCAGATCTCTGTCTTCCGGCACGATGCGCTCGAAGACCTGGGTGGCATCCTGTTTGGCCTCCTCCGGCGTCACACCGTAATAGGCGCGTATCGCCTCGCTGGCGTAGGGAAACGAGGGGTGTCCATTGAGATCCTGATGATACTGGTAGATCAGCCCGGGAACCTGGGAGGCGATCTTGGCCAGACGCCCGGATAGCTCCTCGCGCGCTTCGACCTCCTGCCAGCGCATCAGGGTACCGCCGACCCAGCGCGCCAGCAGGCGCACGAACTCGCGGTCGGCCTCGTCGAACGGACGCCCGCGCACGCTGTCGCCGCTGAACGCCAGCGCACCCAAGCGCTCGCCGTGGACCCAGATCGGCGCGCCGATGTAGCTCTTCAGCCCGAACAACCGGCGGCAGCGGTGATCGCGCCAGCCCTCGGCGTCGGCATCGGAGAACGCCACCACGTCGTTACTCGCCACCACCTCACTACAGTAGGTATCGCGGGTCTCCAGTACCTGCCCACGCGCGAAGCGATTGTCCGGCGAATAGCCGGCCTGGATGATGTAATCCTCGCCATCGATCTGGTTGGCGACCGCGAATGGCAGGTCGAGATGCGCCGCGCCCATCTTGAGCGCGCGCTCCATCAGCAGCGGAAACGAGGTCTCCTGCAGCGCGGCGATGTCGTTGAGCGTCTGCAGCGCCTCCTTCTGCGCCTCTAGGCTCTGATTGACCGCGACCAGTGAGCGCTTCTGCTGCTCCAGGCGCTGCTGGTGATACAACATGGTCTCGCGGGTGACCCGGCGCGTGCCCCACAGCAGCAGCAGCAGGCAGGCTTCGGCAATCAGCCAGGCCACCCCCCAGCGCAGCCAGGTGGCGACCACCTGCTGATGGCGGTGATGATACTGGGCGCTGATGTCCTTCCAGATGGCGATCGCCGCCACGACCTGCGAGCGCTCGTCGCCGCTCCGGCTCACCGGCAACAGCGTCAGCAGATAGTGATGGTGCTCACGTCCATCGACGATTCGCCAGTCGGCCCGCGTCCTCACGTCTGGGAAGCGATATTGATCGAGCCAGTCGGCAATGCTCGCGTCGGAGCTTTCATTCACCCGCCACGATATCTGACCGCCATTTTTGCCCCCTTGGCGCGCGAGAACGGCGACACCGCTCTCCAGCTGCTCCGAGAGCTGTTCGACATTGGCGACCAGGCCGAACTCCACCTCCAGCAAGCCGACGAGCTGACCGCCATTCTCGCCATCAGGCGCCCTGATGGGCGCGATGGCAGCCGTGGTCGCCCGCTCACCGTCGAACTCGATGCCGAAGACCGGCTCCCCGGTAGCCGCGCTCTGCTGCAACAGATAGTCGCTGTCCGCGATGCTCTCCCGTTCCACACCAGGGGGCTCGGTGTGCAGAAACGGATGACGATCATCCGCCCCGGGCAGGAAGACATTGAGCTCCAGGGCACCGCCAGCCCGCAGCGACTGCCAGTAGGGTCCGATGTTGTCGCGCAGGCGCTCTCGAAGCGTCGCCAGCTGGTCCGGCGAGGACGCCTGCGCAGCTTGCGCCATGAGCCCACGGACCACCGGGTCGGCCACCAAGGTGGTGGCCAGCACCTGGACCCGGCGCTCGAGCCCGGCGCGGGTCGCACTGACCGTGATGCCCTGCTCCTGGGACTGGAACGCCAGATCGCGCTGGAACGCCTCGCGATCATTGTGCAGTGCCTGGGTCAGCATGAAACCGAAGAATGCCGTCAGCAGCACACTTCCCAGCAAGGTCGTCAGCAACGGTAAACGCAAGACTTTCACCCAGGACCTCTCATCAGCGCTGAAAAAGTATGAGCACGTCCCTCAGACTTTTTCGCGAGAGAAATGCCCTGGCGAAAAGCTTAACGCATCTTACTGATATTGCATTTGGCGAATAGCCTCGGTTCCCACCCACTGACAGGCGAATTGCCACGCCGCACGGCCGCTACGCACCCCACGCAAAGTGGCATAGCGCAGCGCCTCGGCACGCGCCGCCTCATGCCAGGCATCGGCGCCGCCGAGATGCTCGACCCAGTGGCGGCACGCCTCGAGATAGGCCTGCTGATCGAAGGGGTGGAACGCCAGCCACAGACCGAAACGGTCGGAGAGGGAGATCTTCTCCTCCACCGCGTCGCCATGGTGCAGCTCGCCGTCGACCAGTTGGGTCTGCTGGTTGTCGGCCATCGACTCCGGCAGCAGATGGCGGCGGTTGGAGGTGGCGTAGAGCAGCACGTTCTCCGGCGGCCCGGTCAAGGTGCCATCGAGCACGCTCTTGAGCGCCTTGTAGGCATCGTCGCTGCCCTCGAAGGAGAGGTCGTCGCAGTAGACCACGAAGCGGTGCTGATGATCGCGCAGGCGCTGGACCAGCAGCGGCAGCGCCACCAGATCGTGGCGATCGACCTGGATCAGGCGCAGCCCCTCGCCGGCCAGGCTGTTGAGCAGCGCGCGCACCATCGACGACTTGCCGCTGCCGCGGGCGCCCCACAGCAGCGCATGGTTGGCCGGGCGCCCCTGCAGAAAGGCGCGGGTGTTGTCGACCAGCGCCCGCTTCTGACGCGCCACGCCGATCAGATCGTCGAGTCCCACCGCATCCCGCGGCGCCACCGGCACCAGTTGACCGCCCAACGGATGCGACTGCCACAGCGCCGCCACGTCGCGGGTCCAATCCACCGCCGGGGGCTGCTCGGGTAGCCACGCCTCGACACGCTCCAGCAGTCGGCTCAGCCGTTGGGCCAGCTCTCCATCCATCTCTCGAATCTCCTCGGGTCGATATTGCGGGTCCGGCGCTGGCGGGGATTGCCAATCGCCACGATGGGCGTATCTTGTGCCGCGCGCGCCGCCGGGTCCAGTCGGCCCGGCCACGCGCGCCCCCATGACTCCCTTCGAGGAGAGACGATGACGTCTCGTGCCCGCCTTGCCTGCGTTCTACTGCTGCTCTCCCTGCTCGGCGGCTGCCTTGCCCTGCCCCAACTCGGCGTCCTGCTCGGGCGTATCGCGCTCTCCTCGCTCGGCGTCGATAACGTGCGTATCGGCAACTACCACTTCGCCCCCGGCCTCGCAGGCATCGACGAACGAACCCTGCTGAACTCGGGCCTGGCCCTGGCCGGGCTGCCGGTGAACATCGATCTGCCGCTGGCGCTCTCGCTGCCCGCCAACGCACCGGCGATCGAGCTCCAGGGCTTCTCTTGGGAACTCCAGGTGCCCGGGGCCGAAGCGGTGGCCGGTGAGTTCGATCAACCGGTGCCCCTGCGCGGCGGTGAGACCACCACGGTGACACTGCCGGCGGCGCTCGAACCGCGCGGCATCGACGCCCTGCCCAGCCGCGCCCAGAAGGTCGCTTCGCTGCTCGATCTGGCGCGCCGTCTCAGTACCAGCGGCGAACTCCCGCCGGGCAGCCGGCTCAGCCTGACCCCGGCCCTGCCGCCGGCGCTGGCCCGGGTGGTCTCCGCCCCGACCGTGCAACTCGATGTCGGTGGAGAGAGCGGCTCGGAGCCCATCGAGACGCCCACGCAGTGACCCAGAAGCCGGTCCGGGGTCGGCAACCGCGGCCCCCGGAGGCGCACTGGTTGACCGCCCGGGCAGGCCGGGTATCTTGGACGGGCTGATGCGCAGCGTAGGGCCGGATCGGGCACCGCCAGACCACCCTCGACGTCAGCCAAGACAGCAACGATAACGCCAGACTCGTATTCGGAGACCCGCATGTCACTCCCCCTCTCGCGCCGCGCCCTGGGCGTTCTCGGCGTCGCGGCGCTGCTCAGCGCCTGCAGCACTTCGCCTATGGGACGCAACCAGCTCGCCTTCTACTCCGATGACGAGCTGGCCCAGATGGGCAAGCAGAGTTTCAGCCAGTACGAGCAGCAGCTGCCCACGGTGGGCGGTGCCCAGGCGCGCTACGTGCAGTGCGTGGCCGACGCCATCACCGCCCAGGTGCCGGCCAGCGACGGTATCGGCAAGTGGCAGGTGAAGCTGCTGTTCAAGGATGACAGCGCCAACGCCTTCGCCCTGCCCGGCGGCTATATCGGTGTCAATACCGGGCTGCTCAAGGTCGCCACCAATCAGGACCAGCTCGCCGCGGTGATCGGCCACGAGGTCGGCCACGTACTGGCACATCATGCCAACGAGCGGGTCTCCACCCAGGCCGCCACCCAGACCGGACTCTCGGTGCTGCAGAGCGCTGCCGGGCTACAGGGCGCCGGCGGCGAACAGGTGATGGGGCTGCTGGGGGCCGGGGCGCAGTACGGCGTGATCCTGCCGTTCTCGCGCAAGCAGGAGTCGGAAGCCGACCTGGTGGGTCTGGATCTGATGGCGGACGCCGGATTCGACCCCCGCGCCAGCCTCAAACTGTGGCAGAACATGGCCGCCAACAGCCAGGGCGAGCCGCCGGCGTGGATGTCGACCCACCCCAGCAACGACCAGCGCATGAGTGGGTTGAAGAATCGTCTCGACGAAGCGGTACCGCGCTACGAACAGGCCAAGGCGGCCGGGCGGCGGCCCAACTGCAAGGCGTGATTCCAGGCAACCCCAACTGGTCACGACAACGGCCGCCGCCGGAATCCTCCGGCGGCGGCCGTCTACTATCTGCCATCTGCTATCCAACGATGCGCTACGGACGTGCGATCTCGAATGACTGACTGGGCGCAGCGTGCGACGCCGCTACCGGCAGCTACGCGCGGCCTCACAGTTCGGCGCGCAGCCTCTCACGCAGCGCCGCGGTTTCCGGGCGCACCTGACGCCACAGCCAGAACGACTCCGCGGCCTGCTCGAGCAGCATGCCCAGGCCATCCAGCGTGCGCGCGCCGCGCGCTTCGGCCCAGCGCAGGAACACCGTGGGCTCGGCGCCGTACATCATGTCGTAGGCCAGCGCCTCGGATGCGAACAGTGTCTCCGGTAGCGGCGGCAACTCGCCGGCGAGGCTCGCACTGGTGGCGTTGATCACCAGATCGAAGTCACCCTCCAGCGCCTCGAAGCCGCAGCCGTCGACCCGCCCGCTGCCGGCGAACAGCGCCGCCAGTGCCTGCGCCTTGGCCGGAGTGCGATTGGCCACGCGCAGCGTATCCACACCAGCCTCGAGCAGCGGCTGGATCACCCCGCGGGAGGCGCCGCCCGCCCCCAGCAGCAGCACCCGCGCGCCCGCCAGCGGGGCGGCGTGGGCCTGCAGATCGCGCACCAGGCCGACGCCATCGGTGGTATCGCCGCGCACCCGGCCATCGGCGTCCAGCCACAGGGTGTTCACCGCACCGGCGAGGTGCGCGCGCGGCGTGTGCACCTCGGCCAGGGCGAAGGCATCCTGCTTGAACGGTACGGTCACATTGGCGCCACGGCCACCGGCGGCGACGAAGGCGCGCCAGGCGCCGGCGAAGTCATCAGCGGGTGCCTCGATCGCCTCGTAAACCAACGCTTCGCCGGTCTGCGCGGCGAAGGCAGCATGAATGCGCGGCGATTTCGAGTGGCCGATGGGGTTGCCGAAGACAGCGTAACGATCGCTCATGCGGGTTGCGGCTCCTGGGTGACGTTCAGCCAGTCGTGGGGTTGGAGATAGGCGAGCAGGCGCGCCTCCGGGCTACCCGGCTCCGGGGTCCACTGATACTGCCAGCGCGCGATCGGCGGCATCGACATCAGGATCGACTCGGTACGCCCACCGCTCTGCAGCCCGAACAGGGTACCCCGGTCCCAGACCAGATTGAACTCGACGTAGCGCCCGCGACGGAACGACTGATACTCACGCTCGCGCTCCCCGAAGGGGGTCTCGCGACGGCGCTCGGCGATCGGCAGATAGGCGTCGAGGAAGCTGTCGCCGACCGCACGCTGGAAGGCAAAGCACTGTTCGAACGGCCACTCGTTGAGATCGTCGAAGAAGAGCCCGCCGACGCCGCGGGTCTCGTTGCGATGCTTGAGGAAGAAGTAGTCGTCGCACCACGCCTTGAAGCGCGGATAGACCGACTCCCCGAATGGCTCGCAGGCGCGCTGGGCTACCTGATGCCAGTGCTGGGCATCCTCCAGGTAGGGATAGTAGGGCGTCAGGTCGAAGCCGCCGCCGAACCACCACACCGGCGCCTCGCCGGGCTTGTCGGCGATGAAGAAGCGCACGTTGCCGTGGGAAGTGGGGATGTGCGGGTTGCGCGGGTGCAGCACCCAGGAGACCCCCACGGCGTGGAAGCTGCGCCCGGCGAGCTCGGGGCGGGCGGCGGTGGCCGAAGCGGGTAGCTCGGCACCGTACACATGAGAGAAGTTGACCCCGCCCTTCTCGAACAGCGCGCCCTCCTCGATCACCCGACTGCGCCCACCGCCGCCCTCGGCGCGCTCCCAGGAGTCCTCGGCAAAAACCTTGCCGCCATCCAGCGCCGCGAGCGAGTCGCACAGGGAGTCCTGCAGCGAGAGCAGGTAGGTCTTGACGCTATCGAGGTGCGAATGTGCCATGGTCGATGTCCTTCTGCGGGGAACGGAAAATAGGGCGCCGGCTGCCAAGGGGCGGATGGCGGCTGTCAGGCGGACTCGGCGCAGCGTATGACAGCCGCCCGGCTCAGGGGCGTAGGACCCGGTCGCTGAGCAGGTCGCGAATCGTGCTGGGGCGATCGCGGCCCCCCAGAGGGCCGTCGACGATCGCCGCCACGGCGTCGCCGAAGGTCTCGCGCACCGCCTGCGCGCTCATCGCTGGCGCCTCGCCGGCGCGGTTGGCCGAGGTGGAGACCAGCGGCCCGCCCCAGGCGGCACATAGCGACTGCACCAGCGGATGGTCACTGACCCGCACCGCCAGGGTAGTGTGGTTGCCGCGCAGCAGCGGCTGGGCGCGTCCGTTGTCGGGGATCAGCCAGGTATTGGGCCCGGGCCAGCTGGCTGCCAGGCGCCCGCGCTGCTCGGCGTCGAGCCCGTCGAGCCACGGCGCCAGCTGCGCCAGGCTGCCGGCGATCAGAATCAAGCCCTTGTCGCTGGCGCGCCCCTTGAGCGCGATCACCTGTGCCAGCGCATCGGCGTCGTCCGGGTCACAGCCCAGACCCCAGACGCCCTCGGTGGGGTAGGCGATCACGCCCCCCTGTTCCAGCGCCGCGATTGCGGCGGCCCACTCTGACATCTCCGCTTCCTCGAGTTGCCGTATTCAAGCTGCGGCGATGGTAACACGACGCCTCTATAGTGCCCCCGCGCCCGAGCGTCGCACCCCGCCACGCCGGGCGGCGAGAATGGCGCCAGCGGCTTGCGCCGGCCATAGTGAAGCAGCAGGCAGCGCGACGGCCCGCGCTGGCGTCACATCGACTTCCACCTTGTCTCAGGAGCCCAAGATGACTCGATCGCCCCTCTCTCTCGCCCTGCTCGGCCTGGTCTGCGCCGGCGGCCTCAGCGCCTGCGCCCAGCAGCCGGCCCAGCAGACGAGCCAGCCGCCGGCGCCCGCGCTTTCCGATCAGTTGGTGATGGCGACACTATGGATGCAGACCTCCGGCGAGTACGCCGCGCTGAGCCACCAGGCGTTCAATCTCGCGCGGCGCAATCTCGACCGTGCCCTGGCCGCCTCCGACGGGCAGCAGCGCCCGCCGGCGATCGTGGTCGATGTCGACGAGACGGTGCTCGACAACACCCCCTACGAAGCGTGGCTGATCGCCAGCGGTCAGGACTACCAGAGCGCTACCTGGCAGCAGTGGGTGGACAAGGCCAGCGCCCGGGCGATGCCCGGTGCCAAGGCGTTTCTCGACTACGCCGCCTCGCGCGGGGTGGAGGTGTTCTATATCACCAACCGGCGCGCCGAAGAGACCCAGGCCACGCTACGCAATCTGCGCCAGGTCGGCTTCCCCGACGCCGACGAGGCGCACTTCCTGCCACGCGCAAAGAGCAGTGACAAGAGCGCCCGCCGCCAGCGGGTGGCACAGTCGCACTGGGTGATTCTGCTGATGGGTGACAATCTGGGCGACTTCTCCGCCGGTTTCGACCGTGACACCGCCGAAGCCCGGCGCGCCGCCGTCGAGGCCCAGCCGGACGCCTTCGGCAGCCGCTACATCGTGCTGCCCAACCCCGCCTATGGCGCCTGGGAGGGTGCGCTCTATCAAAACAATTGGCATCTGAGCGACGAACAGAAGGCCCGCGCCCGGCACAATCACCTGCAGATGTGGAGCGGCCCCGAGACCCCCTGAGCCGCGCGATTCATCAAAACACCCAACGTGAACGGCCTCCGGACGGNNCCGTCCGGAGGCCGTACGCGGCCCCTATCTAGCCGACGTTCAAGCGCGGCGGCGTACCCAGCCACCCGCGGTCTGCGCCACCCGCCCCTCCAGCTCGAGTTCGAGCAGCGCCAGCTGCAGCGTGGCCACGGACTCGCCGCACGCCGCGACCAGCACGTCGATCGGCGTCGGGGTGTCGCTCAGTTGCGCCAGCACACCAGCATTCGGCCCGGCCGCAGGCCCTGCACTCTCCAGCGGTGTCGGTGCGGTCACGGATGGCGCCGTTTCCAGCGCATCGTCGGCCGGTGTCGGCGACCAGTGACCCAGCTCCGCCAGCAGATCGTCGATGTCGCGCACCAGTGCTGCCTCGCCGCGCTGGATCAGCCGCAGGCAGCCGCTGGCCTGGGGGTTGTGGATCGAGCCCGGCAGGGCGAACACCTCCCGCCCCTGTTCGAGGCCCAGGCGTGCGCTGACCAGCGAGCCGCTCTTCTCCGCGGCTTCTACCACCAGCACGCCCCGGGCCAGCCCGGTGATCAGACGATTGCGCCGCGGAAAGAAGCGCGGATGCGCCACAGTATCGGCCGGATGCTCCGAGAGCAGCAGGCCGCGCCCCGCCAGCAGATCGCGGTAGAGCCCGGCGTGGCGTGGCGGATAGATCACGTCGACGCCGCAGCCGAGCACGCCGACGGTAGCTCCGCCCGCCTGCAGCGCCGTGTGCTGGGCGATGCCATCGATACCCAGCGCCATGCCGCTGACCACGCCGAAGCCGCGTGCGATCAGTTCCCGCGCGAAGTCCGCAGCGTTGTCGCGCCCTTCACGAGTCGGCTTGCGCGTGCCCACCACGGCAATCGCCGGTGGCGCCAGCGCGCTCAGGTCGCCCTTGGCCCACAGCACCAGCGGCGGGTCGGGGAGCTGATCGAGCAGCGTGGGCCAGTCGGAATGGGCCGGATGCAGCAGATGGTGGCGCGGGCTTTCGGCCTGCCACGCCAGGGCCGCGGCAACCGCGCCCTCCAACGGGCTGCGCGCCGGGTGATCGAGCCACAGCCGCAATGGCTGGGCCAGTGTGGCCGGTAGCGCCGCCAGCCAGCCCTGCGGCCAGGCTAGCGACTCGGGCTCACGCCAGCGCTGCAGTAGCGGAGCCAGCCGTGCAGGGCCAAGCCCGGGCAACGCGGCCAGCGCCAGCCAGTCACGCAGCGTGGGGGACGCCGAACTCACCGTGCCTCCGTACGCGCCACGCTGGCGCCGAGCGCCTGGGGCGTGGTCAGCCGATCCCCCACCGCCAGCGCCTCGGAAGTCCGCATCACCAGCGCATAGGCGAGATGATCGAAGACCCGGAACACCATCACCGCGCCCGCCTCGTGGTCCGGCAGGGTGATCCAGCCATTGCCGTCGGCGGCGCGCACCCGCTCGCCCTGGCGCATCACCTGCAGCACATGCCCCGGTTCGAGGCCGTCGGCACGTCCGCGGTCGATCGCCACCACGTCGTCACGGCCGATGAATCGCACCCCGCCGGGCACCGCGAGCAGCGTCGCGGTCACCGGCGAGGTCGGCGCGCGCGGCACGAACTCGGTGGTGATGCCGCCGTCATCCAGCGTCAGCAGGGTATCCCCGGCGCGTATCTCGCGTCCGGCATCGAGCACTTCCAGCTCGCTGACATCATCATGGCGCTGCACCACCCGCGCCTCGCCCAGGCGCTGCAGCTCCCGCCCCAGGGGCGTGCCGTCAGCGGGGTCGCGGTAGTCGTCTCCCGCGCGGTAGATGCCCAGACGCGTGCCCACCGGCGGCAGCCGCCCCTGGGCGTAGAGCCGGTCCCCCGCGCCGCTGAGCAGGCGCCCGCCCTGACCCGCCATCACCTGCGGCGCCGACGCCAGCAGAGCAGGATCGACGATCCGGTAGGCCTTCAGGAACACCCGCACCCGCTCCAGCGGCAGGCTGGGCAGCGCCTCACGCACCGGCGCCCGGCGCACCTTGGGCGAGAGCCTGACCGTCCCGCCGTGGGCGCGCTCGACGCCGATACTGGGTTCGCCGGCGTGGGTTTTCAGTACCAATACATCGCCGGGATAGAGCTGTTCGGGCCCGGCTACCCCGGGGTTGCGTCGCCACAACTCGCGCCAGGACCAGGGATCTTCGAGAAAGCGCGCCGCCACGCCCCACAGCGTGTCCCCCGGGCGCACCTGGTAGCGACTCGGGGCATCGGGCTTGAGGGTATAGGCCAGCGCCGGCACGGCGCCCGGCCCTGCCAGCGTGAACAGCAAAAGCGCCCCCACCAGTACCGATGACGCCAGCCGGCGGACGAACCGAGTGGATGAGAGCCGGGGGCTGATCGCCATCGCTGAATTCCTGCCGCTGGATATCGTGAACACGGCACCGCCGCGCCTGTCAGGGATAGATCGGCCCGTAACGGCGGGACTTGAATCCCCCGACACCGGCGACATCGCATCGCGGGATTTTGAGAACGCGGCATGGCGGCTCTACAATAGAGGATTACGTCAACACGCCGACGGGCACCCAGAACGCTATGGCCATCAGAACCATCCTCGAATATCCCGATCCCCGCCTGCGCACCAAAGCCGCCCCGGTGGCGCAGGTCGACGACGAGATCCGCGCCCTGGTCGACGACATGATCGAGACCATGTACGACGCCTCGGGCATCGGTCTGGCGGCGACCCAGATCGACGTCCATCAGCGCGTCATCGTCATGGACGTCAGCGACGACCGCAGCTCGCCGCTGGTGCTGATCAACCCGAGCTACACCGCGCTCGACGATGAGCGCCAGCCGCTGCAGGAAGGCTGCCTGTCGATCCCCGACTACTACGCCGAAGTGCCGCGCGCCCTGCGCGTCCATCTGAAGGCGACCGACCGCGATGGCAACGCCTACGAGCTCGACGCCGACGGTCTGCTCGCCCACTGCATCCAGCACGAGTGCGATCACCTCGAAGGCGTGCTGTTCGTCGACTATCTGTCGCCGCTCAAGCGCGACCGTGTGCTCAAGAAGATGCAGAAGCGCCACAAGCAGGATCAGGACGCCTGATCCGGATTCGCCCATGACAGTCTTCGTTCGAGGCCGGCCGTCACCGTGACGCCGGCCTTTCGTGCTTCGAGAGGAACCCCGCCGCATGAGCCACAGCACCGACGGCCGATCGCTACGCATCGTCTTCGCCGGCACCCCCGACTTCGCCGCCGAGAGCCTCCAGGCGCTGCTCGACTCGCGCCACCGGGTCGTTGCCGTCTACACCCAGCCCGACCGCCCTGCCGGCCGCGGGCGCAAGCTGACACCGAGCCCGGTCAAGCAGCTGGCGCTGACCCACGCCCTGCCGGTATGCCAGCCGATCTCGCTCAAGACCGCCGAGGCGCAGCAGGAGCTGGCCGCGTTCGAAGCCGACGTGATGGTGGTAGTCGCCTACGGCCTGCTGCTGCCGCAGGCGGTGCTCGACCTGCCGCGGCTGGGGTGCCTCAACGTGCACGCCTCGCTGCTGCCGCGCTGGCGCGGTGCGGCCCCGATCCAGCGTGCCATCGAAGCGGGCGACGCCGAGAGCGGTATCACCCTGATGCAGATGGATGCCGGCCTGGATACCGGCGACATGCTGCTGGTGCGGCGCACGCCGATCGAGACGACCACCACCGGCGGCACGCTCCACGATACCCTGGCCGCGCTCGGCGGTGAGACCTTGATCGCCGGTCTCGATGCGCTGAGCGAGACCGGCCTCACGGCGACACCGCAGCCCGCCGACGGCGTCACCTACGCCAGCAAGCTCTCCAAGGCCGAAGCCGAACTCGACTTCCTCGAGCCCGCCGCGGCACTGGCACGCCGGGTACGTGCCTTCAACCCGTGGCCGGTGGCCTGGACCCGTCTCGACGGCGACAGCGTACGCCTGTGGCTGGCCGAGGCCGAGGCGGACACCGCCCAGGCGGCCACGCCCCCCGGCACCCTGCTCGCTCCGGCGGAAGACGCCCTGCGGATCGCCTGTGGCAGCGAAGGCCGCGAGGTACTGCGGGTCACCCGGCTGCAACTGCCGGGCGGCAAGCCGCTGGCAGCCCGTGACCTGCTCAACGCCAAGCCCTCGCGGCTCGGCGCCGGAGCGCGCCTCGGCCAGCCGGCAACCCTGGAAGGACCGACGGGAGAAAGCGCATGAGCGGCGTCAGTGCACGTGTCGTAGCGGCCAGACTGCTGGTCCCGGTGATCAACGGCGAGGGCTCGCTGGCCTCACTCGATGCCGAGATCGCCGCCCAGGGTGTCGCCGAGCGCGACCGCGGCTTCGTCAAGGCGCTCTGCTTCGGCGTCTGTCGTGCCTATCCGCGCCTGGAGGCACTCTCGGCAGAGCTGCTGCGCCAGCCGCTCAAACGCCGCGACAGCGACATCCAGGCACTGCTGCTGCTGGGGCTCTACCAGCTCTTGCACATGCGGGTGCCGGCACACGCCGCGGTCAGCGAGACCGCCGGTGCCGCCCGCGGGCTGGGCAAGGATTGGGCCACCCGCGTACTCAACGGCTGCCTGCGCCGCTTCCAGCGTGAATCGGTGGCACTCCAGGCCAAGGTCGACCGCGACCCGCCGGTGGCGCTGTGGCACCCCGCCTGGCTGCTCAAGGCGCTGCGTCAGGCCTGGCCCGAGGCCTGGCAGGCGCTGTGTGCGGCCAACAACGACGCCGGCCCCATGACTCTGCGCGTCAACCGCCGCCGCGTGGCCCGCGATGCCTATCTCGAGCGCCTCGGCGCCGCCGGTATCGAAGCCACCGCCTGTCACTACGCCGCCGACGGCATTCAGCTCGCCGGGGCGGTGGACGTGCATCAGTTGCCGGGCTTCGCCGAGGGCGATGTCAGCGTGCAGGACGAATCGGCCCAGCTCTGCGCCGACCTGCTGGCGCCGGCGCTCGAGGGTCGCGACGGCGCCCGGGTCTTCGACGCCTGCGCCGCCCCCGGCGGCAAGAGCGCGCACCTGCTGGAGCGCTTCACCCTCGATCTCACCGCCAGCGATATCGACCCCGGCCGGCTGGCGCGGGTCGGTGCCACCCTGGAGCGGCTCGGTCTCGATGCTCGCCTGAGCGCCCTCGACGCCAGCAGCGCCATGCTCGCCGAGACGCTGGGCCATGCCCCGGAAAGCGCCGACACCGCAGCGCCGAGCGCGGGCTTCGATGCCATCCTGCTCGATGCCCCCTGCTCGGGTACCGGCGTGATCCGCCGCCACCCGGACATCAAGCTGACCCGCCGTGCCAGCGACATCGGCGAACTCGCCGCGCTGCAGGCACGCCTGCTCGACAACCTGTGGCGCCAGCTCGCCCCCGGCGGCACCCTGCTCTACGCCACCTGCTCGGTACTGCCGGCCGAGAACGCCGAGCAGATCGCTGCCTTCCTGGCACGCACCCCGGACGCCCGCGCCACCACTCCCGAAGCCCTCGCCTGGGGCCAGACCGCCGGCCACGGCCGCCAGCTGCTGACTGCCCAAGGCGGCCACGACGGCTTCTTCTACGCCCGGCTGGAGAAGGTGGCCGACTAGGTCCAGATCCAGAGAGAGGCAGGCACATCGCCTGCCTCTCTCTGTGATTCGCAGCGACAGCCACGTTGACTAAAGACGATCGCATCCTGAGCCTGCCCTCGAGCCCTTGATGGCAGCCTGCCGTGACAGGGGCGCGGTGACGTTTGACAAAAAGATAAGTACAGACTTATCTTTTAGGTAGGGATGACGACAGGTCGTGGGATAGCCGGTAGCGACTGGACAGACAAATAGCTGGATAAACCGATGCCCAGGCAGACAAGCTCAGGTTTCTCTGCAAACGGGGAGGGATGTGGGTGAAAAGATAAGTTTTCACTTATATCAATAACATGAACGAAGCCACGATATTTCACGCACTCGCCGATCCCAACCGTCGGGCCTTACTCGACCGTCTGCGACTCGCCGAGCTCAACGCAACCGAACTGCGCCAAGGCCTGGGCATTTCCCAGCCTGCCGTGTCACAGCATGTCGCCGTGCTCAGGAAGGCCGGGCTGATCGTGGCCAGCCGCCAGGGGCGACAGGTGCGCTACCGTATCGACCCAGACGGCCTGCGGCCGCTGCTCGACTGGCTCCAGCGTTATCAGGGCTTTTGGCCACAGCGTCTCGACAATCTGCAAACGCTTCTCGAGGAGATGGATCATGAGTGAACGGGAGTCACGACAGGCCGAGATCGTGCACGAGTGCGACTTCGACCATCCGCTCGAACAGGTCTGGAAGGCCGTGACAACGCCAGCTCTGCTGGCCAGATGGATCGGCTTGGCGCCGGGTGGTGGCGACACTGCACGCAGCGAGATCGACTACCGCATCGTCGAAACGCAGGCGCACGAACGCGTCTGGTTCGCCTGGCACGACCCCGCGACCGACCAGCCCCAATCGACGGTGCTGATAGAGCTGGAACCACTCGCGCCAGACAGGACACGCTTACGTCTGACGCATCGCCCCGGCGTCATGCATCAGCGAGCCGCCAACGACAGTTACCACTCAACGCGGGCCCTCGCCGCCTGACCGCCACCACCGGAGAAGCCGACATGAATAGCCGCTTGCAGCTCGTTCCCATGGTGGTGGAGCAGTCCTCCCGGGGCGAACGCTCATTCGATATCTACTCCCGCTTGCTGAGGGAGCGCATCGTGTTCCTCAACGGCGAGGTCAATGATGACTCTGCGGCACTGATCTGCGCGCAGTTACTGTTCCTGGAGTCGGAGAATCCTGAAAAGGAGATCTCCTTCTATATCAACTCCCCTGGCGGGGTCGTCTCCAGTGCCTTCGCCATCTACGACACCATGCAGTTCATCACCGCCCCGGTCGCGACGCTCTGCATGGGAATGGCCTGTTCGGCGGCCTCGTTCCTGCTGATGGGGGGTGAGCCAGGGCGACGGATGGCGCTGGCCAACGCCTCGGTGGTGATCCACCAGCCGTTGGGCGGCTTTCGCGGCCAGGCGTCGGATATCGCCATCCACGCGGCCAACATCCAGAAAACCAAGCGCCGGCTGATTGCACTCTATGCGCACCACTGTGGCCAGGACGAGGCAACCGTCGAAAAAGCGCTCGACCGTGACAACTTCATGGACGCCGAGCAGGCCCGCAACTGGGGACTGATCGACACTGTCATGACGCGGCGCAGCGACTTGGCGGCCTGAGCGGCAGGCGAGCAACATCCCGCCGAACAACTCAACGCGCTCATGGTTCACGCGTCACCAGGCCATTCTGACAGGCCGAGCACCCCGCCGACTTGCGCCCTGGCGGGCACGCTTCGATACTGAGGGTGGATACCGGATCAGGGAGGCCGCCCGTGCCCGCCAAGAGCGTGTCAGATCGCCTCGCGTCACCCCGCGCCTCAACCGGCGCCAATACCACCGATGCCGCCTGTGCGGTGGCCACCAGTGAACCCGCGTCGGAGACCGAGACCGCGTTCACGCCCCACACCCAGACCCAGCCGGCGTTGCAGTCCCTCGACGGCATCGCCGAGCACAGTGCCTTGGTGATCATCGATGTGCAGCCTGACTTCATGCCCGGCGGGGCGCTCGCCTGCGCCGAGGGCGATGCGATTCTCCCCGGCCTCGCCTGGCTGCTGGCGCAGCACGCCTTCGGCCATGTCGTGGCGACCCAGGATTGGCATCCCGCCCGCCACGTCTCCTTCGCCTCGTGCCATCCGCCGCACCAGCCGTTCGAGGCGATCGAGCTCTACGGCCATAGCCAGACCCTGTGGCCGGACCACTGCATCCAGCGCAGCGAGGGCGCGGCGCTGCACCCGGCCATCGACTGGTCGCCGTGCGACGTGATCATCCGCAAGGGCACCGATCCGCGCATCGACTCCTACAGCGCCTTTCGCAACAACGTCGGCCCCGACGGCTATCGCCCCGCCACCGGGCTGGCCGGCTGGCTGCGCGACCGGGGCGTGAGCGATGTCTACGTCTGCGGCCTGGCCCGCGACGTGTGCGTGCTGTGGACCGCCGAGGACGCCGTGGCCGCCGGTTTCCGCACCCATTTCCTGTGGCCGCTGACACGCCCCGTCACTTTCGATACCGACGCCGACGTGCTCAAGCGTCTGGCGGCGCTCGAGGTCGCGGTGATCGAGGCCTGACGGTTATCACCCTGAAACGTTTTCATTCCCAGCAGGAGTCACTCCATGAGCGAGCACGTCTACAAGCAGGTCGAAATCACCGGTTCTTCCCCCGACGGCATCGAGGCTGCGGTGCAGAACGCCATCGCCAAGGCCAGCGAGTCGCTGCACGGCATGCGCTGGTTCGAGGTCACCGAGACCCGTGGCCATATCGAGAACGAGCGCATCGCGCACTGGCAGGTGACGGTCAAGGTGGGCATCTCCCTCGACTGACCGCCGCGGGCCGCGCGCACCTCGCGGCCCGCCCTCTCGCTCCCCGACATCGTTCGCTCAACGACACCGCTCACGACCGTAACGCTTCCTGGCACTTACCATCACCTTCGCGACCCATACCCTCGCGCGCGGATGGTGTCATTCCCCGGCCAGGGTCGTTATGCTACGCGCTGATCGAGGCGCGCCCGGCGCCAGGCGGTGGGTGGGCATCTATCCAGAGCTTCCCTTATTCAGTGCTTCCCTGACGGTTTGGCATGAAAATTATCATTCTAGGGGCCGGCCAAGTGGGCGGCACGCTGGCCGAGCACCTGGCCAACGAAGAGAACGACATCACCGTCGTGGATATCAGCGAAGTGCGTCTGCGCGAGCTGCAGAACCGCCTGGATATCCGCACGGTCGTGGGCACCGCGTCCTACCCCAACATCCTGCGCCAGGCCGGCGGCGAGGATGCCGACATGCTGATCGCGGTGACCAGCTCCGACGAGATCAACATGATCGCGTGCCAGGTCGCGCACTCGCTGTTCCGCACGCCGACCAAGATCGGCCGCGTGCGCTCGACCGCGTATCTGACACGCAAGAGCCTGTTCTCCAACGACGCCATCCCGGTCGACGTACTGATCAGCCCGGAGCAGGTGGTCACCGACCATATCCGCCGGCTGATCGAGTATCCCGGTGCGCTGCAGGTGCTCGACTTCGCCGGCGGCCTGGCCCAGCTGGTGGCGGTCAAGGCTTACTACGGCGGGCCACTGGTGGGCCAGGAGCTGGGCTTTCTGCGCCGCCACATGCCCGATATCGATACCCGGGTGGCCGCGATCTACCGCCGCGACCGGCCGATCATTCCTTCCGGCGACACCGTGATCGAGGCCGATGACGAGGTCTTCTTCATCGCCGCGCGCAAGGATATCCGCACCGTGATGGGCGAGCTGCGCAAGGTCGACCGCGACTTCCGCCGCGTGGTGATCGCCGGCGGCGGCAACATCGGCGAGCGCCTGGCCGAGACCCTCGAGCACAAGCATCAGGTCAAGATCATCGAGCACGACCTGAGCCGCTGCGGCACCCTCTCCGAGCGGCTCGACCGCACCGTGGTGCTGCACGGCAGTGCCACCAGCAAGCGGCTGATGCTCGAGGAGAACATCGAGGACTGCGATATCTACTGCGCGCTGACCAACGACGACGAGGTCAACATCATGTCGTCGATGCTGGCCAAGCGCCTGGGCGCCAAGAAGGTGCTGACGCTGATCAACAACGCCGCCTACGTGGACCTGGTCCAGGGTGGCGAGATCGATATCGCCATCTCGCCGCAGCAGACCACCATCGGCAGCCTGCTGACCCACGTGCGCCGAGGCGACATCGTCAACGTGCACTCGCTGCGCCGCGGTGCCGCAGAGGCGATCGAGGCGATCGCGCATGGCGACAAGCGCTCTTCCCGGGTGGTCGGGCGCACCATCGGCGAGGTCGATCTGCCCAGCGGCACCAGCATCGGAGCCATCGTCCGCGGCAAGGAGGTGCTGATAGCCCACGACGACGTGCTGATCGAGAGCGGCGACCACCTGATCCTGTTCGTGATCGACAAGCGCCGCATCCGCGACGTCGAACGGCTGTTCCAGGTCGGGCTCACCTTCTTCTGATGCTGTTCGTCCCGATACCGTTCGTTCTGGTGCCGCTCGTGGAGATGGCGGTCTTCAAGAGGGTATTTGCGATCTCTTCACACCGGTCGCGGCGGCCGTTCGTGAGCGTGTGCGCATGAATCTGTTCGTGACCCTGCGCATCGTCGGGCTGCTGCTGATGTTGTTCAGCCTGACCATGGTGCCGCCGATGGTGATCGCGCGGATCTTCCATGATGGCAACTGGCACGCCTTCGCCATCGGCATGGCGATCTCGGTGGTCACCGGCGCCCTGCTCTACTGGCCCAACCGGCGCGCCCGGCGCGAGCTGCGCACCCGCGACGGCTTCATCATCACGGTGCTGTTCTGGGGCGTGCTGGGGCTGTTCGGTACCGTACCCTTCATGGTCTCCGAAGCACCGGCGATGAGCTTCACCGATGCGGCGTTCGAATCCTTCTCCGGGCTCACCACCACCGGCGCCACGGTGCTCCACGGCATCGATCAACTGCCCGCCTCGATCCGCTTCTACCGCCAGCAGCTCCAGTGGCTCGGCGGCATGGGGATCGTGGTCCTGGCGGTGGCGATCCTGCCCACCCTGGGCATCGGTGGCATGCAGCTCTACCGCACCGAGATCCCCGGGCCGCTGAAGGACTCCAAGCTGACCCCGCGGATCACCGAGACCGCCAAGGCGCTGTGGTACATCTATGTGATCCTCACCGTGGTCTGCGCGTTGGCCTACTGGCTGGCCGGCATGGACTGGTTCGATGCCATCGGCCACAGCTTCTCGACCATTGCGGTGGGCGGCTTTTCCACCCATGACGCCAGCATCGCCTACTTCGACAGTCCCACCATCGAGCTGATCTGCGTGCTGTTCATGATCGTCTCGTCGATCAGCTTCGGCCTGCACTTCGCGGTATGGCGTGAAAAGCGGCTGCTGCAGTACATCCGCGATCCGGAGTTCTGCTTCTTCGTCTCTTTCCTCGGCCTGCTGGTGCTGATCACCGTGATCACGCTGTTCGCCACCGGCACCTACCACGACGCCACCGGCCTGCGCCACGGGCTGTTCGAGTCGGTCTCGGTGGCCACCACCTCCGGCTTCAGCGTCGCCGACTTCACCCTGTGGCCCGGGGTACTGCCGATCATGCTGTTCATGGCGGCCTTCGTCGGCGCCTGCTCCGGCTCCGCCGGCGGCGGGATGAAAGTGATCCGTATCCTGCTGATCCTCAAGCAGGGCATCCGCGAGGTGCACCGCCTGATCCATCCCAACGCGGTGTTCGCGGTCAAGGTGGGCAAGATGCGCATCTCCGAAGGGGTGGCCGAGGCGGTGTGGGGCTTCTTCTCGGTCTATCTGATGCTCTTCGTGCTGATGCTGCTGGCGCTCTCGGCCACCGGGCTCGACCAGGTCACCGCGTGGTCGGCAGTGGGCTCGGCGCTCAACAACCTGGGCCCCGGGCTGGGCGCGGTCTCCACCGATTACGGCGACATCCCCGATCTGGCCAAGTGGATTCTGGTGCTGGCGATGATGCTGGGGCGCCTGGAGATCTTCACCGTGCTGGTGCTGTTCACCCCGGCGTTCTGGCGCCGCTGAGATCGCCGCCCCGCGGTCACCGATACGGTCTTCCACTAAAGGATGACAAGCGCGCCTCCGCCAGGGGGGCAGCCCGGCGGGTGGCGGTGATAGAATGCGCGGCTTTCCGGCGCCGCCAAGAGGCTCACGAGGCAGCGGTAGTGCCGTCCCCTACCTTTCGCATCACGAGAGAGTCATGTCCGTCAATTCGCAACGCAGCGCTTCCTCCCGGCCGTTCCCGCGGCTGGGGCTGATCCCGCAGATCGTCATCGGTATTCTCCTCGGCCTGCTGGTCGCCCAGCTGGCGCCGGCGCTGGCGCAGTCGTTCGAGATTCTGGGGCAGGTGTTCATCAGCGCGCTCAAGGCGATCGCACCGATCCTGGTGTTCGTGCTGGTGATGGCCGCCATCGCCAGCCATGAGCGCGGCCAGCCGACCCAGATCCGCGGCGTACTGGCGCTCTATCTGATCGGCACCCTGGTGGCGGCGCTGGTGGCGGTGAGCGCGAGCTTTCTGTTCCCGGCCACGCTGATCATCGATGCGCCCCAAGCCGACGGCACGCCGCCTTCGGGGATCGCCGAGATCCTGCGCAACCTGCTACTGAACGCGGTGGACAACCCCGTGGCGGCCCTGACCAACGCCAACTTCATCGGCATTCTGGCCTGGGCGGTGGGCCTGGGGCTGTTGCTGCGGCGCGCCAGCGACACCACCCGGCGCGGCCTCGCCGATATCTCCGACGCCGTCTCGGGGCTGGTGCGCTGGGTGATCCGGCTCGCCCCGCTGGGTATCTTCGGGCTGGTCGCCAACACCTTCGCCACCACCGGCATGAGCGCGCTGGCCGACTACGCCCATCTGCTCGGACTGATCGTCGGCTGCATGGCGTTCGTGGCGCTGGTGACCAACCCGCTGATCGTGTTCCTGTATACCCGTCGCAACCCCTATCCGCTGGTCTTCACCTGTCTGCGCGGCAGTGCCATCACCGCCTTCTTCACCCGCAGCAGTGCCGCCAACATCCCGGTCAACATGGAGCTGTGCAAGCGCCTCGACCTGCACGCCGACACCTACTCGGTGTCGATACCGCTGGGCGCGACGATCAACATGTCCGGCGCCGCGGTGACCATCACCGTGATGACCCTGGCCGCCGCCCACACCCTGGGCCTGAGCGTCGACTTTTCCACCGCGCTGCTGCTGTGCATCGTTTCCGCCCTCGCCGCCTGCGGCGTCTCCGGGGTGGCCGGCGGCTCGCTGCTGCTGATTCCGATGGCGGCGAGTCTGTTCGGCATCTCTGCCGATGTCGCCATGCAGGTGGTGGCGATCGGCTTCGTCATCAGCGTGCTGCAGGACTCCACCGAGACCGCGCTCAACTCCTCCACCGACGTGCTGTTCACCGCCGCCGCCTGCCGTTCGCCCAAGGCTCGCGCAGCGCAGAAGACAGCCAGCCCAGCGGACGAGACAGCCCGCACCGCAAGCGAGGCGAACTAGCCAGGCTCGGCGCGACAGCCGACTTGCCAGTCTCCGGCCGACCGGTTTTTCACCGGTCGGCTTGGCATCGCCGCCGTGACGTGCAATATGGGGCGATGACTTTTCTCTAGCCTTGGAATATCCCCCCGATGTCTGACTCCACAGCCGGCCCCCGCGAGGTCGTCGCGCTCGCCGAGCACGAGCTGACCCTGCTCGGCACCGCCCATGTCTCCCAGGCCAGCGCCGACGAAGTGCGCGAGCTGATCGACTCCGGCGAGTTCGACGCCGTGGCGATCGAGCTCTGCACCTCGCGCCACCAGAGCCTGACCCAGCCCGACGCCATGGCCAAGCTCGACCTGTTTCAGGTGCTCAAGCAGGGCAAGGCGGGCATGGTTGCGGCAAGCCTGGCGCTCGGCGCCTTCCAGCAGCGGGTGGCGGCCCACTCCGGCATCGAGCCGGGGGCGGAGATGCGAGCCGCGGTCAAGGGTGCCGAACGTGCCGGCCTGCCGCTCTACCTGATCGATCGTGAGATCGGCGTCACCCTCAAGCGGATCTACCAGAACGTGCCCTGGTACAAGCGCTTCGGGCTGATCTCGGGGCTGCTCGGCAGCGTGCTGTCGCGGCAGACGGTCTCCAGCGAAGAGATCGAGAAGCTCAAGCAGGGCGACGTGCTCGAATCCACCTTCGCCGAGTTCGCCGAGCAGTCGGAATCCCTCTATGTGCCGCTGATCGCCGAGCGCGACCGTTTCATGGCGCTCAAGCTGGTGGAGTCGCTGCCCGACGGCGCCGCCCGCCGGGTGCTGGTGGTAATCGGCGCCGGCCACCTCAAGGGCATGGGCGAGCATCTGCAGGCGCTGGACGCCCAGCCGCCGGCCGCGCAGACGCTGCGCGAAGAGCGCACAGCGCTGGAGTCGACCGCGCCACGCGCGCGCTGGTGGAAGGCGCTGCCCTGGATCATCGTCGCGCTGGTGCTCACCGGCTTCGCCATCGGCTTCAGCCGCGACACCGCCTTCGGCTGGTCGCTGGTGGCCGAGTGGGTGCTGATCAACGGCAGCTTCTCGGCGCTGGGGGCGCTGATCGCCCTGGGCCATCCGCTGACCATCGCCGCCGCCTTCTTCGGCGCCCCGCTCACCTCGCTCAACCCCACCATCGGTGTCGGCTTCGTCACCGCCGGGGTCGAGCTCTACTTCCGCCGCCCCACGGTGGGTGACTTCTCGCGCCTGCGCGGCGATGTCAGCCACTGGCGCGGCTGGTGGCGCAACCGGGTCGCACGCACCCTGCTGGTGTTCCTGCTCTCGAGCCTCGGCTCGGCGATCGCCACCTGGGTGGCCGGCCTGCGCATCGCCGGGCAGCTATTCGGATAGCCCAGAGCCCTCGGCTGATTCAGAGCCCTCAGCTGATTAAGAGCCCTCAGCTGATTCAGAGCCCTCAGCTGATTCAGAGCCCTCAGCTGATTCAGAGCCCTCGGTTCGCCATGCGCGAGCCGAGGGCGCGTGTTCAAGGGAAGCCGTTCGGCTGTCGTTAGATGGCTGATTCGGGCCTGCGCCCATAACCGCTTTCACGCACTCCCTGACTTTCTCATCCCGCCTCTTGAAAGCCCTCCAACTGCCACCATTGTCTGCTCCGGGTACCGCCGAGGCCGCTGATAGCAGGGCTGAGAGCCGGGGATGAAAAAAATCGCGGCGTGATTCACTTCCCCTCTTGAAAGCTGCTTGAACGACCCTATTTAACATAACGTCGAGAGAGCGCCAGTTGGCAGACGGCATCTTGCATGCGTCATCTCCTCGACAGCGGACGCCGCCAAGCGGGTCCGTGACCGGTGACCCGGGGTGGGCCCGGGCACCTCAAGACTTCGCTGTCATTCAGGAGGTTGCACCATGAATACTCTGTCCCTTTCTCCGCTGTTCCGCCGTTCCATCGGTTTCGACCGGCTCAACGATCTGTTCGAGACCGCGATGCAGAACGACGTACCCAGCTATCCGCCCTACAACGTCGAGAAGTATGGCGAGAACGACTACCGCATCGCCGTCGCAGCCGCCGGCTTCAGCGAGGGCGAGCTCGATGTCAACGTCGAGAAGCGCGTGCTGACCATCAGCGCCGGCAAGGGTGAGCGCGATGGCCAGCAGCAGATTCAGTACCTGCACCAGGGTATCGCCCAGCGCGCGTTCAAGCTCTCGTTCCGTCTCGACGAAAACATCGAGGTCCAGGGCGCACGGCTGGAAAACGGCCTGCTGATCGTCGACCTGCTGCGCGTGGTGCCCGAAGAGCAGCGTCCGCGCCAGATTCCGATCAACGGCCAGCAGCAGCGCCTGAGCGACACCTCTCTGAGCGGTGCCGACCAGCACGACACCACTCAGGCCGAGACGCTCGAGACCACCCACGCCTGAGCATGAGCCAGGCACCATGACGGCCGCGATGGCCGCCAAGCACCGTCGCCCTGGCAGCCCGCGCTGCCGGGAGGGCGGGTAGCAAAAGGCCCGGCGGGGTAACCCGCCGGGCCTTCTTTCGTCTGGGCGTCGACTTTGTAAACACCCTCTGACGTTGGGTCTCAGAGCACACCCTGCTCCCTGGCCATGGCATACGCCGCCCGCGGCCCGTGCCACAGGGTGGGAATCAGCAGGAAGGCCACCGGCACCGCCGGGATCACCAGGAACTGCTGCAGTACGCTGACCTGGCCCGAACCCATGTAGAGCAGGATCGCCGCCATCAGCGCGAAGGTGACACCCCAGAAGGCGCGCAGCGCCACGCCCGGGTCGTCGTGCCCCGCGCACACCACCGAGACCGCATAGCTCATCGAGTCGCCGGTGGTGGCGACGAAGATAGTGGTGAGCACCAGCACCGCCAGCGCCATCCAGGTACCGCCGGGCAGCGCCTGCGCCACCGTCAGCGTGGCCACGTCGAACTGGAAGTTCTTGAGCGGCTCGGCCAGATCGATCACCCCATGCAGCTGGTAGAAGATGCCGGAGCCGCCGAGCAGGGTGAACCACACGGTGGTCACGATCGGCGCCAGCACCGCGGTGGCGATGATCATCTCGCGGATGGTACGCCCGCGGGAGATACGGGTGACGAAGATCGCCATCGGCGGCGCAAAGCCGACGAACCAGGCGAAGAAGAACACCGTCCACCACTTCAGCCAGCCCAGCGGCGCGGTGACCGTGGTCAGGGTCGAGAGCTCGAAGAAGTGGCTGAGATAGGATCCGAAGCCCTGGAACCAGCTATTGACCAAGAACAGGGTCGGCCCCAGCACCAGGATCACGCCCCCCAGGACCATGGCCCAGATCACATTGAAGCGGCTGAGAAACTGGATACCGCGGTCGATCCCGGTCACCGCCGAGGTGACGTAGATCGCCCCCAGGCCGACGAGGATCATCAGCTGCACCTCGTAACCGCGGGGAAAGCCGAACAGATCGTGGAGCCCGAAACTGACCTGGGTCGCCAGGAAGCCTAGCGGCCCCACCGTGCCGGCGGTCACCGCGATGGCGCAGATGGCATCGATGACGCCACCGAGGACACCTTTCATCCGCTTGTCGCCGATCACCGGCGCCAGCAGCGTGCGCGGCTGCAGCGGCAAGCCACGCTGATAGTGCTGGTGCGAGAGAATACACACCGGCAGCGTGCCGAGAATGGCCCAGCCGGTGAAGCCCCAGTGGAAGAAGGCCTGGGCCAGCGCGTTCGGCACCGCCGCCGGCGTACCCGCCTGGGTATCGAACGCTGGCGGCGTGACCACGAAGTGATAGATCGGCTCGCCGGCGGCGAAGAAGACCCCGCCCCCCGCCAGCAGCGTGCACAGGATGATCGACACCCAGCGGAAGGTGCTCATGTCCGGCTTGTCGAGCCCGCCGATGCGCGCGCGGCCAGCCGGAGAGAGCGCCACACCGATGGCGATGAAGAAGGTCAACAGCATCAAGAGCTGGAAGGTGCTACCGAACAGCCGCGCGGACTGGGTGAAGCCGACGTCGATCAGATGCGCCACGGTGTCCGGAGCAATCGCCGAAGCGGCGACGAACAGCACGATGAAACCCACAGTGAGCACGAGTACGACGGGGTCGCCAAAACGGCCACCTTTGGACGATGGCGCGTTGGGATCGGAAGTCATATGAGGGGAGCGTTCGTTAGGCATGAAGCGCGCCACCCTACCGATCCGCGCTACGGACGGCAAGCGCCAAATACTCCGACGTGCTCGCTATATCCCCGTATTCGCCTGCGTCTTCACCGGCTTGCGCTCAACCTTGCAGCGCCCGGCGATAGCGCTTGAAACGCTTGCCCAGGGCCTTGGGCGACTCCGCCGCCAGCCGCGTGCCGAGCGGCATGGCGGCACCCTGCAGTCTCAGGCGGCGACGCGCCACCAGTGAGCCCAGCGCCTGGCGCCGCTCGGCAGAGAGGCGCTGCATGTCGTCGTCGTCCAGCGCCGCCGCCAGCATCGCCAAATCGTGATCCTCGCCGAGCAGATCCGACAGCCGATGCGCCTCCTCTGCTCTCACCGTCAGCTCTGCCCGCCACAGCGGACGCAGCAGCTCGCAGTGGTAGCGGTGGTACTTCACCCGCTTGCGCCACTCGTGGAACGCCGCCACGCTGCCCTCCTCCGCGGCGCTCTCGCCCGCCTGCCCCAGGCGCTGATAGGTTGCCACGAGCCCAGCCTGCCAGGCGGCCAGATCCACCCCCTGTAGACGCCAACTGGTCACCGCCTGGCTCGCCTCGTCGAGGGCGGCTTCCAACGCGACGTTATCCACTGCGCCCTCACCGGCCAGGGTGCGTTCGCGGCGCGCCTTCAGCCGCCCTCGAATCGCTGAGTAGTGGCGGCGGTCGACATCGCTACGGTAGTGCGCCAGCAGCGCATCGAAGGTCTCGAGCAAGACCTGCTCGTCACGCCGGCCCGAAACCTGCCGTGCCAGATCGCGAAAGCGCCGATTCTCGCGGGCGTAGCGCTTGCCCAGCGCCGGGCGCACCAGACGCAGCAGTGCACGAATCTTCTTGCAGCGCTTGCGCAGCTCGTGGATCGCCTCCACCGGCGGCTCCTCGGCCAGCGCACGGCGCGCCCGGGCTATCTGCTCGAGGGCAACCCGGCGGATTTCGTCTTCCAGCGGCTGGGAGAGATCGAGGCGATAAGGCATGGAGATCTCCACTTCTGGCAGTCACGAGATACATCGCCTCATAGCCTAGACCAGGTGGGCGCGACGGGGGAGGCGGGTCGCAGAACAAGGGGCGGCAGGTGTGACAGGGCTTCTATTCGCCCAAATGGTAATGGAGAGAAGTTCTCACTCGGTTCTAGTCTCAAGGTGGACCTGACCGAGGGGGATCGATCCCGTGAAGAGTACACCGTTCATCACCGAAAGCCTGCTGACCCGCTGCCGCAAGGAGCAGATCCTGCAGCAGCAGCGTGCCCGGCAACCCTTCGACCCCGCGTCACTGAACGACCGCAAGGAGCTGTCGCTGATGGTCGAGGAGGCAATCCGCGAGGGCGAGACCTATGTCTCCATCGCCCGCGGGCATACCCATATTGGCCTGACGGAAAGCGACCTCACCGATCTGGTCGGCCCCGAAGTCGCGATCCGCGATCGTATCGAGCGCTTCCAGCAGATTTGAACCGCACCTCCGCCCGGCCGCCGCTGTGGCCGGGCGAGTCGGCAGTCAGGCGGCGCGTCAGCGCACCGTGATACGGTTAGGTGTCTGCGCGACGATATCGAGCGACGTGCCCGCCAGCGCCTTCTCCAGCGCCTGTCGAATGCTCATGGCCTCGCTGACAGCGTGGACACGGACCGCCCCGGTGCGGGCCAGATCGGTGTCGATGAAACACCCTGTGGCGTGCGCCAGTTGCTGTACGGTCTCATCGAAGCGCTGAGACGGGATGGGGTTTGCCGCCGGCTTGTCGCAGGCGCCCCTCGGCGTAGCTGCCGCCGATGCCTCCGGCGCAGCCGAGGCCGACGAAGCCGTTGGCGCCGGGGCGCAGCCGCCGAGTAGCGTCGCGCTCACCAAACCGGCTGCCAGTACCGCAAGACGTCTGCGCATCGTGATCTCCATGACTTGAACTGCACCTCTCGATATCCGCTTCTCGATTTACATCTCTCGATCCCGATCTCTCGCTTCGGGTCTTTCGATCCACGCTTCTCGACCGGCAATGCGACAGAGCCATTGGGTCATCAGCTATCGCCATGTTCTCCGCACTGGGCTCAGCGGCTGCAGTACTTCTGGTAAGACTTGGCCTGGGTGTCGAGCGTGACCCGATCATCCACCTGGCTGTAGTAGAACGGCGCATAGGCCGTCTCCCCCGCTACCCGGTACTGGCCGCACAGGCCGTAGCCTTTCTGCACCGAGTCGAGATCCTTCACCTCGACCTTCTCCACCCCGCGTTGGGTGGCGATCAGTTGCGCCACGTTGTCATCGACCTGGCTATCGTTAAAGGCCTGATAACCGAAGATGGCACCAAAGACGAGGAGGATCCCCACCACGGGAACGTAGACGTTATGCATATCCGCTGCCTGTCAGAGAAAGAGAAGAACGCAAGAAAGCGCGACGATGATACCGGATCGGCGCTGACGAACGTAGGCGGGTGACTCGCCCAGATAACGGCAGGTCGCTGAGGCGTCATGGGACAGTCTCGTCCTGGCGATGCCATGGCTACAGGAACGGGGGCGCCGCTGATGGCAATCCCATCCCTGCAGACTCACCGGCTGGACTCGCCTGCTGGACTCACCTACACAGCTATGTGATAACATAACACTATTGGATCAGTGACCCAGATCTCATTGACCCAGCCATCATCGCTACAGGAGAAAGAGCATGAAAGACGGTATCCATCCCGAATACCGCACGGTGATCTTCCACGACACCAGCGTCGACAAGTACTTCAAGATCGGCTCGACCATGAGCTCGGACGAAACCATGGAGTGGGAAGACGGCAACACCTACCCGGTGGTCCGTCTGGATATCTCCTCCGCCTCGCACCCCTTCTACACCGGCAAGCAGCGCGAAGTCGGCAGCGAAGGCCGCGCCGCCCAGTTCCAGCGCCGCTTCGGCAGCATCGCCGCCGCCCGTCGCAAGTGATGTCGAGCCCGGCCATCGCGCCGGGCTTTTCATTGCGCCCGCTCAGCGCGAGGCGTTGTCCGCCTGGCGCACCGGAACGCCCGCCAGCGCCGGCTCCGCCAGCCGCGCATTGAGCGCGATCAGCGGATCGGGATCACCGGGCAGCGTGCGGTAGTGGCTGACACAACCGCAACGGGCGCAGCGCACGAACTCGATCTCGCGGTCACCGCGCTGCCACAGGGCAACCCCCGCCTCGTCGACCTGGAGGGTGACCTCGCCGGGGGAGTAGTAGGCCCAGAGCGCAGCGTAGCGACGGCAGATCCCGCAGTTGCAGACGGTCACCTGCGCCGGTATCGGCGCAGTGATCTCGAGATTGCCGCAGTCGCAGCGCAGCGTCAGTTGCCCTGGCGTGGTCATGAGCCCTTCTCGGGGGAGCCGATCAGCGCCTGCAGCGAATCGATCGGCGAGGTGACGATATTCCCCAGCGACTCAGAGATCGCCTGCCAGATCACCACGCTCATATCCACCTGACTGCCGTTGACGGTGGTATCGATCGGGATGTTCAGATTGATCACCCCGTTCTCTGCCTGCAGCAGCGCCACCAGATTCTTCAGCGGCAGCGAGCTGGCGTCCGGGTCGATCTCACGACCGAGGTCGAGCTGCTTGAGGATAATGTGGTTGCGCGCTGTCAGCGCGCCATCCTCCAAGCGATAGTGGAGATCGAGATCGGCGCTGCCATGCTCGATACGATAGCCCGCGAAGCGCCGGATATAGGGAGCGAACTGGGACAGCGCCAGCCGCTCGGTGGTCAAATGCATACGCGCGCCGAGGGTGTCGCCAAAGCTCACGTCCCCTTCGATCATCACCGGGGTACCATCGCTCACGCTGCCGTTGACATGGTACTGGGCGGGCTTGGCGGTGCGGGTATCGAAGCCCGTCAGTTGGCCCTGCAACTGGCCGATATCCAGCGACACCACCGGCGACATGCGGCGATCCTCGAACGTCATCTCGCCCTGCTCGATATGCATCTGGTTCAGCGCCAGCGCCATACCGCCGGATTGACGATCAGCTTGGCTATTTGGGTTCTGATGCCCGTTGCTTGGGTCCTGGCCGCCCTGTTTCTGGCTGCTCTGGCTCTGGCCCCCATCGCTTGGGTTCTGGCTAGTCCGAGTCTGTTCCTGGTTGCTCTGAGTCTGGGCCTGCCCCGCCTGTGCCTGCTGGCCGCCGAACTGCGCCGTCAGATTGAAGCGCCCCTGATCATCCACCAGCGCATTCAACTTGGGCGCCGTGAGTGCCAGCGAGCCGACGACGAGGTGGTCGCCGCTGGCGAAATCGACCTGCTTGGCCACGCCCTGTTGCACCGAGAACAGCGGCTGGCCCTGCGACCCCTGGGTCTCGAAGCCATTCAGCGTCACCCCGCCCTGATAGGCCACGGCGGTAGCCACCGCCTGCCCGAAGCGCAGCCTGCCATCGAGCGAGAACTGACCGCCCACCACTCGCGCCGGCAACGCCCGGGTCAACCAAGGGTCGAGCGCGGCGGCGTTGACCTGCCGCGCCTTCAGCGTGAGATCGCCGCTCAGCGGCAGCAGGCCGAAACTCCCCTCGAGATCGAGCTGGCCACCACCCAGGGACGCCGTGGCCTGCCCCTGCATCGGGCCGCCACCCGGCCGCTGAAATCCATGGAGCGTGAGATCGACCTCGTCCGCCTGAGTCTTGGGCTGCCCCGTGGCCGCCTGATCGACCCAGGCGATCCGCCCATGCTCGGCGCTGATCCGATCGATGGTCAGCGGCATCGGCTGCCCGGCACCGGCCGATCCAGACGTCGCTCCCAGCGTCGTCACGTTGAGCGGCCCGGAAGGGGGCGAGACCAGATGCAGATGCGGCGAGCCCAGGATGACGGAATCGATATGAATACCCGGCTGCCACAGGCTATCCCAGGCGAACGCCACCCGGCCCGACGCGGCCGAGAGCATCGGCGTCTTGTCGCTGCCGATACGCAGTGACGAGAACGACGCCGTGGCGGTGAAAGGATTGAAAGAGAGGCGCTCCAGCGTGACCGACTCACCCAGCGAACGGGAAAAGTGACTCTCCGCCCACTTCGTCAACGCCCAGGGCCCGACCACGATGGCAAGAAACAGCAGCACGAGCGCCACGGTAAAAACGCCGACCCAGCGGCGTCGAGTCGCGCTAGCCATGAACACGCTCCCTTGCGTCGGTGAAACCACTCGATTGCCTATTGAGCGTAGCAACCCACAGCGGAAGCGCCGGAGAGGATTTCACACAGCCCGGCGGCAGGGAGATCAGAGGGGATAGACTTTCTCGAACTGCTCCAACAACAGCAGATCCTGCGGGCTGAAGGAGATACCGAGCTGGCTGGCCGCACGCTCGAAATAGCGGCGGTGGGTCTCCCGCCACTGCGCGAGCGAGCGGTCACCCTCTCCCTCGAGATAAGCGAACTCGGCGGAGACCTGATCGAAAGGCGCGATCTCCACCTGGGTCGTCACGATCACGCATACCGGGTTCTGGGCCCAATCGACCACCAGCGTGAAGGCGCCGGGCGCTGGTCTATCGACACCCTCGATCTCGTAGGCCGCCAACAGACTACAGCTCGCACGCTTGATCCCTTGATCGACCAGACGCGCGCACTCATCCGCGTCGGCCCGATTGTCACAGAACATATCGGGCTGAATCGCAGATGCCCGGCGCCGCTCCGGTTCCTCAAGCGTGGCCAGAAAAGCCGCCACGAACGCCTGCTGACGTGGTGTCATCTCCAAAGTCTCATCGTATTGCCTTGCTGCCATGCCCTTTGCCAGGCCAACGCCATCCACAACCCGTTATGCCACCGGCCGCTTCATCGCCACGATGCCCACGCTGAACGCCAGCATCAAAGCGCCGCTGACCCGGTTGAACCACTGCAAGGTGCGCCCACCGCGCAGATAGCGGCCGATGCGGCTACCCAGGATGGCATAGACCGCCACGGCGACCAGTTCCATCAGCAAGAAGAGCGCGCCCAGCAGAGTGAAGCTCGCCGCATAGTGCTCTGCCACCACGAACTGCGGCAGAAAGGCGGTGAAGATCAGAATCGCCTTGGGGTTACCGGCCGCCACCAGGAACTCCTGGCGCATGAGCCGCCAGAGCGACTGCGGCGCCCCACTCGCGACCTCGACCGTCTGCGGCCGGCTCATCAGCAGCTTGATCCCGAGCCAGGCCAGATAGGCGGCGCCGGCCCATTTGACGATCAGAAAGAACCATATCGAGGTCGTCAGCAGCGTCCCCATTCCGACCCCGGCCACAGCGATCATCGGGATGAACGCCGCGATCCGCCCCAATGAGGCCAACACCGCCTTCAACGGCCCGACCCGTGCGGCATTGGTCGTTGCCAGCAGATTGTTGGGACCAAAGGCCATATTCAGCGCGAAGCAGGCCGGGAGAAAGAGCCAGAGTTGGTGGAGGTTCATGGGAAGCTGCCCTACGGATATGGGTTCGAGCCGCTGGGTGTCGAAGCGGCCTACTGGGACAAGTCGTGATAGCGGCTGATTTGGCCCAGGCTATCGCTTTTGAAGCGAATGCAATACTGCCCGACACCACCGCAACGCCTATGTTGGTTTCAGCTTTCTCGAGACGGTAACCCACCAGACCAATGCGACAGCCCCGCTGGCGCTGCGGTAAGCTCGATTCGAAGGCCTGCTACGCGGCCCGCCTCAATCGATGCCAAGAGGAAGAGACCCGGTGGACGTCGCCATCTGCTAACGATGGCTGTGGCGGTGCTGGCCACCCAACTGGTGAGGCATTGGCAGCCCAGGAGTACTGACATTGGGTCCGTTCGCGTGCTGTAGTCTCTATCCCCATCGCCCCATGTGCATTATAACGCGAGGACCTATGCCCCCGACCGTCAGACAGGCGTCCGAACAAGACATCGATGTGTTGGCTGCCATTGGTAGAGCCACCTACACCGAGACGTTTGCGCCTCACTACCCGGCCCAGGTCATCGCGCAGTACCTCGAATCCGCCTTCGCGTCTTCGAACCTGGCGACCGAAATCGCGAACGGCCAGTCCGAATTCTGGCTGCTGGAAGTCGACGGCGTATGCGGCGGCTACCTCAAGGTGAACTGGGGTGAGGCGCAAACCGAGCATCACGATAAGGATGCGCTGGAGATAGAGCGAATCTACCTGCTCGCGTCACTACAGGGGCAAGGCTACGGCCGAATTCTTTACGACAAGGCGCAGGAGATCGCCGCGCGGCGTGACGCCACCCTCCTGTGGCTGGGGGTGTGGGAGCACAATCTCACCGCGATCGCGTTCTATAAGAAACTCGGTTTCGTGATCGATGGCGTTCACGAATTTCGCATGGGCGATGTGGTGGATAACGACTACATCATGAAGCGCCGCCTGAACGGCGCTGTCGCGTCTTAGCGCCAGCCCGCACTTATCGAGACGATCACTCAGGTAGCGCTTGGCGCACGTTTTCAAGACAAGGAATCACACGATGGACCTCGCCCTCTGGATCACCTATCTCGGCGTCATCACCGCGCTGATTCTGTTCCCCGGGCCGGTCGCCCTGCTCTGCATGCATCACGGGCTACGTCACGGGCGCCGCCGTGCCCTGGCCACCGTGGTGGGTGGCGCGCTGGCATCGCTCGCCTTGATGGCGCTCTCGTCGCTGGGCCTCGGGGCCATTCTGGCCACCTCGGAAACGGCTTTCCTGGTGCTCAAGGTCGTCGGTGCGGCCTACCTGATCTATCTCGGCGTGCAGGCGTGGCGGGCCCCGGCGGCAGCGCCCGCGGTACCACCCGGAGACAGCGCGTCACCCACGCTTGGGCAGAGCCCAGGGCGTCTGTTCACCAAGGGTTTTACCGTGGGCATCAGCAATCCCAAGGATCTATTGTTCTTCGGCGCGCTCTTTCCCAACTTCATCGACCTTGGCCAGCCACAGTGGTCGCAGTTCGCGATCCTGGCGTTGACCTGGCTCGTCGTCGATCTAGCCACCATGACCACCTACGCCTCGGTCGGCTCCAGCGTGAGCCGCTGGTTCGCCACACCGCGTCGCGTGCGGCTGTTCAATCGCACCACCGGTAGCCTGTTCGTCGCCGCCGGGGGAGCCCTGGCCGTGTCGCACCGCTGAATTCATCGTTATGGGAACCGTTCCATGCCAGAGAGCGCCTTGAATCGCCCTATCGCCGTCTTCGATGCCGGTATCGGCAGCTATGCCATCGTCGCGGAGATTCAGCGCCGCCTGCCCCGGCAGGACGTGATCTACTTCGCCGACCGCGCCAGCTTTCCCTACGGCAGTAAAGAGCCAGACGAACTCGCCGAGGTGATGGCACGCACCCTGCGCTTTCTGGAAGGCTTCTCCCCTTCGGCCATCGTGATGGCGTCGAATGCACCCTCAATCACGGTATTGGAGCGAGTGCGACCGCTCACTACGCTGCCGCTCTTCGGCGTTTTTCCGCCCCTGGCCGAGGCATTGGCGCTCGCCCCGCATGGCAAGGTCGGCATCATGGGTGTGCGCTCGCTGATCGAGAGTGACGAACTGCGCAGCTTCGTGGCCAGGCAGACGTCGGCGCCGGAGGCCGTGAGCCTGATCGATGCCTCAGCGATGGTGGAACTGGTGGAGAGTGGCGCCTTTCTGTTCGACCCCGAGGGGACGCAGGCGCAGGTGAACGAGTTCGTCACAACGCTGCATCGCCGGGTGCCGGGGCTCGAGGTGCTGACACTATCGAGCACGCACCTGCCCTGGCTCAAGGGGTTCTTCGAGACCGCCAGTCCCGGCTGCCGCTTCCTCGATCCCGCCGAGACGATTGTCGCCGGTCTGGGCGAAGGCACGCCGGGCAGCGGCCGCATCCGCGCCCTGGTAACCGAGGATGAACGCTACAGCCTGGCGGATTTTCAACGCATGCTGGCCCGCCTGGGCGTCGAGCTACCGCTCGAGAAGGTGGCGTGAGTACGTCTCGAGTGCCCGGATCAAGGAGGCGAGGCAGGTAACGCGGAAGGAATGGCGCCCGAAGCAGGACTCGAACCTGCAACCCACGGCTTCGAAGGCCGGTACTCTATCCAATTGAGCTATTCGGGCGCACGGCGGAGACGATAACACCCAAGCCCCCCTCAAGCGAGCCGCCTGCCGGCTCGAGCCGAAGGCGGCGGGCTCAGCCGCGCGGATTGACGAGGTGGGCGCTGCCGGCCATGCGGCGGTCGAGCAGCCGCTGCATGGGGGCGCTGGGCTTGTCGATCTTGTGGTAGAAGCGGCTCGCGGCGTAGCTTTCGTTGAAGGCGTCGAAGTAGTCGTCGAGCACGTCGGCGGCTACCCCGTCACCGGTCTTGCGCAGCAGCTCGGCGGCAACCTCGGCGGTGCACAGATGCGAAGCAGAGGCGGGCTTGCGCAGGCGGTAGCGGGTCAGGCGGTCGGTGTGCAGCGGTAACACCGGCAGGCCGTCCAGATAGGGGCTCTTGCGGAAGATCCGCCGCGCCTGGCGCCAGGTGCCGTCGAGCAGGATGAAAACGGGAATGAAGCCATCCTGCTTGACGCCGACCACGGCGCGCTCGTCGACCACCCGGTGCTGGTAGTCCGGCTGGTCGTCGGGAAAGATCACGAAGGGCACGTAGCGGCGGTCGGCGAGCAGTGCGAGCAGCCCCGCGTCCGGCGCCGTACGGTGCCAGTCGAACACCTGGGTCTGCGGCAGCACGTCGGCGATCAGCCGGCCGGTGTTGGTCGGCTTGTTGTGCTCCAGCGGGTGCGTGAGCAGCCACACCTCGGCCTCGCTGGTGGTGCTCACCCGGTAGGGGCAGAGACAGTTGAGCACCGGCAGGCGGCAACCGTCACAGCGCTCGACGAAACTGCCACGGGCCTTGAACTCGCGCCGCGGCGGGCGCGGGTGGCCGGTCGCCGGGTCCTGCGCCGCGTGGGTCGTCTCGGGATCGCGCGCTTGGGGCGCCATCATCGTGTCGGCATCGTCTCGCATCGGGTGCCGCTCTCCAGCCAGTCTGAAAGGCCGCGCAGTCTATCACTTTGCGCGGCGTACCAAGCGCAGCAATCAAGGAAAGTTATGCGACCACAGGTGATGCCATCACCCCGTCCTGGGTGCAGCGGGATAGCTCAGGGTGTCGGGATGTCGAGCCCTTCGCGTGCCAGAGCGCGGCCGACGGCGGGTCGGGCGAGCATGCGCCGGGCGTGCTGGCTCCAGGCGGGGAAGTCGCTGGCCATGTCGTAGCCGAGCACGGCGCCGGCGCCCCACTGCCAGAAGACAAAGAGGTAGGCATCGGCGACGCTGTAGCGCTCCCCGAGTGCCCAGGCGTCCGGGCGCTCGGCCAGGCGCGCCTCGATCATCTCGAACAGCTCGCGGGTGCTGCGGCGGGCGGTCTCGACCACATCGGCCTTGGCCGCGTCACCCGTGGCGTAGCGCTCGGGACGGCGCACGTGGGCGTAGATGGGGTGCACGCCGGAAGCGAGAAAGGCGAGCCACTCGGCACAGCGGGCATCTTCCAGCAGCGTGCTCGGCCACAGCACCGACTCGGGAAAGCGCTGCGACACATAGCGCAGGATCGCCGGGTTCTCGGTGATCACCGTCTCCCCCACCGCCAGCGCGGGCACCCGCCCCTTGGGGTTGATGCGCAGATAGTCCGCCGAGCGCTGCTCGCCCGCGGCGGTGTCGATGCGCACCGCCTCGAACTCGGCGCCCACTTCCTCCAGTGCAATGTGCGAGGCGAGCGAACAAGCGCCAGGTGCGTAGAAGAGTTTCAGATCCGCCATCTCGAGTATCTCCTTGGGTGAGCCCTCGCCCCGAGCCGGAGGGCCCGGGGCTTTGGTTATGAGTACGAAACCGCGTGGGGACGAACTCGCGCGAGTATGAAGCCGCGCGAGGACGAGACCGTATCAGGCGCTCAGCCCTGTGTGCGCTCGGCCTCTGGCTGCTTCGCCGCGGGCACGCCGCGCTGTTTCCAGTAGCCGGCCAGCAGCGAGCCGGAGACGTTGTGCCAGACCGAGAAGAGCGCCCCGGGGAGTGCCGCGCCAGCGGTGAAGAACTGGTTGGCCAGGGCCACCGCGAGGCCGGAGTTCTGCAGCCCGACCTCGAAGGCGATGGTGCGCGCGGTGCGGATATCGAAGCCCAGCGCGCGGCTGAGCCAGTAGCCGCCCGCCAGCCCGATGGCGTTATGGGCGATCACCGCCAGCGCCACGATCGGCCCCAGGGTCGCCAGATTGCCGGCGTTGAGCGCGACCACGATGGCGATGATCATCACGATCGCCGCCATGGCCAGCGTCGCCAGGGCCGATTCGATCTTGCGGATACGCGCGCCCAGCAGATGGTGGAACACCACGCCGAGGGCGATCGGGGCGATGACCAGCTGGGCGATGCTCAGCAGCATGCCGAGTACCGGCACATCGATGCTCTGGCCGACCAGCAGCCAGGTGATGAAGGGAGTGGCCACCACCGAGATCACCGTGGAGACCATGGTCATGGTCACCGAGAGTGCCACGTGCCCACCCGAGAGCCAGGTCATGACATTGGACGAGGTGCCGCCGGCGGTGGCGCCGACCAGCACCATGCCGGTGGTGAGTTCCGGCCCCAGGCCGAGCACCCGGGAGACCAGCAGCGCGGCGAGCGGCATGATCAAGAACTGCAGGACGACCCCGACGGCGACCGGCTTGGGTGCCTTGACCACGCGGGCGAAGTCCTCGCGGGTCAGGGTCAGACCCATGGCGAACATGATCACCACCAGCAGCATCTTGATATCGGCCTTGAAGCCGACGAAGAGCTGCGGCTGGAAGGCAGCGAGGGTGGCCAGCAGGATGGCCCAGACCGGGAACAGCCGGTTGATGCGTTCGAACATGACGATGTGTCCTGGCGTTGAATGATCGTGGTGGCCGCTTCGCACGGCTCTTGGCGTCTGTTTTGGCGCCTATTCCTTAGCCGGCTATCATGCCGCAAGGCCCGGGCCGGCGAAAGCCGAACCCGCTCGGCGGGCGCCGATGCCAGGCATCGCTGGCCTCAGCGCTTCGGGAAAGCGCTCATCGAAGCGTCTCGTCGACATGCCTGCTCGAAGTCCTCATTCAAAGCCCTCAGTCGAAGCTTCTCATCGAGAGCCGCGACTCGGCCCCACTACTCGAACCCGCCCTGGGCCTTCCAATGCGCCACCAGGGTCGGCACGCCCTGGCTGGCGGGTTCAGCGATGGGCGCTACGCCCGGCGGGGCGAGGTCTCGCGCCTGGGGGTCGACCAGCCAGCAGGGGGCGTCCAGCGGTGCCTGTTCGAGCAGCAGCGCCGCCGGCATCACTGCCAGCGAGGTGCCGACCACCAGCAGCGCATCGGCCTCGGCGACGATATCGCAGGCTTCGGCGTAGCGCGGCACCGACTCGCCGAACCAGACCACGTCCGGGCGCAGCTGGCTGCCCTTGTCGCAGAGATCGCCCAGGGCGATGCCGCCGCGGGTGAGCGGATAGCGCAGGCCATCATCGACCGAGGAGCGCGCCAGCAGAATCTCGCCATGCAGATGCAGCACCTGGGTCGAGCCCGCGCGCTCGTGCAGGTCGTCGATGTTCTGGGTGATCACGTCGACCCGGAAGCCGGCCGCTTCCAGCTCGGCCAGTGCGCGGTGGGCGGGATTGGGCCGGGCCCGGCGGGTCTGCTCGCGACGCTCGTCGTAGAAGCGCAGCACGCTGGCCGGATCGCGCGCCCACGCCTGGGGCGTGGCGACATCCTCGACCCGATGGTTCTCCCACAGGCCGTCGCCGTCACGAAAGGTCTTGAGCCCGCTCTCGGCGCTGATGCCGGCACCGGTGAGCACGACGAGGTGAAGGGAGCGAGTGTCGGTCATGGAAGATCCCTGGGTTGGCGCATCGCTTGTCTGGGCACCCTAGCACGGCACCGCCGTGGCGACACTTGAGATCGCCCTGCCCAGCCCCGACAATAGCGCCCCACGCCACGACCCCGACAATTTCGATGACCGCCGCCACGCCGCCCCTTCGAGTGATCTATCGCGACGCCCAGCTGATCGCGGTGGCCAAGCCGCCGGGGATGCTGGTGCATCGCACTGCCCTGGCCCGCGGCGAGACGCGTTTCGTGATGCAGACCCTGCGCGACCAGATCGGCCAGCACGTCTTTCCGGTGCACCGGCTCGACCGCCCCACCGGCGGCGTGCTGGTGTTCGCGCTCGACTCCCAGGCCGCCGCTGCACTGACCCAGGCGTTCACCGACAAACTGGTGACCAAGCGCTATCTGGCGGTGGTGCGCGGCTGGGGGCCGGAGGCGCTGAGCGTCGACGCCCCGCTGCGCGAGGAGGATGGCATCCGGCCCAAGGCGGAAATGCCGGCCCAGCCGGCGCTGACTCACCTGCGCCGGCTCGCCTGCGTCGAGATTCCAGTGGCGATCGAACGTTATCCGCAGTCGCGCTACGCGCTGATGGAGGCGCGCCCGGAGACCGGCCGGCGCCACCAGATCCGCCGCCATCTGGCGCGCTGCGGGCATCCGATCATCAACGATGCCAAGCATGGCAAGGGTATCCACAATCGCTATTTTCGCGATCATCTAGGCTGCCCGCATCTGCTGCTGCACGCTGCCGAGCTGCGCCTGTGGCACCCTTATGCCGAGCGCTGGCTGACGCTGACCGCGGCGCCGGATGCCGCCTTCGCCGCGCTGCTGGCGCGCTTCGGCTGGCAGGCCCACACCGGTAGCGACAGCGCCCGCTTCGACCCGCCCAGCGTCGCCCAGGCCGCCACCGCGACGCTGGCAGAACCGAACCCCGAGAGCCCATGACCGACGACTACGACTTCCGCTTCGGCGGTATCCGCCGCCTCTATGGCACCCGCGCCGCCCACGCCTTTCGCTACGCCCATGTGGTAGTGGTCGGGGTCGGCGGCGTGGGTAGCTGGAGCGCCGAGGCGCTGGCGCGCTCGGGCATCGGCAAGCTCACCCTGATCGATCTCGACGATGTCTGCGTCTCCAACGTCAACCGCCAGCTCCACGCCCTCGACGGCGAGATCGGCAAGCCCAAGGTGGCGGTGCTGGCGGAGCGCTGCCGCGCGATCTGGCCAGGTATCCAGGTGGTCGCCGATGAAGCCTTCATCACCCCGACCAATCTGGCCGAGCGCATCCCTGCCGACGCCGACCACGTGATCGATGCCATCGACCACGTCGGCGCCAAGGCGGCGCTGATTCACTACTGCCAGCGGCGCAAGCTGGCAATCACGGTGACCGGCGGCGCCGGTGGCCAGAGCGATCCGAGCCGTATCCAGGTGGCGGATCTCACCCGCACCGAGCACGATCCGCTGCTGGCCAAGGTGCGCTCGAAGCTGCGCCGGGATTACGGCTTCTCGCGCAATCCCAAGCGCCGCTTCGGCATCGAGTGCGTCTACTCCGACGAACAACTGGTCTACCCTGGCAGCGATGGCGAGGTGTGTCAGCACAAGCCGGCACCGGGTCAGGCCACCCGGCTCGACTGTGCCGCCGGTTTCGGCGCGGTGAGCGTGGTCACCGGCAGCTTCGGCTTCACCGCCGCCGCGCGGGTACTCAGCCGGCTGGCGCGGCGCGCCCAGGCGGCGCCCGAAGCTGGCGCCGAGAGCCCCCCGGTAGCCGAGCCGGACGCCACCTCGCCCGCTGCTTCCCCCACGCAGGAGTCCGCATCGCATGAGTGATTCGAGCCGCCCGGTTCCGGGCATCTACCGCCACTACAAGGGCCAGCTCTACGAGGTGCTGGATGTCGCCCAGCACAGCGAGAGCGAAGAGCGTCTGGTGATCTACCGCGCGCTCTACGGCGACTACGGTCTCTGGGCCCGGCCGCTGGAGATGTTCTGCGAACAGGTCGACGTGAGCGGCGAACCGGTGCCGCGCTTCGCCCTGGAGAAGGCGTTCCGCTGACCGATCGGTCAAGTCCTGCCCGCATTTCTCCGCCCGAGAGTGGCTGTCTGCGCGGCCCCATGACGGGTATAATGCGCCGCTTTCCAAACCGTATCTCGACGCCGCCTGACAACCCACAAGCCGCGGCGGTCGAGCCTTTCCCCCGGGAGGAAGCATGAGCGTACGCGTCGGCGTCATCATGGGGTCCAAGTCGGACTGGTCGACCCTTTGCCATACCGTCGAGACCCTGGAACAGCTCGGCATCGAGCATGAAACCCAGGTGGTCTCCGCCCACCGCACCCCGGATTTGCTGTTCGAGTACGCTGAGACCGCGGCCGAACGTGGGCTCGAAGTGATCATCGCCGGCGCCGGCGGCGCCGCGCACCTGCCCGGCATGTGCGCGGCCAAGACCCGCCTGCCGGTGCTGGGCGTGCCGGTCAAGTCGAGCACGCTTTCCGGGGTCGACTCGCTGCTCTCGATCGTGCAGATGCCGGCGGGTATCCCCACCGCCACGCTGGCGATCGGCCGTGCCGGGGCGATCAATGCCGCGCTGCTCGCCGCCGCCATGCTGGCCAACCACGACCCGCAAGTCCGCACCGCGCTGGAAGCCTACCGCGCCGAGCAGACGCGCAAGGTGCTCGAGTCTCCCGATCCGCGCCCCAGCACCCCCGACCACGACCAGAGCGAGAGCTGATCATGCGAATCGGAATCGTCGGTGGCGGCCAGCTCGGCCGCATGCTCGCCCAGGCCGGCGCCCCGCTCGACCTGCGCTTCACCTTTCTCGATCCGGGCAGCGAACCCTGCGCAGCGGTGCATGGTGAGCATCTGCAGGCCGACTGGCAGGACCCGACGGCCCTCGAAGCGCTGATCGCCAGCTGCGATGCCATTACCTTCGAGTTCGAGAACGTGCCGGCCGAGGCGGTCGCCCGTCTCGCCGAGCAGCGCCCGGCCTTCCCCCCGGCCCAGGCGCTCTCCACCGCCCGCGATCGCTGGCTGGAGAAGTCGCTGTTCCGCGAGCTGGATATCGCCGTGCCGCCGATCGCACGCATCGACAGCCAGGCCGATCTCGACGCCGCGGTGGCCGAGATCGGCCTGCCCGCAGTGGTCAAGACCCGTACCCTGGGCTACGACGGCAAGGGCCAGAAGGTGATGCGCGACCCCGCCGATGTCACCGGTACCTTCGCCGAGCTCGGCGGCGTGCCGCTGATTCTCGAGGGCTTCATCGACTTCGATCACGAGATCTCGGTGATCGCGGTGCGCGCCCGTGACGGCGAGATCCGCCACTGGCCGGTGGTACGCAACGCGCATCGCCAGGGCATCCTGCACTGTTCGGTACCCCAGGTGTCGCACCCGCTGCAGGCCCAGGCAGAGGATTACGCCAGCCGGGTGATGCGTGAGCTCGACTATGTCGGAGTGATGGCGTTCGAGTTCTTCGTCACCGACGCCGGCCTGCTGGCCAACGAGATCGCCCCGCGGGTGCACAACTCCGGCCACTGGAGCATCGAGGGCGCGGTCACCAGCCAGTTCGAGAACCACGTGCGCGCGGTGGCCGGACTGCCGCTGGGCGAAACCGCACGTCTGGCGCCCTGCGCCATGCTCAACGTGATCGGCGCCTTCCCCGAGCGTGACGCGGTGCTCGCGCTGCCCGGCACGCGCTGGCACGACTACGGCAAGGCGCCCCGGCCGGGCCGCAAGATCGGCCATATCACGGTGCTCGCCGCCGACGACGAGACGCTGGCCGGACGTGTCGCCGCGGTGGAGGCGCTGCTGGTCAACGATCTGGGCTAGCCACACTCCTGAGGTGGCTGGCGCGCGCTGCGCCCACGTCAGCTACCGCGCCCTTGCCCGCAGCCAAGACGTGAGCAAGCAGAATGAAAAAGGCCCCGCTGTNNACAGCGGGGCCTTTTAGGTTCCAGCCTCTTGCTGGCGCTGGCGGGGTCAGCTCAGACCCGGCCCGCGGAGCGCGTGCAGACTGCGCTCACTCCTTCTCGTCGCCGAACATGTGCTTCTGCAGATAGTTCTGGATACCGACCTTGTCGATCAGGCCCAGCTCCGCTTCGAGCTTGTCGATGTGCTCTTCTTCGTCGTCGAGGATCTTGATGAACAGATCGCGGCTGACGTAGTCACGCACGGATTCGCAGTAGGGGATCGCTTCCTGCAGGTCGGCACGCGCCTTGTGCTCGATCTTGAGATCGCTCTCCAGCATCTCCTTGGCATTCTCACCGATGTTGAGCTTGCCCAGATCCTGCAGGTTGGGGATGCCTTCGAGGAACAGGATGCGCTCGATCAGCTTGTCGGCGTGCTGCATCTCCTCGATGGATTCGTCGTACTCCCACTTGGCGAGCACGTTGAAGCCCCAGTCCTTGTACATCTTGCTGTGCAGGAAGTACTGGTTGATCGCCACCAGCTCGTTGCCGAGGACGGTGTTCAGATAGCTGATGACCTTCGGGTCGCCTTTCATTGTCGTGTTCTCCTCATGGGTAACTGGCGAGGGGAGGCAGCTTCGCGCGCTCCCTGACGGAGTACGCTACCACAGGGTGGCGCTGGTCCGATGGTGGCAGTATCCACAAGGCATCGAGAAATTACAACTATTACAGTAACTTACGAAATTTTCTCATCTGCCAGCGATTGGCAGGTGATAACGCGGCTGATAACGAGTCGCGCTGCGCCCGGCGCGCATCGCAGACACACCGGCTCGCCTACTCTTAGGGGATAGCCGGCAACTTGGACTACTTAGCGGAATTTCAGCAGCAGGAAGCGTTGGCATCACATGGAAAGGCAGGAATAAAGACTACCCGTGATGCGGAAAGGCAAAAGCGCGAAGGCGGGGAAAGCTGTCGATACGACCTGTCGTGGAGACGCAAAAAGTGGATACGCAAAAAGAGGAGGCGAACAACAGGCGACACACGCGGCGAGGCTGGCGCCCGAGAGGTCACACCGCGTAGGCGAGGTCCGGGTCGAAGCTCAACTGCTCGCTGATCGCGTCACGCATCACCCGTTTGCCGGTGCAGGCGCACTTGCCACACTGGCCGGCGCAGCCGGTGACTTCGCGCACTTCGCGCCAGCTGCGGGCGCCATCGCTCACGGCGTTCTCGATATCGCGGTCGGTGACACCCTGGCAGAGACAGACGTACACGGCAGATCCTCGCACTCAACGTAGGAGTGAATGTAAATGATTCGCATAGGCACTTTCAAGTCCGAATCACAATCATCTCGCTCACGTTAGCGCCGCTTCCTTAGCGCAGACTTAGCACAGGTATCAGCCGCCCTCTTCCGCCCTCTCTCTCGCTCGGACCGACCACCGCATCCCGGGACTCAGATGCCATCCGACGCCCCCGAACCCACGCTAAACGACCCAACGTGAAACGCCCTCACGTGAAACGCCCCAACGCAAGACGCCGCACTCCAGGAGTGCGGCGTCGTCTTGTGCGATGAGCGGGGAAGCGAAGCGCTCGGGCAGGATCAGCCGGTGCGGCGCAGCAGCCAGAAGCCGAGCAGATAGCAGACCGCGGTAGGCACCACCACCGCCAGCGACGGGGAGAAGCCGAACAGCACCGAGGCGGGCGCCAGCAGATCCTGCAGGTACTTGAACGACAGCCCCACGATCACGCCGTAGAAGATCCGCGTGCCGGCAGCGACACTGCGCAGCGGGCCGAACACGAACGACGCCGCCAGCAGCACCAGCCCCGCCAGGGTGACCGGGAGCAGGCTCTTCTGCCAGAAGTAGAGCAGCGGCTGGGTCGCCTCCTGCCCCTGGGAGCGCAGATAGCTGGCGTACTGCCACAGGCTGCTCATGCGCTGACTGTTGAGCGGGCGCAGCAGGCGGTTGAGCTGGGCCGGCGTGAGATCGGTGTGCCAGATGGCGGTGGGCTGGGACTCGACCCGGGTGCCGTTGGCGTCGAAGTAGGTGGTCTTGACGTTCTCCAGCGTCCACGCCTTGCCGTTCCACACCGCGCGTTGGGCCTCGGAAGCTTCCACCAGACGCTGGCCGTCGTACTCGTAGCGGCGCACGTTGATCACGGTGTCGTCGGCGCGGATGGTGCCGAAGCGGTAGAAGTTGTCACCTTCACGCTGCCAGCCACCGCCACGTTCGAGCACCGCATCGGCGCCCTCGGACTGTTCCAGGCGCCAGGCCGCGGCGTGCTGCTCGGTGGCCGGGCTGACGAACTCGCCGATGCCCATGGTGATCAGGATCACCAGCAGCAGCGGCTTGAGCACCCCGATCAGAATGCGTCCGAGCGAGCGCCCGGCGGCGCGCATCACGGTGAGCTCGTTGCTCGAGGCCATCGACCCCAGCCCCACCAGCGCACCGATCAGCACCGCCACTGGGGCGTATTCGTAGAAGCGCCACGGCAGCCGCATCAATAGATAGAGCAGCACGTCGAAGGCGGAGTAGTTGCCGGAGACATCACCGAGGTCGTTGATGTAGGAGATCACCAGGTCGAGCCCCAGCACCATCACCTGCACCACCAGCATGGCGCCGAGGACATTGCGCGCGATGTAACGGTCGAGACGATCGAGCAGCATCAGCGGCCTCCTTGGCGCTGGTCGCGGCGCAGCAGAATCAGGCCGAGCAGCAGATAGACGCCGTGGATCGGCCACATGCCGACGCCCGCCGGCAGGCTGCCACGGGCGATCGCGTCCTGGGCCGCGAGCAGCAGACTCAGATAGCTGACATGCAGGAACAGCGCCGGCAGCAGCTTGGCGAAGCGCCCCTGACGCGGATTGACCCGCGATAGCGGCAGTGCCAGCAGGGTCAGGATCGGCACCATCAGCGGCATCGACAGGCGCCACTGCAGCTGGGCCATCGACTCGTCGTCGCCCTGATCGATCAGCTTCGCGGTGCTCATCAGCTCGGTGTCGTCGCCGATATCGGTCTCGCCGTCGGTGGAGAGACGCACCGCATAGCTGCCGAAGGCGAGCCGCTCGGCCACCGGGCTACCCGGGTCGACGCTGTAGCGGGTACCGTTGGAGAGCACCAGAAAACGGCTGCCGGTCTTGGGATCGACGGTCTGGTAGCCGCTCTCGGCGCGGGTCACCACCTGCTGGCCGCCATCACTGCCCTTGCCCTGTTCGCTGATGAAGACATCCTCCATGCGCGAATGGTCGTCATTGAGTGACTGGGTGTAGGCGGTACGGCCGCTGCCGAAATCCTGGAAGCGCCCGGGGGTGAGCAGCGAGAAGTCGAGCTGGCTCTTCTGCTGCTCGATCAGACGCTCGTTGTGCAGCGCACCGTAGGGGGTCAGCCACAGGCTGCAGGCGCCGACCACCGCGGCGATCAGCAGTGCCGGCAGCAGCGTGACCTGGAGCAGGCGGTTGGGGCTCATGCCGCAGGCCACCAGCACGGTGATCTCGCTGTTGAGATAGAGCTGTCCGTAGGCGAGGAGGATGGCGATGAAGAACGCCAGCGGCAGTACCAGCTCCATGAAGCTGGGCATGTGGAACAGCATCAGCGAACCCAGGGCGCTGAGCGGCAGCTCGCCCTGGGCGGCGTCGGTGAAGTAGCGGATGAACCGGCTGCCCATGATCACCAGCAGCAATACGCCGGCGACTGCTGACATCGTCAGCAGGATCTCGCGGGTCAAATAGCGGAATACAATCAACATCGACTCCTGATCTGGCTTCCTGCCAGCGCACGGCGTGCGTTCCGGCGGCGGGTGGGCTTGTGCATCGCCCCCCCGCTTTGCGTAAACTGAGGCGTCTTGCGGGCTGCGCCTGCAACACCGGGCGCTGCGCCGGGCACTGGCGCGGCCCCGGCCATTATCCCGATTCCCCGCGCACTTGTCTCGTTGCCGAGACCTGTGACGCGAAGCCAGCGCAATCGTTCATTGGAGACGACATGGAATTTTCCGTACTCAGCGTCAACCCGGCCAAGGTCGAGACTGCCTGTCTGGTGGTGCCGCTGTTCCAGGATGGCGAGTTGCTGCCCACCGCGGCCAAGCTGGATGACGCCAGCGAGCGGTTGATCGCGCAGCTGCTGGAGCGCGGCGACTTCACCCCCAACCTGGGCGACGTGCAACTGATACCGTTCGCCCCGGGACTCTCCGCCGAGCGCCTGCTGCTGGTGGGTCTGGGCGAGCGCGCCAAGTTCAACGAAGGTGGCTTGCGCAAGGCGCTGGATGCAGCCTTCGCCGCCGTTGCCAAGCTGCCGGCGGACAGTGTCGCGGTGGGCTTCAGCGATGCCGTCATCGCCGACCGCGATATCGCCTGGAACACCCAGATGACCCTGGATGCCGCGACCCAGGCGGTCTACCGCTTCAACGCGTGCAAATCCACCCCGAGCCCGCTGCCGGCCCTCGCCCGGGTCGAGCTGCTGATCGCCGACAGCGGCCAGAGCGAAGCCGCCGAGCGCGGCGCGCGTATCGGTGCCGCTCTCGGCGACGGGGTCAACCTGGCGCGGACCCTGGGCAACCTGCCAGGCAATATCTGCACCCCCAGCTATCTCGCCGACCAGGCCGAGACGCTGGCCGGTGAAGCCGGTGGCAGCCTCGGGGTCGAGGTGCTCGACGAAGCCGAACTCGAAGCGCTCGGCGCGCATTCCCTGCTCGCCGTGGGCCGTGGCAGCGCCGAACCCTCCAAGCTGATCGTGATGAAGTATCTGGGCGCGGAGGACGCCGAAGAGGCGCCCCACGTGCTGGTGGGCAAGGGCATCACCTTCGATACCGGCGGCATCTCGCTCAAGCCGGGCGCCGGCATGGACGAGATGAAGTTCGACATGTGTGGCGCGGCGAGCGTGTTCGGCACCATGAAGAGCGTGATCGCGCTCAAGCCCAAGCTCAACGTGATCGCCATCGTCGCCAGCGCCGAGAACATGCCGGATGGCCGCGCGATCAAGCCGGGCGATATCGTCAAGACGCTCAAGGGGCTTACCGTCGAGATCCTCAACACCGACGCCGAGGGGCGCCTGGTGCTGTGCGACGCCCTGGCCTACGCCGAGCGCTTCCAGCCGGCCAGCGTGGTCGATATCGCCACCCTCACCGGTGCCTGCGTGATCGCCCTGGGCGACCACGCCAGCGGGCTCTTCTCCAACGACGACGACCTTGCCCTCGACCTGCTCGAAGCCGGCGAAACCGCCTGGGACCGCGCCTGGCACATGCCGATGTGGGACGACTACCAGGCCCAGTTGGAGTCCAACTTCGCCGATCTGGCCAATATCGGTGGGCGTCCGGCGGGCAGCATCACCGCCGCCTGCTTCCTCTCGCGCTTCGCCGACAGCTACCCCTGGGCGCATCTGGACATCGCCGGTACCGCCTGGCACAGCGGCAAGCAGAAAGGCGCCAGCGGGCGTCCGGTGGGCCTGCTCACACGCTATCTGCTCGACCGCGAGAGCGAGCACGTGGTGACCGACGAGACCTGAGCGCGGTGTCTTTGAGCCACAAAGGCGCCCAGCCGCCGCTCACCGGTCGTGATTGACCGATGACGCCGGACCGGTGGTGACCCACCGCTGCAAACCAGAGCCCGTCGAGACGCCCCGCCCGGGGCGTCGCGGCGGGTTCTTTTTGATTTCCCCCTCTCGGGGGCTCATGACCCGTATCGACAAACCGACAAGGAGTGCCGCGGCATGTTCATCGTCTCACTCACCTACAAGGTGCCTCTCGAGCGTATCGAGGCGCATATCGAAGGCCACATGGCGTGGCTCGAGGACGCCTACGCCCGCGGGCTGCTGATCGCCTCCGGGCGCAAGGTGCCGCGCAGTGGCGGCGTGCTGCTCTCCCACGCCGAGCGCCCGGCGCTGGAGGCGTGCCTGGCCACCGATCCGTTCCACAGCCACGATCTCGCTGACTACGAGATCATCGAGTGTGCCATCACACTGACCGCCCCCGGCTTCGAAGCGCTCAAGGGCTGAGCCGATGATGCCTTGGCCGCCCCGGCGGCACGGCCAAGGCCCCTCTTCGCAGAATACGCTTTGCATGCTAATTTGACCTTTCCGCCAGCGCCGCCCCGCGTTGACGCAGCCTTGCCGGCGCGTCTTCGCCCGAGCGCGTCGTGCGGACCCACCGTCACCGATCGTATGCCCGTCGGCCGGCGCGCGAATGCCACCGCGCCGCCATCATTCGGGGCCGCCAGGAGAAGTCGCAGTGTCCACGTCAGGATTCGAAGTTCGCCTCTCGTCCAACCCGCTCGATGCCAACCTGCGCAACGAGATTCTTGCCAATCCGGGCTTCGGCCGCTTCTTCACCGATCACATGGTGCACGTACGCTGGACCAAGCAGGGCGGTTGGCAGCGCGGCGAGATTCGCCCCTACGGGCCGCTGCTGATCGACCCCGCCTCGCCGGTACTGCACTACGGCCAGGAGATCTTCGAGGGCATCAAGGCCTACCGCCACGCCGACGGCTCGGTGTGGACCTTCCGCCCGCAGAAGAACGCCGCGCGCTTCCGCGCCTCGGCGCGTCGCCTGGCCCTGCCGGAGCTGGACGACGAGACCTTCCTCGGCTCGCTCGAAGCGCTGGTGTCCCAGGACGCCGCCTGGGTGCCGACGCCGCAGAACGATAGCGAAGAGTGCAGCCTCTACCTGCGCCCGTTCATGATCGGCAACGGCAAGTCGCTGGGCGTGAAGCCGGCCGCCGAGGTCGACTACTACCTGATCGCCTCGCCGGCGGCCTCCTACTTCAAGGGCGGCGGCAAGCCGGTCTCGATCTGGCTCTCCTCCCACTACAAGCGCGCCGCCCCCGGCGGGACCGGCTTCGCCAAGTGCGGTGGCAACTATGCCGCCTCGCTGCTGGCCCAGGCCGAAGCCGAGGAGCACGGCTGCGCCCAGGTCGCCTTCCTCGACGCCGCCGAGAACAAGTGGATCGAAGAGCTGGGCGGCATGAACCTGTTCTTCGTCTACCGTGACGGCCGCCTGGTCACCCCGGCGCTGAGCGGCACGATCCTCGAGGGCGTGACCCGCGACTCGATCCTCGAACTGGCCCGCGATGCCGGCCTCACCCCGGAAGAGCGTCAGATCAGCATCGACGAGTGGCGTGACGGCGTCGCCAGCGGCGAGATCACCGAAGTGTTCGCCTGCGGCACCGCCGCCGTGATCACCCAGATCGGCGAGCTGGTGAGCGAAGACGAGCGTATCGCCACACCACCGGTGGCAGGTGAAGCGGTCAGCGCCCAGCTGCGCAAGCGCCTGCTCGATATCCAGTACGGCCGCAGCGAGGACACCCGCGGCTGGCTGATGCGTCTGGCCTGATCGCGTCCTGACGCGAAGCGGGCTCGGTATCCATTTTCACTATCGACAAGGTCCTCAAGGGGAGCCCCTATGTTCAGCCACATCATGATCGGCAGTAACGATATCGAGCGCGCCAAGCGCTTCTACGACGAGGTGCTCGGCGTACTCGGCGCGCAAGCCGGCCAGCGCTTCGAGTACGACGGCCTCCAGCGTCTCTCCTATCGTCATGACGGCAACGCCTTCGTCGTCACCGAGCCGATCAACGGCGAACCCGCCACCGTGGGCAACGGCGACACCCTGGGCTTTACCTGCAGCTCCCAGGAGCAGGCCCAGCGCTTCCACGATACCGCGGTCGCCCAGGGCGCCACCTCGATCGAGGACGAGCCGGGCGTGCGCCATACGCCGATGGGCGACCTCTTCCTGGCCTATGTGCGCGATCCCGACGGCCACAAGCTCTGTGCCGTGTATCCGCTCGAACCCGCAGCCTGATAGGCTGCCTGTCGACGCCGCGCGCCTGCGTGGCGTCGACTCTCTCACCCCGCTATCGGAGGAGTGCATGAAACCAGTCATGATCGTGACCGGTGCCGGCCGCGGCATCGGCGCCGCCACCGCCCGCATGGCGGCCCAGAAGGGTTACGCCGTGGCCGTCAACTACCGCAGCGACAAGGCCTCTGCCGACAAGGTGGTCGCCGAGATCGAGGCCGCCGGCGGCCGCGCCATCGCGGTTCAGGCCGATGTGGTCGATGAAGGCGCCATCGTCGCCATGTTCGAGACCGTCGACCGCGAGCTGGGTCGGGTCGACGTGCTGGTCAACAACGCCGGGGTGGTCGACCAGATCAGCCGCGTCGACGAGATGAGCTTCGAGCGTGTCGATCGGATGATGAAGATCAACGTGGTCGGCCCCTTCGTCTGCGCCCGCGAGGCAGTCAAGCGCATGTCCACCCGCCACGGCGGCAACGGTGGTGCAATCATCAACGTCGGCTCCGCCGCCTCACACCTCGGCGGTGCCGGTGAGTATGTCGACTACGCCGCCTCCAAGGGCGCCATCGACACCATGACCGAGGGTCTGGCCAAGGAAGTCGCCGGCGAGGGCATCCGCGTCAACACCGTGCGCCCCGGGGTGATCCGCACCACCATTCACGCCAGCGGTGGCAACCCGGACAAGCCCGATGTCGCCGGCGAGGTGATTCCGATGGGGCGTATCGGCGAGCCGGAAGAGATCGCCAACGCGGTACTGTGGCTGGCCGAAGCCGGGTTCACCACCGGCGCCCTGATCGATGTCGACGGCGGCGTCTGAGCCCGTATCGACAGGTACCGCGCCTGGTGCAGGCGCGAATGCCGAGCGCGGCGTCAGGCCTGTCGCAGGGGGAGCGGTCGCGGTTTGACAGCCGCGTCGATCCCGTGGATGACTAGAGAGCCATGGCACTGGCAGGAGACGCCCCCATGCCTCTCGAAATGTGGCTCGCCTTCGTGGCGGCATCGACCCTCATGTTGGCGATTCCCGGCCCGACCATCCTGCTGGTGATCTCTCACGCACTGAATCACGGACGTCGCGCCGGCGCCGCCACCGTGGGCGGCGTGGCGCTGGGTGATCTCACCGCCATGACCGCCTCCATGGCAGGCCTGGGGGCACTGCTGGCCACCTCGGCCACGCTATTCAGCGTGTTGAAATGGATCGGCGCCGCCTACCTGATCTACCTGGGCGTCAAGGCGTGGCGTACGCCGACGATGCCGATCGCCGACGAGGTGACGAGTGCCGCGCCAGACACCTCCCCAGCCAGCGCCAACCATCGGCTCTTCTGGCACGCCTACGTGGTCACCGCACTCAACCCCAAAAGCCTCATTTTCTTCGTCGCGTTCGTGCCGCAGTTCCTCACCCCGCATGCCCCGCTGCTCCCGCAGATTGCGCTGATGGAGGCGACCTTCGTCATCCTGGCCACGCTGAATGCGGCGCTCTATGGGTTACTCGCAGCGACGGCGCGTGACAGAATCCGCAGCCCACGCGTTCAGCGGGTCGCCAATCGCATCGGTGGCACTCTGCTGATCGGCGCAGGCGGTGTCACCGGCATCTACCAACGGACCCAATGACAGACGGGCGCTCATGACCAAAGTCGACTTCTACATCCTTCAGGACACCACGCTGGAGGCGCGCTTCGATTTCGCCTGCCGCCTGGCGGAGACGATCTACCGCAAGGGGTATCGCCTGCATGTCCATACCCAGGACGAGGCGATGGCGCGCCAGTTCGACGAGCATCTGTGGAAATTCCGCGACGAAAGCTATGTGCCACATGCGGTGGTGGGCGACGCGGTGGAACCGGCACCGCCGGTGAGCATCGGCTGGCAGGCCGCCCCGGAACCCGGGGTGCAGGCGATGCTCAATCTCCACGACGACATTCCCGAGTGGTTCTCCCGGGTCGAGCGCGTCGCCGAGATCATCAACCAGCACCAGGACGTGCTGCGCTGCAAGCGCGCCTGCTGGAAGACCTACAAGGATCGCGGCTACCGGGTCGAAGCGCACAAGCTGTGAGGGTCACGCCCGCCCCCCCTCGCCCGACGCGAACCTGACGCGCTCCGCCCTCAGCAGGTATAATCCTCGCCATTTTCGTCACGCCGCCCGCCTCCACAGGCGCCGCGTGCCCGCCATCGTTTGCCGAGTCAAGAAGCCGCCATGGACAAGACGTACCAACCCGATCAGATCGAAACCCGCTGGTATCAACGCTGGGAAACGGACGGCCACTTCGCCCCCAGCGGCCAGGGCGAGCCGTTCTCGATCATGATCCCGCCGCCCAACGTCACCGGCAGCCTGCACATGGGCCACGCCTTCCAGGACACCATCATGGATACGCTGACCCGCTGGCGGCGGATGCGCGGCAACAACACGCTGTGGCAGGTGGGCACAGACCACGCCGGCATCGCTACCCAGATGCTGGTGGAGCGCAAGCTGGCGGCGGAGACCGGCCAGTCGCGCCACGACCTGGGCCGCGAGGCGTTCACCGACAAGATCTGGGAGTGGAAGGCAGAGTCCGGCGGACATATCACCCGCCAGCTGCGGCGCATGGGCGCCAGTGTCGACTGGAGCCGCGAACGCTTCACCATGGATGACGGCTTCTACCAGGCGGTCCAGGAAGTCTTCGTGCGCCTGTTCGACGAGGGGCTGATCTATCGCGGCAAGCGCCTGGTCAACTGGGACCCGACCCTGCACACCGCGATCTCCGATCTGGAGGTGGAGAACCGCGAGCAACAGGGCCAGTTCTGGCACTTCCGCTACCCGCTCGCCGACGGTGTCACCACCGCCGACGGCAAGGATTACCTGGTCGTCGCCACGACCCGCCCGGAGACCCTGCTGGGTGACACCGGCGTGGCGGTCAATCCGGAAGATCCGCGCTACGCCTCGCTGGTCGGCAAGTTCATCGAGCTGCCGCTGGTCGGCCGCCGCATCCCGGTGATCGCCGACGAGCACGCCGACATGGAGAAGGGCTCGGGCTGCGTCAAGATCACCCCGGCCCATGACTTCAATGACTATGAGGTGGGCAAGCGCCACAACCATGCGCTGATCAACGTCTTCTCCCAGGACGCCACCATCCTCGAACGCGCCGAGGCATTCGATCTCCAGGGCCAGCCGCTGGACGACATCGATGTCAGCCTGCCCGCCGCCTACGCCGGGCTCGGCCGCTTCGAGGCGCGCGAGCGCATCGTCGCCGACATGGAGGCCGCCGGGCTGCTCGAGCAGATCGAGACGATCAGCAACACCCTGCCCTACGGCGACCGCTCCGGCGATGTCATCGAGCCGCTGCTCACCGATCAGTGGTTCGTCGCCGTGGAGCAGCTGGCCAAGCCGGCCATCGCCGCGGTGGAGAACGGCGATATCCAGTTCGTGCCCAAGAACTACGAGAACATGTACTTCGCCTGGATGCGCGACCTGCAGGACTGGTGCATCTCGCGTCAGCTGTGGTGGGGCCACCGTATTCCGGCCTGGTACGATGCCGAGGGCAACGTCTACGTGGCGCGCACCGAAGCGGAGGCCCGCGACAAGTACGCCCTCGGCGCCGAGGTCGCGCTCACCCAGGACGAGGACGTGCTGGATACCTGGTTCAGCTCGGGCCTGTGGACCTTCGCCACCCTGGGCTGGCCGGAACAGACGCCGGCGCTTTCGACCTTCCACCCCACCAGCGTGCTGGTGACCGGCTTCGACATCATCTTCTTCTGGGTCGCCCGAATGATCATGATGACGCTGAAGTTCACCGACGAAGTGCCGTTCAAGACCGTCTACGTTCACGGCCTGGTGCGTGACAGCCAGGGCCAGAAGATGTCGAAGTCCAAGGGCAACGTGCTCGATCCGATCGACCTGATCGACGGTATCGACCTCGAAACCCTGGTGGCCAAGCGCACCGGCAACATGATGCAGCCGCAGAAGGCACGCGCCATCGAGAAGGCCACCCGTGCCGAGTTCCCGGAGGGCATCGAGGCCCACGGCACCGACGCCCTGCGCTACACCTTCCTCTCGCTGGCCACCACCGGCCGTGACATCAAGTTCGACATGGGCCGCCTGGATGGCTACCGCAACTTCTGCAACAAGCTGTGGAACGCCTCGCGCTACGTGCTGATGAACGCCGAAGGCGAGGATGTCGGTCTCGACGACGCACCGGTGGCGCTGTCGCTGGCCGACCGCTGGATCGTCTCGCGCCTGCAGCAGACCGAGACCCAGGTCACCAACGCCCTCGACGAGTACCGCTTCGACCACGCCTCCCAGGCGCTCTACGACTTCGTCTGGAACGAGTACTGCGACTGGTACCTGGAGCTCTCCAAGCCGGTACTGTGGGACGACGCCGCGACGCCGGAAGCCAAGCGCGGAACTCGCCGTACCCTGGTTCGCGTGCTGGAGACAGTGCTGCGTCTGGCGCATCCGATGATGCCGTTCATCAGTGAAGAGATCTGGCAGCGCGTGGCACCGCTGGCCGGCACCGTGTCCGGCGAGAGCGCCAGCCTGATGACCCAGCCGTGGCCGGAGGCCGACGCCTCGCGCATCGACGAACAGTCGATCCGCGACATCGAGTGGCTCAAGGGCGTGATCGTCGCCGTGCGCAATATTCGCGCCGAGATGAATATCGCCCCCGGCAAGCCGCTGGAGGTGCTGCTGACCAAGGGCGACGCCGGCGACCGCGAGCGTCTCGAGGCCAACCGCCTGTTCCTGGCCAAGCTGGCTAAGCTGGCGAGCGCCGACTGGCTCGACGATCCGGCACAGGCGCCGCTGGCCGCGACCCAGCTGGTGGGCGACATGGAAGTGCTGGTGCCGATGGCCGATCTGATCGACAAGGAGGCCGAACTGGCACGGCTGGCCAAGGAGATCGACAAGCAGGACAAGCTGATCGTCGGCATCGAGAAGAAGCTCTCCAACGACAGCTTCGTAGCCAAGGCGCCGGAGGCGGTGGTCGAGAAGGAGCGCGGCAAGCTCAAGGAGTATCTGGCGGCGCGCCAGCACCTGGTCGAACAGCGCAACAAGATCGCCGAACTCGACGGCTGATCGCCTCGCCCTGACCGCCGCCCTCGCCGGCGGCCTGCGGTGACACCAGCGGCCCCGTCAGATGACGGGGCCGCTGGCTGTATAGCGGTGCTATACGTCGCCTGACACCGACGTCTGCCATAGAAAGATGTCAGGGGTGAGTCTGCGAAGTTAAGAAACATTGTTTCTTATGTCCAGCTTAACTTAAAATGGCGCCTTACCGTCTCTTGCAACGCCGTTCGGCAAGGCTCCTTATGACCCGCCCCCGTCTCGATCTCAAGCGTATCGTCGCTTTCAACGTTACCGGCCTGCTGCTGCTGTTGAGCTGGGCCTGGCCCCACGACGTGCTGTGGAGCGATCTCGACGATCGTATCTTCTGGTTCTTCAACGCCCTGATCACGCCCGAGCCCAACTGGTGGGACGATACTCTGGCGATTCTCAACCATCGCGCCTTCGACATGATCTCGCTGGCGATCATGGGCCTGCTGTTCCTGTGGGCGATGCTTCGCGATCCGCATCCCGAGCGCCTGACCCGCTGGATCGGTATCGGTGTGACCATGGTGCTCACCGCCGGCGTGCTGGCGCTGTTCACGACCAAGGGCATCAGCTATGGCCACCCCAGCCCGACCCGCTTCTTCGCCAACGCCATGCGCCTGACCGACGTGGTCTCGATTCCGACCAAGGATTCGGCATCGAACAGCTTCCCCGGCGATCACGGCCTGATGCTGATGGTGTTCGCCGGCTTCATGCTGCGCTTCGCCGCGCGCCGCATCGCCCTGCTCAGCATGGCCTTCGTGGTGCTGCTGAGCGCCCCGCGCATCATGGTCGGCGCGCACTGGTTCAGCGATGTCTACATGGGCGCGCTGAGCATCGCCCTGATCGCCCTGCCCTGGGTGCTGTGCACGCCGCTGGCGGCGGCTGCCGCCGGCGGCATCCAGCGCGCGCTGGCACGCTGGATGCCGCAACGTCTGCACCGGGGCTGAGCAGCCTGGGCTGCGCACGCCAGGCCCGTCGGGACGCCCCGCGCTGGGCTTCTCGACAGTGACTTCTCGGCAGCCCCTAGCCACCTTCCGACTGCAGCGCATCCTTCACCCCGCGCGACAGCCGCCCGGCGTTGCGCGAGTTGGCGCTCTCGACATGCCCTTCGGCCACCACCTGATTGCGCCCGGCCGACTTGGCGGCATACAGCCGCCGGTCGGCGAGTTCGATGATGCTCTGCAGCTTGTCGCCCTCGTCGGCACAGGCGATCCCCATCGACAGCGTCACCGGCATCAGCTGACCGCCGAACTGACACGGGCGCCGGGCCAGCCGCACGCGGATACGTTCGGAAACCGTCACCGCCTCTGAGATGCTGGTTTCCGGCAACAGCAGCAGGAACTCCTCACCGCCGACGCGACCGACGTCATCCTCGCCGCGCAGCGCATCCCTGAGCACGCCGGCCAGATGGTGCAGCACCGCATCCCCCGCGGTATGGCCGAAGTTGTCGTTGATCTCCTTGAAGTGGTCGGCGTCCACCAGGATCATCGCGAACGCTGTCTGCTGACGCCAGTAGGCCGAAGCTTTGTCGAAAATGGCACGGCGATTGAGGACCAGGGTCAGGGAGTCATGCATGGCATCGCGGCGGTAACGGTACTCGTGACGGTCGGTGATCGTGAGCATGCGCAAGATCACCATGCACAGCATGACGAAAACCGCCACCAGCACGAAATTCTCCAGCAGATGCGCCTCGAACCCCAGCGGCGGCGAGTTCAGCCTGGGCAGGTCCGCCAGGCCCAGGGCGAGCGTCGCCAGTCCGGCCGTCAACAGCAGCTTGGTGCGTCGACGCAGATCGGCGAGCATCAGCTCCACCTCGGCGAACAGCAAGCAGTAGACGACCCCGCTGTCGCTGCCCAGTACCAAGGCGCCATAGATCAACAGCAGGAGAAAGGCGCCCAGCTTCACCCCCAGGGCCAGCGCCACCCATAGGTGCCGGTGCAGGCGCAGCGCCACCGCGTAAGCAAGCACACAGACGAGATTCAGATGTCCCATCACGCTATAGCCAAGCAGATACAGGACAGGGGCGATGAAAATCTGCAGGCAGAGGGCCAGCAGATAGATTTCGGCCATGATCTCGAAACTGCGGCGACGCTCCACCGATAGCCTATCGGGGGGACGCGTAACGCGCCGCCAGAGATGAAAGAGATAGCGGCTAGGCATGGTGATCGGCTCGCAATCTTGTTATTACCTCGGCGCGGGCACGGCGCGCCCTCAGGCGTCGGTATCGGCCGAGTTTGAGGCGCGCTGAGGTGACAGCACAAGAGTATCGCTTGTTTTAACTTCAAATAACATTCAAATTTGCCGATTTACTTTGTAAGCCCATGACGACACTGACTTTCTATTAACAAACTCTGATAATCTCGGCGCACGACGTATAATGTCGCCGTCCCGAAGAAACGTCATACGCCCGAGGGAAGTGTCATCCATCCTCGTATCCGTCACCCACTCCACCCCCTTATCGACCCAACCACAAGGACGCGCTGGCTCATGCGTTTCATGCACAACGACGACTTAGGCAAACTGCTGCTGCGACTCTGCGTGGGGATTCTGATCCTGCTGCACGGTCTGCACAAGCTGATGGACCCCGCCAGTCTCAACGGTATCGCCCATCAGCTCGCACAGATGGGCGTCCCCTCCTTCGTCGCCTACGGCGTGCTGGTGGGCGAGATCATCGCCCCGCTGATGGCGATCCTCGGCTGGCAGGCCCGCCTGGGCGGACTACTGATGGCGATCAACATGCTGGTGGCCATCGTCCTGGTGCACCTATCACAGCTGTCGAGCCTGAACGGCCAGGGCGGCTGGACGCTGGAGCTGCAGGGCATGTTCCTCGGCGCGGCGCTGGCGGTGATGTTCCTGGGCAGCGGGCGGATGGCGGTCAAGCCAGACTAGCCCGCCACAGCGAGCGCCTGGACTGGCAGGCGCTCGGGCGGATCTGATTGCCGGACTTTTTAGTTAAATTTTTACTAATATTAAATAAGGGCTCGCTTTCATCCCCCGTCGAGGGCCTCCAGACGCTGGGCCATGAGCTCGGGAAAGCGCTTGAACCAGCGCTGATTGAGCGGTGAAGGATGCGGCAGCGGCGCCAGCGTGAAGGTGCGTTCCCGGCCATCCGGCAGGCGCAGCCGGGTAGCGTGCAGCGCCGCGAAGCGATCCTCCCGGGCCCAGAACGCGTCGAGCGCCGCGCGAACCTCGCGCGGCTGATCGATACCGAACCATAGAAACGCTTCCCGCCCCAGGGTGATGATCCGCTCGCCCTGCCAGCAGGCGTCGAGCAGTTGCGCCACCAGCGGCTGAAAGCGACGCTTGACCGCCATCGACCAAGCCTTGTTGCCCTGGGGCTTGTAGGGCACGGTATTGATCCAGAACAGCTCACGCCCGATCGCGAGGGCGGCATCGAAGTCCGGCGGCGGTTTCTGGTGGCGGTGCCGGTAGAGCTCGGTCCGCACCTTCTGCCCCCCGGCGCCGACGAATGGCTCCCCGGTCTCGACCTCGCGGGTGCCTGGATCGCGGCCGAAGATCGCAAGCCGGGCGCTGCGCGGGCCGAGCCCTACGATCGGCTCGCAGGGATCGCGTCCAAAGCGCGCATAGGTATCGCGATCCAGGCGTTCCAGCCCAGCCGCTTCCCGACGCAGGGCAGCCTCGAGGGTCGCCGGCAGCGATACTGGCCGATCGTTATCTCCCATGCAGTCTCCTGGCTCGTTCCTGTCTGTGCCCCGGCGGGTTCAATGCTCAACCGGTGGAAAAATTGAGCACCAACAACCCGGCGTTGAGATAACCCGCGAAGCTGACCCAGACCAGATAGGGCAGCAACAGCAGCACCGCCAGTCGCGAGTAGCGCGAGAACGTGACCAGCGTCCACACGATCAGCCCCCACATCAGCAGAAGATCGAGCAGCCCCACCAGCATCCAGTGGGCAGCGAAGAACAGCCACGACCACAGCGCGTTGGCGAGCAGTTGAGCGAAGAAGGGGGTCAAGGCCCGGCGTCGCTGCCCAGGTGGTGCCACCAGCGTGACTCGCCAGGCGGCCACCGCCATCAGCAGATAGAGCAGTGTCCAGGCCACCGGAAAGAGCCAGTCCGGAGGCGTCAGCGGCGGTTTGGTGAGCGCGGCGTACCAGGGCCCCGGTGGCGCCAGGATGCCGCTGCTGGCGGCGAGCGCCACCAGCAGCAGCCAGCCGAGAAAGATCGCGAACGAGCGATTCATGCGACTTACCAGGAGCCGGTGTTTTCCATCGACGCCCAGGGCTCCTGCGCCGGCTTCGGCTCGCCCTTCTGCAGCAGTTCGATGGAGATACCGTCAGGCGAACGCACGAAGGCCATATGGCCATCCCGCGGCGGGCGATTGATGGTCACGCCATTGCTCTGGAGCTTGTCGCACAGCGCATAGATGTCGTCGACACGGTAGGCCAGGTGGCCGAAATTGCGCCCACCGGTGTAGGTCTCCGGGTCCCAGTTGTAGGTCAGCTCGACCATCGGGGACTGTTCCGCTTCGGCGCGCGGCCGGTCGTTGGGGGTGGCGAGGAAGACCAGCGTGAAACGGCCCTTTTCGCTCTCCTTGCGCGATACCTCCTCGAGGCCGAGCAGGTCGCAATAGAAGTGCAGCGACGCATCGAGATCCGACACGCGCACCATCGTGTGCAGGTATTCCATGGGAATCTTCCTGATTCGTCAGTGAGTTGAACCGTTTCATGGTAGACCAGGAACGCGCGACGGTGAATGTCGGCTAGCACGGGTGGTCGATCTGCGGGTGGCACCGCCCCCCTGCCATCACGAGAATCGCCCGCCACCTGTCGGTGGCGGGCGATTTTCGTCGCTACGGCTGTAGAGCTTCGGCAGCAAGCGCCGGCAGGCTCAGTCGGGCTTGAGCGCCAAACGCCCGCTGCCCAGGAACATCACCGCCAGCGCGGCAAACAGATACATGCCTTGCAGTTCGAGCGCCCAGCCACCCTGGCTGGTGAGCGACCAGAACTGCGGCAGATGCACCAACAGCACCGCGACGACCATGTTGCCAGCCATCAGCAAGCCGCCAATACGGGCCCGCCAGCCCACGATCGCCATCAGCGGACCGACGATCTCGCCCAGCAGCACGCCATAGGCGATGAAAGTCGGCAAGCCGACGCCGGACAACGTCTGCGCCAGCCAGTCGAAAGCGGCCGGATGGAGCACCTTGTTGATGCCGTGGAACAGCATGAGCACACCGACACACAGGCGCAGGACCAGCTTGCCCATATCGTCGTTATGGAAAAACCTTGGCATGGGATCGTCTCCCGCCCTCGATATCAAGTGCCGGCATCCGGCGTGGCCGCGTCAGCGCAGCGGGAAATCAGCAGTGGTTGGCCACGTACTCGGCAATCGCCTGCTGGGCTTCAGTCATGGCCGCCTGCTTCTGGGCGTCGCCCATGTTGAGCCCTTCGGCGTAGATGGCATGGACATCCTTGATCCCGATCAGCCCCAGCATGTGGCGCAGATGCGGCGTCTGCGAGTCGAGTTCAGTACCGGCGTACTGGCCACCGCGCGCCGCCAGGATCAGCCCGGACTTGCCCTCGAGCAGGCCGACCGGACCGTTTTCGGTGTACTTGAAGGTCTTGCCCGCACGCAGGATACGGTCGAACCACGCCTTGAGCTGGCTGGGGATGCCGAGATTGTAGAGCGGCACCGCGAGCACGATCAGATCGGCGGCCTCGACCTCGGCCAGCAGCGCTTCGGAGTGGCTCGCGAGTGCGACCTGCTCCGGAGTGCGCGCGCTGGGCTCGGTCATCCAGCTCCCCATCTCTGCACCGCTCAAGTGCGGCAGCTCGCTTGCGACCACGTCACGCTCGACCAGCGCGACGTCGCGCCCGGCGAGTTCGGACTTGAAAGCCGCGGCGAGAGCGCGGGACTGGCCATTCTCGCCGAACAGCGAGCTGGTGATCAGCAGGATGCGTTGTGTCATGGACGAAGCTTCCCTTGCAGAGGGTGAAGGTTGGAGCGTAGAGGTGAAGCCCGCCGCCCAAGGCGGCGGGTGAACGCTGACTGCCATTATTCGTTGTGGTTTTTGAAATAAAAACCGCGAATATTGGCACAAACCATTCGATAGATTCGTTTGAATATCAGCGTTTGGCCTCCACCCCCTGCCCGCAGCCGTGCCAATCGTGGCGCCCGTAGCGCAGGGTCACCTTCACCGGCCACGGCTGCCCGCTCATGTCGTCGAAACAGGCGCCGGCGCGCAGATCCATCTCCAGCGGCTGGCGCCCGCTGTCGCTGACCAGCACCATGCGCGCATCGCTGCCGTTCTTCACCGAGGCCACGCGGTAGCGGAAGGTGTCGATCGCCTGACCGTAGTCGGAGACCAGCGTCAGGGTGGTGGTCTGGCGGTCGAGCGAGACGTTCCAGCCCGGCTCGTTGCCGCTGGCGTAGAAGATGCTCTGTGGATGCGCCTGGCGCGTGGTGGTGGCGCGCTCGCTGGCCAGCGCGCAGACCAGCTGGCCATTGTCGCTCTCGACCCGGGCGTCGCGGCCGTGGCGCTCGAAGGCGACACCGCCGAGCACATAGCGGTCACCGTCGGCGGCCACTGCACGCTGCAGTTCCGTGCTGCCGAGCGCGGTCCACAGGCGCAGGCGCTTGGCGTCCGGCGTCGTGGTCACCAGATTCTGCGACGGCGTGCAGCGCCAGGCGCTGAAGCGCTCGCCGCCATCGGCGAAGAAGGCACTCGGCAGCAGCGGCGACTGCGGCGCGCCGGCCGCCTTCGGGCTATCGCCACCGGTCCCCCCGCCAGCGCCTGACCCGCCCGAGGTCGGCTGGGCACCACCGGCACAGCCGGCGACCAGCGAGGCGAGCAGAAGCGTGGCGGCGAGCCTGGGCGCGCGGGGCGACGTCAGAGCACGACGAAGAGCGGCAAGAGGCACGGAAGACATGAGCGAGTTCCCGAATGTTGTTGGCTGACAGCAGCTTGCGGTTGGACGACAAAACGTGCGGTTGGACGACAAAAAAGCGCCGCGAGCGAACTCGTGGCGCGTGACGAAGACTACCATGTGCAGCGCGGCCGACGCAGGCTCGGGCGCGCGCCGCGCTGCGCCGCTCAGACAAGACTCAGGCGAAGCGCTGGCGCAGCAGTCGCGCGGCCTCGACCAGGTTGGCGAGCGCCGGCTCGACCTCGGCCCAGCCGCGCGTCTTGAGCCCGCAGTCCGGATTGACCCACAACCGTTCGGCCGGAATCTTCTCCGCCGCCTTGTCCATCAGGTCGACCATCCACGTCACCGTGGGGATGTTGGGCGAGTGGATGTCGTAGACCCCCGGCCCGATCTCGTTGGGATAGTCGAAGTCGTGGAACGCATCCAGCAGCTCCATGTCCGAGCGCGAGGTCTCGATGGTGATGACATCGGCATCCATGGCCGCGATCGCGCCAATGATGTCGTTGAACTCCGAGTAGCACATGTGGGTATGGATCTGGGTCTCGTCGCGCACCACCGCGGCACTCAGCTGGAAACACGCCACCGCCCAGTCGAGGTAGTGCTGCCACTCGGCCTGGCGCAGCGGCAACCCCTCCCGGAAGGCCGGCTCGTCGATCTGAATGATCGAGATACCCGCGCGTTCGAGATCGGCAACCTCGTCGCGCAGGGCCAGCGCGATCTGGCGGCAGCTCACCTCGCGTGGCTGGTCATCACGCACGAACGACCACTGCAGAATGGTCACCGGCCCGGTGAGCATGCCCTTCATCGGCTTGTCGGTCAGCGACTGGGCGTATTCGCTCCAGCGCACCGTCATCGCCTGCGGACGCTCGACGTCACCGAAGATCACCGGTGGCTTGACGCAGCGCGAGCCGTAGCTCTGCACCCAGCCGTTCTGGGTGAAGGCAAAGCCATCCAACTGCTCGCCGAAGTACTCCACCATGTCGTTACGCTCGGCCTCGCCGTGCACCGGCACATCGAGGCCGAGGGCTGCCTGGCGTGCGACCACCTGGGCGATCTCCTCGCGCATGCGTGCTTCGTACGCCTCGCGGCTCAGGCTGCCCTGCTTGAACTCGCGCCGGGTCTGGCGGATCGCCTGGGTCTGCGGAAAGGAGCCAATGGTCGTGGTCGGGAACAGTGGCAGCTGCAGATGGCGGCGCTGGGCCACAGCGCGCACGGCATAGGCGCTATCGCGCCGGGTGTCGGCGGCCTCGAGCCGCGCGAGCCGTTCGCCGACCCGGGGGTTATGGATGCGCCGGGAGGCCCGCCGGGCGGCGAGAGCGCTGTCGGCCTCTTCGAGACGCTGACGATCGGCGGCACCTTCGCTGCCATCCACCACCCGTGCCAGGGTGGCCACCTCGTCGAGCTTCTGGCGAGCGAAGGCGAGCCAGCGCTTGAGCGCCGGATCGAGCCAGGTCTCGTGCGCCAGGTCCACCGGCACGTGCAGCAGCGAACAGCTGGGCGCGATCCACAGGCGCTCGCCGAGACGCGCCTTGGCCGGCGCCAGCGCAGCAGCCAGCGCACGCAGATCGGCACGCCAGACGTTGCGCCCGTCGATGGCGCCGAGTGACAGCACCTTGTCCTGCGGCAGGCGCTCGAGCACCGGGTCGAGCTGCTGCGGGGCCCGTGCCAGATCGATGTGCAGCCCAGCCACGGGCAACGCCAGCGCCAGTTCCAGGTTGTCGCCGAGCGCCCCGAAGTAGGTCGCCACCAGCAGCTTCACCGGGGCCGATTGCAGCTGGCGATAGGCGGCCTGGAAGGCACGCTGCCAGGCGCTGGGCAGATCCTGCACCAGCGCCGGCTCGTCGAGCTGGACCCACGCCACCCCAAGCGCCCCCAGGCGTGCCAGAATCTCGCCATAGGTGGCGACCAGCGCGTCGAGCAGCGCCAGCCGCTCGAGCCCTTCACTCTTCACCTTGGCCAGCCACAGCCAGGTCAGCGGCCCGGTCAGCACGACCTTGACCGGGTGCCCGGCGTCGTGGGCCTCCTGCACCTCGTCGAACAGCCGCTGGCTGGCGATGCGGAAACGCTGCCCGGTATGGAGTTCCGGCACCAGATAGTGGTAATTGGTGTCGAAGTACTTGGTCATCTCGCAGGCCGCCGCGGGTTCACCGCTGGGGGCGCGGCCCCGGGCCATGCGGAAGCCGGTATCCAGGTCGACATCGCCTGCCACCTGGCCGAAGCGTGGCGGTACGGCACCGACCAGCACAGAGACATCGAGGACCTGATCGTAGAAGGAGAAGTCACCCACGGTGACCACATCGAGCCCGGCATCGCGCTGCTCCTGCCAATGCGTCAGACGCAGGCGCTTGCCCGCCTGCTCGAGCGCATCGCGGTCGAGTTCGCCTTGCCAATAGGCCTCGACGGCCTTCTTCAACTCGCGGTGGGCGCCGATACGCGGATAGCCGAGCGTGTGAACCAGGGTCGTCATAGGTAGGGTCTCTGTGCATTAGCGGGTAACATCGGGGCCGACGGCCAGACGAGCAGTCTCGCCACGCCCTTTCCCTGAATCAAACGCGTTTTCCTAATCCCTGACGTGAACAACATTCATAGCATGCTCGAACTTCGCCATCTTCGTACGCTGATCGCCCTGCGAGACACCGGCTCGCTGGTCGAGGCGGCGGAGCGTGTTCATCTCACCCAGTCGGCGCTGTCGCACCAGATCAAGGATCTGGAGTCGCGTCTGGGCATGCCGCTGTTCGCGCGCAAGACGCGCCCGGTCGCCTTCACCCGCGCCGGAGAGCGGCTGCTGGCCCTGGCCGAGCAGGTACTGCCGCAGCTGCGCCTGGCGGAACGCGATCTCGCCCGCCTCGCCGGGCACGAGCAGGGGCGCCTGCACATGGCGATCGAGTGCCATAGCTGCTTCCAGTGGCTGATGCCCACGGTCGACCACTTCCGCGATCACTGGCCCGAGGTGGAGGTGGACATTCCCAGCGGCCAGAACTTCGACCTGCTGCCGGCGCTGGTGCGCGAAGCGCTCGATCTGGTGATCACCGACAATCCCGAGCCGCTGCCCGGCATCCACTACGCCCCGCTGTTCCGCTACGAAGGGCTGCTGGCGGTGGCCAAGCAGCACGCCCTGGCGGGACAGAGCTGGGTCGAGCCGCCGGATCTGGTCGAGGAGACGCTGATCGTCTACCCCATCGACCACTCGCGGCTGGATATCTTCACCCAGTTCCTGGAGCCGGCGGAGATTCGCCCGCGCGAGATTCGCAGCGCCGAGCTGACGGTGATGATGATGCAGCTGGTGGCCAGCGGGCGTGGCGTCTGCGCCCTGCCCAACTGGGCTCTGACCGAGTATCTGGAGCGCGACTACGTCAAGGCGCTGCCGCTGGGCAAGGAGGGGGTGTGGAGCACGCTCTACGCGGCGATCCGCGACAACGACCGGGCGCTGCCGTGGATGGAGGATTTCATTCGCACCGCGCGGGATACCTCTTTTGCGGTACTGAGCGGCATCAAGCCGGCCTGAGCGCCAGCGACGGCGCTCAGTGGGCGCCGCCGTCGAAGTTGAGCGGGCTGATCGATTCGCGCGCGTGCAGCGGCAGCAGCAGGCTGAAGCGTGCCCCGCCCAGGCGCTCGCTGCGATCCACCACCACGTTGCCGCCGTGCCACACCATGATCTTCTGCACGATCGACAGCCCCAGACCATAGCCGCCTGAGCGCCGCGTGCGGCTGTCGTCGAGCCGGGCGAAAGGCTTGAAGATGGCGATGCGATCCTTCTCCGGCACGCCGGGGCCGTCGTCCTCGACATCGATACGGATCGCCCGCGGCTCGCGGTGGATGGTGATGCAGACCTGGGTCTCGGCGTGGCGGCAGGCGTTGGCGACCAGGTTCTGCACCGCACGCTGCAGATAACGCGGCTCCGCCTCGACTTCCAGCTCTTCGCCGTCGGCCACCGTCAGCGTCAGATGCGGATGCAGCGGGCTGAGGATCTCCAGCACTCGCCACGCCAGCGCGCGACACTCCAGGCTTTCGGTCTTGAGCGTGACGCCCTGGGCGTTCTCGCTGTCGAGCTTGGCGTACGTGAGGATCTCGTCGATCAGACGATCGAGCTCGGAGATATCTTCGTCGATGCCCTCCAGCTGCTTGCGCGCATGGCCCTCGCCGTAGAGATCCTCGAGCATCTGCACCGCGAAGCGGATACGCGCCACCGGCGTGCGCAGTTCGTGGGAGACCGCGCGGATCATCTCCTGCTGGCTGCGCAGCAGCGACTGCACCTGCGCCGCCATGCCGTTGAGCGCCATGCCCAGGCGGCCTAGGAAGTCGTTGCCGTCGACCCGCACACGGGCATTGAGATGGCCGGCGGCGATCCGCGTCGCCGCACGCTCGAGCCGGCCGACCCGCCCCTCGACGCTCCAGACGATCAGATAGATCGCCCCCGCCAGCGTGATCAGCACGATGATCAGCAGCGCCAGCGCCAGTGACAGCGGCATCGCCTCGAAGCTGGGCAGCGGGCCGATACGCAGCCAGCGATCGGGGCCGACCCGGGCGTGGATGTAGAGCGCACTCAGGCTGGAGTCGAGACGCACGACCACCTCGCCGGCATCGAGCCGGGTCGCCTGGATCGGGTCAACGTGGGACGGCGGCTCGGCGTAGAGGCCCACCGGCACCTGGAACTGCTGCTGCACCCGATGCAGGCGCTTGGCCTGGACCTTGTCCGACTCACCGCTGAGCCAGCTGCGCAGAACCTCGGTGATGCCGCGCAGCTGCATCTCGTTGAGCGAGTTGATGCGCGCCGCCAGCACCCAGTCGGACTGCGGTACCTTATAGAGCGAGCGCCAGCCGTCGTCGGCGGCCTCGATCACCGGGCGCTTCTCCTCCAACCGGGCGCGCTCGAAATAGTCGAGCGACAGATCCTCGAGCCGAAACAGCCCCAGGGGCATGCCCAGGGTCGAGGCCATCGAGGCGAGCCAGTCGTCGCGCCTGTCCAGCGGCTGCCGTGAGACCAGATCGGCGAGCAGCGCCAAGGGGCCGCTGACCAGGCTTTCGCGATAGTGCTCCTGACGCACCTTGTCGACCATCAGAAAGCCGAATAGCGCCAACCCGAAGGTGATCACCAGTGCGGCCAGCAGCGCCAGGTAGAAGCGCAGAAACGTGCTGTCGGTAAGCGAACGCCGCATCGCTGCTCTCGCGGGGAATAAGGGGGTGGGTCGGCAAACGAAGGCGACCGCGAGCGCGGTCGCCGTCGTGGCTCAGCTATCCCTGACGAACAGGTAGCCTTTGCTGCGCACCGTCTTGATGCGGTGGGGATGATTGGGATCGTCGCCGATCTTGGGACGAATACGCGATACGCGCACGTCGATCGAGCGATCCTGGCCGTCGTACTTGATCCCGCGCAGCTGCGAGAAGATCTCCTCGCGGGTGAGCACGCGCCCGGCGTTGTCGGCCAGCAGCCAGAGCAGATCGAATTCGGCACTGGTGAGGTCGATACGCTGCTCCTCGAGCCAGGCTTCGCGGGTGGCGCTGTCGATCACCAGGTTGTCGAAGGTCAGACGCGTGGCACCGCTCGACGACACCAGACTGTCGGCGCGACGCATCAGCGCGCGCATGCGTGCCAGCAGCACCCGCGGCTGCACCGGCTTGGGCACGTAGTCGTCAGCGCCCATCTCCAGCCCCAGCACCTGGTCCATGTCGTCGGTGCGCGCGGTCAGCATCAGAATGGGACCGGCATAGTGTGGCCGCGCCCGGCGGCAGATGGAGAGTCCATCCTCACCGGGCAGCATCAGGTCGAGGATGACCATGTCCGGCTGCTCCTCGATGATCCGCTCCACGCCGTGGGCGCCATCATGCTCCAGTCCGACCTGGAAACCATTGGCTTCCAGATATTCGCGAGTCAGATGCGCCAGCCGCTCGTCGTCTTCGATGATCAGTACGCGATCTTGATGTGCAGTGCTGTCCAAGCTGTCTTCCATCCCTTTGAGTTGGCCTCGAAACCCGGCCCTGCATACCACCGATTCATTTATTGTGTGACGCGCTAAGGCATCGACCGATTGATAGTGAACGGTGAACCAAGGTGGCGCATAACGCAACGAAATCTTTAGAGACGCTATGCTACGCCAAGTTCAATCAACGCCGATGGTATCCGAGCGATCATGATACCTCATATGACACCTTTGTAACCCACTAACCCATCTGGATAATCTGGTGTTACTCACTATCCATCACACTTTCTCGAGATAGGCTTCAGAGCGGATGTGCGAGATAACTCGCCACCCTTTCACTCATTAGACTTAGGAAAAACCGATCCCACTGGGCGACCTGCGCCCCCGCTCGGCCGCTTCATTGCACCGCGATCAGCGGCTCAGCTCGACCTCACGGGTCTTGCCATCGCGCAGCGTCACCTGCTTGATGATGATCGGGCTGCGCGACTCTCCGCCGGGCAGCAGCACGCTGCCGGCCACGTAGAAGACCCCGGCGGGAATGCCGCGCACCACGAAGTAGCCATTGGCATCGGTCTTGGCATAGTGGGTGTAGTCGCGCGCCCGCGGGTCGGCGGGCTCGATCCGGCGCCCGGAGAGCGCGACATCGGCTGCCTCCGCAGCGTAGCGCGTCGCCGGCGCCACCGAGATCGTCTCGTTGGCGCCGACGATCGTCCGCCCACCCGGCATGGTGTAGCTCAGCCGCCCCTGCACCGCCGCCGTACCGTGCTTTTCGAGCTTGGCGTACTCCTCCGCCGGAAACGCGATCTGACGCTTGACCACATTCTCGTCCCGGGACTGGCTGCCGAAGATGTCAGGCATCTCGAAGCTGCTGGTGGAGAGGTTTTCACATCCCGCCAGCCCCAGCGTGATCAAAAAGGGCAGCAGCCAAGGCCGCCAGCGTGTCAGCGTCATCTTCGACTCCTTGAATGCAACCACGCGTTCATGGCCGACCGGGCCTGACACGCGACAATTCCCTGCAGTGCACTGCGGCGAGAGCTCATATTAGGTCACGCAGCGCTGTCGAGCTGTCCGACAGTGTCAGCGTGAGTCACCCGAGAGAACAATTGTAAACGACAATCACGCAGAGATTACGCAAGTGTTGTCGCTACCGGGCGACACTTCTTTAGATATATCCGTGTCAGGGCTTGCGTGGACTCAGCGTCAGGTGATCGGCGCGGATCTGAATATCGAAGCGGCCGAGAAAGCTCATGCCGAGCAGCACCATGTCATCGCCGATACCGGCATGTATCGACCCCGCCACCCGACGCGCAGAGAGACCACCCAGGCGCACGCTGTCGAGGGTGGTGAGGCGCCCTTCGACGCGTCCATTGGCGGTGGTGAAGGTGGCCGCAGGGCCGGGTTGCAGACCCAGGCGCTCGGCCAGCCCACGCGACAGTGAGACATAGGTGGCGCCGGTGTCGAGCAGGAAGGTGACCGGCTGGCCGTCGATCTCGCCCGGCGCGACGAAGTGGCCTGCGGCATTGCGCGCCAGGGTGACCGGCGCCCCGGGGGCGGCGTGGCGGGAGAGCTCGAGATTGGGATTGGCGCGACGGCTCTCGACGCCGCGAAACCACCACACCGCCAGCGCCAGCATCACTACCCAGCACAGCAGCATCATGCCGAGGCCGAGACGCCGGGTAGTGCGTTGCGTATCAGCCATCGGCTCGGCCACCGTGCGAATTCACCCCGTCGGCGGCGGCGCTCAGCGCAGCGCCAGGTCGAGGGTGTAAGTGCCGGTCACGCTGGCCTCGGCCAGCACGTGGCCGCGCATCGCCTCGCGCACCTGGCCACCGGTGAAATCGCCCTCCAGCTCGAGCGACGGCACGTCGAGGGCGAACACGCTATAGATGTAGCGGTGGACGATCTCATCGTTCCACGGCGGGCAGGGACCGTCGTAGCCGCCGTAGGTGCCGGCCAGGTCCGGGTCACCGGCGAGAAAGCCGGTATAGCCGTTGATGCCCTCGATGCCCTTGCGGCGCTTGCCCGGGGTCTTGCCCCGCGGCACCACGCCATCGGCGAACTCACCCTCCTCGAGCAGGGTGACATCGGCGGGAATATCGATCAGCACCCAGTGGTAGAAGTCGACCCGTGGGAGATCGGCGGGCACACGCTTGCCCTCCTGATTGACGTCGTCAGCCACGCTGGGCACGTCCGGGTCCATCACCAGCACCACGAAACTCTGGGTGCCCTGCGGCGCGTCGAGCCAGCGCAGCTCTGGATTGCGGTTGTCACTGAAACGCATGTGCTGTTCGGGATCGGGCACCGCGAAGGCGAATTCGGCCGGGACCGGCTGGCCCTCGGCGATACCCTTGACGCTGAAACGCATGACTCTCTCCTGTCTCTCCGATGGGATCTTCCGTTGACCCGGGGTGCTGCGAGCGCATCCGCGACCCACTGCGCAAGCGCATCGCAGGGTGCTACAGTCGCCGTCACGACGCACCCACGCTGTACTCTCGACGCACCCACTACCGTTCACCGATAACCTTAGGGTTCCCGCAGGCGTTTGTCATGACCGATCTCGCTCCCCCCTCCCAGACGCCCGCCCAGTTGGGCTTTCGCATGCCGGCGGAGTTCGCTCCCCATGACGCCTGCTGGATGCTGTGGCCACAGCGTCCGGACAACTGGCGCCTGGGTGCCAAGCCGGCGCAGCGCGCCTTCGTCGAGGTCGCCCGCGCCATCGCCGAGAGCGAGACCGTGATCGTCGGGGTCAACGACGAGCAGTACGAGAACGCCCGCCACCAGCTGCCGGAGCACGTCCGGGTGGTCGAGCTCTCGAGCAACGACGCCTGGATGCGCGACGTCGGCCCGACCTTCGTCACCCACCCCGACGGCCGCATCGCCCTGGTCGATTGGGACTTCAACGCCTGGGGCGGGCTCAAGGGCGGGCTCTACTTCCCCTGGGACAAGGATCGGCGCATTCGGCGCAAGATCGCCGAGATGCTGGGCATCCCCTGCTTTGCCGCGCCGATGGTGCTCGAGGGCGGCGCCATCCATGTGGATGGCGAGGGCACGCTGATCACCACCGAAGAGTGCCTGCTCAACCCCAATCGCAATCCGGAGCTCAGCCGCGAGGCCCAGACTCGACTGCTGGCCGACTACCTGGGCATCGACAAGGTGATCTGGCTGCCGGCGGGCTGCTATCAGGACGAGACCGATGGCCACGTCGACAACCTCTGCTGCTTCATCGCCCCCGGGGTGGTGGCGCTGACCTGGACCGACGACGAGCGCGACCCGCAGTACGCCATCTCGCGGCAGGCGCTGGAGATTCTGGAAAGCGCCACCGATGCCCGCGGCCGCCGCTTCGTGGTGCACAGACTGCCGCAGCCGGGCCCGCTCTATCTGGGCGAAGAGGAAGCCAGTGGCGTCGACCGCCTGTCGAGCTCGCGTCCGCGGCGCCCGGGGGATCGCATGGCGGCTTCCTACGTCAACTTCTATATCGGCACCCGCGTGGTGGTGATGCCGCTGCTCGATCCCAGCCACGACGACAGCGTGCGCGAGACGCTGGCAGAGCTCTTCCCGGGGCGCCGGGTGATCGGAGTACCGGCGCGGGAGATTCTGCTCGGCGGTGGCAACATCCACTGCATCACCCAGCAGCAGCCCAGACCCTGAGCGCCCCGTGGCCCTACCTCATCGGCATCGCACATCCCGGGGGCGCTGGCGCCTGTCATCACCCGGGCTATGCTGAAGTCATGGCCTTTGGCGCCAAGGAACCCGATGTCGATTCAGGAGATTGATCATGCTACGTACGATTCCCTTCATGATGGCCACCGCTCTGCTGCTCAGCGCTTGCGGCACCACTACCGGTGAACGCGCGGTCAGCGGTGCCGGTGTGGGTGCCGCAGTGGGCGCCGGCGCCGCCGCGGCCACCGGCGGCGATGTCTCCGACGGTGCCGTGATCGGCGGTGGCGTGGGTGCGGCCACCGGGGCAGCGACCGACTCGAACGACATCAACCTCGGCAACTGAGCGCATCGCAACCGCTATCTGCCGTCAGCGGCAGAAGGCAACGCCGCGCATCCCCAGATGAAAGTGATTGGCGTGCGCGGCGTTGTAATCGGGGCCGATCACGGTCCCGAAATAGCCACAGGCCGCCGCCTGGACCTGGCGCAAGAAACCCGCCCGCACCCCGTCGCCCTTCCAATCCTCGAGTAGATCGATGCGCTCGCCATTGGCCAGTGTGAAGCTCGCCACGTCCAGCGCCGACGCCGTGGCGTGCTCGCTGCGTCTGGCGTTTTTCCGGTGGTAGATATTACGGCAGGCGAAGGAGCCGAAGTGGCGCACCGCGGCGACGCGGCTGCCGAAGCTACGCTCGGCCAGGGGCTGAAGCTCGTGGCGTTCGAACATCGTCCACGCCAGGGCCAGCGGGCAGGTGGCGACGAAGCTGGAACTGAAGCGCACTCCGGTGCCCTGGAGGCGTACCACATCGGTCAGCGGACAGCCCGCCGCCGGGGTGTAGTCCGCCAGCGGCGTGAAGCGCACCTCCGGGGCCGTGCGCAGCGCCGCGCGGCACGCCTCGGGGTCGCGTTCGACGCGGGCGTGCTTGAGCCGGGTGACCGGCGTCACCGGATCGCCCACCACCAGCGGCGCGAACGGATTCCACGCCCGCGGCACCTCGATGCCACCCTTGTCGAGCGCAACACCCAGCGCGATCAGCGCCAGCCATCCCAGCGTCGTTGCGCGCATGCGCCTCCCTGCCTCATGCCACCGAATCCAGCTCTTAGCTTAGGTGGCTGCGTCACATTCCGCCCCTGACGATGGCGCCATGCGGGCATCTCGCCGCCACGGCGATAACATCGCGACTATTCGTCGGCGCCGATCTCTTCTAGTCTGGATGCATGGGGCATGCTGGGTGCTGCGTCGACGCCGCCCAACCGCTCCATCACCTCGATTACCCCAGATTGTCGCGTCAGGGAGGACCACAATGCCGGGATGCGCGAGACACGAATCGGTATGCCGGCGCTGCGATGCTCCGCTGCCGTTCGACTTCACCATGGCTTTCCAACCGCTCGTGGATCTCGAGCATGGCGAGATCTACGGCTATGAGGCGCTGGTACGCGGCAGCGACGGCGGCTCGGCGTTCAGCGTGCTGAGTCGGGTCGACGACGACAACCTCTACCGCTTCGATCAGGCGTGCCGGGTCAAGGCGCTGGAGCTGGCCCATCGGCTCGGCAACCAGGGCCTGCTCTCGATCAACTTCCTGCCCAACGCCGTCTACGAACCCGAAGCCTGCATCCAGGCCACACTGGTCACCGCCGAGCGGCTTGGCTGGCCGGTGGACCGGCTCTGTTTCGAGATCATCGAGACCGAGCATGTCCGGGATCGACGCCATCTGCAGAACATCGTCGACACCTATCGCGACATGGGCATGACCGTGGCGCTGGATGATTTCGGCAGCGGCCACGCCAATCTCGATCTACTGGTGGATATCACGCCCGATCTGCTCAAGATCGACCGCCGTCTGGTGGATGGCGTCGACAGGGCCCCGCGTCAGCAGATCCTCATCGACCAGATCGTGAACCTGGCTGAGAAGCTCGATATCGCGCTGGTCGCAGAAGGCGTGGAGACCCTGGAAGAGGCGCGTTGGCTCTACGGGCGCGGTATCACGCGTCAGCAGGGCTACTGGTACGCACGCCCGGAAACCGAACGTCTGCCCCAGTGTCAGCCGGCCCAGCTCGCGCTGGTCCGTGGTCAGCACTGAGCGCCAGCGTCTCTTGTCATCTTACCTGGCTGCTCTCCCCATGGACGCTCCGCAGGCACTTCCCGACGGCGACGCCGGCCAGCCGCCGCGTCAGCCGACCCTACAGGCCACCCTGGATGGGCTCGACCAGCTCGGCATTGCCGCGCTGGTCTACCGCGTCGAAGGCGACGAAAACTGGGTTGCCGGCGCTAACGCGCTGGCGTGCCAGCAGCTCGCGCTGGATGCTCGACCGCCCCTCGCCGATCCCTGGCAGTGGCTCGATGATCAGCACCAGCCGCTGGCGGCCGACGATCATCCCGCGCGACGGCGGGCAGACAGCGCCCCCCAGGGCTGGCGCCGCTGCCATCTGCGCGACCGTCACGGATCGCTGCGCGCACTGTGGCTGCGCTGCCGCCGGATCGAGGCCGACGCCGGCCGCCAGGTGCTGGTCGCCCTCGATGAGATCACCCCGCTCGATCCGCATCCAGCCGATCTGCCGGCGCCCACACCCCGGCTGCCGGCATCGCTGCACCAGTGGATCGGCAGCCTGCCGATCAGCGCCTGCGTGATCGACGCCAAGGGCTACCTGCGCCTGGTCAATCCGACGCTCTGCACGCTCGTCGGTTACGCGGCCAGCGAGCTGCTGGGGCGCCCCTATGGCGAACTGCTCGCCCCCGCCTCGCGCGAGCGCGGCGAGCGCCACCACCAGGCGGTGCTCGCCGACGGCGGCGGGCAGCACCGTGTGGAAGTGGTGCGTCGCGACGGCTCGCTGTGCTCGGTGCAGGTGGCGGATAGCCTGGTGAACGACGCCGATGGCCAGCCGCTGCGCCTCGCGTGTCTGGTCGACCTCACCGCCCAGCGCGAACAGACGCGCCAGCTCGAGGCACGCAACCGCCGGCTGGAGTATCTGGCCACGCGTGACGAGATGACCGGGCTGCACAATCGGCGTTACGGCCAGCAACTGCTGGAGCAGGCGATCCGGCGCAGCCGCCGCTATGGCGAGCCGCTGGCCGTGGCCATGCTCGATCTGGATCACTTCAAGACGGTCAACGACGAACACGGCCATGCGGTCGGCGACGAGGTGCTGCGAGAGTTCAGCGATCTGGTCGGCACCATGCTGCGTCAGAGCGACACCCTGATCCGCTGGGGCGGCGAGGAGTTTCTGCTGCTGTTGCCGGGAGTTGACCGCTTCTCCGCTCATGCCACCCTGGGCCGGGTCCTGGCGCGCCTGGTACAGCAGCCACTGAGCGCGTGCGAGCTGCAGCTATCGTTCTCGGCGGGAATCGCCGAGCCGCGCCAGACCAGTTCGCACAGGCTGCTCGAACAGGTGGATACCGCACTCTATCAGGCCAAGCAGGCCGGCCGCGGCTGTATCACCATGGCCGAGGAGACGCCGCAGCTGCCGGCCCTGCGCGAAGACACGGCACGGCCCGGAAACTCGGCGAGCCCTACAGGCCCGGCGCCCCCCGAAGGCCCGGCGCTGCCGCTGTAGCTAGCAGGCGCACCGCCGGGTCTGCGTCGCGCCACCGCGGGTTCAGAAGAGCGCGCGCACGGCCAGGAACAGCACCGTCGGTGCCAGCAGAATGCCCAGGCCGGTATAGAAGGTCGCGGTCATCGCGCCATACGGCACCAGCCGTGCGTCGGTGGCGGCGAGCCCTGCCGCGACCCCGCTGGTGGTGCCGATCAGGCCGCCGAAGATCATTGCCGAGCGCGGGTTGTCGAGCCCGATCAGCCGCGCCGTGGCCGGGGTCGCGATCATGGTCAGGATCGACTTGACCAGCCCGGCGGCGATCGACAGCGCGATCACTTCCGAACTCGCCCCGAGGGTGGCGCCGGTCACCGGCCCGACGATATAGGTCACCGCACCGGCGGCGATGGTGGTGATGTCCACCGGGTCGGTGTAGCCGAAGCCCACCGCGACCACGGCACCGGCGACGAACGAGACCAGCACACCGAGAAACAGCGCGATCACGCCGCGCAGCCCGGCTTTCTTGATCTCCTGGAAGCGCACGCCATAGGCGGTGGCGATGATCGCCAGATCGCGCAGCATGCCGCCGCCCATCAGGCCCAGCCCCGAAAACAGGGTGACATCGGAGAGCCCCTTGCTGCCCCCGGTGGAGATACCGCCCACGTAGGCCAGCACAAGGCCGATAATGATCGCGATCGCCGAGCCGTGCAGACGACCGGCGGTGAGATGGCGGCTGAGCCAATAGGCCACATACATGGTCAGGCCGACCACGGCGAAGGCCGCGATCAGATGGTATTTGTCGACCAGCGACACGATGGAGTCGTTCATGCGGGCACTCCCCCTGTTGTTGTTAAAATTCGTTGTTAAGAAACGTTGTCAAAAGATTCAGTAGCCGCGCGGTCAGGAACGATCGGAAGTGGTCGCCCGGGAGGGCGGCATGGCGGCGCTGGCAGGCGGGTCCAGCGGGCGCGCATCATCCCCCTTCTTGCCGGTGAGCACCGGCACCAGCGCCAGCCCCAGGGCTACTGCCAGAACCCCGGCGACGATCGCCACCAGGCCACCGCTGAAGGCCGCCGCCACGTTCTGGCTGGCAGCCATGGCGACCACGATCGGAATGTACATCGCATTCCAGAAATTGATGCCGCTCTCGGTCGCCTCCGGCAGCTTGCCGCGGTCCTTGAGATAGCCGGTCACGAAGATCAGCAGCAGCATGGCGATACCCACGCCGCCAAGGTTGGCGCTGATGCCGAGCAGCTGGCCCAGCACGTCGCCGATGATCAGCCCCACCAGCATGCAGCCGGCGAGTAGTGCAACACCGTAGATCACCATCGTCATTCACCTCATCGGGGCATTGTTGTTGCGCCGGCGAGCCCCTGATCACCAGCGCTTGTGATGGCATGAACGGAGGTAGTGCCTCAGCGCGACGCCGCGGCGGGTGCCTGATAGATGTCGGCGTAACGCTCGCGCAGGGCGTTCTTCTGAACCTTGCCCATCACGTTGCGCGGCAGGCTATCGATGAAGAACACCCGCTTGGGCTGCTTGTAGCGCGCCACCTTGTCGCTGAGCGCGGCGAGAACCTGTGCCTCGTCGAGCGTGGCACCCGGCTTGAGCACCACCGCGGCGGTGACGCCTTCGCCCAGATCCGGATGGTTGACGCCGATCACCGCCGACTCGACCACCTCCGGCAATTCGTCGATCCACTGCTCGATCTCCTTGGGATAGACGTTGTAGCCGCCGGAGATCACCAGATCCTTGTCGCGTCCGACGATCGACAGATAGCCGTCGGAATCGATCACCCCCAGATCACCGGTGATGAAGAAGCCATCCTCGCGGAATTCGGCGGCGGTCTTCTCCGGCATGCGCCAATACCCCTTGAACACATTGGGGCCGCGTACCTCGACCAGCCCGGTCTCCCCCGGCGCCAGTACCGTGCCGCTGTCGCGATCAGTGATCCGCACCTCGCTGCCGGGCAGCGCGAAGCCGACCGTACCGGGGCGGCGCTCGCCGTCGTAGGGGTTGGAGGTGTTCATGTTGGTCTCGGTCATGCCGTAGCGCTCGAGGATGGCGTGACCGGTGCGCTCGAAGAAGTCGTGGTGGGTCTCCGCCAGCAGCGGCGCCGAGCCGGAGACGAACAGGCGCATGTTGCGCACCGCCTCGCGATCGAGACGCGGACTGGCGAGCAGACGGGTGTAGAAGGTCGGCACCCCCATCAGCACGGTCGCCTGCGGCATCAGCGTGATCAGCTGCTCCGGATCGAGCTTGGGCAGGAAGGTCATCGAGGCGCCGACGGTCAGGATGATGTTGCACGCCACGAACAAGCCGTGGGTATGGAAGATCGGCAGCGCGTGGAGCAGATGGTCATCGCTGCTGAAGCGCCAGGTCTCGGCCAGCGCTTGGCTGTTGGCAGAGAGGTTGGCGTGGGTCAGCATCGCCCCCTTGGAGCGGCCGGTGGTGCCCGAGGTGTAGAGAATCGCGGCCAGGTCGTCTCCCGCCAGCTCGGCGATCTCCGCATCCGCCTCGGCCGCCTCGGCGAGGGCCATCAGCGAACCGTCGGCCGCCGCCCCCAAGGTCTCGACCGCGGCCACGCCGCAGCGCTCGGCCAGCCGCTCGGCGCTGTCGCGGTCCGCCGGCCGGCAGACGTAGAGGCGCGGCTCGGCATCACCGAGGAAGTATTCGATCTCGGCCTCGGTGTAGGCGGTGTTGAGCGGTAGATAGACGGCGCCGACCTGCAGGCAGGCGAGATAGAGCATCACCGTCTGCGGGCTCTTGTCGACCTGCACCACCACCCGCTCGCCGGGGGTCACTCCGCGCTCGCGCAGCACCCGGGCCAGACGCCGCGAGGTGTCGAGCACATCGCGGTAGCGGTAGCTCGTCCCCTCGGCGGTATCGATCAGCACCTTCTCCGGCTGACGTGAAAAGTTGTCGAAGAACTGAAGGTAAAGATTTTGGTTCATGCCACTCTCCTGCGATTCATGCCACGCGCCATGCCACTGCTCATGACACGCGCCCACCGCGGCGGGGTCGCCCGCCGGGGCTCATGCGTTGGCCTTGGGATTGCTCTTGGGGTCGGTCTTGGACGGGTTCTTCGACGCGCCGCGCAGACGACCACGCGCCTGCTTGGCGTCGCGCCGGATCTCCTGGGTACACACCACGCTGCCCTCGCGGCTGAACGCTTCGTGGTTCTGCTCGATCCGCTCGAGCTCATAGAGGTAGTTGACCATAAGCGCGTGCGACTGCTTGAGCCCTTTCTCCGACACGTCACCCGGCCAGTTGAGGCGATGCAGGCTGGCGCCGTTGCCGAGGTGGAAGCGTGCCACCGGGTCGAGCGGCATGCCGCTGCCGCCACGCTTGACGTCGATCAGGTAGTGGGCGGCCAGCGCACGCACTTCGGGGGCGAGCTTGTCGCGCGCCTTGCCCGGCTCGCGCCAGTGCCCGGCGTCGAGCTCGGCGACGAGATCGTCGCTGAGGTTGAGTTCGCCCTGGTCGCGGGTCTGCTGCAGCCAGGCGGCGAACCCCGGCACCGGCGACAGGGTGACGAAGTTCTCCAGATTGGGCAGCTCGCGCTTGAGCTCCTGCACCACCTGCTTGATCAGGAAGTTGCCGAAGGAGATGCCCTTGAGTCCGGACTGGCAGTTGCTGATGCTGTAGAAGGCGGCGGTGTCCGCCTCCTGAGGCGGCACCTCGTCGCCGCTCTCGAGGATGGTCTGGATGTTGTCGGGAATGCCGCGGCACAGCGCCACCTCGACGAAGATCAGCGGCTCGTCGCCGGTGGCCGGGTGGAAGAAGGCGTAGCAGTGGCGGTCATCGGGATCGAGCCGCCGACGCAGATCGCCCCAGTCACGAATCGCGTGTACCGCCTCGTAGCGGATCAGTTTTTCGAGCACCGCCGCCGAGGTGTTCCAGTCGATGCTCTCCAGCATCAGAAAACCGCGGTTGAACCAGGAGGCGAACAGGTGCGCGAAATCCGCATCCAGCGGCGCCAGCTCCGGATGGGCCTTGAGCAGGCCGAGCAGATCGGCGCGCATCTTCACCAGCTCGTAGGTGCCACCGGGGCAGAGATTGAGCCGCCGCAGCAGATGCTGACGCCGCGGTTCGCACACCGCGAACAGCTGCGCCAGGCTGGCGTTGTCTTCCGCCTCCTGATAGGCCGCATAGGCGGCATGGATCCGCTCGGGCTCGGCGGCGTAGTGCTCGGCGAGCAGCTGAAAGAAAGCCAGGCGGCCGGCGTCATCGAGGGAGGCGTAGCGCTCCAGCGCCTCCTGGGCGATCAATATCTGCGACGCCTCGCCACCGGGCTGCATCAGCGTCTCGCACACCGAGGTCAGGCGCGCGAGACTGCTCGGGGTGTCGCGCTTGTCGGCGTGACCGGTCTGCCCGCGGGTGCGGCGGCCGATGCTCGACAGGAGTTCCTGCAGAAAATTCATGTTGACGTTCATGCCGGCCCTCTCGGGTATGGAGTGTGGGTGCGCTCGCCGACGTGTCAGACCCGACGTTCAGACCTGATTTTTAGACAAGGCCTAGCGAGATCACTCGGACACGGGTGTTAACATACATGTCACCGTTCTGTTATATACAACAGTCACGGCTAGCGGGTTGACTGTCAACTTGGGAAAAAGTCTAAGAAGGCGCGGCAGCATAGCTGCCTGGATAGGCCTGGAAGACTGAAAAGACAGGGAAATCTGGACAGATCACGGAAGCGGAAAGCAGAGGAGAATATCGAGCATGGCCAGCGTCCCCCAGGCCCAGCGACTGCGCGACCTACTCGAGGACGCGATCGTCGAGGGCCACTTCGCCCCCGGTGACCGACTCGACCCCGAGGCGCTGGCACGCGACTACGCCTGCTCGCGCACGCCGATCCGCGAAGCGCTGCAGCAGTTGGCCGCCTCTGGCATGGTCAAGGTGCTGCCCAAGCGCGGCACCTTCGTAGCCCAGCTCGGGGTAACCGAACTGGTGGAGCGGTTCGAGGTGATGGCAGAACTGGAGGGCATGTGCGCACGCCTGGCGGCGCGGCGTGCCACCCCCGAGGAGCTGGCAGGCCTGCGCCGGGCGCATCAGGCCTGCCACGCCTGCCTCGAAGCGGGGGACGTCGATGGCTACTACTACGAGAACGGCGCCTTTCATCATCGGATCTACGCCGCCGGCCACAACGATTTCCTGACCCAGGAGGCGACGCGACTGCACGCCATCCTCAAACCCTACCGGCGCCTGCAGCTGCACGTGCGCCAGCGCATGCAGAGCAGCTACGCCGAGCATCAGGCGATCATCGCCGCGCTGGAGGCCGGCGATGCCGCACGTGCCGAACAGGCGATCCGCGATCATGTGCAGATTCAGGGCGAGCGTTTCAACGACCTGGTGGCCTCGATGCAGCGGCTACAGGCCATGCGCCGCTGATGGCACACAGCAAGACGGCGTGAGCACTGCGGTAATATCCGCCTGTCAGCGCACCAGTAGCGTCAGCAGCAGAGCCACGGCGCCCACCACCAGCGCCACCGACACGCTCACGCTGACCAGCCGGTTGAGCCAGCGGTCGAAGCGTGACAGCGCCATCGGCGCGGCTCGCCGGGTGGCGCCCTGCGGGGCACGATGGGAAGATCGGTCAGGCATGGGCAGTCGGCAATCGGTTAAAGGTGGGTGATACCAAGGTTAACGGCCGTGACTCCCGTTACATTAGGCCCCGCGGGGATTTTTCTCCACTGCCACGCGATCTTGCCACGCACCACCTCTCTCCCACGCTATCTTTCGCCTCGACCTCCCCTTCCCGGTCTGATCACACTCGCTGGCTATCGGCGCCCGGAGACGAAAAAGGGCCCCGCCGAAGCGGGGCCCGATAGCGTACCTCGCCCGCCAGCGATGGCGGGCGGAGCGGTTCAGCGCGGATTGATGCGGCGGTTCTTGACGTCCGGCGCACGGCGGTAGCGGTCCTCGTCGACCAGCTCCTCGGCCTCGAACGCATCCGCCCCCACCGGGGTCTCGCTGTGACGGCGGTAGAGCGCGGTGAGCATCGCCTTGCGGTCGCTTCTGAGCTCCTTGATCATCACCGAGATCATGCCGTAGAGGATGAAGGTGAACGGCAACGCCGACAGCACTGCCGCCGACTGCAACCCCTTGAGGCCACTCTCGCCGCCGGCGGAGAGCAAGGTCAGGCAGATCGCGGCAATCAGCACACCCCAGATCACACGCTTGAGCAGCGGCGGATTGAGCGAGCCGTTATCGGTCATCTGCGACACGATGTAGGTCGCCGAGTCCGCCGAGGTCACCAGGAAGATGAAGATCAGGCACAGCGCCACCACCGACAGCACGTTGGAGAACGGCATCAGGTCGAACATGCGGAACAGCGCCGAGGTGATGTTGTCCGCGGTGGCCTGGGCAAGACCTGCGTCGCTGTGCAGCTCCATCTGAATCGCCGCGCCACCGAATACCCCAATCCACAGACACGCCAGCAGCGGCGGCACGACCAGCACGCCGAACACGTACTGCTTGATCGTGCGCCCGCGGGAGATGCGCGCCACGAAGGTGCCGACGAACGGCGACCAGGCGATCACCCAGGCCCAGTAGAAGATGGTCCAGCCGGCGGCCCAGTCGCTGCCGTTGTAGGGCGACATGCGCAGGCTCATGCCGATGAAGTTCTGCAGATAGTCACCGATCCCCAGGGTGATCGTCTCCAGGATCTGGACCGTGGGCCCGGTGAGCAGGACGTAGAACATCAGCGCGAAGCAGATGATCAGGTTGAGGTTGGAGAGGTTCTTGATCCCCTTGTCCAGCCCGGAGGTGGCCGAGATCATGTAGCAGACGAACATCGCCCCCATGATGATGAACTGCCAGGTCATGCCCTCGTCGACCCCGAACACTGCGTGCAGGCCGCCGTTGATCTGCAGCACCGCCAGGCCGATCGAGGTGGCCACCCCCATCACCGTGGCGACCACCGCGAAGATATCCAGCACCGGCCCCAGACGGCGTAGCTTGGGGCGCTTGGCGGTGACCGTCGAGAGCACGTTGGAGACCATGCCCGCCTGCCCCTTGCGGAACTGGTAGTAGGCGATGATCAGGCCGACCACCGAGAACGCCGCCCACTGGTGAATGCCCCAGTTGAAGAAGCTGTACTGGATGGCGTAGCGCGCCGCCTCGGGGGTACCACCCTGGACGTCGCCGAACGGCGGATTGAGATAGTGGGTCATGGGTTCGGCCATGCCGTAGAACACCAGCCCTACGCCGAAGCCGGCGGCCAGCAGCATGCTGACCCAGGAGAAGAAGCCATAGGTCGGCTTGCTGTCCTGCGGCCCGAGCCGGATCTTGCCGTACTTGCTGAAGGCCAGCACTACCAGAAAGGTCACGAACCCGAACACCGAGATCAGATAGAACCAGCCGAAGTAGTGGGTGGTGGCACTGAGTGCGGTATTGGCGATATCGCCGAAGCGGGTGGGAAAGATGGCCCCGATGGCCACGATCGCGGCGATCAGCACCGCGGATACGATGAATACACCTTGCTTGCCAAGTCTGGCCATAAAGACTCTCCGGTCGTTGTGTCTCTTCCTTGAATCATGCCGACGCCGCAACGCAGGGCTGGCACCAGTATAGACGACGCGTTTTTCACCCTGCCTCGAGGCACCCGGTTCGACGGGCATGAAGCAAACTTAATATACGTAAGACTTCGTTAAGCCCATCCACGGCACCCTACCCTCGACATCCTCTCCTTCAGACCCCTAGGAGCTGTCTGAAAAGTCGACGAGCGAAGACCAGGCAAGGCAAAAATCGGTGAGAACGGACCGGGCTGGCGCTCCAGTTTACTGGTGTAAATGAGCATATTACTCGCTCCGCTCGCCCTTCGGGCCGTCCTACGGACGTTCTGAACGAGGTTCAGTGAGCCGATTTTTAACGCCGCATGGGCGAGCGCAGTCCTTTTCAGATAGTGCCTAGAGGCATGCAGGAGACCGACCACGAGGGAAAACCCAATGCCCGGTTTACCGCTGACCTCTCCCACCCCCGCGCTGCACTGGCGCGAGTGCCAGCAGGCGTCGGAGCGCACCCAGCTCGAAGCCTTCATCGCCGAGACCTACCGACGTCAGCACGGCGCCGAGCTGAGCCAGTTCGCGCCGCGCCTCTATGGGCTGTGGGATGCCGACCAGCTGCAGGCCGCTGTCGGCGTGCGTCTGGCTGGCGACGCCCCGCTGTACCTGGAGCGCTACCTGGGCGAGCCGGTCGAGCACCTGCTGGCCCGCGAGCTGGGCGTGCCGGTCGAGCGCCACGCGCTGGCCGAAATCGCCAACCTGGCCACGCTGCGCCCGGGCCTGGCGGTTCCACTCATCCGCCACCTGATCGACTCGTTGGTGGCCGAGGGCTGCGGCTGGCTCACCTTCACCGCCACCGCGGCGGTGCGCAACGGCTTCCGCCGGCTGGGGCTCGACGTGCGCCGCCTGGGTGACGCCGACCCCGCCCATCTCGACAGCCGCGAACGCGAGCGCTGGGGCAACTACTACCTGCACCGCCCGTGGGTCATGGGCGGCGACCTGATCAAGGCGTGGCGGCGGCTAGATCCCAACCGCGAGCTTACCTCTCCCGATAGCCCTACCCCACTCACCGTGACAGCCCAGGGCTGCCATCACAAGGCCGTCCACCATGCGTGAACGTTTCCTCGACCATCTCAGCGCGCTGGCCGTGAGCCAGCCGGGTCAGGTCGCCCTGAGCGCCAATGACGTGGCGCTGAACTACGCCGATCTACCCGGCGAGATCGCCCGGCGCAGCCAACAGCTGGCAGCGTTCGGCGGGCGCCGCGTGGCGCTGATGCTCGACAACGGCCTCGACTGGGCGCTGTGGGATCTGGCGCTGATGCAGAGCGAGGCGGTCAACGTGCCGCTGCCGGCGTTCTTCTCCCCCGCCCAGTTGGCCCATGTGGTCGACCAGGCCGGGATCGACACCCTGATCGGTCCGGGCGCGGCCGCCGCAGCGCTGGGCTTTGCCGCCAGCGACGATCCGCTGCTGTGGCGGCGCGAGGTCGCCACACCGCCGGTACTGCCGCCGGGAACCCACAAGATCACCTTTACCTCCGGCACCAGCGGCACGCCCAAGGGGGTCTGCCTCGACAGCGATACCCAACTGACGGTGGCGGACAGTCTGGCCGAAGTGGCGCGCAGCGTGGGCGTGACGCGGCATCTGGCGATGCTGCCACTGGCCACGCTGCTGGAAAACATCGGCGGCCTCTATGCCCCACTGTGGCTGGGCGGCAGCGTCGCCCTGCCGGGTCTGGGCGAGCTCGGCTGGCGCGGTGCCAGCGGCTTCGACAGCGCCCAGGCGTGGCGTGTGATCCGCGCCGAGGCTCCGGACAGTCTGATCCTGGTGCCACAGCTGCTCAGCGCACTGCTGATGCAGCAGGGTGAGGCGCCGCTCGGCTTCGGGCGCTTCTTCGCGGTGGGCGGGGCCACGGTCTCACCGGCGCTGCTGACACGTGCGGCGCAGGCCGGCTGGCCGGTCTTCGAAGGCTACGGGCTCTCCGAGTGCGCCTCGGTGGTGACGCTCAACCGCCCCGGCGAGGTGCAGCCGGGTAGCGTCGGCCGCCCGCTGCCCCATGCCCGGATCACCCTCGCCGAGGATGGCGAAGTGGTGGTCGAAGGCAGCCTGATGCTCGGCTATCTCGGTGACGCAGAGCCGCGCCCGACCCGCTGGCCCACCGGGGATCTCGGCACCTGGGAGGGCGAAGCGCTGGTGCTCAAGGGCCGCCGGCGTCAAGTCTTCATCACCGCTTACGGGCGTAACGTCGACCCCGCCTGGGTCGAGGCCGAGCTCACCGCCGAACCGGCGATCGCCCAGGCCTGGGTCAGTGGCGAGGCTCAGCCGAGCAACCGCGCACTGCTGGTACCCCGCGGCGAGTGGGTCAACGACCAGCAGCTCGAAGAGGCCGTGGCCCGCGCCAACCAGCGTCTGCCCGACTACGCCCGTGTGACGTGCTGGCAGCGCGGCGGCCCCTTCACCCCGGACAACGGCCTGGCGACGGCCAATGGCCGGCTGCGCCGCGAGGCGCTGGCCGAGCGCTACCACCACTGGCTGGAGACCCCGGTCAGCGCGTGACACGCCCGCGGACAGCACCAGGAGAGCACCGCATGCCCCATCAAGATTCGACGCACACGAAGTCGACGTACACAGACCCGACGCATCAAGACTCGACACCCGTTCGATCGACGCACGACGCCTCGACTCGGACACCCCCTGCACATCGTGCGGCCGGCAAGGCCGCCCTGGAGAACGCCATGACCCCGTATCAGACCCTGCAGCAGCAAACCGCAGAACAGCGCCAGTGGCTGCTGGACACCCCGGTGATCCGCCGCGCCCTGGCCGGTGACATCGACCGCGCCACCTACCAGGCCTTCCTCACCCAGGCCTACCACCACGTCAAGTACACGGTGCCGCTGATGATGGCCTGCGGCGCGCGCCTGCCCGAGCGCCTGGAGTGGCTGCGCGGCGCGCTGGTCGAGTACATCGAGGAAGAGTACGGCCATCAGGCGTGGATTCTCGATGACATTCGCGCCCTCGGCGGCGACGCCGAGGCGGTCGCCGCGGGTCGCCCAGCGCCGGCCACCGAGCTGATGGTGAGCTACGTGCGCGACGTGATCGAACACGGCAACCCGATCGGCTTCTTCGGCATGGTCCAGGTGCTCGAAGGCACCAGCACCGCCATCGCCACCCAGGCGGCGGAGAAGATGCGCGACGGTGCTGGCCTGCCCGCCGATGCCTTCCGCTACCTGGAGTCCCACGGCGCCCTCGATATCGGCCACCTGGCGTTCTTCGAAGAGCAGATCAACCGCATCGAATCGGCCCAGGAACTGCAGGCGGTGATCGATACCGCCAACATGGTCTATCGCCTCTATGGCGCCATGTTCCGCACCCTCGGCCAGGCCGCGGGCGACGCCCACACCAGCGAGGTACTCGCCGATGCGCTGGTCTGATCGCCGTATCCTGGTCACCGGTGCCAGCGGCGGCATCGGCGGCGCGCTGGTGGCCGAACTCGCCGAGGCCGGCGCCACGCTGCTGATCGTCGGCCGTAACCAGCCGAGTCTGGACCGCCTGGCAGCACTGGCGCCGGAGCGCATCTACGTGCTGAAAGCGGATCTCGCCCAGGCCGAGGATCGCCGCCGGGTCGTCGACGCCGCCAACGAGGCGCGCATCGACATGCTGATCAACGCCGCCGGCAGCAACCAGTTCGGCCTGTTCGAGGAGCAGGCCGCGACGGCCATCAGCGCCATGGTCGAGCTCAACGTCACCGCCACCCTGCTGCTGACCCAAGCGCTGCTGCCGCGCCTGCTGCACCACGACCGCGCCTGGATCGTCAACGTCGGTTCGGCCTTCGGCGCCATCGGGCACCCGGGTTACGCCACCTACTGCGCCACCAAGTTCGCCCTGCGCGGCTTCAGCCAGGCGCTGCGCCGCGAGCTCGCCGACACCCCGGTGGCGGTGCTGCACATCGCCCCGCGGGCGACTCGCACCGGCATGAACAGCGCCGCCGCGGACTCGCTCAACGCCGCGCTCGGCAACGCCGTCGACGCTCCGGAGGCGGTGGCCGCGGCGATCGTCTCGAGCATCGAGAAGCGCACCCGCGAGCGCCAGCTGGGCTGGCCCGAGTGCCTGCTGGTCCGTCTCAACGGCCTGCTGCCCGGGGTGGTCGACCGCGCGCTCAAGAAGCGTCTGCCGATCATCCAGCGCCATGCGCGTCACGTCTCGACGCACACCCCCTGATTCGAGAGATCCCCATGACATTCTCTTCGCGCACCCCTGTCGTCGATCACGCCAGCGTCCGTTCTCGCACCCCGGGCTGGCGCCCGCTGGTCCTGGCGCTGGCCCTCGGCCTGAGCACCAGCGGCACCCTGCTGGCCACGCCCATGGCCCAGGCCCAGGCGGCCCCCGCCGCCAGTGCCACCTCGGTGGCCGCCGGCCTGCACGAGCTGCAGAACCGCTGGGCCAACATCAACTATCAGCTGCCGGAATCGCGCCGCGAGGATGCCTTCGACCAGCTCTATCAACGTGCCACCGCCCTGGTCGCCGCACATCCGCAGAGCGCAGAGCTGCATACCTGGGCCGGGATCATCCGCGCCTCCGAAGCCGGCGCCGGCGGCGGGCTCAGCGCGCTCTCCCAGGTCAAGGAGGCACGCCAGCAGCTAGAGAAGGCACTGGCCATCGATCCCAAGGTGCTGGATGGCTCCGCCTATACCAGTCTGGGCACGCTCTATCACAAGGTACCCGGCTGGCCGATCGCCTTCGGAGACGACGACAAGGCGCGCGAGCTGCTGCAGAAAGGGCTGGCGATCAACCCCAACGGCATCGACAGCAACTACTTCTGGGCCGACTTCCTGCACGATCAGGGCGATGACGCCCAGGCCCGCCAGGCGCTGCAGAAAGCCCTGGCCGCCGCCCCCCGACCCGGCCGCGAAAGCGCCGATGCCGGCCGGCGTCAAGATATTCAGAAGCTGATGAGTCAGTTGAAGAGCTGAGCCCTGCCTGAGCGAGCCGCCCGCACGGATCGCTCAGGCCGCGCTTGCAATCGTGATGGGCGCCCTCATGATATGAATCATGAGGGCGCTAAGGAAACTCGCCCGCCGTTTACGATCGAGGAGCCTCATGTCACGATTGGCCGACATTCCCCTTTCGGTGCTGGACCTGGCACCGATCACCCTCGACGGCACCCCGGCGGAGACCTTCCGCCATACCGTCGATCTCGCCCAGCAGACCGAGCGCCTGGGCTACAACCGCTACTGGCTCGCCGAGCACCACAATATCGACGGTATCGCCAGCGCCGCGACCAGCCTGCTGATCGGCCATGTCGCCGGCGCCACCTCGACGATCCGGGTGGGTAGCGGCGGCATCATGCTGCCCAACCATCCGCCGCTGGTGGTGGCGGAGCAGTTCGGCACCCTGGAGACGCTCTACCCCGGCCGTATCGACCTGGGTCTGGGCCGTGCGCCGGGTTCGGATGGCGTCACCATGCAGGCAATGCGCCGCGATCCCTACGCCGGGGTCAACGACTTCCCCGACCGCCTCGACGAGCTGCGCCGCTATCTCGGCGACGCCACCCCGGGCCAGCGCGTGCGCGCGATCCCCGGCGAAGGCACCCACATACCCATCTGGCTGCTCGGCTCCAGCGGCTACAGCGCACAGCTCGCCGCACGGCTGGGGCTGCCGTTCGCTTTTGCCGGCCAGTTCGCCCCCGGCTACATGCTCGAAGCCCTGCACCTCTACCGCGAAGGGTTTCAGCCGGGCGTGCTCGACGCTCCCCATGCCATGATCGGCATTCCGCTGATCGCCGCGGAGAGCGACGAGCGTGCGCGCTTCCTCGCCACCACCCAGCAGCAGAAGTTCCTCAACCTGATCCGCGGCAAGAGCACCCGCACGCGGCCGCCGGTCGAGCGTCTCGACTGGCTACCCCAGGAAGAGGCCGCTGTCTCGCAGAACCTCGGCGCCGCGGTGGTCGGTGGCCCGGAGAGCGTACGCCGTCAGCTCGACGAGCTGCTCGACGCCACCGGCGCCGACGAGATCATGGTCAACACCGACTGCTACGACCACGCCGACCGGGTGCGCTCCTACGAGATTCTGGCCGAGGTGTGGAAAGGCGCCTGAAGCCTCGACCCGGGGCCCGTCTCGCGCCCATGGCGTCTGTTGGGTAGTATCTTCTGGCCGTCTCCACGTCCTGCATCCGGGAGACAGGGCGATACGATATCCATGCAACGATGGCCGGGCGTCATGACCAAGCTCACAGATAGGGTCTACACGACCCTCAGAAGACAAATCATGTCGGGCGAACTCTCCTCGGATATGCAGATCAAGGAGGCTCACCTTGCCGACATGCTCGCGGTCAGCCGCACGCCGGTGCGGGCGGCGATCCAGCGGCTCGCGGACGATGGCCTGATCTACCACGAGAAGGGTCGCGGCTCGTTCGTCTCGCCCTGGCAGCAGGACGATATCGTCGATATCTACGAGCTGCGCATCCTGCTGGAATCGCGTGCCGCCAGGCTGGCGGCGGCGCGCGCGACGCCTGAGCAGATCACGCGGTTGCGCCATCACGCCAGCGTCATCGAAGAGCTCTACCGGGAACAGCCGGACAAGTACCTGTTCAGCATCCAGACGGAGAACCAGCTGTTCCATCAGGTCATCCTGACCGCCGCGGGCTCGGTTCAGCTCAAGCAGATGGTGAGGATGCTGGTGGACTCGCCGATCACGGTGGGCTCTTACTATCTCTATTCCGAGACACAGATGCAGCGTTCGATGCAGCAGCACCGCGATCTCGTCGATGCGATCGAGCGCCGGGAGGAGAGCTACGCCGAGGATCTGATGCGCGTGCACCTGCGCATGGCCTACTGCGCCTTCATGGCCCGACAGTCGGCCCGGGAGAAGGGAGAGCCCTGGAATATGGCGGACGAGGCGTAGCGCGCCGCCGGTTCCCCGACGCCGCGCTATGCGGCCGTATCCCGAACCGGAAGCGCTCAGGACTCCATGTGGCGACGCGCCCGCTCCGGGTCGGCCGCCAGGGCCAGCTTCGACGGCCGTCCGCGGTAGTGCGCCAGCAGGCGCCTGACCAGCGGCACGAGTATCGTCAGCACGATGAGCGTGACCATGACGATGGCGATGGTGCTGGAGAACAGATATCCCATCTGATGATGTCCGATCAGCATCGCCCGGCGCAGGCTGGACTCCGCCACCGGCCCCAGAATGACCGCCAGGACCGCCGGCGCCAGCGGGATGCCTAGCCGCTCCATGCCCCACCCCATGACCCCGAACGCCAGCATGAGCCAGACATCGAACAGGCTGTTGTTGATGGCATAGACGCCGATGGTGGTCAGGGCAATGATGATCGGTGCCAACAGCAGCGGCGGCATGTACATCACGTTGATGAACAGCCGCGCCCCGAGTCGACCGATCACGAACAGCATGACCGACGTCACCAGCATGGCAAGGATGAAGCCGTAGGTCACTGGCGCGGAGCGGGTGAAGAGTTCCGGCCCCGGCAGCATGCCGTGCACCAGTAGCCCGCCCAGGATCACCGCCGACACACTGCTGCCAGGAATGCCCAGGGTCAGGGCGGGAATCAGCGAAGCGGCGTTGTCGGCGTTGTTGGCGCACTCCGCCGCCGCTACGCCTTCCGGCGCCCCCTTGCCGAAGCGTGACTTGTCCTTGGCCACGCGCCGGGTCTCGTTCCACGACAGCATGGCGGCGATGTTGCCACCGGTGCCGGGAATGATGCCGACGACGACACCGATGATCGAGGCCCGGCCCCAGGTCGGCAGCAGGCGGCGCCAGCCGATACCGCTGCGTGTTCGTCCACTGCTGCCGAGGCCGCCGCGACCCAGCAGCAGCGCCTCCTGCGCCAGGGTCAACGCCGGAGGGATGGCATAAAGACCGGTCAGCAGCACCAGGATGTCGATACCGCCCATCAGCTCCATGACATCGAAGGTGAAGCGCTCGTTGCCGGTCATCGAGTCGATGCCCACCATGCCGATCACCAGGCCGATGCAGGCACTGATCAGCCCCTTGATAGGGGCATCGCTCAGCAGTACGGCGATCGCCGCCAGCCCGAAGATCGCCAGCCAGAAGATCTCCACCGGCCCGAACTTGAGCGCCATGGCGGCCAGCGGCGGGCTGAGAAAGAGCAGCGCCAGCGCGCTGACCGAACCGCCGATCGCCGACGATGTCAGGGCGATCTTCATCGCCTCGAGCCCCTGCCCCTTCTGCGCCATGGGGTGACCATCGAAAACCGTGGCGATACCCGCGGGCGTACCGGGAATGCGCAGCAGAATGGCGGGGATCGCCCCACCGTACATGGCACCGTTGTAGATCCCGGCCATCATCCCCAGCGCCACCAGCGGTTGCATGGTGAAGGTCAGCGGAATCAGCACGGCGATCCCCATGGTGGCGGAAAGCCCGGGCAGCGCACCGATCAGCACGCCAATGGTGGTGCCGCCGGCCATCGCCAGCAGCACCGCTGGCGAGAACAGCAGCGGCAAGGCGGCAAGAATCGAATCCCACATGGCTTAGCTCCCGGTCACCAGACGTAGCGCCATCTCCGGCGGCAGCGGTCTGTCGAGCACGATCTGAAAGATCAGATAGATCAGCAGTGAAAAGAGGATCGCGGTCACCACCAGCCATTTGCCCTGGCGATAGCCGAGCAGCCACCCGCTCAACGGCACGAACAATAGGAAGGTGGTGGCGAAACCCAGGCTGGGGGCGATGGCAATCATGGCGATGGAGGTCGCCAGCAGGGTGAGAAAGCGCCGGGCATGGCCCGGTGCAAAGCGCAGCGTGTCGCTACCGGCCTGGCGCAGCGCCCAGGCCGAGCGAATCCCCCACACCAGCAGCAGCAACGTCAGCAGGCCCATGACCGCCGTGGGCAGATAGGCCGAGTCCCGGGTGAAGCTCAGCGCGTGCCACAGCCCCCAGCCGCTGAGCACCGCCCCGGCCAGGGCGACACTCGTCTCCAGCGTGGCTTGACGCATGGTGTGCTCTCCTCTCTAACGTGAAGACTCCCGACCCAGGGTCGAGCCCAGACCGGGAGGCAGGCAGCGGAGCGACTGCTCCGCCGGTGGCGTCAATCACTCCAGGGTGACTCTTTCCATAGCGCCTGGAAGCGCACCTGCAGTTCCTCGAGGGTCTGCTGATAGGTGGCCGGATCCTGATAATCGAGCGGCAGCGACTGCTGCGCAGCCGCCTGGCGGAAGGACTCGTCCTGCATGGCCGTCTCGATGGCGCTGGAGAGCTTCTCGACGATCGGCGCCGGCACCCCGGCGGGGACGGCGATCCCGCGGTTGGAACCGATGGTCAGCGGATAGCCCGCCTCGGCGGTCGTCGGCACCTCGGGCAGCTCCTTCGAGCGTTGCGCCGCGGCCTGCGCGAGCATTCTGACCCGTCCGGCCTTCACATCGGACGCCGCCTCCCCGATGTTGAAGATGCCCAGGTCGATATGTCCGCCCATCAGTGCCTGGCGTACATCGGCCGCGCCGGGGAAAGGGACGTGGGTCATCTCGATCCCTGCCAGACGCTGCAGTGCCAGGGCCGCCAGGTGATCGTCCGAGCCGACCCCGGTGGTGCCATAGGTGATCGCACCGGGATGCTGCTTGGCGTAGTCGACCAGATCCGCCAGCGATGCGAACGGGCTCTCCGGCCCGACGTTGAAGCCGTCGGGATCGTCGACGACGCTCGCCACCGGCTGGAAGTCGGACAACGTATAGCGCGTCTTGCGCTCGATCGGGATGGTCAAGACGTTGGGCGTATTGATGAAGCCAATGGTGTAGCCGTCGGGCTGGGCGTGGGCCAGGGCCGTGAAACCGACCTCACCACCGGCACCCGGTCGGTTGATCACGGTGATGTCGGTGCCCAGGGCTTTCTCGATGTAGGGCACCAGGGTGCGGGCGGCGATATCGGTACCGCCCCCGGCGGAATAGGCCACGATCATCTGAACCGCACGCTCGGGGTAGTCCGCCATGGCCGACAGCGGTGTCAGCATGAGGGCAGCGATCGCAAGGGTTCTGGTCTTCTTCCCGGGCTTCATTGGCTTCTCCTGGTTGGCCGCCAGCACCGCTCNNCGAGCGGTGCTGGCGCGGAGCGGGAAAAATTGCCCGCCCCTTATTGTTCTTTCATAAAAACAAAATCATCGAACCATAGCGGACTCCCCGGCTCAAGCGCCGATTCGACCGCGCTGGCAACAGCACTCAAAAATGACTTTAACTCTTTATTTTTTATGAAATAAACTAGATTTAATACTTTTGTCTCATTCGAAAATGCGCTTTATCGGATGGACAGAAAAACATTATTGTTTTTTTATTGTACTAACAAAGGGAGAGTCACGCCGTCGGCACCACGCCCATGACTACGCGGTGCAACAGACGCCTTTCACTCGCACAGAGAGACAACGATATGCCTTCGCAAGCCACGTTAGAGACGCTGCAAACGCTGGGTAGCGCGACGCTCCACGAAGCCCAGGGCCAGCGCGGTGCCATGGACCACGGCATCAAGCCGCTCGATCCCACCCTGAGACTGGCCGGCAGAGCGCTGACCGTCGACTGCTCCCCCGGCGACAACCTGTTGATCCACTACGCCATCTCCAAGGCACAACCCGGCGACGTGCTGGTGGTCGACGCCAAGGGCTTCACCGAAGGCGGCCCCTGGGGAGACATCCTGACCCTCGCCGCCAGCCTGGCGGGCATCCGTGGCCTGATCATCGACGGCATGGTGCGCGACGCCGATACCATCATCGAGTCCCGGTTTCCGGTGTTCTGCCGCGGTCTCTCGATCAAGGGCACGCACAAGCAGCAGTCGGGCAAGGTCAACGACACCATCGTCTGCGGCGGCGTTTCGATTCGCCCCGGTGACGTCGTGGTCGGCGATCGCGACGGCGTGGTGGTGGTGGCCGCCGAGGCGCTCGATGAGGTCATCACCGCCGCCCAGGCCCGCGAAGACAAGGAGCAGGCATTTCGCCGCGAGCTGGAACGGAGCGCCAGTACCCTCGATCTACTCGACCTGCGCGACACCCTCGCACGTCTCGGCTTGCAGTGAGGCCGGTCGTGACCACCGACGCCCAGGAGAGCTCGATGTCGATCTCAGCGCGCGCCCGTCACGCTTGGGTCAAGAGGCGGCTGGCGCCGCTGTACAACCTGCACGACTTCGAGGCGGCCGCCCGGCGCTACCTGCCGCGCGCGATCTTTGCCTATATCGCCGGCGCGGCGGAAGACGGGCACTCGTTCCAGGCCAACCGTGACGCCTTCGACGACTACGGCTTCGTGCCCCGGGTGCTGGTGGACGTTTCCCGGGTCGATCAGACGACGACACTACTGGGCCTGCCGATGGCATCGCCCTTCGGTATCGCACCGATGGGGCTGGGGGCGCTATGGGCCTACCGGGCCGATGTGGTGCTGGCCGAGGCGGCGCGGGCCGCGGGTATCCCCATGATCATGAGCGGCTCGTCGCTGATCCGCATGGAAACGCTCGGCGGCAGCGGTGAGTCGACCTGGTTCCAGGCCTATCTCCCCGCCGGCCGGGAGGGCATCCAGGCGCTGGTGTCACGGGTCCAGGCGGCGGGGTTCACCACGCTGTTGATCACCCTGGATACGCCGGTGGCCACCAATCCGGACAACCGCCGTCGGGCCGGCTTCTCCTCACCGCTGAAGCCCTCGCTCGGGCTCGCCTGGGACGGGCTCTCGCATCCCGGATGGCTGTTCGGCACCTTCCTGCGCACGCTGGCGCGGCACGGCATGCCCCACTTCGAGAACAACTACGCCTCGCGCGGCGCGCCGATCTTCTCACCCCGCGTCAATCGCGACATCTCCGACCGTGGCCACCTGAACTGGGACGATCTGGCGTTCATCCGTCAGCACTGGCCGGGCCGCCTGGTGCTCAAGAGCGTGCTGCATCCGGCGGATGCTGCCCGGGCCAAGGCGCTCGGGGTGGATGCCCTGATCGTCTCCAACCACGGCGGGCGTCAACTGGATGGCGCCCTCTCACCGCTGCGCGCGCTGCCGGGCATCATCGCCGCGGTCGGTGACCTGCCGGTCATGATCGACAGCGGCTTCCGGCGCGGCACCGATGTGCTCAAGGCCCTGGCGCTGGGGGCACGCTTCGTGTTCATCGGCCGTCCTTTCGCCTACGCCGCCGCCGTGGGGGGGGCTCCGGGCGTGACCCACGCCATCGATCTCATGGCGGCCGAGATCCGGCGCGACATGGCTCTGCTGGGCATCACCCGGCTGGATCAGCTGCACAAGGATCACCTGGTCGCGCTGACTGCACTGGGCGAACGAGGCCTGGCACAGCCCATCGATCCGGCCACTTGCGATCACCCCACCCATCACACGCCTTATCGCCAGCCACAGAGGAACGAGCCTTGACCCAGCACCCTGCCCTCACGCCGCTCACGCACGCGACACATGGACACCCAGGCCACAAGTCGGTCTTCCGGCTCGACGTGTGGTACGACGTCTCGATGCAGCAGCGCTACGACGACCGCCCGGATATCCACCTGACCACGCTCCCGGTGACCAGCGCCCCGGAAGATCACGCCGCGACCCTGCAGCAGGCCCACGCCTACCAGATCTCCTCGGCCAAGGATGAAACCCCCGCCCGCTGGTTCGCCGACGAACGGCTGCTGGCCCACATGCCCGACCTGCTCTGTGTCTCGACCTCCGGCTCCGGCTACGACACCGTGGACGTCGAGGCCTGCACCCGGGCCGGCGTACTGGTCATGAACCAGGCGGGGGCCAACGCACGCTCGGTCGCCGAGCACACGCTCGGGCTGATGCTCGGGCTCAACAAGCGTCTCGCCGAGAGCGATCATCGCCTGCGGCGCGGGGGCGACTTCTCGCGCGAGGATCTGATGGGTCGTGAGCTCCACGGCAAGACCCTGGGGCTGGTGGGAATCGGTCATATCGGGCGTCGCGTCGCCGAGCTGGCACGCGCCTTCGGCATGCACGTGATCGCCCACGATCCGCTGCTCGACGCCGAGACGATTGGCCAACGCGGCGCGCGCCCGGTGACACTGCCGGTGCTGCTGGGCGAGGCGGACATCGTCTCGCTGCACTGCCCGCGCCAGGCCGACACGCTCGATCTCTTCGACGCACAGGCCTTCGCCGCGATGAAGCCGGGGGCGCTGTTCATCACCACCGCCCGCGGCGGCATCCATTCGGAAGCGGCGTTGACGGCAGCCCTGCAGAGCGGGCACCTGGCCGGCGCCGGCATCGACGTGTGGGATGTCGAGCCACCGCCGCAGGAGCACCCGCTATTGCAGATGTCCAACGTCATGGCGACCTACCACACCGCCGGCGTCACCCATGAGGCACGGCGCAACATCGCCACCTGGGCGGCGGATCAGCTGCTCGCGACCCTGGATGGCCAGGTGCCGCCGCGCCTGCTCAACCCCGAGGCCTGGCCGCGCTATGCCGAGCGCTTTCAGCGCCTGCTGGGCGCATGAACGTGAACGAGACCCGGTATCGACCTGGATAGCAAAACACCCGGCGCAGGGCCGGGTGTCTTGGGTATCGAAGGCGGGAGAGCGTATCAGCCGAGGCGCTTGGCCAGCAGCCCTTCGAGCTTCTTCTGGTCGGCGGCGAAGTTACGAATGCCTTCGGCGAGCTTCTCGGTCGCCATGGCGTCTTCGTTGTGCTCCCAGCGGAACTGGGCTTCGCCGATCCGGCCCGGATGCTCGGCGCTGTCGCTCTGGTCGCTGATCTTGCGCGTCACCTCGCCCTCGGTGGAGGAGAGCTCTTCCAGCAGTGCCGGCGAAATGGTCAGGCGGTTGCAGCCTGCCAGTGCCAGGATCTGGTCGGTGTTGCGGAAGCTGGCGCCCATCACCACGGTCTGGTAGCCGTAGCGGCTGGCGTAGTCGCACACCCCGCGCACGAACTTGACCCCCGGATCTTCGTCCGGCGCATAGGACTCGGTGCCGGTGGCCTTCTTGTACCAGTCGGTGACGCGCCCCACGAAGGGCGAGATCAAGAACACCCCGGCCTCGAAGCAGGCGCGCGCCTGGGCATCCGAGAAGAGCAGCGTCAGGTTGCAGTTGATGCCCTCCTTCTCGAGCTTCTCGGCGGCGCGGATGCCCTCCCAGGTGGAGGCGAGCTTGATCAGCACGCGATCCTTGGAGACCCCCTGCTTCTCGTAGAGCGAGATCAGGTGGTGCGCCTTCTCGATGCTGGCCGCCTCATCGAAGGAGAGCTTGGCCGCGACTTCGGTGGAGACGCGCCCCGGCACGATCTTGGTGATCTCGGTGCCCATCGCCACCGACAGCCGGTCGACCGCCTCTTCGATGCGCGCATCGGGGTCGGAGACCTCGGACTTCACCGCAGCCAGGGTTTCGTCGATCAGGTCCTGGTAGCCGTCGAGATCGAAGGCCTTGAGAATCAAAGACGGATTGGTCGTGGCGTCATGCGGCTGATAGCGCCGAATGGCGTCGAGATCGCCGGTGTCGGCCACGACCATGGAAAGCTGTTTGAGAGAGTCGAGCTGCTGTGTCATGAATCGCTCCATCGTCTTGATGTGTGGATTGCACCCCTTCGCAATCCCAATCCCTAAAGGATAACACTGATCCGCCGGGCTCGCCGGGCGATCACGCCTCGATCCGGCAGGCTCAGAGGGTGTTTACAAATTCGGCGAGCGAAGGCCAGACCGGGGCGCGTAGCCAAGGCGAAATCGGCCGAAAAAAGGACCGGGCTGGCGCTCCAGTTTACAAGGGGTAAATGGGCATTTTGAGGTCGATTTCAACGCCGTATTGCCGAGCGCAGACATTTTGTAAACACCCTATCAGTCGGCGACCGCGTACTGGGCCGCCAGGGTCTCGCGATAGTGGCGATAGATCGTGTGATAGCGCGCCACCACCTCGGGGCGTGGCCGCGTCAGCGTGCTCTCGTCCAGCGCCACCCAGTCCTGGCACAGCACCGCGAGATCGACCTCACCCTGGCGCCGATCGCACCAGCGCGCCTGGATCGCACCGCCGAAGGCGGCGGCCTCGGTCACCACCGGACACACCACCTCGACATCCAGCACGTCAGCGACGATCTGGCGCCATACCGCGCTCTTGGCGCCGCCGCCGACCAGACGCACCTGAGTCGCTTGATCGGCCAGCGGCCCCAGCAGTTCAAGCCCGTAGCGCAGGCCGAAGGTGGCGCTCTCCACCGCCGCGCGGCACAGGTTGGCGGGGTGCGTGTTGAGGCTGGTGAGGCCGTGCAGGCTGGCGTGGGCCTGGGGCAGCGCCGGCACCCGTTCGCCGCTGAAGAACGGCAGCAGGGTGACACCGCCGGCACCCGGCTCCGCACTCTCCACCGCACGATTGAAGCCGGCGATGTCGAGCCCCACCAGCTCCCGCATGGTGGTGGTGGCGGAGGTCACGTTCATGGTGCAGATCAGCGGCAGCCAGCCGGCGTGGCTGGCGCAGAAGTTGGCCACCATGGCGTTGTCGGGCACCACCGGCTCCGGCGAATGGACGGCGATGGTGCCCGAGGTGCCGAGACTGATGGTCACCCGGCCGGGCACGATGTTGCCGGTGCCGATCGCGCCCATCATGTTGTCGCCGCCGCCGCTGGCGACCAGCACGTCGTCGCCCAGGCCCAGTTCGCGGGCGAGCTCGGGGCGCACCGTGCCGGCCGCCTCGCGGGAGTCGATCAGCCGCGGCAGCACCTGCGCAGGGTCGAGCTCCGGGGCGATGGCGGCGAACACGTCGTGGCGCCACTGGCGGGTGCGGGTGTCGAAGTAGCCGGTGCCGGAGGCATCTCCGGCCTCGGCCACGCGCTCGCCGGTGAGCCAGAAGTTGAGATAGTCATGCGGCAAGAGCAGCGTGGCGATGCGCGCATAGGCCTCGGGATGGGTCTCCCGCAGCCAGGCGATCTTGGAGGCGGTATAGCCGGTCTGCAGCACCAGACCCAGCTTGTCGAGACAGCCCGCCTCGCCGCCGAGCCGTTCGATCAGATCCGCGTTCCAGGCCGCGGTCTCGGTATCGTTCCACAGCTTGGCCGGATGCACCGCCACGCCCTCGGCATCCAGCGCCACCATACCGTGCTGCTGGCCGGAGATGCCGATCGCACGTACCGCACGGCCATCGACCCCGGCCTGCGCCAGGGCTTCGTCGAGGGCACCACGAAAGGCCTCGGTCCAGCTCTCGACTCGCTGCTCACGGCGCCCGTTGTCGCCCTGATCCAGCGCGTGAGGCCGCGATGCTTCACCGATGATCCGCCCGTCCGCACCGTCGACCAGCACCACCTTGGTGCTCTGAGTGCCGCAATCCACGCCGATGTACATGCTGGTTTCCTTGTCTCTGGTCTCGGATATCGCGTGTCACGCCCAGAATGCCGGAGTGCCGACATCAGGCGCCGATCAGATGCTCGACGCAGGCGCGGGCGCCGTCGCGATGCAACCGCTCCAATGCGTCGAGGTAAGCCGCGCGAAAGCGCTCGTCGTCGGCCAGGTCGCCGAACAGCTGGCGGTTTTCGATGAACGCCGTGGGCTCGTCGCGGTTGCGCTGGGCGATCGCCATCAGCGACGCCTTGAGCCGGTCGACCACTTCGATCGGCTCGCCCTGCTCGTCGACCCCTTCGGCATAGCGCGCCCAGCTGGCGACCACCGCGGCGCTGAGACGGACGTCGCCATCCTGGGCCAGCCGCTCACGGATCACCGGTACCAGCCACTTGGGGATGCGATCCGAACTCTCCGCACAGAGCCGCGCCAGGGTGTCCTTGATCTCCGGATTGGCGAAACGCGCGATCAGGGTGTGCTTGTAGGCGTCGAGGTCGACCCCCGGCACCGGTGAGAGCGTCGGCGTTGCCTCGTGGTCCATGTAGGCGAGCAGAAAATCGACGAAGGTTCGATCCTGACACACCTCGTGGGCGTAGCGGTAGCCTGCCAGATAGCCGAAGTAGGTCAGCGCCTGATGGCTGGCGTTGAGCAGGCGCAGCTTCATCAATTCATAGGGAATGACGTCCTCGACCACCTGCACCTCGACCGTCTCGAAGGCCGGCCGGCCAAGGCTGAAGTGATCCTCCAGCACCCACTGGGTGAAGGGCTCGCACACCACCGGCCAGCGATCCTCGAGGCCGAAGCGCTCGGCGATCTCGTCGATGTCGGCGGCGGTGGTGACCGGTGTGATGCGGTCGACCATCGAATTGGGAAAACGCACCTCGGCCTCGACCCAGGCGCCGAGCTCGGGGTCGCGGGCGCGGGCATAGGCGACGAACATCTTGTGCGCGACCTCGCCGTTGCCCTGGATGTTGTCGCAGGACATCAGCGTGAACGGCGGGATGTCGCGTGCCCGGCGCCGCGCCAGCGCCTCGATGACGATGCCGAAGGTGGTCCGCGGCGTCTGCGGTGATGCCAGGTCATGCTGCACATCGGCGTTGTCGAGATCGAACTCACCGGTGACATGGTGGAAGTTGTAGCCACCCTCGGTGACTGTCAGCGACACGATGCGGATGCGCGGATCGGCCAGGGTCTCGAGTACCGCGTCGATATCGTCCGGGGCATAGAGATAGTCGATGATCGAGCCGATCACCCGCGGCTGGTACTCGCCGTCGGGATGTTTGACCACCAGCGTATAGAGGTGATCCTGTGCCGCCAGCGCCTCCTGCATGCGCTTGTCGCCCGGCATCACGCCGACCCCGACGATGCCCCAGTCGAGCGCGTCGCCGCGATTCATCAGGGTGTCCAGATACATCGCCTGGTGGGCGCGGTGAAAGCCGCCGACGCCGAAGTGGACGATCCCCGGCGTGATCCGATCACGCGAATAGCTCGGGGTCGCGACGGCGGCATCGAGCTGCGTCAGATTGGCTTGGTTGAGTGCGGTCATCGGGGCCTCCTTGAGCCGGCCATGGCCGGTATCCGTGTTGCCGCGCGCCCGGCGGCGCAGGGGCTTGAGCGTGCGTGTGACCCGCGCGGCGCGGGGTCAGGGTGAATCGGCGGCACAGGATCAGTCCGAGGTGCCGGGTGAATCCAGATGTCCGGACGAATCCGTGATAGCGGGCGGATCTGGGATAGCGGACGAACCCGAGTTCGCGGGAACGTCCGACGTTCCGGCTAGAAAGCGCCAGTGCCAGTCCGGCGCCACCGAGTGGGTCTTGATCAGCTGGGCGTTGAGCATGTCCTTGTCGTGGGTCCGTGTGGCCGCCCCCGCCGCGTCCTGGCCGAGGTCATACCAGCGCTGCAACAGCCGCTCGACGAGCACCGCATCGGGCACATCGATGAACAGCGTGAGGTCGAAGAACGGGCGCAGCGCACGCCAGGGCGCGCGGTCGAGCAACAGATAGTTGCCTTCGACCAGCACCAGGCGATGGCTGGGCTGGATCAGCCGCGCACCGGCCCGGGCGAGATCGAGCGGGCGATCGAACAGCGGTACCGCCACCGCGGCATCGTCACGGCGCAGCCTGGCGAGATCGTGGCTCAGCCCGGCGACATCGAACGTCTCCGGCGCGCCCTTGAGCGCCAGCTTGCCCTGGGGAATCAGGACCGCGTTGTCGAAGTGGTAGCCATCCATCGGCACCAGCGCGACATAGCCCGGGCGCAGCGCATCGATACGCGCACACAGCGCCTCCGCGAGGGTCGACTTGCCCGCCGCCGGAGGCCCGGCAATGGCGACCAGAGTGCGCCTTTCGGCGCGGGAAGCCGCCAGCACGCGCTCGGCCATCACCTCGAGCGGTGGCGACATGGGCAGCCCCGGACAAGTGGCATCAGGTGCGCTCGACATGCGTCTCTCCTCTCATTAGGCGATGCCTCAGCAGGCAAAGTACCGACAGGCAATGACGCTGCAGGGGCTGAATCCGCAGGCGCCGCATCAGGGCGCGAGGTATCAGCACGCGGTGTAGCCGCCGTCGATGCGCAGATCGGCACCGTTGATCATCGCCGCCTCTCTGGAGGCCAGGAACATCACCCCATGGGCAATCTCGGCCGGCGTGGCGAAGCGCCGGGTCGGGATCAGTGCCTTCATCCGCTCGCCCTTCTCACCGGCCCAGCCGTAGCGCCCCAGCTCGGTGTCGACCACGGTCGGCGACACCGCATTGACGGTAATGCCGCGCGGCCCCCACTCCAGCGCCAGGGTGCGGGTCAGCCCCAGCACGCCGGACTTGCTGGTGCAGTAGGCGAGATGCCCCTCGAGCCCGACGCTGGCGGCCTGGGAGGCGAGGTTGACGATGCGCCCGTAGCCCGCCGCCAGCATCTGCCGCCCCACCGCACGGCAGCCGAAGAAGACCCCGCGCAGGTTGACCGCCTGGGTCGCATCCCACAGCGCGGTCTCCATCGCTTCTGCCGCCGCCAGCGGGCCGATACCCGCGTTGTTGACCAGCACGTCAATACGCCCGAAGTGCGCCACGGCGCGTTCGACCAGCGCCTCGACGCCGGCCTCGTCGGTAATGTCGAGCACCGCGGCCAGGGACTCCCCTGCCAGCCCCGAGGCCACGGCCTCGACCTCGGCGCTCTTGTCGACGAGCACCAGACTGGCGCCGGCGGCGGCGAAACGCTGGGCCAGCTCGCGCCCGATACCGTTGGCCGCGCCGGTGATCATCACCACGCTGGCGCTGAAGTCGAACTGCACCTGGGTCATGGCGTCATCCTCACAGTGAAGTGCGCTCGGGGGCATCGGCGGCCGTGTCCTGGCAAGCCCGGGCGTAGGCGTCGAGCACGCCCTCGATATGCCAGCGCACCAGCGCGCGCGGCTCGGGGGCGAGCTGGCCGGCGCGGACCGCCCGATGCGCATCGGGCAGATACTGGCTGATCAGCGGCAGCGGCAGCGGGCGCGCCTCCAGCGTCGTGAACAGCGTCTCGAGCGTGGCTGCGACCGCGGGCACGCCCCAGTAGTAGCGGATGCGATCGCTCAGGCTATAGCGCCGGGCGAAACGCTGCTCGGCAGGGTCACCGGGGTAGTAGGCACGCCAGTAGCGCGGGTCTTCGAGCATGGCCCGTTCGACCGCGGCGTCCAGATCCGGCGCCTCGACACCCGGGGTCTCGGCGGCGATCGCGGCCAGCGCGAACAGCGCCTCGCGCAGGGCGAAGGTCAGCGCGGGGCCGACCTTGAGAATGGCAAAGTGCCCCGCGACCAGGGCGCGGTAGGCCTCCGGGGTCTGGTAGTCGGTGGAGTGTGCCTCGAACACCAGATCCGGCCAGTCGAGGATCGCCTGACTCAGCGCCTGGGCGCCTGCCGGATCGAAATCGACCACCTCGGCGTGGCCGAACTCCACCCCGGGCTGCACCACCACGCCGCGCACCCGGCGCCAGGCGTCGTCGAGCCCCTCGTCGGCGAAGCGCTTGGCGTGGACCGTGAGGGTACGCTCGAGATCGTCAACGGTGGTGACCGCCACGCCCTCGAGCCGCTCATGGGCACCGCCGGGGGTGGGCACCTCGGTCCCGATCACATAGCGCAGCTCGCCGCGGCGTTCACCGGCGGCGGCCTCGGCGGCGTGACACAGCCTGGCCGCGCGCGCCGCGATCTCGGCGTCATCGAGCGCGGCCGGGTCGTCGGCGCAGCCCATGCTGGCGTCCAGGTGCAGCTTGGTGAAGCCCGCCGCCGCGTAAGCAGCAACCAGGGCCTCGGCGCGCGCCATCGCCTCGGCGGCGGGCAGATGCTGCCACGGCGACGGGCCCAGGTGGTCGCCCCCCAGGATCAGGCGTGCCGGGTCGAACCCGCACCGGTTGGCGATCTCCACCACCCGCAGGCGAAAGTCGTCGGGGGTCTGGCCGGTATAGCCGCCCTCCTGATTGACCTGGTTGCAGGTCGCCTCGATCAGCAGCGGCGAGCCATCGGCGAGTGCGCGGTCGAAGGCCGCCTCGAGCACCAGCGGATGCGCCGAGCAGACCGAGTAGATGCCGCTGGGCCGCCCGGCGCGGTTGGCGGCGACGATGTCGTCGAGCAGATGGCCACTCATGTGAAATCTCCAGGGGATGCGATCAGGGCGTCGAGGGTGATGCGGTCACTGGCTCCCTCCATGGGGCCGATCCGGGTCACCGCGTGGGCACCGGCGGCGCTGGCCAGGGTCAAGGCGCGGGCGAGCGTCTCACCCCCGGCGAGCGCGGCGATCAGCGCGCCGCCGAAGCAGTCTCCGGCGCCGGTGGGGTCGCGCTCGGTCACTTTGAAGGCGCCCACGCGCTGGTGCTCGCCAGCACCGAAGGCTTCGCTGCCGCGCTCGGCGCGCTTGAGCACCAGCAGCGACAGGCGCTTGGTCGCCAGCAGCCGGGCCACGGTGTCGGCTTCCGCCTCGCCCTCCCCCAGCCAGGCAATGTCGGCCTCGCTGGGCAGGAAGATGTCGCAGTCATCGACCCGACGCAGAACCGCATCGCGGCTGGCCGGATCACGCATCAGCTCCGGGCGGATATTGGGGTCGAAGCTGACCTGCCCGCCGCGGGCCTGGACCCGCGCAACCAGGGCATCGATCAGCGCGATTGCCGCCGGCGAGGTGAGCGAGGAGCCCATCACGTGCAGATAGCGGGTATCGGCGAGCCGGGCGAGCCCGGCCTCGTCGAGCGCCAGCCGCGCCGCGGCGCTGTGCGCCAGGTTGAACACGAAGTCGCGCTCGCCGTCGTCGCGGTAGCGTACGAAGGCGGTGCCGGTGGGCCGCTCGGGGTCGCAGGCGACCGCACCGATATCGATGCCGTCGGCGGTCAGGCGCTCACGGATCAGCTCGCCGAAGCCATCCTCACCGACGCAGCCGACGTAGGCGACACGCGCCCCCATGCGCGCCGCCTGGGAGGCGAAGATCGCCGGCGCCCCGCTGGGAAAGGGGCCGAGAAAGCGCCCCGCCTCGGTGAAGCGCTGGCCGCGACGCTCGGCGACGAACTCGGCGAGCAGCTCCCCGGCGGTGACGATGTCAAAGGTGGGTTGGGCGTCAGACATATCAGCTCATCCAGTTGCCGCCGTCGACATTGAGGGTCTGCGCCACCACGTAGTCGCTATCGGCGCTGGCCAGGAACAGCGCCGCCCCCACGTGATCCTCCGGGCGCCCCATGCGACCGTAGGGCACCGCCTCGCCGACCAGGCGCTTCTTCTCTCCCGGCGGGCGCCCCTCGTAGCGCGCGAACAGCGCATCGACCTCGTCCCACATCGGCGTGTCGACCACCCCGGGGGCGATGCCATTGACGTTGATGCCGTGCTGGATCAGGTCGAGCCCGCAGGACTGGGTCAGGCTGATCACTGCGGCCTTGGTGGCGCAGTACATGCTCACCAGGGCCTCGCCGCGGCGCCCGGCCTGGGACGCCATATTGATGATCTTGCCGCCCTCGCCGCGGGCGACCATGTGCGCCGCCACCGCCTGCAGGGTGAAGAAGGTGCCCTTGACGTTGACCGCGAACTGCTTGTCGTAGCTCGCTTCGCTGACCTCGAGCACCGGCGCCATGTCGAACACCGCGGCGTTGTTGACCAGGATGTCGATCGGCCCCAGACGGGCCTGGACCGCCTCGATCATCGCCGTGCGCGATTCGCTGCTGCAGATATCCAGCCGTACCGCCATCACCGCATCGCCGTGACGCGCGGCAAGCGCCTCTGCGGCCTGCTCGGCGGCGGCGAGATCGATATCGGCGATCGCCACCCGCGCGCCCTCCTCCAGATAGCGGCTGACGATCGCCAGTCCGATACCGCGGGCCCCGCCGGTCACTACTGCCGTACGCCTGTCGAGTTTCATCGCCATGTTCCTGTGTTGATCACGCAGTCGTTGATAGCCAGATTTTTCATAGCTAAGTCTTTGATAGCCAGGTCCTTGATACCCAAATCCTTGATAGAAGGCCTTCGATGAAGCGGTCGTGGATGTCCTGCTCAGGCGGCGCGCCAGCGCCGCCAGCGGGCAACCAGCTCGCCGAGCCCGGCCATATGATCGAGCGTCGCCCAGGCCCCGGCGTCGCGCAGCCGCCCGGCGTGCCCGGCGGCGATATGGCTGGCGCCGGTGAAGCCGATCACCGTCATCCCGGCGGCACAGGCGGCGCGGGTGCCGGAGACGCTGTCCTCCACCACCAGGCAGTCGGCCGGCGCGGTCTCCAGCGTTTCCGCCGCCAGCAGATAGACATCCGGCGCCGGCTTGGGCCGCGCCACCTGCTCGGCGGTGAACAGCGGCGCCGTCCCCAGCCGCGTATTGAGTCCGGTGTGGGAGAGCGAGGCGAGCACCCGCGCGCGGCGGCTGTTGGAGACGATCGCCAGCGGCAGATCGAGGGCGTCGATCGCCTCGCTGATACCGGCAATGGCCTTGAGTTCGACGGCCAGCCTGCGTTCGATGGCCGCATCGATGCTGAGCAGCGCATCCGGCGGTAGCTGGTGCACGCTGAGTCCTTCGAGATGGGCAAGGATCGCCGCCGTGGTCATGCCCAGCGCACCGCTCAGCTCCCGCTCGGCGGCCAGATCCGGCAACCACGCCGCGAGCTGGTCGTGCAGCACGCCTTCGGCGATGGTCTCGCTGTCGACCAGCACGCCATCGCAATCGAAAATCAGTAACTCCATGCCACGCTCCTCAGGACGCATCGGCAGCGGTCGAGGCGCGGTTCTGACGCCGCTCGACATCGACCAGGGGATGGCGTTCGAGGTGGGTCAGGGCCAGGCCATCTTCCGCGAACAAGTGCGCGCGGGCGGGGGCGAAGCCGAAGCGCACGTTATCGCGCACGCGGTGGGAGACCTCACCGTCGGTGACCAGGATCCACTCCTCACCGTGGCACTGCACGTAGAGCGAGGTGACCCCACCGAGGCGTTCGATCACCGTGATGCCGCCCTCCAGCGGGCCGTTGTCATCGAGGGTCAGATGCTCCGGCCGGATGCCCAGACTCAGGGTATCGCCGGCCTGGCAACCGCTGCCGTCCACCGGCACCGAGTACTCACCGCCGCCGGGCAGGCGCACCGAGACGCCCTCGCCACGGGCCTCGCGCACCTCGACATCGATGAAGTTCATCTTCGGCGAACCGATGAAGCCGGCGACGAAGCGGTTGCGCGGATGGTGGTAGAGCTCCATCGGCGACCCCACCTGCTCGACGATGCCGCCCTGCAGCACCACGATCTTGTCGGCCATGGTCATGGCCTCGATCTGATCGTGGGTGACATAGATCATGGTGGCGTCGAGCTCTTCGTGCAGGCGCGCCAGCTCGATGCGCATCTGCACCCGCAGGGCGGCGTCGAGGTTCGACAGCGGCTCGTCGAACAGGAAGATGCTGGGGTTGCGCACGATCGCGCGGCCGATCGCCACGCGCTGGCGCTGGCCGCCGGAGAGCGCCTTGGGCTTGCGCTCGAGCAGGTTCTCGAGCTGCAGGATGCGCGCCGCCTCGAGCACCTTCTCGCGCCGCTCGGCCTTGGGCACCTTGGCCAGGCGCAGGCTGAAGCCCATGTTGTCCTCGACGGTCATATGCGGGTAGAGCGCATAGCTCTGGAACACCATCGACAGCCCGCGCTCGGCCGGGCCGACCTCGTTCATGCGCTGGCCATCGATCAGGATGTCGCCGCTGGAGACGCTCTCCAGCCCGGCGATCATCCGCAACAGGGTCGACTTGCCACAACCGGAGGGGCCGACGAAGACCACGAACTCGCGATCCTTGACCTCCAGGTCGACGCCCTTGATGACCTGCGTGCCGGCGAAGTCCTTGACGATATTGTTGAGTTCGAGCGTTGCCATGGTGAATTCCTTATTTGACGGCGCCGAAGGTCAGACCGCGGACCATCTGTTTCTGGGTCATCCAGCCCAGGATCAGAATCGGCGCGATGGCCATCGTCGAGGCGGCGGAGAGCTTGGCCCAGAACAGCCCCTCGGGGCTCGAGAACGAAGCGATGAAGGCGGTCAGCGGGGCCGCGCTGGAGGTGGTCAGGTTGAGACTCCAGAACGCCTCGTTCCAGCTCAGGATCACCGACAACAGGCCGGTGGAGGCGATCCCCGGCAGGGTCAGCGGCACCAGCAGGTAGAGCACCTCCTGCAGGGTGCCGGCACCATCCATGCGCCCCGCCTCGAGGATGTCCTTGGGCACATCCTTGAAGAAGGTGTAGAGCATCCACACCACGATCGGCAGGTTCATCAGCATGTAGATCACGATCAACCCGCTCAGGCTGTCGAGCAGCCCCATATCGCGGAACAGCAGATAGACCGGCATCAGCACGCCCACCGGCGGCAGCATCTTGGTCGAGAGCATCCACAGCAGCGTGCCGCGGGTGCGCGGCGTGGGCAGGAACGCCATCGAGTAGGCCGCCGGCACCGCAATCAGCAGCGCCAGCAGGGTCGAGCCGAGCGACACCACCACGCTGTTGATGGCGAACTTGACGTAGTCGGCCCGCGCCATGACCTCGTGGTAGCCGCTCAGGGTGGGCTCGAAGAACAGGCTTGGCGGTGTCGCCACCGCTTCGCCCTCTGTCTTGAAGCCGGTGAGAATCATCCAGAAGATAGGGAAGAACACGACCAGCGCAATGGCCCAGGCCAGCAGCGTGATCGCCAGTTTCTTGGTGATGGAAGAGTGCATGCGCTACCTCGCCTCAGGTCTCGAGATGCCGGGCCACGGTGCGGATCAGGAAGATCGCCACGATGTTGGCCAGAACGATGGCGATCACGCCGCCGGCGGACGCCCCGCCGACATCGAAGTCGAGCAGCGCGCGGATGTAGATCAGGTAGGCCAGATTGGTCGACGCCAGCCCCGGACCGCCGGAGGTGGTGACGAAAATCTCGGCGAAGATCGTGAGCAGGAAGATCATCTCGATCATGATCACCACGCTGATCGCCCGCTTCAGGTGCGGCAGGGTGATGAACCAGAAGATCGCGATGGGCCCGGCACCATCCATGCGCGCCGCCTCGACCTGATCGTCGTCGAGGGACTGGATCGCGGTGAGCAGGATCAGCAGCGCGAACGGCAGCCACTCCCACGACACGATGAGGATGATCGAGGTCAGCGGCAGCGACGAGAACCAGTCCACCGCCTGGAAGCCGAACAGATTGAACAGCCACGCCAGCACCCCGTTGACCGGGTGCATCATCATGTTCTTCCAGATCAGCGCACTGACCGTGGGCATGACGAAGAACGGCGCGATCACCAGCAGACGGGCGATGCCACGACCGAAGAACTCCTGCTGGAACAGCACCGCCAGCAGCGTGCCGCCGGCCACGGTGATCGCCAGCACCCAGCCGACCAGCAGCAGGGTATTGCCCATCGCCGTCCACAACGCCGGATCGGTGAGCAGGTAGGTGTAGTTGTCGACCCCGGCGAAGCCGGAGATGAACGGGTTGAGCAGATTGTAACGCTGGAACGAGAACCACAGCGTCATGCACAGCGGTACCAGCATCCACAACAGCAGCAGGGAGACAGCGGGCGCCTGCAGCAGGAACGAACGCATTCCGCCTACGGTGCGACCGGAAGCTCTATGACGCATGGCTAGGCCCATCGGTAAGCGTGGGAGGGAAGCGCAGCCGAGCGAGAACCGGCCGCGCCCTGGTGTCGGGGTCACCACGATGCCGAGAGAGCTGTCGCGGTGGGCCCGGGGGCGTCACTCCGAGCGGATTCTCACCGTTCGGAGCCGCCCCCTTCACGATCAATCCTTGTAGTAGCCGGCCTGACGCATGGTGCGATCGGCGGAGCGCTGGGCGGCGCTCAGCGCCTGGTCGACCGTCTGCTGCCCGGCCAGGGCGGCGGCGATCATCTGGCCGACCTGGGTGCCGATGGCCTGGAACTCGGGGATATCGGCGTACTGCACCCCGGTGTAGGGCACCGGCTTGATGCTCGGGTCGGTGGGATCGGCACTCTCGATCGCCTTGAGCACGAAGTCGGCGAAGGGTGCGGCCTGCTGATACTTGGGATTGTCATAGGTCGACTTGCGGGTGCCCGGGGGGACGCTGGTCCAGCCCTTCTTCTCGCCGACCAGGTCGACATAACCCTTGGAGGTCGCCCAGGTGATGAAGGTCTTGGCGGCGTCCTTGGACTGCGACGACTCAGGGATGGCCAGGGCCCAGGACCACAGCCAGTGCGAGCCCTTGGGTGTCTTGGCGATCGGCGCCGGAGCGAAGCCGAGCTCGTCGGCGACCTTGGACTCGCTGGGGTCGAAGATGCGCCCCGCCGCCGAGGTGGCGTCGACCCAGATGCCGCACTTGCCGCTGGAGAACAGCGCCTGGTTCTCGTTGAAACCATTGGAGGTGGCGCCCGGGGGGCCATCTTTCTTCATCATGTCGACATAGAAGGAGACCGCTTCCTTCCACGCCGGCGAGTCGATCTCCGGGTGCCACTTCTCGTCGAACCAGCGCCCGCCGTAGGTGTTCACCAGGGTGGAGAGGAACGCCATGTTCTCACCCCAGCCCGGCTTGCCGCGCAGGCAGATGCCGTAGACGCCGTTGTCCGGGTCGTTGAGCTTGTCGGCCCAGCCGCGCACCTCTTTCCAGGTCGGCTGCTCGGTCATCTGGATGCCGGCCTTGTCGAACAGATCCTTGCGGTAGTACATCATCGAGCTTTCGCCGTAGAACGGCAGCGCATAGAGCTTGCCCTTCTGGCTCAGGCCATCGCGGATCGGCTTGAGCAGGTCGCCCTCGTCGTAATCCTTGGGCAGATCGTCGAGCGCGGTCAGCCAGCCCTGCCGGGCCCAGATCGGCACCTCGTAGGTGCCGATGGTCATGACGTCGAACTGGCCGCCGTTGGTGGCGATATCGGTGGTCAGGCGCTGACGCAGCACGTTCTCTTCCAGCACCACCCAGTCGAGCTTGATATCGGGGTGGGCCTTCTCGAACTCGTCGGTCAGCCCCTGCATGATGATCATGTCGTTGTTGTTGACCGTCGCCACCGTGATGGTCTCGGCGTGGGCGGCCAGCGAGGTCAGCAGCGCGACACCGGCGGCGGGTATCAGGGAGATCGGGCGCATGGGGGCTCCTTCAGCGAGGACTGGCGTTGTTTTGATCAATCTACTCACAGCGTAGTCAAATGATCATTTCGCCTGCCGCGAAAAGCAAACCCCTGGCCCTTAGACTTTGGCCAAAGACGCCAAGAAAATATCACAACTCATTGATTTCAATGGATCTACATCAAGCGCACGCGCCAGATCGGGGCTATCGACCATGGTCTATAGCCTCGTCGAGCACAGGCTTGAGGATAGCGGTAGTGGACGGTGACGGTACCGAGGTCAGGCCTCGAGCAGATAACGCGCCGCCGCCTCATCGGTCACCAGCCCCTTGAGCCAGCCGCCACGCAGAGCGCTCAGGATCGCCGGGCCCTTGTCGCGGCCACCAGCCAGGCCGATCAGCGGCTGGGCACCGAGCTCGGCCAGCGGCAGACTGGTGATGCGCCGGGTCAGCGGGCAGTCGATCAGCTCGCCGGCCAGGTTCATCGGCCAGCCCAGCAGCTCGCCCACGGCCCCCGCCTCGAGCAGCTCCTCGAGTTCGCCCCGGCTGATGAAGTGGTCCTGGAACAGCGTCGCCTGCGGGTCGATACGACCGATCCCGATCACCCCGGCCTGGGCCTGACGGGCCACCGAAAACACCGCCTGCACCAGCGGCTGCGCCAGCAGCACCGACTTCTCCTCGACCGAGGCAGCGACCACCGGGGCCGGCAGCAGAAAGCGACTGGCGCCGACCTTGTCGGCCAGCATCATCACCCCATCGTAGCGGTTGGAGGAGCCATCACGCGCGACGTTGCCCACCAGAGAAACGATGCGGTGCTGCGGGCGTGCCATCACCCCCAGCGCTTCCACCGCGGCGCGCACCGAGCGCCCGGTGCCGAGGCACAGCGTCAGCGGCTCCTGGCGTTCGAGCAGCCCGGCCAGGCGCTCCGCCCCGGAGGGGGCGAGGAAAGCGGCGTTGCCGCCGATCGCATCGGGGCCGCTGGGCACCACATCGCAGAAGGCCAGATCGAAGCGCGCGCGAATGGCATCGCCCATCGCCATGCAGCCGGAGATCGGATGGTCGATGCGGATCTTGACCAACCCCTCCTCCCGGGCCAGCGCCAGCAGCCGCTGCACGCCGGGACGCGACACCCCCAGCTGGGCGGCGATCTCGTCCTGGGTGCGCCCGCCGACGTAGGAGAGCCACGCCGCACGGGCCGCCTGTTCACGCTTCAGTTCGTGTTTGTCCATGATCCGTCTTACCTGTGCCCGAGCCGGGTGCGTCGCAAGGGATCATCTCAACCTCGCCTCACCGGTGGCAAATGCGATACCCGTGGCGCCCGCTCAGTCGGACTTCTCCAGCTGCGCCGAGACCGGCGATGCCGGCAGCCAGACATCGGCGGCGAGGCCGCCCAGAGGGGCGCGATCCAGGGTCAGCTCGCCGCCGTAGAGCGCCATCAGATCCTCGACGATCGCCAGACCCAGCCCCGAGCCGGCGGCACTGGTGTCGAGTCGCACCCCACGCGCCAATGCCGATTCGCTCTGCGCCCGGGTCATCCCGGGGCCGTCGTCCTCGACCCGCAGACGCACGCCGTGCTCGACCTGGCGCACCACCAGGCTGACCCGCGCCCCGGCCCAGCGCAGCGCGTTCTCGAGCAGATTGCCGACCAGCTCCTGCAGGTCCTGGGGATCGATGCGCGCCGTCGCGGTGGGATCGATCTGCGCCTCGAAGCCGACGCCGCGGCGCTCGGCGAGGCGCGACAGCCCCTGCACCACCGGCGCCACCGCTTCAGCGATGGTGACCCGCCCGGCGAAGGCCAGCCCGCCGGCGGCGGAGGCGCGCGCCAGATGGTGACGCACGGCGTCGTCGATCCGCGAAAGCTCGGTGTTGATCGGCTGGCGCTGCTCGGCGGGGAAGCGCTCGGCCAGGGTCTTGAGCACGCTCACCGGGGTCTTCAACGCATGCGCCAGATTGCCCGCGGCGGCGCGGCCACGCTCGATCAGGCGGCGGTCGCGCTCGAGCACGCTGTTCATCGCCAGCGCCAGCTCTTCGAGCTCGACGGGTAGCTGGGTGTCCAGCCGCTCGGCCTCGCCCTCCTCCACCGCGCGCAGGTTGGCCGACATGCGCCGCAGTGGCGCCAGGCCCCAGCGCATCTGCAGCGCCAATCCGGCCAGCAGCAGCACGGCAAAGGTGGCCAGCGAGATGATCAACAGGCGCTCGAAGCGCCCCACTTCCCGGTCGAGTTCGCGGGTGGAGCCGGCCAGGGCGACACGGATCACCTTGGGGTGGCCGGGCACGCGGATATCACGCTCGATCATGCGCAGAGGCTCGTCGCGCGGGCCGGTGATGGCGAACACGTTGACGCCATTCTCCGGCTTGGGAGTGGGCAGGCGCTGATCCCACAACGAGCGCGAGGTGAGGGTCAGATCCCCCTCGTCGGTCACCTGCCAGTACCAGCCGGAGTAGACCCGCTCGAAGCGCGCATCCCCCAGCGAGCGATTGAGCCGCAGATGCTGGCCCATCCCATAGACCTGAATGCCCGCCAGCAGTGCATTGAGCTGGGACTCCAGGCGGCTGTCGAAGGAGGCCGTGGCCGACTCGCGGAAGTTGTAGGTGAGGCCGAAACCGGCCAGCGGCAGCAGCACCACCACCAGCACCAGTGACGCCAGCAGCAAGCGGGTGCCGAGGGGCGCGCAGCGCAGCCGGTGCTTGCTCCGAATCAGACGCGAGAGCCGGCTGGCGCTCAAGCCTCGGCCTCGAGGTCGACCAGCCGGTAGCCCTGACCGCGCAGCGTCTCGATCCGCGCGCGGCCGAACTTGCGCCGCAGACGGCTGATCTGCACGTCGATGACGTTGGAGTCAGGCTCGTGGTCGCGGTTGTAGACGTGTTCGGAGAGTTCGGCGCGGCTGACGATGCGCGGCGAGGCGTGCATCAGGTAGGAGAGCAGGCGCGACTCCTGGGCGGTCAGGGTGATCGGCCGCCCGGCCAGGGTGACGCTGCCGGTATGGGTATCCAGGGTCAGCTCACCGACCCTTAGCACCGGATGCGAGTGGCCGTGGCTGCGCCGCACCAGGGCGCGCAGGCGGAACAGGATCTCGGCGGTCTCGAACGGTTTGACCACGTAGTCGTCGGCGCCGGCGGAGAAGCCCGCGGCCTTGTCCGACCAGCGCTCGCGGGCGGTCAGTACCAGCACCGGGAGGTCGATCTCATCCTCGCGCCACTGCGACAGCCAGCGGGTGCCATCACCGTCCGGCAAACCGAGATCGAGAATCAGCGCATCGTAGCGTTCGGTACGCACCAGATAGTCGGCCTCGCTGCCGGTGGTGGTCGACTCCATCAACAGACCGGCCTCCTCCAGCGCCGACACCAGCGCGTCGGCGAGCGCCGCGTCATCCTCGACCAGCAGTACCTTCATACATCGACTCCCATCCCACGACTCCCTTCACTGGCTCACGGCGTCTTCTTCATGGCCTCGATATTAACGCCTTCGATGCTGAGTAGCTCGCCGGTCGTGGCATCGAACTCGAACTCCACCACCTGGCCCTGGGGGCCGATCATCTCCACCTCGTACTCGATGCTGCCGTGGCCATGGTCCTGCTCCAGCTCGACTTCGAGGATCTGCCCCTCGAAACGCGCCTCGAGCCAGTCCATGATCGTGGTCATCGGCACCAGATGGCCGGCCTTGACCTCCTTGTGGAGATCGTGCCAGTCCTGGTTCGCCGTATCGGCATCGTCATCCGCCGCCGACACGGGCACCAGCGCGCCGCTGGCCAGGCACGGCAGGATGATCAGGAGAGCGATAACGTTGCGCATTTTCATGCCCGCAGTCTGCCCCATCGGCGATGAACCAAGAATGAACGCCAGCCGCGCCGGCGTGGGCCTGAGGCGATGAACCGCAGATGAACGGCACTGTCAGTCCCGGGCAAGGTCGCCCGGCGTATAACGAGAGTACAGGGCGTTCGCTGCGCGGCGCCCGCTGCCAGATAGACAGGGAGAACTGCCATGAAATATCGTCTCTGGATGTTGCCCGCTGTCGCCATGGGTTGCGGCCTGAGTACCGGCGCCATGGCCAACGATGGCACCCTTTCCTACGCTGAACTCGATGGGCTGCTCGGCAAGGCCGAACAGTACGGTTTCAGCCGCTACGAAAAACTCGACATCGACCGCGACGACAATGTGCTGGAAGTCGAGGGCTGGCGCAACGATGGCTGGGAGCTGGATATCTCGATGCAGCTCGACGACGCCAGCCTGACCCGCGAGAGTCAGCGCCGTTCCAGCGTGCCCGACTGGAGCCTCACCGGCGACCAGCTGCGTCAGGCGCTGAGCCTGGCCCAGGCCCGCGGGATGCAACGCTTCGACGAACTCGAGGTCGATAGTAATGGGCACGTCGAGATCGAAGGCTACGACGCCAATCGTCACGACCTCGATCTCGACCTGCGCCGCGACGCACTGAACGCCACCGGAGAGACCCGATGACCGATCATCGCCAACAGCAGCAAAACGCCGCCTGGCGCGCCGCGCAGCAGTGGCGCGAGCGGGTCAACCAGACACGCCCCGGCCAGGGCGCGAGCGGCCTGAGAATGCTCTTCACCTGGCTGCTCTTCGGGATCATGCTGTTCGTCGGCACCCTGCTGGGGCTGTTCTTCCTGATCGTCGGCTGGGCCATGCTGCCTTTCCTGCGCCACCGCATGAAAAAACGCGCCGAGCAGGTGCGCGCCTCCCGCGCCCAGTACGCCGGCGGCAGCGCCGACCATACCGAGCCCGGCGGCGAGCCCCGCAGCCAGCGTGTGCTGGAGGGCGAGTACGAGGTGCGCTCCGAGCGCTGAGGCGACCCTTGCCGTAGCCCCCACCTTCCGCTCCGGCCGCGCCGACGTCACGAGTCTCACGGCGTTGGCGCGGTCGCGCCACCTCCCGCGGCCGCCCATGGGCTGTGCCACTCCCTCCCCTGCCCCGTCAGCCAGCAAGCCTGCCGTATCCCCCTTACTACACCCCCACACAAGACCTCCACACGACACGCCCCGGACCACGACGAGCGCGAGCAGCGTGACGTGCGACATCTTTCATACCTGCAAGTACTAGACTTTTGCGCTATTTACAAAAAGTCACACTGCCAGCCAAATCGACAACATCCCGTAGCGTATCAAGCCGCTTGGCATGCCAGAGCGGCAATTCCGGGATGGAGCAACCCAACTCGATCGCGACGCAGGTGTTCTCAATGAAAAAAATCTGGATCCAATCTCTGGCGTACTGTGGCGCGATGGGTGCCGCACTCCTCGCTTCGCCCGCCTTTGCCAAGGATGTCAGCGCGTGTCTGATCACCAAGACCGATACCAACCCCTATTTCGTGACCATGAAGAAGGGGGCCGAACAGAAGGCGAATGAACTGGGGGTGGCGCTGAAAACCTATGCCGGCAAGTACGACGGTGACAACCAGGGACAAGTCGACGCCATTGAAACCTGCATCGCCGATGGCGTCGACGGCATCTTGATCACCCCGTCGGACACCAAGGCGATCCTACCCGCCATCCAGAGAGCGCGTCAGGCCGGCCTGATGATTGTCGCCCTCGATACCAAGCTGCAGCCGGCCAGCGCCGCCGATGCGACCTTCGCCACCGACAACTTCGAGGCCGGCAAGCTGATCGGCGAGTGGGCCAAGCAGCACATGGGCGATGAGCAAGCGCATATCGCATTCCTGGATCTGGCGGTCAGTCAACCCTCCGTGGGCGTACAGCGCGATCAGGGGTTCATGCAGGGCTTCGGCATCGATATCAAGGACCCCAACCGTTGGGGTGACGAGGACGATCCGCGCATCGTCGGCCACGACCTGAGCTACGGTGCCGAAGATCGCGGACGCACGGCGATGGAAAACCTGTTGCAGAAGGAGCCGAACATCAACCTGGTCTACACCATCAACGAACCCGCAGCGGCCGGCGCCTATCAGGCACTCAAGTCGGTGGGATTGCAGGATCAGGCGACTATCGTCTCCATCGATGGCGGCTGCCCGGGGGTGAAGAACGTTCAGGAAGGCATCATCGGCGCCACGTCGCAGCAGTACCCGCTACTGATGGCGTCGAAAGGTATCGAGGCGGTCAAGACCTACGTGGAAACCGGCGAGAAACCTCAGAACAGCCCGGGCCTGGACTTCACCAATACCGGAGTCAACCTGGTCACCGACCAACCGGTCGAGGGCGTCGAGTCCATCAGTACGGAAGAAGGTCTGAAGCGCTGCTGGGGCTGAAGCCATCGCAAGACAGGATGCGCCACCGCTGAGATGCGCGCCATCTCCTACCCCCTACCATGATCGGGCAGCGCAGCGGCAGCCTGTCACCAGGGCGTCGCTGCGCTCACGCAGACCAACCACGCCACATCAGGGTGACCCGCTCACCGCGGTAATCGAGCGCCTCCTGCGCCTGCCAGCCCTGGCGGGCATAGAGCGCCTGCTGGTCGGGGGTATAGAGATAGCAGCCGGAGCAGCCCGCCGCGCGCGCTTCCTCGGCCACGCGCTCGACCAGCGCTGAGGCAATCCCCCGTCCGCGCCACGCCGACGGCACGAACACCGACGCCAGCCACGGCGTCAGCTCGGGGCGCGTATCCAGATCGCTGGCGGTGAGGCTGGCGGTGCCCACCGGGATCTCACGCCCCGCCTCCTCGGCGAGCGCGACGAACACCGAGGGCACGCCCTGCTCCCCACACTGTCGCCGCATGTCATCACGCCACTGCGGCCAGCTCTCCTCCGGGTAGCGCGCCCCCCAGGCGGTGTAGGTCCAGCGCGCCAGCGTCTCGAGATGGGGGGAGTCGGGGCGCAGGCGGCGCAGCACGGGCAGTGACGAGGGCATCTGAGATTCCTGAAGACGTTAGCGGTGCGACGCCCCCAACCCTAGGGTTGGTACGGAAAGTCCGCGAGCGTAGGCCGTTTTCGTATCCAGCCTATCACGGCGAGCGGCAGCGACTGGCCTCGTCTCACGCCTTCTTGACGAATTCCGACTTGAGCTTCATGGCACCGATGCCATCGATCTTGCAGTCGATGTCGTGGTCGCCGTCGACCAGGCGAATACTCTTGACCTTGGTCCCCACTTTCACCACCAGCGAGGAACCCTTGACCTTGAGGTCCTTGATCACGGTGACGCTGTCGCCATCGGCCAGCGGCGTACCATTGGCATCCACGATCGCGGGGGTATCGCCGGCGCTCTCCGCCTCGGCTTCGCCGGACCATTCGTGACCACACTCGGGGCAGACATAGAGGTTCATGTCGGCGTAAGTGTAGGTCGAGGCGCACTGCGGGCAGGGGGGCAACTCACTCATATCAAGATCCATGGCGATGGCGACGACCCCACGACACCGGGCTAGGGAGCCAGCAGGTGTACGCCGGGTGCTGTCTGACGATTGGGGGCGCGATTGTAATCCCCTCACACGCCCCTGCCCAGCGCCTGGCGGCTGGCAGCGACGCTTTGTCGCGCGGCCGACGTGACCTCAGTGCCCCGCACGCCCGAGCCCACACAGGTTATGCTGGGCACGCCGCTCGCCCGCGACCGGCACCCTTTTTTGGCATCTGCCGCGTCGTCATCCGTCCACAGGAGCCCCCATGCTGACCTTCCATACCGCCGACACCCAGCTCCGCCATCCCCGCAGCGAACTCCACGGCGGCCAGTTGGTGACCCCGTTCGAGTGCCCCGAACGGGTGGAGATCATTCTCGCTCGGATTCGCGCCGCGGCCCTTGGCGAGGTGCGCGACCCGGAACGCCGCGGGCTGGCGGGTGTGCTCGAGATCCATGACGCCGCTTATGTCGAGTTCCTGGAGAACCTGTGGGACAACTGGCAGGCCGAAGGCCACGGCGGAGAGCCGATCCCCAGCATCTGGCCGGCGCGCACCCTGCGCGGCGACCGTATTCCCGACAATCTCGAGGGGCGTCTCGGCTACTACGCCCTGGCGGCGGAAACCTCGGTCTGCGCCGGCACCTTCCGTGCCGCGCTGGCGAGCAAGGATATCGCGCTGGCCGCCACCGACCAGGTGCTCGCCCACGGCGGCGGCGCCTTCGGACTGTGCCGCCCCCCCGGCCACCACGCCGCCCGCGATCAGTTCGGTGGCTACTGCTTCTTCAACAATGCCGCAATCGCTGCCCAGCACGCCCGTGACCACGGTGTCGCGCGGGTCGCCATCCTCGATGTCGACTTCCACCACGGCAACGGCACCCAGGAGATCTTCTACACCCGCGACGACGTGCTGTTCGCCTCGATCCATGGCGACCCGGCGCTGGAGTTCCCCTACTACCTGGGCTATGCCGACGAGACCGGCAGCGGCCGCGGCGCCGGCTTCACCCTCAACTACCCGCTGCCGCCGGGCACCGGCTACCCGCGCTGGCGCCAGGCGCTGGAGGACGCCCTGGCGCGTATCCAGACGTTCGGCGCCGAGTTGCTGATCGTCTCCCTGGGGGTCGATACCTTCGCCCAGGATCCGATCAGCTCGTTCACCCTAGAAAGCGACGACTTCAGCGACTACGGCGGCCTGCTCAAGCGCACCGGCCTGCCTACGGTGTTCCTGCTCGAAGGTGGCTATGCCGTGGAGGAGATCGGGGTCAATGTGGTCAATGTGCTGAGCGGCTTCGACGCCGGCTGATACGCCGCCCCGAAGTGCTCCATTCAAGACTGGCGGGCACCCTTCAGACCAAAAAAAGCCCGCGCAAGAGGGGGGATGCGCGGGCGAGGCGGGGTGTTACCTAGGAGATGCGTCTCAGACGCGACTCGAACGACGACTACCAAGGAATGTGCAATCAGTGCTTCATTCGATAGGGAATAGATTAGCACCCTTATATTTCACACGCAACACAACGCCCGCCTCCCAACATCATCGCCGTTTCGGCCCCGGGAACGCATCCTCCCCTGACGGTGTATCTTGCGCTGACGGAGCATCGTGCGCTGATTGAACATCTTGCGCTGATTGAGCGTCGTGCGCTGGACCGGCACTCTCTCTGGCCGCCTCGACAGGTACATGATGCGTCTCCAGCTCCTGGCGATGCGTGCGCAGCTCGGCGCGCAGCGCCTCGATCTCCGTCTGCAGCTCACTGACCTGTTCGATCATGTGGCGCATCATGCGCCGGTTGGCCTTGTGCTGGCGCGACTCTGACTCCCCCTGATCCTCGACGAACAGCGAGCTGACATAGGCCGCGAAACTCCCGAACAGACCCACGCCACAGACCATCAGCAGGACAGCGACGATCCTCCCCAGGGTGGTCACCGGGTAGTAGTCGCCGTAGCCCACGGTGGTCACCGTGACGATCGCCCACCACAGCGCATCCTCGGCCGTATTGATCGGACTGTGCGGATCGGGGGCCTCGACCAGCAGCACCGTCACCGCACTCACCACCACCAGCAGCACGGTCGCCGTGGCGACGGAGGCAAGCACACCTTCGGCGCGGTTGCGAAACAGCAGCTGCCAGATCAGCTCCATCGAACGCAGCGCGCGCAGCACCCGCAGCACCTGCACCACACGCGCCAGCCGCGCCGCCTGGAACCAGCCGGCAGGGATACACGAGAGCAGATCGAGCCAGCCCCAGCGCATGTAGCGCCACTTGCTCGGCGCGCGGTAGAAGCGCAGACAGAAATCGATGAAGAAGACCACGCAGACCAGATAGTCGAGGTAGCCGATCAGCCGCTCGATCTCCGGTGGCAGGTGCAGGAAGGCGCTCGCGAACAGCGCCGCGAGTACGTAGAACGAGATTGCCAGCACGAAGAGCTGAAAGGGAGAGACATGCTGTTTCATGGGCCATCCGCAGACGATGACGACGAGGATGTCGGTGCCGCGCACGCGTCAGCCGACGTCGACAGGCTCGGGACAGCGCTGCACCGCCCGAGCCGCCTCACTCGACCAGTGCCACGCGGCCTAGATCAGGCAGGCCCCACCCGTCAGGCAGAGCAGGGGTTGGCGGCCTTGAGCTGGGTGAAGTTGGTGACGAAGGTCTCCATCTTCTCCGCGTCGTAGGCTTGCAAGCCGCTGATCACCAGCTTCTTGGAGCCGGTACCCACCGCGCGCCCCTGGCAGCGCATGCGAAACTCCAGCAGTGCCTCGCCGCGCTTGCCCTTGACGTCGAGCTCGGCCCCGGCGAATTCGAGATCGAGATCGCAGGGGTCGTGATCTTCGAGGCTGAAGCCCATGCTGTCGTAGATCACCAGCGGACGCTGGGGGTTGAACATGACCCCCTTGTCTTCGAGCAGCGGCTTCAGATAGTGCGGGAAGTTGCGCCCGGAAAACGCCACGTAACGCCGGGTAAACGTCTCCACCGTGGCCGGGTCGCGCAGCGTCCAGCCCTCGCGCTCGACGCGCAGGTACTGCTTGCCGGCGGCGTCCTCGACGCTCACCGTGCCGGCACCATCCTCGACGAAGTGCAGCGGCACGCGGTCGCCGACCATGCCACAGAAGTGGAAGGTCATCCGCTGCGACAGCCCGTAGTGCGACAGCACCAGTGCGAACAGCAGATCGCCGGGCACGCAGAAGCGCCGCGCACAGGGGTCGTGGATCGGATTGTAATCGCCGGCGATTTCGCGGGCGAACCGGCTGGCCTGCTCCGCAGAGATGCAAAAGTGGCCGGCGTCGGTAGAATGAAACTCGTCGAGAAACATGGGCAATCGACCTGCAAGTCGAGTGACTGGCTCCGGAGCATTGATCAAGACGCGCTTTTTACCACAAGCCATCTCCAAGTTCAGCGCCGCATTAACGTTTTGCGACAAATAATAGCTCAGGGTCCGTCGAGATTCCCATCGCGACCGCGACATCGTGTCGTTTCCGCAGCAGGAGGCGGCGCAGCGAATGAAGTTGTCGGAGGCCTGCAGCATGCGCCTCGAGGGCCCGGCACCTCTGACGCTCAGCGTCTCGACAGGCCCCCGATTCGCCCATCGAACCCGCCAGGATGCCGCCATGTCCCAGACCATGCCGCCCGCGACGTCGCCCTGCCCCTGTGGCAGCGGCCGCAACTACGCCGACTGCTGCCAGCCGCATCATCTCGGTGAGACCCTGCCGGCCACGCCCGAGGCACTGATGCGTTCGCGTTACTCAGCCTTTGCACTCGGCAACCTGGGATACTACCTGTATCACACCTGGGACCCGGATACCCGTGACAAGGCGCTGACCCCCGAGCTGCTCGACCAGCGCGACTGCGACTGGCTGGGCCTGGAGATCATCGAGAGCAGCGCCCGCGGCAGTCAGGGCACGGTGACGTTCAAGGCGTACTACCGTCCGCTGAATCCGGCACCGGGTGCCAAGCAGGCCATGCTTCACGAGCGCTCGCGCTTCCGCCGCCGCCAGGGGCGCTGGCGCTATCTGGACGGTGAGATCGACCCCGCACCCGCCAGCGCAAGCCCCCAGCGCAACGCCCCCTGCCCCTGCGGCAGCGGCAAGAAGGCCAAGCGCTGCTGCCACCCCTGAACCCAGGCGCGACCATACCAACGGCCCTGTCAGCGACCCTGCCAGCGGCAGATGGCGAGCTGGCAGGCGGGCCAAGGCGCGACTAGGCTGCTTACTCGTTACCCGACGCCGCCCCGCCCTGGACCCATGTGGCCCTGGCCGGCAGACACGATGGCAGATACAGCAGGCAGATGAAGATTCTGGACGACGCGACACAGACGCTCTCGACACAGACCCTGGCGCACCTGCAGCAGCGGCTGGGCGACTGGCTCGGCCTGCCCGGATGGATCCTGCTGCCGGCCGCCATCGTGATCCTCGCCGCGGTCATCGACCTGGTGCTCTACTTCGTGCTCGGCCGGCTGGAGCAGCGCCTGGTGCGCTCGCCGCGGCGCTGGGACGATCCTTTCCTGCACGCCCTGCGACTGCCACTGCGCTGGTGGATCTGGATCAGCGCGCTGATGATCAGCGCCGGGGTGATCGGTTCGCACCTCGGGGTGACCGAGCTCACCGGTTTCCTGTTCAAGAGCGGCGCCCTGATCACCCTGCTGCTGCTGGCCTGGAGCGGCATCCGCCTGATCCGGCGGCTCGAGCAACGCCTGGTGTTCCCGCCGGTCAACTGCCGCGCGCGGCCGGTCGACCAGACCTCGGCGTCGGCGCTGACCAAGATCGTCGGCGCGGTACTGATCGTCACCCTGATCCTGATCGGGCTGCAGATTCTGGGCGTGTCGATGTCGAGCATCCTCGCCATGGGCGGCTTCGGCGGCCTGGTGATCGGCTTCGCTGCCCGCGACGTCATGGCCAACTTCTTCGGCGGCATGGTGGTTCACCTGGACAAGCCGTTCGTGGTCGGCGACTGGATTCGCTCCCCCGACCGCGAGATCGAAGGCATGGTCGAGGACATCGGCTGGCGTCTGACCACCATTCGCACCTTCGCCGGGCCGCCGCTCTACGTGCCCAACGCCTGGTTCAGCCAGATTTCGGTGGAGACCCCCACACGCATGGTCAACCGCCGGCTGTGGGAGACCGTAGGTCTGCGCTATCAGGATGCCGGCGCCATCGAAGCGATCACCGGCGACATCCGCCAGCTGCTCAAGAACCACGAAGAGATCGACCAGAACGAGCTGATCACGGTCAACTTCACCACCTTCGGCCAGTACGCGCTCGAACTCATGATCTATGCCTTCACCCGCGAGACCGACTGGCAACGCTTCCATGAGATCAAGCAGGAGATCCTGCTGCGGGTGCGCGACATCATCGAGGCGCGCGGCGCCGAGCTGGCCCTGCCCGCCTCCCGGCTCTATCTGCCCGAGGGCGTCGGCGTGCGCCGCGATGGCGACGCCGACGTGTCGTCGACGACAGAGCAAGAGCATGAGAGCGACCGTCAGCCTGAGAGTGAACGTGGCCAGACGGATGATGCACCCCACGGCGAGCGTGCGTCGTCTGGCACGACAAGAGGCCGCGCGACAGGCAAGGAGACACGGAGCGACGAGACGCCGGGCAAGGAGGCGCAGGATTACGAGAAGCGTCGCGACACCACCGCCAAGGGTGCCCGTGCCCGCCCGGGCCCGAGCGATGATGACACCGGCTCCGGCGACGCCGACGCCTGAATCGGCGTTGGTACCTCATCGCAGCCGGGGCGTCAGGCCTCCCCGCGCAGGGCCAGCCAGCGCTGGGCCAACCACCCACCCGCCCGCGCGATCTCGGCCGGCGTCGCCCCGGCGTAGCCGAGTACCAGCCCCGCCTCGACGGGCGGTCGCAGATAATAGTGCGACAGCGGCGAGAGCAGAATGTCTGCCGCCGCGGCCTGCTCGACCAGGGCGCGCTCCTCGGCGAGGGTGTCGAGCCGCGCCACCAGATGCATGCCCGCCTGCCCCGCCGACAGCACCAGGCCGCGTGCCACCGCCGGCGCCAACGCTTCGCGCAGCGCGGCCTGGCGGTGCCGATAGCATTCACGCATCTGCGCCACATGGCGCGCGAAGTGCCCTTCGTGGATGAAGTCGGCCAGTGCCGCCTGTACCAGGTACTGCCCTTCCCGGTGCAGCCGCGCGTTGGCGCGCCGGAACGGCTCGACCAGCGCCTCCGGCAGCACCAGATAGCCCAGCCGCATGCCCGGATAGAGCACCTTGCTGAAGGTGCCCACATAGATCACCGGTGACGCCTCGATCAGCCCCTGCAGCGAAGCGATCGGCGCACTGGCGTAGCGGAACTCGCTGTCATAGTCGTCTTCGATGATCCAGGCCCGGTGGCGCCGAGCCAGTGCCAGCAGCGCCATGCGCCGGGCCAGCGGCAGCGTCACCCCGCAGGGGTACTGGTGCGACGGTGTCACGTAGATCAGTCGCGGCGCGGGGGTCTGCGCCGGCAGCGCCGCCACGTTCATCCCCTCGGCGTCGACCGGCACCGGTTCTAGCGCGAGCCCGGCCGAGACGAAGCAGGATTGCGCCCCGCCATAGCCGGGCTCCTCCATCCACAGCGTATCGCCGACATCCGCCAGCAGCCTGGCCACCAGCTCGAACCCCTGCTGGGCGCCCTGGGTGATCAGGATCTGCCCGGGGTGGCAGCGCACCGAGCGCGACAGCCGCAGGTAGTCGCACAGCGCATCGCGCAGCGCGCTCACCCCGCCCTGGCTCTGATAGTCGAACCACGCCGTCGGCGCGCGCTGCTGGTGCCGCCGCAGCAGCCGCTGCCAGCGCTCCCGCGGGAAACGGTCCAGCGCCGGGACACCGGGCGCGAAAGCGCTATGGCGGCCACTCAGGGTGCGGTCGAAATCGAGAATGCGGGTGCCGCGGGCGGAGAGTGGCGGCGGCGCCTCGACCTCGCGGCAAGGGGGCAACGGCGGCGGTGACTGCCACTCGGCGACGAACACCCCCGAGCCCGGTTGCGCCTGGAGAAAACCCTCGGCCACGAGACGCTCCACCGCCCCCAGCACCGTATTGCGCCCGATCCCCAACGCCGCCGCCAGCCGCCGCGAGGCCGGCAACTGACTGCCCGGCGCCAGCGCGCCGTCCTGGATCGACTCGCGCAGCGCCGCATAAAGCCGCTGGCCCAGGGTGGGCGAGGAGAGCGACGACACGCCTTGTGCCGCGACGGGTGAATCGGTGTGAGGCGCAGACCCGGCGAGCTTCAAGCCGAGCGCTTCGATGATCCACAGCTGATGCGCCTGGGATGCGGACATTGGTTCCCTCACTCTGGTAATAACTGGCTCTTACCAAGGAACCACTATGCCGCCACACTCCGTTCAAGTCACTGCCCGGAGCCGCAGCATGCCAACGTTCGCCTTCTCGACCTCGATCGACCTCGCCACCGCCGCGGAGATCCCCGAGCTGACGCCCCTGGTCGACGCCTACCGACGCTTCTATCGCCAGCCCGGCGACCTGGAGGGCGCCCGCGCCTTTCTCGCCCAGCGCTTCGCCAAGGGGGACGCCCATCTGCTGCTGGCGCGCGATACCCCTGGCCGCGCCCGCGGCTTCGTGCAGCTGTTCCCGGTGCCCTCGACCACCAGCCTGGCGATCCGCTGGATACTCAACGACCTGTTCGTCGATCCCGAGGCGCGCGGCCAGGGGATGGGCAGCGATCTGCTGCGCGCGGCACGCCAGCTTGCCCGTGACCATGGCGTGACCCAGTTGATGCTGCGGACCCAGGTCGAGAACCACACCGCGCAGTCGCGCTACCACGACCTCGGCTGGCAGCGGGACGAGGCGTTCTTCACTTATTTGTTGAATACGGACTGTTGAATACGGGCTGTTGAATACGGACTGTCGCATACCAACTGCTGAACACCGGATACCCTGCCGACGGAGAGACACGGCCATGAACGACATCACGACGCCCCCAGCGACCTCCCGGGTGCTGGAAGTCCCGCCCTCGGAGCCCGCGATCTCCGCTGCGGCCATGCGCGACAAGCTCGGCCTGCACACCGATGCCTGGGATCTGGCCCAGGATCTCGCCAACGCCATCGAGACGCTGGTGGTGATCGATACCCGCTCGCGGTCGCACTACCTGGCCGGGCACATCCCCGGGGCCATCAGCCTGCCGCACGTCGAGATGAGCGACACGAGCCTGGCAGCGCTGGCGCGGGATCGGGTCTACGTCTGCTACTGCGATGGGATCGGCTGCAACGGCTCGACCTGGGGCACGCTCAAGCTGGCCACGGCGGGCTTCACGGTCAAGGAGCTGCTGGGCGGCCTGGACTTCTGGCAGCGCGACGGGCATCCCCTGGCCAGCGGCCCCGAGCCCGGTTCCCTGGCCGCCGCCAAGCTCGCTGCCTGCGGCTGCTGAGGAGAGTCCCCACAATGTCGCCCTCCTGCACCGAGAACCGCCACGGCCAGCCGATCGGTCTGCCGGTGGCCGCCTGGCAACCTGCGCGCCGCCCCGACCACGCCGTGCTGACGGGGCGCTACTGCCGGCTCGAGCCGCTCGACGCGCAGCAACACGCGGCGTCGCTGTGGCAGGCGTGGCGCCATCCCGATCCGGCGCTCGCCGATGACCGCGAGGGCGAAGCGCGCTGGACCTATCTCGGCGGCCGCCCGTTCGCCGACGAGACCGGCTGTCAGGGCTGGCTGCGGACGATGAGTGCGGGCCAGGATCACTGTTGCTACGCAATCATCGATCTCCAGGATGACCAGGTCGTGGGCATGGCCACCTATCTCAACATCGTGCCCGACGACGGCCGGATCGAGATCGGCCATCTCAACTTCTCGCCGCGCATGGCACGCAGCCGCCTCTCCAGCGAAGCGCTGATGCTGCTGATGGCGCACGCCTTCGCCCTGGGCTATCGGCGCCTCGAGTGGAAGTGCGACGCCCTCAATGCCCCCTCGCGCCGGGCAGCCGAGCGGCTCGGCTTTCGCTTCGAGGGGATCTTCCGCCAGCACCGGGTGGTCCAGGGGCGTAACCGCGATACCGCCTGGTTCTCGGTGGTCGATCATGAGTGGCCCGCGCTTCACGCCGTGCACCGGCAGTGGCTCGACCCGGACAACTTCACCGCCGCGGGAGCGCAGCGTCAGCCACTGGCGACCCACCGCCCGCTGCCTGACACATCCGCGGGAGCCTGAGCATGCATCGCCCTGCCCCTTTTCGGCTCGAAGACGGCGACGCCCTGGCGCAAGCCATGGCGCGCGCCCCCTTCGCCACCCTGATCACCCAGGATGCCGATGGCTGGCTGGCCGACCATCTGCCGCTACTGCGGGAGTGCGAGGGCGCGCCTCTAGGCGTGCTGCGTGGCCACATCGCACGAGCCAACCCGCTGGTCGCCGGCGCCACGACCCGCCCGGCGCTGGCGATCTTCCACGGCCCCCAGGCCTACATCACACCGAGCTGGTATCCGGCCAAGCAAGAGCACGGCCGCGTGGTGCCGACCTGGAACTATCAGGTCGTCCACGCCCACGGCACCCTGCGACTGATCGACGATCCGGGCTGGCTGCGCCAGGTCGTGGCCGCACTGAGCGAGCGCTTCGAGCGCGACCGCCACACCCCCTGGTCGATCGACGATGCGCCGGAGGCCTATATCGACGGCATGTGTCGCGGCCTCGTCGGGATCGAGCTGCGCATCGAGCGGCTCGAAGGCCAGCGCAAGGCGAGCCAGCACAAACCCTACGCCGAGCGCGCCGCGATCCAGCGCGGCCTGGTCGAAGAGCGTGGCCTCGACGAGGCCACGGCACGCTGCCTGAGTGGCATGGAGGAGAGCGATGAACGCCACTGATCGGAGTCCGAAGCAACCGCCCCAGCTACCCTGGTCCGAGATCGCCGCCCGGCTGGCCGCAGCGGAGCGCCCGTTCGTAGAGGTCTTCGCCCGCCACGAATTGGTCCTGGAACTGTTCTCTCCCCGCGATATCGACACCCAGACACCCCATGCGCGCGACGAGCTCTATCTGATCGCCAGTGGCAGCGCCGTGCTGAACCGTGATGGCGAGCGGCTGGCAGCGAGCGTCGGCGACGTGCTCTTCGTGCCCAAGGGCATGCCGCATCGCTTCGACACCTTCTCCGCCGACTTCTCGACCTGGGTGCTGTTCTTCGGCCCCGAGTGAGCCGCACCGCTGGACCTCGCCGATCAGCGGCGTAAAATGCGCGGCGTTCATTCCGGTGTCGCGCTGGCCTGCCATCCGCGCCACCCCTTCACGACCCGGTCCGCCCTTTACGTGGGCGACTACCAGGAGTTATCGCATGTCCTCTACCGATCGACCGATCGTGGTCGCGGCGTTGTATCGCTTCGTCACGCTCGACGACTTCGAAGCCCTGCGCGAACCGCTGCTCGCCGAAATGCAGCGTCTCGACGTCAGGGGCACCCTGCTGCTCGCCGCCGAAGGCATCAACGGCACCGTCTCCGGCAGCCGTGCGGGGATCGATGCATTGCTCGCCTGGCTAAAGCGCGACCCACGCCTGGCGGCGCTCGAGCACAAGGAGTCCTACTGCGACACGCAGCCCTTCTACCGCACCAAGGTCAAGCTCAAGCGCGAGATCGTCACCCTGGGGGTGGATGGCGTCGATCCCAATGCGTGTGTCGGCACCTATGTCGAACCGGAAGCCTGGAACGATCTGATCGACGATCCCGAGGTGCTGGTGATCGATACCCGCAACGACTACGAAGTGGCGATCGGCAGCTTCGAGGGCGCGGTGGACCCGCAGACCAAGTCGTTTCGTGAGTTTCCCGACCATGTGCGCCAGCACTACGATCCCAGCCGGCACAAGAAGGTAGCGATGTTCTGCACCGGCGGCATCCGCTGCGAGAAGGCGTCGAGCTTCATGCTGGGCGAGGGCTTCGAGGAGGTCTTCCACCTCAAGGGCGGGATTCTCAACTATCTGGAGAAGGTGCCGGAAGCGCAGACGCGCTGGCGCGGCGACTGCTTCGTGTTCGACAACCGGGTCACGGTGCGCCACGACCTGAGCGAGGGCGAGTACGCCCAGTGCCACGCCTGCCGCATGCCGATCTCCGCCGAGGATCAGGAATCCGAGCATTACGTCCCGGGGATCAGCTGTCCGCACTGCTGGGATTCGCTGCCCGAGAAGACCCGTGCCGGCGCGCGCGAGCGTCAGCGCCAGATCGAGCTGGCCAAGGCGCGCAACGAGCCGCACCCCATCGGCCGTGATCCGCGCCAGCCGAGCTGAGCCGCTCCGAACACCGGAACGCAAAACGCCCTCCATGCGGAGGGCGTTTTATCGGGTGCCCGATGCCGAATCCTCGAGCCTGTCGGCTGCTTTGGCTGAGATTTCCCGACCGCTGAATCAGGCGTTCAATTGCAGATGCAGTAGCGGATAGGGCTTGCCCTGACCATCCAACGGCGAGCGGCCGCCTATGCCGAAGCCTCGAGCTCGATAAAAGCTCAACGCCGCGTGGTTCTGCTCATTGACATCGACGCTCGTCGCGCCCTGCTGATCGATCGCCTGTCTCAGTAACCGCGTCCCGATGCCTTGCCCCCGGTAGTCGGGCGCGATGAACAACATCTCGATATTGTCGTCAGCCACGCCCGAAAAGCCGGTGATGTCGCCTTGCTCACTGCAGGCTAGCGTCAAGCACACCGCGTCAAAATACTGATTGAAAATCAGCGGTTTCAACGCCTGCAAATCCTGCTCGGCCAGGAAGTCATGGGTTGTGCGTACCGACGCCTCCCACACCTCGATAAGGCGCGGATAATCAGCGACAGTCGCGCTCCTCAAAGATATCGTCGACATGACTATAGGCTCGCACAAAGCCTAGGATAGGCTCGCCAACAGCGAATCCCGCTGCGCCCGGGAAATGAAGCCGTACTCATGCAGCCGGCGATAGAAGCGCTGCATGCGGCGGTCTATCTTCTGCCGCGCGAACCACGGCCAGACATTGGCCAGGGGCATGAAATCGGGGTTGGAGACACCGTCGATCAGCCACAGCCGGATACTGCCGTCGGCGCGCCGCTGGCACACCACGTTACGATCGTTGATGTCCGAGGGCACGATCCAGTTGTCGCGCAGATAGCGGTAGAGCCGCTCGAGCTCGTCGACGAAGGCCTGGGTCGACAACCAGTCGGCGTCACCACGCTGCTGGAACTGGCGAATATTGAGCGACAGCGAGCCATCGGCATCGGTGACCAGACCGAAGACCAGCCCCTCGCCGAGATCGGTGGTGACCGTGCCGAAGTACTCCGGCACGTAGCGCCAGTCGTGTACGCCGCGCCGCTTGAGCCCCTCGAAGTAGCTCTTCTCGCGCTCGTTCTGGTGGCTGCCGCGGTCGGGGAAGCGCGGTACCTTGATGCAGCGTCCGGCCTCGGCGGGGTGCCGATAGACCGCCCGGTCGTTGCCGTGGGCAAGTTCAGGGGTGAGGGAGAGAGAAACCATGGGGGTCGCTCCAGGGCGCAGGGCAGTAACAGGTATCATCAGCATTTAATCATATCTTAATCAAACGCTGTTTTCCTTAAAGGTCGGCAAAAAAACTTAGCCTGCTATCGCCCTGCTCCGCCAGGCGCCTCACTCGCGGCGCGGTATCACCCCTCCGCAGCGCCCTCCGTCTCGATCCATGCCGCCCATGCCGCCTGGACTCGGGCCCGCTCGGTGTCGAAATCGGCCGCCGGTACGTCGCTGCCGGTCTTGGCCAGGGCGGCACGATGGCTGGCGTCGCGGTAGGCCAGGTAGGCCGCCTGCAGCTCACGCACCTCTTGCTCGGGCAGGCGCTCACTCTGTGCCAGGGCGTCCAGCAGGCGCATGTTGTCGGTGACCTCCAGCAGCGCCGGGGTGGCACTGGACCAGGCCAGCACCGCGTACTGGTTCAGAAACTCGATATCGACCAGACCGCCGGCGTCCTGCTTGAGGTTGAAGGTGTCGGCCTCCCCCGCTGCGCTGCCCAGGTGCTGGCGCATCTTGGCGCGCATCTCGGCCACCGCCCGACGCAGCTCGGCGAGGTCGCGCTCGCGCCCCAGCACCTCACGACGTATCCCCTCGAAGGCCGATGCCAGCGCCGCATCCCCGGCCACCGGCCGCGCCCGCACCAGCGCCTGGTGCTCCCAGGTCCAGGCCTCGCGCCGCTGGTAGTCGGCGAAGGCGTCGAGCGAGGAGACCAGCAGCCCGGCATTGCCCGAGGGCCGCAGACGCATGTCGACTTCGTAGAGCGTGCCGCTGGGGGTGGTCGCCGTGAGCAGATGGATGATGCGCTGGCCGAGCCGGGTGAAGAAGACCACGTTGTCGATCGGCTTGGCGCCATCCGTGGCGCCCTGGGGCGCGGCGTCGTAGAGGAACACCAGATCCAGATCCGAGCCGTAGCCCAGCTCGATGCCGCCGAGCTTGCCGTAGCCGACGATCAGGAATTCGGCCTTCTCCGCCCCCTCCCGCGGGCGCGGCTCCCCGTAGCGCGCGGTGAGCGAGCGCCAGGCGCGCTGCAGCACGCTGTCGAGGATCACTTCGGCAATCGCAGTGAGATAGTCACTGACCTTCATCAGCACCCGTGCCCCGGCGATGTCCGAGGCGGCGACCCGCAGCACCTGGGTCTGCTTGAACACACGCAGGGCGTCGAGCCAGCTCTCCTCGTCCTCTTCGGGAATCCGCGCCAGGGTCTGACGCAGTTCGTCGGCCAGGCGCGCCTTGTCGGCAGGCGAGTAGAGGGTGTCCGGCGTCAGCAGCTCGTCGAGCAGAATCGGGTGGCGCGCCAGCTGCTCGGCGATCCACGGGCTGGCGGCACACAGCCGGATCAGCCCCGGCAGCACCTGGGGATTTTCGCGCAGCAGCGAGAGATAGGCGGTGCGCCGCAGCACCCCTTCGATCAGCGGCAGTACGCGCTCCAGCGCGGTGGTCGGGGTGGCGCTCTCGGCCAGAGCCTCGAGCAGCAGCGGCATCACCGCTTCGAGGCGCTCGAAGCCGATCCGCTGCATCGCCTGCACTCCGCGCGAGTCGCGGAATGCCTTGAGCCGGCGCCAGGCATCAGGCAGCGTGAAACCGGCCGCCTCCAACATCTGCTGGGCCTGGGACTCGTCCAGCTCGTGGCGCCAGAGCTGGCTCCAGCGCTCGAGTTGCGCCTGATCCGGCATCTCCTCGTCGGCGTCCGGCTCCTCCTGAGGGTCAGCCACCACCGCGTCGAAGTGGCCCCGCACACGCTCACGGCAGGCGTCGAGCGCGGCCCGCAGCGCCGTCCAATCGGCCAGGTTCATGGCCATGGCCAGCGCCGCACACGCTTCGGCGTCTTCCGGCAGCTGCTGGGTCTGGCGGTCGTGGCGCGCCTGCAGCGCATGTTCCAGATCGCGCAGGAAGACGTAGTCGTCGCGCAGCTCGTCGACCACCGCCGGCGGCAGCAGCTCCAGCTCGACCAGCCGCGTCAAGGCCAGGCGCAGCGAGGTCACCTGCAGTTCGGTATCGCGGCCGCCGCGGATCAGCTGGAACGCCTGGACCACGAACTCCACCTCGCGAATACCGCCGCGGCCCAGCTTGATGTTGTCGTCGCGTCCCAGCCGCTTCACCTCACGGTGGATCATCGCCTTCATCTCGCGCAGCGACTCGATCGCCCCGAAGTCGAGATACTTGCGATAGATGAACGGTGACAGCGACGCCAGCAGCGCCTGCCCCGCCTCGCGGTCGCCGGCGACCGGGCGCGCCTTGAGCATGGCGTAGCGCTCCCACTCGCGCCCCTGATCCTGATAGTAGGCGGTGAGCGTATTGAAACTGCCGACCAGCGGCCCGCCGTCGCCCAGCGGACGCAGGCGCATGTCGACCCGGAAGGCGAAACCGTCGGCGGTGATCACGTCGAGTGCCGCGATCAGCTTCTGCCCCAGCTTGGTGAAGTACTGCTGGTGATCGTAGGCGCGCTCACCGCCCTGGGTGGTGCCCTTCTCGGGAAAGGCGAAGATCAGATCGATGTCCGAGGAGAGATTGAGTTCACCGGCGCCGAGCTTGCCCATGCCCAGCACCACCAGCCGCTGCGGGGTGCCGTCGGCGCACGCCTGTGGGGTACCCCAACGTGCCGCGTAGTGCTGCTCGAGCCACTTGAGCGCTCCTTCCAGACAGGTTTCGGCCAGATGCGAGACCGCCTGCGCGGTCTGCCACATCTCGGCCCCGGCGAGGTCACGCCATACGATCGCCAGCATGCGCGCCTGGCGGAACCGGCGCAGCGCGGCGTGCAGCGCGTTCTCGTCCGCCGCAGCCGCCAACTGCGTGGCGAGCGTCTGCATCAGTGCCGCTGGCGACAGCGGCGCTTCGAGCTCGCCGCTGTCCAGCCACTCGACCAGGCGTTCGGGATGCGCGCACAGCCCCTCGCGGAAGAACTCGGAGAGCAGGCAGGTGCGTACCAGCGTGCGCCGCTGGTCCTCGTCGAGGCCCAGCCAGGCCTCGCGGCAGGCCGCATCACCCTGCGCATAGGCAGCCTCCAGCGCACTCAGCACCTGGGCATGGGCAGCGCTCAGCGCTTCCGGGATCGGCTGAGAGGGGAACCAGTCGGCGGGCAGGGACATGACGAAACTCCGGTGGAAAGCGGGCCCGCCCAGCATAACCGCAGCCGGCGCCCAGCCCAATCGGAGACGCGTCAGGCCATTTCCCATAGGCAAAGGTTATCGACACCGTTTCAGTATTTAATTTCTGTTATCGAATTAGCCATCGTAATCTCGACGTCAGCCCGAGCCGAGGCACAGCGGCGGCGACGACCACGCCGGGCAGCGATAGCGCGACCGACAAGACCAGAGAGGTGAGAGAAGCGATGTCACAACAAGCCGAATCCAAGTGTCCGTTTTCCGGCCAGTCCGGGACCACCGTCAGCGACGGCGGCGGTACCACCCAGGCGGCCGGTGGCGGCACCAGCAACCGTGACTGGTGGCCGAACCAGCTGCGCGTCGACCTGCTCAACCAGCACTCCGAGCGCTCCAACCCGCTGGATGGCGATTTCGATTACCGCGAGGCGTTCGCCAAGCTCGACTACGCCGCGCTCAAGGCCGATATCGAGAAGACCCTGACCGAATCCCAGGCCTGGTGGCCGGCGGACTGGGGCTCCTATATCGGCCTTTTCATCCGCATGGCGTGGCACAGCGCCGGCACCTATCGTCTGGTCGACGGCCGCGGCGGCGCCGGACGCGGCCAGCAGCGCTTCGCCCCGCTCAACAGCTGGCCCGACAACGTCAGCCTCGACAAGGCGCGTCGCCTGCTGTGGCCGGTCAAGCGCAAGTATGGCCAGCACATCTCCTGGGCCGATCTCATCGTGCTCGCCGGCAACGTGGCGCTGGAGTCCTCCGGATTTCGGACCTTCGGCTTCGCCGGCGGCCGCGAGGACGTGTGGGAACCCGATCTCGACGTCAACTGGGGTGACGAGAAGGCGTGGCTGACCCATCGCGATCCGGCGACCCTGGCCAACAACCCCCTTGCCGCCACCGAGATGGGGCTGATCTACGTCAACCCCGAAGGCCCCAACGCCAGCGGCGATCCGCTCTCGGCGGCGCCGGCGATTCGCGCCACCTTCGGCAACATGGCGATGGACGACGAGGAGATCGTGGCCCTGATCGCCGGCGGCCATACCCTCGGCAAGACCCACGGTGCCGGCCCCTCCGAGGCCATCGGCGCCGATCCGGAAGCCGCACCGCTGGAGTCCCAGGGCTTCGGCTGGCACAACGCCCACGGTAGCGGTGTGGGTGCCGACGCCACCACCTCCGGGATCGAGGTGGTCTGGACCCAGACGCCGACGCGCTGGAGCCACTACTTCTTCGAGAACCTGTTCAACTACGAATGGGAGCAGACCCGCAGTCCCGCCGGTGCGATCCAGTGGGAAGCCAAGGATGCCGAGGCGTCGATCCCGGACCCGTTCGACCCGGCCAAGAAACGCAAGCCGACCATGCTCACCACGGATCTGACGCTGCGCTTCGACCCCGAGTTCGAGAAGATCTCCCGGCGCTTCCTCGAAGATCCGCAGGCGTTCGCCGACGCCTTCGCCCGCGCCTGGTTCAAGCTGACCCACCGCGACATGGGGCCCAAGGCGCGCTATCTCGGCCCGGAAGTCCCGCAGGAAGAGCTGGTCTGGCAGGACCCGCTGCCGGCCCCGAGTCACCAGCCGACCGCTGCGGACATCGACGCGCTCAAGCAGCAGATCGCCGACGCCGGGCTGTCGGTGGCCGAGCTGGTCGGCACCGCCTGGGCCGCGGCCTCGACCTTCCGCGGTGGTGACAAGCGCGGCGGCGCCAACGGCGCACGCCTGGCTCTGGCCCCGCAGAAGGATTGGGCGGTCAATCGCATTGCCGCCGGCGTTCTGCCCAAGCTGCAGGCGATCCAGGCAGCCTCCGGCAAGGCCTCGCTGGCCGACGTGATCGTGCTGGCCGGTAATGTCGGCGTCGAGCAGGCGGCCAAGGCGGCCGGTATCTCGCTCAGCCTGCCGTTCGCCCCGGGCCGGGTCGATGCCAGCCAGGCGCAGACCGACATCCACGCCTTCAGCGTGATGGAGCCGCTGGCCGATGGTTTCCGCAACTACAAGCGCGGCAAGCTCAACGTGCCCACCGAGACGCTGCTGATCGACAAGGCCCAGCAGTTGACCCTGACCGCACCGGAGCTGACCGTGCTGATCGGCGGCCTGCGGGTGCTCGGCACCAACCACGACGGCGCCGACCACGGCGTGTTCACCCAGCGCCCCGGTGTGCTCAGCAATGACTTCTTCGTCAACCTGCTCGACATGGGCACGGAGTGGACGGCAGTCGATGCCGAGGCCGAGCTGTTCGAGGGCCACTCGCGCAGCGACGGTAGCCTGACCTACACCGCCACCCGCAACGATCTGATCTTCGGCTCGCACTCGGTGCTGCGGGCGCTGGCCGAGGTCTACGCCAGCGAAGATGCCCAGGAGAAGTTCGTCCACGACTTCGCCGCCGCCTGGACCAAGGTGATGAACCTGGACCGCTTCGACCTCGCCTGACCGCTGCTCATAACTGTTCCTGCGTACTTTGCCGCCGGCTAAGCCCCGGCGGCTTTTTTTGTGCCCGCCATCCCTGGCGGACACCCTCCGGGCCGTCGCTGCGCGACGTTGAAAACCGCTCCCGGCGGTTCGTTATGCCCGCCATCCCAGGCGGTTACGCTTCGAGCCATCATCTCGGAAGCCGGTGAGAACACAGAGTGTCGCTCACATCGGGTGTCGCTTTCGGTGGGCCAGTCGTCATTGCCGACATCGCGGCGACAAGGAAGACTGGGCATTCACCGCCAGGAGCCGTCGATGACCCATACGCTCGATCTGTTCATCTATCCCGACTGCCAGCTACTGGATGCCAGCGGCCCATGGCAGGTGTTCGCCAGCGCCAACGAGGCTGCCGGCGAGCCGCGCTATCGGCTGCGCCTGCTCGCCGACGAGCCCGGGCCCGTGGTCACCAACGGCGGCATGACGCTGATCGCGACCCACGCCCTCGACGCCACCCCCGCTGGCGACACGCTGCTGATCGCCGGTGGACATGGCGTGCATCGACTGAGCCCCACCACGCTGGATACGCTGGCCGCCCGCGCCGCGCGCACCCCGAGGGTCGGCTCGATCTGCACCGGCGCCTTCGCCCTGGCCCGGGCGGGGTTGCTCGACGGGCGCCAGGCCACCACCCACTGGCGCCATGCTGCGCGGCTGGCCGCCGAGTTCCCCACCATTCAGGTACGTGCCGAGGCACTCTATCTCTGCAGCGGCGGTATCCACACCAGTGCCGGCATCACCGCGGGGATCGACCTGGCCCTCGCCCTGGTCGCCGCTGACCAGGGCGAGGCGCTGGCCGGCCAGGTGGCGCGGGAGCTGGTGATGTTCCTGCACCGGCCCGGCGATCAGGCCCAGTTCAGCGAAGGCCTGCGCTGTCAGCTCGACAGCCACGGGCGCCTGCGCCAGGTCGTCGATGTGGTACTCGGCGACCCGCTGGCGGCGTGGGACACCGAGACGCTGGCCGCGCGCATGGCGGTGACCCCGCGCCACTTCCAGCGCCTGTTCCGGCGCCAGTTGGGGATGACCCCAGGGGACTTCCTCACCCGCCTGCGGCTGGAGGAGGCGCGGCGCCTGCTGGCCGAGAGCGCGGCACCGCTGCCGCGTATCGCCGAGCACTGCCGGCTGGGCGGCGGCGAGCAGCTCCGGCGGCTGTTCCAGCGCCACTACGGCCTACCGCCGAGCCTCTATCGCGCCCGCTTCGGCCCCGGTGAGCGCAGCCAGGCCTCGTAAAAGGCAGTTCACGTAACAGCCGAGGTGCCGTGTGAAAAGTCGACGAGCGAAGGCCAGGCAAGGCAAAAATCGGCGAAAACGGACCGGGCTGGCGCTCCAGTTTACGGAGTGTAAATGAGCATTTTTGACCGGGCTGGCGATCCAGCCGATTTTTAACGCCGCATGGGCGAGCGCAGTACTTTTCATGCAGTGCCTAGAAGCTGACCTGAACCGTGGTCCCCAACACCCAAGCGTTATCGACCGAATCCACCGCCGAGGGCGAAACCACATACTGCAGGTTGGGCCGCAGGCTCAGATAGCCGGTCAGATTGACGCTGTAGTAGAGCTCGGCGTCGTACTCGTGGCCCTGGCGCGGCAGCGGCGTGAGCGAGCCGGCGGGGGTCGCGTTGTAGTAGTCGATGTAGTCGTTGACGTCGTCGTTGACATGCAGATACGCCAGCCCGATCCCGGCGTCGTCCTGGGGGCGGGCATCGAACGGCCCCTGGTAGGTCGCGCCGACCGAGAGATAGCGATCGATCCCCGCGGTGTCGCCATGGTTGACGTTGCCCATGCTGAACAGCGTCAGGCCGCGCTTGGCGTCGCCGCCGCGGGTCGTCACCCGCTGCTGGGCCACGTAGTAGAGCCCGTTGTTGGTATCGCTGGTACGCGTCGCGGGGCCATCGCCATAGGCGCGATTGTCGACGTCGTGGGTATAGAAGCCGAGCTTGTAGCTGCCGGCCATGCCGTCGACCGTGGGCGTAAAGCCCAGCTCGATGGGGTACATCGTCCCCTGAGTGCCGCTGTGGTGCAGGTCCAGGCCGTGGCCGTTGTCGAGGTTGCTGTCGTTGAGATTGAACACGCCGGCCTGGACGTACCAGTCGGCGGCAAGATTGGCGCGGACCACCGCCGCCCACTGGGAGATCGGCCAGTTGTAGATGTCGTTGCCCCAGTTACCGGGCTGGGCACCGCCGAAGGCCAGGTTCTGGAAATGGCTATCGATGGTGGCGAAATCGTCGCCGAAGGGGATGCGCCCCAGCTTGATCGAGAGCGCATCGTCGAAGAAGCGCTGGCGATACCACAGCTGGGTCAGGCGCGTGACCGGGCCGCGCCCCTGGACCTCCTGCACGCTGGAGCCGCCCACCGTGGCGCCGGGATCGCTCAGGCGATCGTTGACGCTATGGCCGTTGCGGTTGGTGAGGGTCACCTGGAACTCGGCATCGGGGATACTCAGCAGGCGCTCGAGATCGAGATGCGCGCCCAGCGCGAACTGATCGGCGTACTTGGTGACATGGCTGTCACGGTAGCCGCCATCGAGAATGGTCGCCGCCTCGCCCACATAGTCGAAGTCGAAGCTGACCCCAGCCGCTTCCAGCGCCGTGCGCTGGCCGCCCCAGTCACCGAACATATGCGGCGAGTCCGCGGCGAAGGCCGAGTAGGCCTGGGCCGCCGGTGCCCCCGCCATCAGCGCCACTGCCGCCAGCGGCAGCCGCCAGCGCCGCCCACCGGCTTGCAGTCTCTCCCTGGCGAACGGCACCCTCATCGCTTCGCCGCCGGCCGTGCCCCTGATGCCGCCCATTGCTCCGTCCATGATTCGCCCTGTCGTTGATTAGCGTGTTATCGATAAGCGATTTATCATAGTCCTAGGAATAGGCAACGGAAATACCCTTGTAGTCGAATAAACCGGCCGAATACACCGATCAAATAAACCGGCCGAGTAGCCGTAGCGCCGAATCAGCGCCGCCGAACAATCTCAGAGGAATGGTCACGAAGGCATGTCCCAGGCCGTATCGCCGCTGGCGAGCGTGGGCATTCTGTCCGGGGAGAGGCGCGGTCGTTTTTGGTGGTACGGGGGTCATTGTGGACCCAGCGCGGGTATCGAAGACTAGCAGTAGAGCCCGCGCGTCAGGAGACACTTATGCGACCCACCTCCCGCTTCTCTTCTCCCCCCTCTGCTCGTCATCCGCGTCTGCCGCCCACCGTGTGGGGGCTGACCCTGTGTCAGGCGCTGCTGATCAGCGGCAACGTGCTGCTGATCGCTACCTCGCCCCTGATCGGGGCGCGCCTGTCACCCAGCGCCGACTGGAGCACCCTGCCGGTGGCGCTGCAACTGCTCGGGCTGACCGCTGCCACACTGCCCGCCGGCTGGCTGACCGCGCGTCTGGGACGCAAGCGCACTTTCGTACTCGGCAATCTGGTCGGGCTGGCGGGCATCGCCGCCTGTCTGCTGGCGCTGGTACAGGCGCACTTCGGCCTGTTCAATCTAGGTACCTTCGCCATCGGCATGAGTATCGGCGTCGGCATGCTCTATCGTTTCGCGGCGCTCGAAGCGGCCCCCGAGCCGTTGCGCGACAGTGCGCTCAGTTGGGTCATGGCGGGGGGCGTGGTGGCGGCGCTGGCCGGGCCCTGGCTGGCCGAACACCTGCGGGACGCCCTGGCGACACCCTTTCTGGGCAGTTTTCTCGGTCTCGGGGGGCTCTATCTCGCGGCGCTGGGGCTACTGGCGACGCTGCGCTTCGCACCAGTGACGGCACGGGCCACACCGCTGCCGCCGCCACGGCCAGTGGGCCAGCTGCTGCGCCAGCCGCTGCTGCCGGCGGCGATCGCCTGCGCCGCCCTGGGCTATGCGGTGATGAACCTGGCGATGACCGCGACGCCGCTGGCGATGAGCCACGCCGGGCACGATTTCGGCGCCGTCGCCGGGGTCATCCAGTGGCATATGCTGGCGATGTTCGCGCCCTCGTTCATCACCGGCCGCCTGACCCGGCGCCTGGGCCATGCGCTGATGATCGCCATCGGCGCGCTGTGCCTGTTCGCCAGTCTGCTGTGTGCCTGGCTGACCCCGGCGGTGTGGGCCTTCACACTCGGCCTGGGGCTGCTGGGCCTGGGCTGGAACTTCACCTTCCTGCCCGCCAGCGCCTGGCTCACCACCCACTACCGCGCCGGCGAGGCGCCACGGGTCCAGGCCATCAACGACTGCGCGGTATTCGCCCTGACAAGCCTCTCGGCGCTGGCCGCGGGCCCGCTGAATGCCTGGCTCGGCTGGCAGCGGCTCAACCTGTGGCTGCTGCCGGCGGTCTTGCTGCTGCTGGTGATCGCCCTCCGTGCGGCGCGGGTACGCCACAGCGACTCATGAGCGCGTACCATTCGCCGCGGCCAGGAACGCCTGCGCGCGCTCGCTAGGCGCGCGACTCAGCAGGCTCACCCCGATGAACAGCGCACTCGCCAGCGGCAGTGCCCAGATCCCCGGCGGCAGCCCCAGCGGCTTGGCCCCGCTGAGGTAGAGCGCGATCACCGCCAGCCCGCCGATCAGGATGCTGGCCAGCGCCCCAGCGGCGGTACCGCGCCGCCAGTAGAAGGCGCCGATGATCGCCGGCACGATCACTACCAGGCCGGTGGAAGCGGCCACCGACAGCACCGCGATCAGGCTCAGCTGCAGCTCGGCGAAGAGAAACGCCAGTACCGCGATGAGCGGCAGCACCCACTTGCCGACACGCAGCTGGCGCGCCTCGCTGGCGCCCTCGGCGAGGTTGGCGTAGACATCCCGCGAGAGCATCGAGGAGAGCGTCAGCATGATCGAGTCGATGGTCGACACCGCCGCCGCCAGAATGCCCACCATCACCACCACCCCGAGCAGCGGTGGCACATGGCTGGAGGCCAGCAGCGTCGGCGTGGCCAGATCCGACTGGCTCAGGTCGGGGAAGGCGACCAGTGCGGAGAAGCCCCACAGCACCGAGACCAGGGTGTAGATGAAGCCGAACACCAGAAAGCCGATCAGCATCTGACGCATCGACTTGAGCGAGGCGGGCATGAACAGCCGCTGGCTCACCTGCGGGTTGGAGAGGCTGAAGAAGAACCACGGAATGGTCAGCCCGAGGAAGGTGGTCAGGCTGAACAGCCCCGGCCCCGGAACCGTCAGCGCCGCCGGGTGCTGCGCCGCCAGGGTGTCGAACAGCGTGGCGAAGCCGCCCAGGGAGTGCACCACCAGCAGGGCCACCAGGGTGGAAGCGACGATCATGAACAGCGCCTGCAGCGAGTCGGTCCACATCACCGAGCGAATGCCGGCGATATAGGAGAAAAGGATCGCCAGCAGCGTCGCCACCACCACGCCGGTGGTGAACGGGATCGCCCCACCGCTGATGCCCGCCAGCAGATAGCCGACCCCGGCGAGCTGTACCGCGGCATACGGAATCAGGAACAGGCAGCTGGCCACCGCGGTGACCACGGCCACCCGGCGATCGGCGTAGCGGTGACCGAGCATCTCGCTGGGGGTGACATAGCCGAAGCGCTTGCCCACCGCCCAGAAGCGCGGGCCGAAGATCGCCACCAGCGAGACCCCGGCAAAGTAGACGATCTCGAAGCCGAAGGCGCCCACGCCACCGGCGTAGGTCAGCCCCGCCAGCCCCACCATCATGAAGGCGCTATAGGTAGTGGCGCTGTAGCTGAGCGCCGAAACGAAGCCGTTCATGCGACGGTTGCCGAGGAAGTAGCCGCTCATATCGACGCCGCTGCCATTGGTGGCGGCGCTGCGCGACAGCCAGGCGATCGCCAGCCCCGCGATCAGATAGACCGCCACCGCCGTCCAGATCAGTTGCAGGCTCATGCTCACGCCTCCGGGCCGTCATGAAAATCGCGGGTCATCATCACGTTGCAGACGATCACCGCCACCCCCACCAGGACCCAGAAGAGAAAGCTGCCGTACCACGCCTGCACCCCGCTGAGCAGCCCATAGGGCACCACGTAGCAAGCCAGTACCAATCCCCAGACCACCCATTTCCAGCCCCGTGCGCGCATCGCGCCTCCTCGTTGTCATTGTGTCTGTCGAGTGAATCAAGCGTGATATTACCCGGAAACCCCCGCCCCGAGTGCGCTACCCTTGGCGACAGCTTGTGATATGCCGCATCTGCCCAAGGAGACTACCGCATGACCACGACGCGGGCCGACCAGCCCCTCGGCTGGCAACTCGACCCCCTGCGCCTGGAGACCCAGCTGCGCGCCTTTCTGACGGAGGATATCGGCCACCTGGACCTGACCGCGACGCTGATGATCGACGCCGACGCCAGCGGCCGCTTCGTCATGCGCGCGCGCGAACCGATGCGCCTGGCCGGCGTCACCGCCGCCGCCCGCGCCTTCACCTGCTACGACCCGCGCATCGCGGTCACCCTGGCGGCCGCCGACGGCGAGCGCGTCGACGCCGGCGCGCCCCTGATGCACGTGGCCGGGCCGGCACGCAGCATTCTGACGGTGGAGCGCACCGCGCTCAATCTGATCCAGCATCTGGCCGGGATAGCCACCCTGACCGCGCGCTATGTCGAGCGGATCAGCGGCACCGGCGCCCAACTGGTCGACACGCGCAAGACCACCCCGGGGCTGCGCATGCTGGAGAAGCACGCGGTCGCCTGCGGCGGTGGCCGCAACCATCGTCTGGGGCTGGATAGCGGGGTGATGCTCAAGGACAACCATATCGCGGTGTGCGGCAGTATCGCCGCCGCGGTGGCCCGCGCCCGCGCGCAGCTGCCGGTCCTGACCCGCATCGAGGTCGAGTGCGACCGCCTCGACCAGGTCACCCAGGCGCTGGACGCCGGGGCCGACGTGATCATGCTCGACAACATGCCGCCGGCCGAGATGCGCCAGGCAGTGAGCGAGGTCGCCGGACGCGCCCTGCTTGAGGCCTCCGGCGGCGTGCGCCTGGAGACCATTCGCGAGATTGCCGAAAGCGGCGTCGACTTCATCTCCGTGGGAAGGCTGACGCAGTCGGCGCCGGCGGTGGATATCGGCCTCGACGAAGACACCGCACCCGCAGGGTGACCCGGCGGCCACCCGCGCACGGTTGGCCCGCGCATGGTTGTACAGGACCCCCACGAGCAGACAGGAGGAAGGCGTGCATGGCGAGCACCGGCATCAACAACGCCGACACCGTGGCGGCCTTCGGCCGGCTGATGGACGAGCTGCTGGCGGACGCCAACGGCCCGCGCAAGCCGCCGGTGGTGACCTTCTGGTGCGGCGCTGGCTTCTCCAAGGCGTGGGACCGGCGTTCACCCACCGACGGCGAGCTGTTCGCCATCGATCTCGACGATATCCGCGACTTCCCCAACCTGCAGCACGTGATGCACGTGATCGGCTGGGAGGACTATCGCCATCTCGACTTCGAGCGCTTCAAGAATCTGCGCTACGTGCTCGACATGCAGGTGCGCTACCCCGATATCCGCAATCGCTACTTCGATGACCAGAACCTGCGCCTGAGCATCCATGAGCTGCGTACCCTGGTGATGCGCCGCTTCACCGCCGCCTGCGACATCCACAACGTCGACGACGCCACGCTGCGCTTCAGCGCCACCGGAGTCAGCCCCGAACAGCGCGCGATAACCGACTTCTTCGCCGCCCTGGAGGATCGCGCCGACCGCGCCGGGCTGGGCGACGCCTGGCCGCTCTACCACTTCCTCACCACCAACTACGACTTCACCATCGAGACCATTCTCGAGCGCGTCTACCGCCAGCAGGCGCCGGTCTTCGGCCGTCTCTATCGCGGGGTCACGCCGCAGCGCATTTGCGGCGGCACCATCTGGGAGCACCTGCCGCGCACGGTCGACCGCAACGTGATCAAGATCAACGGGGGGTTCGAGATCCTGCCCACCCTGGAGGGATTCGACTTCGAGTATCGCCAGCGCAGCGACGCCGAGATTCGCCAGGAGCCGCCGCTGCTGATCCTGCCCTCCCAGGTGCAGGACTACGACGAACCCTACTTCCACCAGGTGTTCCCCAAGGCGGTGAGGCTACTGCGCGAGACCGACGTGCTGGTGGTGGTGGGTTACAGCATGCCGCAGGAGGATTCGCTGGTGCGCTTCATCCTGCGCCAGCTGGCGGAAAGCCCCCACGACGCCCGCGGCAAGCATGTCTTCGTCATCGACACCAAGAACCACGCCACCATCAAGTCGCGACTGGAGGAGATGTTCTTCTACCTGCCACGCATCGGCTGGCCGCGTGAGCACTACTACAGCGGCCGCTTCGAGGATTTCTGCGCCCAGGTCACCGGCGGCACTCGAGCGCCGCCGAACACCTGACGGTTGCGACACGCGTCAGTCAGAAAGACAGGACTCAGGCGTTGATCTTGACCAGCAGATGCATCAGCGCCACCCGCTCGGCGGGATTGAGGCTGCCCATGGTCTCCTCGGAGACCTTGAGCGCGCGCGGGGTCATCGCCGCCAGCAGCTCGCGCCCGGCGCCGGTGAGCTCGACGATCACCTTGCGCTGGTCGCGCGGGTCCGAGGTCAGCGTCACCCAGTCACGCCCCTTGAGCCGCTTGATCACACCACGGATCGTCGCCGGGTCGATCCCGGTGACACGCACCAGCTCGCTCAGCGCACTGGGGCCGCGCTCGGCGAGCTTGCTCAGGGTCACGAACTGGATCGGCGTCAGCTGCTCGTCACAGCTCTCGCGCTGAAAAATCGCGGTGTGGCGCTGATAGGCCCGCCGCAGCAGATGACCGACCTGTTCGCAGAAGTCGATCTCCCCCTGGGCACCGTGGGCCTCGTCTGTGGCAATCCCTCTGGTCGCCGAATGGTGATGCAGCATGGCCTCTGGCTCCCCGATTCCCCGATCGTCGCGGCGGGCGCGTCTGGCCGCAGACGACAACCGCCAAGCCTCCCGCGAGGGCCCGGCCCGGCTGCCTGTCACGTTGGCGCCCATCCTTGGCGCTGGCTGCCGCGAGGTCGCCGACATGAACCGACGCCTGACCGCGACGCCAGGATGATTATCGAATACGTGTTTAGCTACGATGAAATCATAAAAGGTTTTTACACCTATTTCTGTAAGCCATCAGCCTGAGCTTTGTAGGAAAAGTCCACGTGCGCGGCGCGTGTCATCCGCCCCCCACGCCACGGCTATTGTGTAAGCTAGGCACCACAACACGCCGCGCGTTGCCCTGTCCACCCCGGCGGTGACCAGGCCCCGCGCCGCGTCTCAAGGAGGCGTCGATCACACCGTCGACGCCAGTGCAGGAAAGGATTCCCCAACGCATGCAACACCTCGATCTACAAGTGCTCGACACTGCCCTGCGCTGGGCCAACGCCGGCGAAACGGTATGGCTCTGCAGCGTGCTGACGACCTTCGGCTCCTCGCCGCGGGAGCCCGGCTCGCTGCTGGTGGCCAGGGCCGACGGCAGCCATGTCGGGTCGCTCTCCGGCGGCTGCGTCGAAGAGGACTTCCTCGCCCGGGTGGCCGCCGGCGAATTCACCGACACGCTGGAGATCGTGCGCTACGGCGAGGGCGCCGACGAGTCACCCCAGGTGAGTCTGCCCTGCGGCGGCATGCTCGACGTGCTGGTGGAGCGGCTGCCGGCGGATGCCGAGAGCCTGACCCAGTTGGAAGTGATGCACGCGACCCTGCTCGGCCAGCGCTCTCTGGTGCGGGTGATCGATCTGCCGAGCGGCCGGCGGCGCTTCACCACCGCCGACGAGAACGGCCCGCGGGTGGCGCGCGAGGGCGACGAGCTGCGCCTGCGCCTGGGCCCGGCGCTACGCCTGATCATCGCCGGCATCTCGCCGGTCTCGCGCTTCTGCGCCGAGTTCGCCCAGGCCCTGGGGTTCGAGGTGATCGTATGCGATCCACGTGAGGAGGCGCGGCGCGACTTCGCCGTTCCCGGGGTCGAGGTGCAGGCGGTACTGCCCTCGCTGTTCATCGCCAGCGGCGCCTGCCACGCCGCCACCGCGGTGGTGGCGCTGACCCACGATCCGCGGATCGACGATCTGGCGATGATCGAATCGGTACGCACCCCGGCGTTCTATATCGGCGTCATGGGATCGAAGCGCACCTCGCACAAGCGCGCCGAGCGTCTGGCCCGCTCCGGCGGGCTCGATGCCGCCGACATCGCCCGGCTGCACATGCCGATCGGTCTCGACCTGGACAGCAAGACCCCGGCCGAGATCGCCCTCTCGGTGGTCGCCGACGTGCTGCGGGTGCGCCGGGGCAAGGCGCGCGATGCGCTCTGAGCCGACGCTGGTGGCACTGATCATGGCGGCCGGGGTCGGCCGCCGCTTCGGCAGTGACAAACGCCGCCAGCCGCTGGCCGACGGCCGCACCCTGCTCGCCACCACCCTGGCTGCAGCGGCCGCGGCCTATCCGCGCCACTACGTGGTGCTGCGCCCGGACGAAACGCCCGCCGCGCTGGGCCTGGCGCCGAACACGCCGGTGCTGAGCGCCCCCGCGGCCGCCCATGGGCTGGGGGCCAGCCTGGGCGACGCCTTTCGTCAGTTGCTGACAGGCGAGCCCGACGCCACCGCTGCGGCGGTGATCCTCGGCGACATGCCATGGCTGAGCGCGGCGAGCTGTGCGCAGTTGAATGCCCGGGCCAGCGCCACGGCGATCGTGGTGCCCAGCCACGCCGGCCAGCGCGGGCATCCGGTGATCTTCGGCCGCCACTGGTGGCCGGAGCTGGCCCAGCTAAAGACCGGCGAAGGTGCGCGCGCCGTGCTCGCCCGGCGCCAGCACGCGGTGCAGACGGTCGAGCTGGACGACCCCGGGGTTCGCCGCGACGTCGACCGGCCCCAGGACCTGCCCGGCTAGGCGGAATCTGAACGGTGCCGCGTGCGTCAGCCGGCGAACTTGTCCCACGCCAGCAGACCCCAGGTGGTGGCGGCCATGCCCAGCGCCAGCATCACCGCGGCGGAGCCGATATCCTTGGCCCGCCCGGAAAGCTCGTGGTGCTCCGGACCGATACGGTCGACCACCGTCTCCACGGCGCTGTTGAGCAGCTCGACGATCAGCACGAACACACAGCTGCCCACCAGCACCAGCCACTCCACCGGGTCCTTGCCGATCCACCAGGCGAACGGCACCAGGACCGCACACAGCGCCAGCTCCTGGCGGAAGGCGGTCTCATTCCGAAAGGCGGCGACCAACCCCTTGAGCGAGTAACCGGTGGAGTGGATCAGGTGGCGAAAGCCGGTCTTGCGCGAACTTGATTTCATCGGAACCTGTCGCGGTCGCCACGACGACCGCCCTCGATCGAGAACGAAGTGAGCGTCGACGCGCTCCGGTGAAGCGGAGTCGGCCGTCGAGAAAAGTGTCGACGATGGTAGCAGAGCCGCATGACGTCGGCACCGGGCGCCTTTCACGGGGTCGAGGGTCTCTGGCCTCTGATCTCTGGCCCCTGGGTCCACCCGCCCCTTATGCTGGCATGACACGCATACCACGATACCGAGACACTACCGCGTCACTCTGCCAACAGGATCCCTCATGTCCGCACCCCACCCGCTCTATCCGGCACTCGAACCCCACGCCAGCGGTCACCTGGATACCGGTGACGGCCACCAGGTCTATTGGGAGCGTTGCGGCAACCCGAACGGCAAGCCGGTGGTGTTCCTCCACGGCGGCCCGGGCAGCGGCTGCCATCCGATCCACCGCCAGCTGTTCGACCCCGCGCGCTACGACATCCTGCTGTTCGACCAGCGCGGCTGTGGCCGTTCGACGCCGCATGCCAGCCTCGACAACAACACCACCTGGCATCTGATCGAGGACATGGAGCGACTGCGCGAGATGATCGGGGCCGAGCGCTGGCAGGTCTTCGGAGGCTCGTGGGGGTCGACGCTGGCGCTCGCCTACGCCGAGCGGCATCCGGCTCGCGTCAGTGAGCTGGTGCTGCGCGGCATCTGCACCCTGCGCCAGCAGGAGCTGGACTGGTTCTACAAGCACGGGACACGCCACATGTTCCCCGAGAAGTGGGAGCGGCTGGTGGAGATCCTGCCCGAGGCGCAGCGTGACGATGTCATTCGCGCCTTCCACACACGGCTGATGGGCGACGATGTCGAACGCCAGCTCGAAGCCGCCCGACGCTGGAGCGTGTGGGAGGGCGAGACCTCGAGACTGGTGCCCATCGACGCCAGCGCGTCCCATGCCGCCGACCACTTCGCCCTGGCCTTTGCCCGGATCGAGAACCACTACTTCATCAACCAGGGCTTCTTCGAGTACGACGGTCAGCTACTGGCCCAGGCCGACCGGCTGGCGGGCATTCCCGGGGTGATCGTCCACGGCCGCTACGACATGATCTGTCCGCTCCAGAACGCCTGGGAGCTGGCCAAGGCGTGGCCAGACGCCAGCCTGGAGATCATCGAGGCGGCAGGTCACGCCTTCAGCGAACCGGAGATCATGGCCGCGCTGGTGCGGGCGACCGATCGATTCGCCGAGCGCCCCTGAGCCGAGGCCACGAGGTGCGACCGTGAAACGCGCTCAGCGCTCGACCTCGGCGGCCAGATCGAGAATCGTCGCCGCCACCGCCTGGGCCCGGGGCACGCAGGTCTCCAGCCGGCAGTACTCCTCGTCGGTATGCATCTTGGCCCCGACCGGCCCGGTGCCACACAGCGTGGGTACGCCCAGGCTGGCGGTGGTGCCGGCATCCGAGCAGCCGCCGGTGAACTCGCCCTCGACGGCGAAGCCCAGCCGTGCCGCCTGGACCTGGTAGCGTGCGAACAGCGCCGCGCTCATCTCCGGCTCCAGCGGCAGGAAGCCAGAGGTCTGGATGAGCGTGGCCCGAGTACCGGGGATCTCCTCCTCGGCGACGATCGCCGCGATGGCCTGGAACAGCGCCTCGCGCTGGGCGTTGTCGACGAAGCGGGTGTCGAGCTGCGCACTCGCCGCCGGCGCCACGGTGTTGCGCGACACGCCACCCTCGATCACACCGACGTTGGTGGTCACGCCGCTGGCGTAGTCGGTCAGCGCATGCAGCTTGACGATCTTGCGCGCCAGCGCCTCGATCGCGCTGGCGCCATCCTGGTGGCTCACCCCCGAATGGGCGGCGTGCCCGCTCACTTCGATGCGGAAGGCGGCACCGCCCTTGCGCGCGGTCACCACGTTGCCGCTGATCCGCCCGGGTTCGGCGTTGAACACCGCCCGTGCGCCCTCGGCGGCGGCGCGGATGAACGCCGTGCCGTCCAGCGAGCCGATCTCCTCGTCGGCGGTGAACAGCGCATGCACCGCGAACGGCAGCCCGCCGGCACGCTTCAGCGCCCGCAGCACGAAGAGATTGAGCACCAGGCCCGCCTTCATGTCGGCGACCCCGGGGCCATAGGCGAGATCGCCCTGCCGGGTGTAGCCGCGCTCCGCCACCGTGCCACGCGGGAAGACGGTGTCGCGGTGCCCCATCAGCAGCACGTGGCCGCCGGCGCCATCGGTGGCAGCCGGCAGGCGCGCTTCGAGAATGTCCCCGGCATTCTCACGTGGCGTGCGTTCGAACGCGATGCCATCGGCCTCGCACCAGCCGGCAATGGCGTCGGCGACGGCATCGGTGCCGGCCTTGTCGTAGCTGTTGGAGTCGATGTTGACCAGCGTCTCCAGGCAGGTATCCATCGCCGCGCGCTGCGCCGCCAGCCAGTCTTCGGCAAGCGCCAGGCGGGTGTCGTGGGTCATCTCGCTCATGCATTTCTCCTGGCGGCCGTGCGCGCGGCATGCACGCTCGCGCCCTGTTCGCCCAGATCCCACCACAGCCCGGCCATGATGCCCAGCCCCTCACGCAGGATGCTGGCCAGGGCGTGCTCGTCGGGGGCGTGCTGCGAACACGCCGGGTAGGAGTGCGGCACCCACAGGGTGGGCAGCCCGAGTGTCTCGGCGAAGACATCGTTGGGCAGCGAACCGCCCAGATTGGGCAGCAGCGTCGGGGCCTTGCCGCTGGAGGCGTGGATCGAATCCAGCGCCCAGCCGACCCAGGGATCGTCCGGGTCTAGCCGGGTCGCACGCATCTGCGACACCCGCGCGGCGCTCACCTCGACGTCATCGAAACCGCAGGCATCCAGATGCAGGCGCAGATGCCGCAGGAAATTCTCCTGATCGCTGCCGACCACGTAGCGCAGCTGGGCGTGGGCGTAGGCTTCGCCGGGGATGGCGTTGGCCGGGGCCTCGGGGTTGCCGGCCTTGAACGCCAGGAGCTCCAGGGTGTTCCAGGCGAACAGGCGCTCGGCGGGGGTCAGCCCCGGCTCGCCCCAGCCCTCGGCCAGCGCCGGGTCGCCTGGGGTGGTGCCGACTTCCAGCGCCGCCAGCGCCTGCTTCACCGCGGCGGGGATGGCCGGCGGGCGCAGTCCCGCGACCAGAATCCGGCCATCGGCATCGACCAGCGAGGCCCAGGCGTTGGCCAGGCGCGTGGCGGGATTGGCCAGTACCCCGCCCCAGTTGCCCGAGTGGTGGGCCCCGTCGCGGGCATGCAGGCGCAGATCGAAGTTGAACGAGCCGCGGGAGCCGAGGAACAGGGTCGGCGCGTCCGCCGCCAGCCGCGGGCCGTCGGAGGCGATGAACAGGTCCGCCGCCAGGCGTTCCCGGTAGGCCTCGCAGATCGCCTTGAGACCCGGCGAGCCGGTCTCTTCGCCCATCTCCAGCACCAGCTTGATGGTGTAGCCCAGGCGCCCGCCGCGCGCTTCGATGACCGCCGCCAGCGCAGCCAGGTTGACGCTGTGCTGGCCCTTGTTGTCAGCGGTGCCACGGCCGTACCAGCGCTCTCCCTCCACCGTCACCTGCCACGGCGACAGCCCCTCGCGCCACTGGGCGTCATAGCCGCGCACCACGTCACCGTGGCCATAGGTGAGTACGCACAGGGCCGCATCGGCTTCGCGACGTTCGGCCAGCAGCAGTGGGCCATAGCCCGGCTCCGGGTTGGCGACGATCTCCCAGGTGAAGCCGAGCCGCTCGAGATCGGGGATGATGCACTCGGTCAGATAGCGCTCGAGTTCGGCGTTACCGTCGCCGCTCTGGCTGTCGCTGCGCACCGCGACCCGGGCCGCCAGCTGGCGGCGAAACTCGCCCTCGTCGAATCCCTTGTAGACGCTGGCGAGCGCTTGTTGACGTGACATTCAGTGTCCTCGCATTGAATAAAAAAGAGCCTCGACTGCCCTGCTGCGCCCCGCTCAGGCCGAGGCGAAGTGACAGGCGACGCGAGTTGCGCCGGCAGTGTCGGTGACGAGCGCCGGACGAGTCTCGCGGCACAGCGCCTGGGCCTTGGGGCAGCGCGGATGAAAGGCACAGCCGCTGGGCGGGTTGCTGGGGTCGGGCATGACGTCGCCCAGGCCGATGTCCGGCACCCCCAGCCCGGGCTCCGGCGTCAGTGCCGAGGCCAGCAGCGCCTGGGTGTAGGGGTGGCGCGGGGCGGCGAAGATCTGCTCGCGACTGCCCTCCTCGACGATCCGCCCCAGATACATCACCGCCACCCGGTCGACCAGATGCTCGACCACCGCCAGGTCGTGGCTGATGAACAGATAGGTCAGCCCGAACTCCTGCTTGAGATCGAGCAGCAGATTGAGAATCTGTGCCTGCACCGACACGTCCAGCGCCGAGGTGGGCTCGTCGCAGATCACGATGTCAGGACGCATGATCAGCGCTCGGGCGATCGCCACGCGCTGACGCTGGCCCCCGGAGAGCTGCCCCGGGAACTGTTCGGCGGCCCGCTTGGGCAGGCCCACCAGGTCGAGCGTCTCAGCAACCCGCCGGGCACGCTCGCGCGGGGTGCCGATGCCATGCACGCGCAGCGGCAGCTCGACGATCGCGGCCACCCGCTTGCGCGGATTGAGCGACGAGTAGGGGTCCTGGAAGATCGGCTGGATATGCCGCGCCAGCGCCTTCTGCCCGGCGTCCCCCAGCGGGCGGCCGTCGACGCGCACCTCACCGGCACTGGGCGTGGTCAGCCCCAGCAGCATCTTGGCCAGGGTGCTCTTGCCGCAGCCGGACTCGCCGACCAGCCCCATCACCTGGCCACGCGGGATCGCCAGCGAGACCTCGCTCACCGCCTGCAGCGCGCGGCCGCGCTTGAACAGCCCGCCACCCAGGGTGAAGCGCTTGGAGAGCGCGCACAGTTCCAGCGCTGGCATGGTATCGATGTCGGCATCGGTGTCAGGGCCGCCGCCAGCCAGATCGGCCAGTGCGCCGGCGGACGATAGCGCGTTCATGGGCTCACCTCCGGTTGGGCAACGCGCGTGGCCGCGCGGTGTTCAGCGTAATGGCAGCGCGCCTGGTGGTCGCCGGTGAGGCGGCGCAACTCGGGCGTGTGCTCACAGCGCGCGGCGTCGACCTCCCCCTCGCGCACCAGCGGGCAGCGGTTGCGGTAGGCGCAGCCCTCGACCTCGCCGACCAGGCTCGGCACCACCCCGGGGATCGCCTGCAAGCGACTGCCGGGTGGCGTCTTCCCGGGCGCCGGGATGCAGCTCAACAGCCCGCGAGTATAGGGGTGGCTGGGGTTGGCATAGAGCGCCTGGGTGGGCGCGGTCTCGATCACCTCGCCGGCGTACATCACCGCCACGCGATCGGCGATCCGCGCCACCACGCCGAGATCGTGGGTGATGAAGATCACCGCGGTACCCATCTCCTGCTGCAGGTCGCGCAGCAGCCGCAGGATCTGCGCCTGGATGGTCACGTCGAGCGCCGTGGTGGGCTCGTCGGCAATGATCAGATCGGGGTCGCACATCAGCGCCATGGCGATCATCACGCGCTGGCGCAGACCGCCGGAGAGCTGGTGTGGGTACTGCGCCAGACGCTCGGCGGCGGCGCTGATGCCGACCCGTTCGAGCAGCTCGATGGCGCGTTCGCGGGCCTGGCGGCGGTTGCCCAGACGGTGGCGCAGGAACGCCTCGCACAGCTGGTTACCCAGCGTGTAAGCCGGGTTGAGCGCCGTCATCGGCTCCTGGAAGATCATCGCCATGCGACGCCCGCGCAACTGGCCGCGCCGCCGCTCGGAGAGCGCCGTCAGCGACTCGCCGGCGAAGTCGAGGCGCCCGGCGCTGAGCTGGGCTCGCCTTGGCAGCAGCCCCATCAGCGCCAGCGAGGTCATCGACTTGCCGCAGCCGGACTCCCCCACCAGGCACAGCATCTCGCCGCGCTCGACGCTTAAGTCGATACCGCGTACGGCGTGCAGGGTGCCGGCTTCCACCGGCAGATCGACCCGCAGGTCCTGAACATCGAGCAGTGGCATCAGTTACGCCCTCCCGGTGCGTTGAGGTCGCGCAATCCGTCACCCAGCAGGTTGATCGCCAGCACCAGCACGAACAGCGCCACGCCGGGAATCGCGATCACCCACGGCTGAAAGAACATGTAGGCCTTGCCCTCGGCGACCATCAGCCCCCAGGAGGGCAGCGGCGGCTGCACGCCCATGCCCAGAAACGACAGCGTCGCTTCGAGCAGGATGGCGTGGGCCATCTCCAGGGTGATCACCACGATCAGCGCCCCGGCGATGTTGGGCAGGATTTCGCGCACCAGGATGTAGGGCAGCGAACAGCCCAGGGTGCGCGCGGCATAGACGTACTCGGCATCGCGCAGTTGCTGGGTCACCGAGCGCGAGACCACCGCGAAACGGTCCCACAGCAGTAGCCCCAGCAGCACGATCACGGTGGTCAGCGAGCCACCGGTGAGCGAGGCCAGCGCCAGCGCCACCAGCACCACCGGCATCGCCAGCCGGGTGGTGATGATGTAGCTGATGAAGGCGTCGACACGGCCACCGAAGTAGCCGGCGAGCACCCCCAGGGTGGTGCCGATCACCCCCGAGATCAGTGCGGCCACCAGCCCGATGGTGAGCGAGATGCGGGTGCCGTAGATCAGTCGGCTGAGATAGTCGCGCCCCAGCTTGTCGGTGCCCAGCACGTGGGTCCAGCTGCCCTTGTCGTGCCATACCGGTGGCACCATGCGGTTGGAAATGTCCTGGAAGTACGGGTCGTGGGGCGCCAGCAGCGGCGCGAACAGCGCCACCAGCACCGCCAGCCCGACGCAGACCAGGCCGATCGCCAGGCCACGGTGGCCGAACATCTTGCGGGTCACCCTCGACCAGGCCGGTCGTGGCAGCGGCAGCTCGCCCAGGGCGCGGGCACGGCCACCGGCGGCGGGGGCCCGCGAGGGGCGAGACGTCGTCGAAGTCGAAACGGTCATGGCGAGCTCCTCAGCGGGTACGGATGCGCGGATCGAGCGCCGCGTTGGCGACATCCGCCAGCAGCGTCAGCACGATGTAGAACAGCGCAATGATCAGCACCACCGCCTGCACCACAGGATAGTCGTTGCGCGAGATGGCGTCCCAGGCAAGCTGCCCCAGCCCACCGAGGGAGAACACCGACTCGATCACCACCGAGCCGCCGAGCATGAAGCCGAGCTCCACCGCGGCCAGCGCCACCACCGGGATGATGGCGTTGCGCAGGGCGTGCTTGAAGATCACCGAGGTGGTCGAGAGCCCCTTGGCACGGGCGGTGCGGATATAGTCCGACTCCAGCACCTCGAGCATGCCGGTGCGGGTCAGGCGCATCATCGCCGGGGTGGCGTAGTAGCCGAGCGCGATCGCCGGCAGGATGAAGTGCTCCAGCCCCCCGCTGCCCGCCGCCGGTAGCCACTTGAGCGTGACCGCGAAGACCACGATCAGGGTCAGGCCGAACCAGAAGCTCGGCATCGCCTGCCCCACCACCGCGAACAGCAGCGCCAGGCGGTCGACCCAGCTGTCGCGCTTGAGCGCGGCGACCACCCCGAGCGGAATCGAGATGCACACCGCCAGCCCCAGCGCCAGGCCGCCCAGGGTCAGGGTGATCGGCATGCGCTCGACGATCAGGTCGATCACCGTGCTCTGGTAGTAGTAGGAGCGCCCGAAATCGAACTGCAGCGCCCCGCCCAGCCAGTCGAGATACTGGCTCACGATCGGCCGGTCGAGCCCATACTCGACACGGATCTGCGCGACCTGTTCGGCGGTCGCCTCCGGCCCGGCGATCGAAGTCGCCAGATCCCCCGACAGATGCAGCAGCATGAAGCTGACCACCGAGATGGTCAGTGCCACCCCCAGCGCCACCAGCAGGCGGCGCACGATGAATGTGCCCATAAGCTAAACGCCTCTCCCCGTCTCTCCTGACGCCTGTCGACGCTCGCGTCGACCCTTGCGCCCCCCAATCGTCACCCAGCGCGTCGCGACGGCTCTCAAACGCCCCGGCGCTGACCGGGGCGCGGCCTCACGACAGCCGGATCACTTCCAGCTCGCCTCGACGAAGCGCGGCAGCTCGTCCGGATAGGGGGTGAAGTTGAGATCCGAGGTGTAGGCGTAGTAGGTCGAGTAGGAGAACAGCGGCGCCCAGTAGGCCTGCTCGGAGATCCGTGCCAGCGCCTGACGATAGTTCTCGCGGCGCACCTCGGGGTCGACCGAGGTATCGGCGGTCTTGAGCCACGCCTCGACCTGAGGGTCCTGCCACAGATCGTCGGCACCGCCGCCGAAGTAGACGCTGGTGAAGGCCGAGGCGTCGTTGACCGAGTAGGAGCCCCAGGTCTTGAACGACATGTCGGTGTTGCCACTACGCTGCTGATCGAGCAGCGCCGCCGAGGTCATGAAGCGCAGATTGGCGCGGATGCCCACGTTGCGCAGGTCGCCGATCATCGCCTCGGCGTAGTCGCGCTCGCGGTAGGCGTAGAGATCGATCTCGAAGCCGTCCGGGTAGCCGGCGTCGGCGAGCAGCGCGCGCGCCTTGTCCGGATCGTAGTCGTACTTGACCACGTCCTGGGTCTCGCAGCCGAACTGGGCCGGGAAGCACGGCGCGTAGAGCGGCCGGCTACCGCCGCGCACCAGATTGTCGGCCATGCCCTGGCGGTTGATGGCGTAGTTGATCGCCTGGCGCACCTTGACCTTGCTCAGCGGCGAGGCTTCGCGCCGGGCGGCATCGAAGGAGAGATAACCGACCCGCATGGTTTCGCCGCTGGCCACGGTGATGCCGGGCATGCCCTGCATCTGCTCGGCCTGATCCGCGGGCACGCGCCAGATCCAGTCGACCTGCCCGGTCATCAGCTGGGCCACGCGGGAGTCCTGATCGGGGATCACCTTGAACTCGATGTTGCCGATCTGCGGCTGGCCCAGCGGGCTGTCGGCGAAGTAGTCCGGGTTACGCGTGAGTTTGACGCCCTCCCCCGGTTTCACCTCGGTGATGCGATAGGGGCCGGTACCGATCGGATGGCGACTGAACTCCGCCAGGCCGACCTTCTGGAAGTACTCGTCGGGATAGACCGGCGTCGGCCCGGAGAGATACTCCAGCGCCGCCGGGAACGGCTGCTTGAGATGGAAGCGCACCTGGAAGTCGCCACGCTTCTCGACGCTCTCGATCCAGTCGACGTTCTGGCGCGTGACCACCTTGGAGTCGGGCGAGACCACGTAGTTGAAGGTGAACACCACGTCGTCGGCATCGAACGGCTCACCGTTCTGAAAGGTCACCCCCTGGCGCAGGGTCATGTCCAGGGTGGTGGGATCGACCCAGTGCCATTCGGTGGCCAGCTGCGGCTGATACTGATTGGTCTGCGGATCGCGGTAGATCAGGGTATCCCAGGCCAGGTGGGAGAGGATCACCCCTTCACGCACGTTGTTGTGGTAGGGGCTGACGTTCTCCGGCTCGGTATCGGAGGCGTAGACCAGGGTGTCGTTGGCCTTGCCGGCCAGAGCGGGCAGCGAGAGGCAGCACAGGGTGGTGCCGACCAGCACGCGTTGGAGCACGGTGGTGGAGCGCATATCGACCTCGTCTTGTTGTAGATGTCGTCGTTGATGCTGTCGTTTTTGATGCGATTGTCGTGGAGTTTGTCGTTATTGATGCCGCCGTCTTGAATGCCGTGATGGGTTGCCGTCGGGTGATGAGCCAGCGGCGCCGGCGCGCGCACCCGTTCGAGAGGGAGCCTGAAAATCAAGCTATCGAAGGGAAAAACATGCCACAAGTATCATGTTTCGATGGCATCCTTGCCGTATCGGCAAACCTTAATAAAAACAGGGCAACACACTATGGCCAGCTCCCATCGCGCGTTGCAGGAGACCGCCCTGCGCTACTTCCTGGCGGTGATCAAGTGGGGCTCCATCAGTGAGGCATCGGCGCATCTCAACGTCGCCGCCTCCGCGATCAGCCGTCAGATCGCCCGGCTCGAGACCGAGCTCGACACCCAGCTGTTCGAGCGCCGCGCCCGCGGCATGATTCCCAGCGCGGCAGGTGAGCTGCTGGCGCTGCATGCACGGCGCCAGCAGTTGGAGAGCGAGCGTGTGGTGGGCGAGATCCAGGGCTTGCGGGGGCTGCAGCGCGGCACCGTGCGGCTGGCCAGTTCGGAGGGGTTCGCGGTCGATTTTCTGCCCAAGGCGATCGCCGAATTCCGCCACGACTACGCCGGCATTCTGTTCCGGCTCAACGTGGCGTCACCGGCCGAGGTGACCCGCCAGGTGCGCGAGGGCGAGGTCGATATCGGGCTCACCTTCAGCCTGGCACCGCAGCCCGACGTACGTGTCGAGCATCGCCAGCGCTCGCCGATCCTGGCGCTGATGTCTCCGGCACATCCGCTCGCAGGAAGGCGGCATCTCAAGCTGGCCCAGCTGCAGCCCCACGCCATGCTGCTGCCCCCACCGGAGACCACCCTGCGCCAGCTGTTCGATATCTGCTGCGGCCAGCAGAATCTGATTTTCACCTCGGTATTCACCAGCAACTACATCGAGTCGATGCTCAACTGCGCCATCTTCGGCGGCGGCATCGCACTCGCCGGAGAGCTCTCCATCCGCCAGCGGCTGGCGCAGCAGCGACTGGTGGCGATCCCCATCGTCGACGCCGGCATGGATGCCCGCCATATCGAGGTACAGACTCTGACCAACCGCACCCTGCCAGCGGCCACGGCAGCCTTCGTGGCGCACCTCAAGCAGGCGATGGCCGCCCCCGCCTGAAGCGGCGTGGCGCAATATGTCAGCCGCTCTTGCCATGCGCGCGACTGCGCCGTTTATGAGTGTGCAACGACCATGCCTGATACAGGCTGCCGAGCGCCACTGACAGCACCATGGCCGTCAGTGACACACTCTGCGTCATCCAGAAATGGATGACGCCCATGACGAACAGCGGCAGATAGAGCAGGCATCCGGTAACCACACCGGGTGAATAGCGCTTCCCGCGAAACGTGGCGACCAGGTGGAACAGCGCGTTGTTGGCGAGAATCGACATCAACACGAGCCACCCAGAGATGATGGCACCGGCGGAAGCCGGCCCGGTGTAACCGACCCAGACCGCCACCAGAATCATGATCACGTTGATTCGGAGTAGAAAACCCGGGGTCAGGCTGGCGGCGATATCGGGCCGATACCAGGCATACCACTGGCGAAAACCGCCTGGCCAAGCGAACTCTTCGATCAGATGACAAAGGGCGACGCCCAGCGGCGCCCAATACAGTAAGGACATGCGCTCGATTCCCATGACAGCAGACGTTCCCACCAGCCTGCGTGAAGGTACTCAGCGGACGGCTCGAGCCACATCATTGCCGCCACGCCGAAGGTCACCGGCCCGCCCCCTTGTTCTTGATCCCGACCCTGTCAGCTACTTGAGTTCGATCTCGACGAACACGAACTCCTCGTCGTTGGGGTTGATCACGTTGTGTTCGACGCCGCGCTCGCGGTAGTAGGAGACCCCACTCTCCAGCGTCGAGAAGGTGTGGCCGTCCAGGGTCTCGAGATCGAGCTTGCCGGTACACTGCGGCACCACCACGTAGTCGCAGTCATGCACGTGCCAGCCGGTCTCGGCGCCGGGGGCGAAGCGCCACTCGGTGACACGCACGCGGGCGTTGTCGATCTGGACGCTGGGCTGGGCCTGGGGGCGGTCGGTGGACATATGACGAACCTCATGGAAAAAAGTGCCCGGGCGCAGCCCTGCGCCCGGGAATCAAGTGGAAAGACTCAGCGCCATCCTACCCGGATAGCGCCTGGGGGTGATGAATCCTAGAAGCCTTCGCGGGTCAGGATAGCCCCCTGATCGCCCACCGGGCGGCCGAGAAACTCGAGCAGCGTTGCGGGGCGGTTGGTGAAGAAACCGTCGACGCCGTTGTCGCGATAGCGGGCGAAATCCGCCGGCTCGTCGACGGTGTAGACGTGGACCAGCAGGCCGTCGTCATGCGCCAGGCTCACCATCCACGGCGCCGCCAGCTCCATGTAGCTGAACTGGCTGCTGAAGGGCCCGTCGTGATCGTGCTGCACGGTGGAGGGCCCGACGCCGATGGCGCCATGCGCCTTGGCCACATCGAGCCACGCCTGATAGGCCGCCGGCGAGGCGACCTGCTGGCGCGCGTAGTAGTCGGCATCGCTCTCGTGCTCGCCCTGGGGCTCGCTCGGCGCCGCGTCGATACCGCCCTCACCCAGCCACAGCAGCAGTACTCGCGGTACCTGGGGCATGGTCTCCTCCAGCGCCGCGAGACTGGCCTTGGAGAAGGTCTGCAGCACCACCCGGCCCTTGCCATCGGCGACCTTGACCGCCTCGCCGCTGGCCGGAGCCCAGGCGCCAGCGCCCTCACCCAGCCAGCCCCGCGCCGTGAGCTTGTCACGCAGATCGCGCTCGATCCCGGGGAACTGCTCCGGCACCTTGGTCTCGATGTAGAGCCCGGGATGATTGGTGCCACCCTCGGCGATATCGATCACCTCGTCGAGGGTCAGGATCTCGAGCCCGGCGTAGGCGTCGCGGGCCCGCTCGGGGTAGTGCGCATTGAACCAGCTGCCGGCATCGAGCTGCTTGAGTTCGGCCAGGGTGAAGGCGGAGATTGGCGCATCGGCGCGCTCGGGGAAGACCTCGGCGACGTTGGTGTTACGTCCCAGGGTGTTGTCGTGGAAGGCGACCAGCTTGCCATCGCGGGTGCGCTGCAGGTCGAGTTCGAGATAGTCGGCGCCCAGGTCGCGGGCCAGCAGATAGGCCGGCCGGGTCGACTCGGGGGCCTGATAGGAAGCGCCACGATGCGCGATCACCGCGTTGCAGGGCACCGGAATCTTGGTGCACAGCGTCGCCCCCGGCGTAGCGGATTGGGCCATGGCGAGCGGCGCCACGCTCGCCCCCAGGCTCAGGCCCAGCGCACCCAGGGCCAGGGCGGATTTCCAGCGAATCGACATATCCTGTTCTCCTTGTTTGATTCCTTTCCGCAACGCGCAGTGCGCGTCCGACAGGCACTCTAGTGTAGCCCGTCACCACGACAGCAGGGGCGGCGAAGCGTGACCGGGATAGCGGTGGACGCAGACATACGTTAAGCTGCCGGCCATCGCCATGACCTGTCTGGCCGTCGTCACGCGAAGCGGATAACTCTGACGACCCATCTGATCGGCGCCTCAACGGCGCACCTGCCAGCACTGGCTTTTCCCCGGCAGCGCGTAGCCGCTTCGCTACGCCATCCGCCGCGACCTAGAGATTACCGAATGTCTTTTGATTCACTGGGCCTGAGTGCCCCGTTGCTGAAAGCCGTGGCCGAAGAAGGCTACGACACCCCCTCGCCGATCCAGGCCCAGGCCATCCCTGCCGTACTCGACGGGCGCGACGTGATGGCGGCAGCGCAGACCGGCACCGGCAAGACCGCCGGCTTCACCCTGCCGATTCTGCAGCGTCTTTCCGAAGCCCAGCGCCCCAACGGCCGCCCGGTGCGTGCGCTGATCCTGACCCCGACCCGCGAACTGGCAGCCCAGGTCGGCGAAAGCGTCGCGACCTACGGCAAGCACCTGCCGCTGACCAGCGCCGTGGTCTTCGGCGGGGTCAAGATCAATCCGCAGATCGCCAAGCTGAAGTCCGGCGTGGATATCCTGGTGGCCACCCCCGGGCGTCTGCTCGATCTGCACCAGCAGAAAGCGGTGTCGTTCGAAGCACTCGAGGTGCTGGTGCTCGACGAAGCCGACCGCATGCTCGACATGGGCTTCATCCACGACATCCGCCGTATTCTCAAGGTGCTGCCGGCGCAGCGCCAGAACCTGCTGTTCTCGGCCACCTTCTCCCAGGAGATCCGCAACCTGGCCAAGGGCATCGTCAACGACCCGGTAGAGGTCTCGGTGACCCCGCGCAACACCGCGGCGGCCACGGTGACCCAGTGGGTGCATCCGGTCGACAAGAGCCGCAAGCCGGCGCTACTGTCGCACCTGATCGAGACCCACCAGTGGCAGCAGGTGCTGGTCTTCACCCGCACCAAGCATGGCGCCAACCGCCTGACCAAGTATCTCGAAGGTCAGGGCATCGAGGCCGCGGCGATCCACGGCAACAAGAGCCAGAACGCGCGCACCAAGGCGCTGGCCGACTTCAAGAATGGTGATGTCCGCGCCCTGGTCGCGACCGATATCGCCGCCCGCGGCCTGGATATCGACCAGCTGCCGCAGGTGGTCAACTTCGAGCTGCCCAACGTGCCGGAGGATTACGTCCACCGCATCGGCCGTACCGGGCGCGCCGGGGCCAGCGGCCAGGCGGTCTCGCTGGTGAGCCTGGACGAGAAGAAAGAGCTGGCCGGCATCGAGCGGCTGATCAGCCAGCGTCTGGAGAGCCAGACGGTGAACGGCTTCGAGCCGACGCCGGGCGGCGGCCCCAAGGTCGACGAGAACGAAGGTCGCGCACCGCGTCCGCCGCGTCGCCAGGGTGGTGGCCGTAACGGCTCAGGGCCGCAGCGCAGCGGTGGCGGTCAGCGCAGTGCGAACAGCCAGCGCCAGAACGGCGAACCGCGCGGCAACGATAACCGCAGCAACGACAACCGTAGCAGCGAAAACCGTGGCAACGAGTCGACGGCGCCGCGGCGTCGCCGCTCGCGGGGCGGCCGTAGTCGCACCGGCGGCAACGGCGGCGCGGCCAGCGGCAACCGCTGAGCCCACCCCGCTAGACGCGCTATACCACAGACGCCACCGCACTTGCGGTGGCGTCTGCGTTTCAGGCCCGGTATGGAGGTATGACAGTATGGATGAGCGAATCGCGAGAGCCGGATAGCGGCAGCTCGACCGCTCACTCCAGCACGATCAGCCGGTTGGGCAACTCGTTGCGCTCATGGGTCGCCGGCAGGTGGACCTTGAGACGCTCGCCGCAGGCCTCGATGCAGTCGAGGAAGCCCGCGAGCGTGCGCCCGCCCTGCACCTGTGCGGTGAAGCGTTCGACGATCTGCCCCCACTCGCCGTCGTCGAGGCGTTGAGAGATGCCATGATCGACCAGGATCTCCACGTAGCGCTCCGCCTCCGAGACGAAGATCAGCATGCCGGTCCCGGCCTCGGTACGGTGCAAGTTCTGCTCCAGAAACTGCCGCCGGGCCAGATTGGCCGCGCGCCAGAAGCGCACCCGGCGCGGGATCAGCCGGGTCAGCAGCGGCGGCCAGCGAAACGCCACCGCCAGCAGGCTGAACAGCACCCACTGCACCAGCAGCAGGGACCAGGCACCGAAACCGGCGATCAGCCCCAGCCAGCTGGCTACCACCGCCACGGCCCCCGGCACCAGCAGCGCCGCCAGCCCGGCCCACAGCAGCGGAATATAGGTGTAGTCATCCGCCTGGCGCGCCAGCACGGTGACGATCTCGGCGTCGGTATCACGTTCGATGCGGGTGATCGCCTCGCCTACCTGCTGCCGCTCGCGTTCATTGAGTAGCGTCATCTGCCCTCGCCTCGCTCGTTACCAGCCACCGGAGGCGCCACCGCCCCCGAATCCGCCACCACCACCACTGAAGCCACCGCCGCCGCCGCCAAAGCCGCCACCGCCGAAGCCACCACCCAGACCGCCGCCCAGCAGCACGCCGCCCATGGCGCCGCGCCGACGCCGCCGGCGACTTCCGCCGCCACCCCCACCACCGCCACGCACGATCAGCATAACGATGAAGAACAGCAGCCCGAACCAGAGCCCGGCGCCGCCCAGGTGGTGCGATTCGTCACGCTGGGGTTTGGGTGTGCTGGCGCGGGCCCCCGGGTCGCCGCCCAGAGTCTGGATGATCGCCCGGCTGGCGTCGACGATGCCGGCGGCGAACTGGCCCTGCTTGAACGCCGGCAGCAGCACCTGGTTGATGATCCGCGAGGACTCGGCATCGGTCAGCCGGCCCTCGAGCCCGTAGCCAACCTCGATCCGCGCCTTGCGCTCGGCCATCGCCACGATCAGCAGCGCGCCGTTGTCCTCACCCTTCTGGCCGATGCCCCAGTGGCGCCCCAGCTGATAGCCGTACTGCTCGATGGTCTCGCCCTGCAGATCGGGCAGCGTGACCACCACCACCTGCTCGCCGGTGGCCTCTTCATGCGCCTTCAGCATCGCGTCGAGCTGGCTCGTGGTGCCGGCATCGAGCAGCTTGGCGTTGTCCACCACGCGCCCGGTGAGTTCGGGGAAATCCGGCGCTGCCACCGCGACCGCGGCGAACAGCGCCAGCCAGACGGCGAGTGTCAGCGAGATCGCGTGTCGCATGGGCGCGCTCCTGTGGCAGTAAGAAAGGCGGGCTCGAAGGTCCACTGGCACCTCAGAACTTGACCTGGGGTGCCTGGTCGGCGTTCGGGCTGGTGGCCTCGAAGGTCTCGCGGATCGGCATGTCGCTGTAGAGCAGGCTGTGCCAGATCTTGCCCGGGAAGGTTCGAATCTCGGTGTTGTAGGCCTGCACCGCCTGGATGAAGTCGCGTCGCGCCACGGCGATGCGATTCTCGGTCCCTTCCAGCTGCGACTGCAGGGCCAGGAAGTTCTGGTTGGACTTGAGATCCGGATAGCGCTCGGAGACCGCCATCAAACGGCTCAGCGCCCCGGTCAGCTGGCTCTGGGCCTGCTCGAAGCGCTTGAGCGTCTGCGGGTCGTTGAGAGTATCGGCATCGACCTGGATCGAGGTAGCCTTGGCGCGCGCCTCGGTCACCGCGGTCAGCGTCTCTTTCTCCTGCTGGGCGTAGCCCTTCACCGTCTCGACCAGATTGGGGATCAGATCCGCCCGGCGCTGGTACTGGTTCTCGACCTGGGCCCAGGCCGACTTCACCTTCTCGTCCAGGGTCGGGATGTTATTGACGCCGCAGCCCGACAGGGCCAGCACCAGACACAAAAGCGCCAGCCAGCGCCACGAGTAGGCCACGGCAAAGCGACGGGGATCAGCAGGATGGGACATGAGATACGCTCTCGCAGACAGGACAGGAAAGGATCAAGGATAAGGAGGCCCTACCGTACCCGCGGCAGCCGGCGCTGTACATCTCCCCGACTCACTCCCCCTGAGTGTCGCTGTCGGCCTCACGAATAAACGCCGCAAGCCGGGCCAGTTCGGCATCGTCGGCACGCCGGTAGTCGTGGGAGGAGAGATATCCTTCGTAGCGCTCGAAATACTTATCCACCCGCGACTCGATCGGCTGGAAGCCCGCACCGGCGCCGGTACCGTGCATGGGAAACAGCTTGGCGTGGAGATGGTCGACGCCGTAACCCTCGAAGAACATGCCGCAGCGGGCCACGCCCTCCAATGCCCGATCCAGCCGCCTGGCCACTTGCTTGGTCGCCACGATCAGCTCACGCAGCACCGCATCTTCCTGGTCGAAGGCATAGCTACCGCGATGCGCCTTGGGGATCACCACGCTGAAGCCACGGGTATTGGGGAAGATGGAGAGAAAAGCGAGATGCCGCTCATCCTCCCAAATTCGATGACAGGGCGCGCGCCCGGCCACCATGTCACAAAAGAGACAGCTCATGAGGGTTTAGTCCTTTCATCTCGGCGCGAACGCACCGATCTCTGGCGATGAGGGACAAGATAGACCATGGCGCTTTGGGAGCAGACGCCCGGTGGCCAAGCGCGAAGCCATAACGTTTGATTAAGGAACAGGCTTTAGCGCGTCCCAGCGAGTGCAGCGAATGGTTTGAACCACTAGTTAGGCTTCACTACTCGTCCAGTTCCCACTGCGTTGTATCATCAACAGGTTGTAGCATGCGCCCTTCGAGCCATTTAGCAATAGCACCGGGCTTGAAATCTTTGTCTGAGCACTCAATTACCCAAGATAAAAAATCTCTTGGACCACCATTCAAGCACGGCGGTGGCGAAACAGGTTTAAATACCGCAGGAAGACGCTCATTCAATGGAAAGTAATTCAACATGCGACCCAACTCTTGCACGACTTGCCAAGAATATGGATTATCAATATCGATAGTGAACTTAACCTACCATTGACCGTCTGACGAGTATCCGTAACTGAGCGGAGAAGAGATGCCCGGAATCTTCCGCAGGAATATTTCGAGGCCTTGAAATGCACGATCATCCATAGTGAGACCTAACGCCGCGCTTTGCGGCAAATTTGAAGCGCAGCGAAAAATTTGTCCGACAACAGCGCTTTGTTATGTGTTGTTCGATTCAACTTTCTTCACCGCCATCAGACTCTATATTCAACGGTATAGGTGTGCCATGAGATATCATCGAAGTGCTTTCAGACCCAATTCCATGTAGGACATATTCTTTCAAATTTGAACAATCCGAATAATCCGAATTTCCACCATACCCATACATGCCTGATTCATATTCTATATGAGGTATTTTTTTACCATCTTTTTTTAATTCCTCTATCCAGAAGCACGTATTGCTATTTGCTTTTGGCTTAATTGAACACTTAAACCCTCGAATACGAGAATACGCCTGCTCAGCATAACCCTTCATAAAGAAGTTCCCGTCAGGCTCAATATCCTGTACCAGCCAAGTCAATATATGACCCATAAATTCTTCAGCATGGCTTTCAGCAGGAATCAAGCAGCGAGACCAAAAGCAGCCTATTTTCAAGTTTCTAGCCAGTCGGCCTAACTGAACAATGGACTCAAAAACAGCCACAACCGTCTGCGTGGACTTTAATTTAGCAGAATTGCATCCAAGATACGAAAGGCTTTCCATGCATCTATATGCAAAATGAGAATTACCATTATTAAGAGCAGAGACACCTAGCTCCTTAATATCATAAGCGTAAGCTGATATGTTGTATTTATCGAGCTGTTCCAGATCATTCTCAGAAACTGCATTCTCCATCTCGTAAATATTAACTTCAGCCATTCTATGAATAGTGTTCAGTACTTTTATCGGCTCTACAACACTATGTGATTCGAGCATTTTTTTAGCAATCCATACGGAATCAGACGCAATAGATCTTGCTAAATCTGAACATGGCTTGTGAAGCACCTCATCTTTCATTAAAAAATCACACAGATCACTCGATAGTGATTGGAAAAATATACCGCTCTGATCCTTCTCAACCACAGAAACGATAATTGAACGCAGTCTTTTTCTGGCTATATATTTTATTCCAGCATCTATTTTATAAGAATCCGCGCCTTTAAATTTGAACGAGTAGAATCTTACGACAAGCTTTAGGATTGCATTTAATGACTGCCGAAAAATTGGATAGTCATTATTCTCGACGGCCAAGTTTGTTATGATAGTCGTTGAGTCCCATATATCATTTGGCTCAATCCCTAGCGTGCTGGGCTCGAAATCATAGGCATGTATGGGTATTTGATACTTACCCCCATCTTTCAAATAACCCTGATGTATTTCTACTTCAGACTTTATTTGTATAGACAGCTGCTCTAGGTATCGGGATATGGTGTTTTCGCTGATAGAGTCTTCAATAAATTTTTTAGCGCTTAGGTATCTAGTTGTCAGAACTGCATTATCTATAGAAGAGAAAATCAAGATAGGAAGTACCCACAACGCTATTTTTCCAAAGTGTTCGGGCATGATTAAAAAACAGATTAGAGGAAAAAGGGGAAAAGTCAATAACGCAACAACGTTGAACCACTGTCTTGTCGTTATCTCGCTGTATATCGCTTTGTATTTGGAAAGCTGATAACCAAAAAAAGTAAAGTTAATAGAAAATATCGCTATCGTAAAGTTAATACCCAAAAGCCACGGGGTGATCTTGCCCACATCAGCACTCACCGACCCAAGCATCAGTAACGTCATTACGATTAGCAGGATTATATATCTCAATTCAAATCCCTAGACCTAACTTAAGTGAATGTTTAAACTTTTTAATATGCTCGAATGGTGCTTCATTCAGACTCATACCGCGGAGCACAGCGGCGGCCCGTCAGGGACGTCCGGCGGCCATAGGCCGCGAACTGCTGCGAATTGTTAGGAGGTTTGCGCACGGACAAGGCTCCCGTCATGTTGAATGCACCAATCACTAACTGTTTTTGCACAGTTCAGCATTGCCTCTGGAGGATAATGCCGCACTGCACTTCCATAACGTATCTCGTTTGGATAAACGGAACCGCCCGACATCTCTGACTCAAGTAACGTCCCGACTGTGCCATTAGCGGTCTCTGGAATCACCCTTTTCGACCTGATGTAAGAAGCCCTTTCGCCAGTTGAGGCAACAGTGCAAGAACTGACTTCATACAATAACCTCGATAGGTCGTGAGACAACTTCTTCAACTCCTTTGATGAGTAGCCAGAGTGTTCGAGAAGAGCTTTTAGGCTGATTTCACATGACAAACAGCTCAAATACAGAACAGTGCGGCCAGCCTCATCCTTTTCGGCTCCATCACGGAACATCGACTCTGCTGCCTCGATGAGCCTCTTTGCGAACTCAAAGCTATAGAGCAAAACTCATCTCCTAACGTAAAGGTAAGGCACGCGGCTTTTGGCGCGCCCCACTTAAGCGAAGGGTTAGCGCTTCCGCCACCTAAGTACAAAGCTTAGAATTTCTGTGTCGTTCCCTGAAGCTCGCGGGATTTCAAACGTTTTTCCGTCAAATGTTTCTATCTTTACGTATTCTTTTTTGGGGCCAGCTATTGACATGCCACCAACATCAATAGGATGTACACCAAAGCATTCTTGAAGATTCTTTACGTTTTTATAGGGAATTTTAATTTCCTTTCCGTCATAAACAGTTACGATAATTTCACTATCATCAAACATATTCATGTGCTCTCCTAACGCCTTGCTCACCGGTAAATTATGAGCGCAGCGAGTAATTTATCCGCGTGCAGCAACTTGTTATGCCTAATCACGCCTATGCCGACCAATCAGCTGGTTTAATACCCATGGTTCCAGTTTTTCCCATAGCAGGCCGACCAAACGGTTATGCTGCTCTTCGGTTATTACTTCACCTTCTTTTGCTCCGCAATTGGCAAATGCGTACCGAACCGCCTCCTCCAAAACTCTTTCCCTTTCTTCTTTATGTTGGGCTTCCAGTGCCGGGCCTATAACTGCACCCATAGCCTTCTCAACGGCATTGCCATCCCACTTCTCATAGTCATATGCCTTCCGAATGTCAGCGGATGTCAAGTCTAAGTCAACATCGAGATCCAGCTCCTTACCTTTGGTTGGATCAATCGAATAAGTTGCCGAGAATGCATTTCCTGCGTAACTGCTCGACAGACACATGACAACACGCATTACACCGAAGTATTCGACGTATCCACGAATGAGATTGCTTTCTGGATCGCCATTAACATGGACAATGTGAATTGGAACTCCATCGGGCCTTTTGAGCACTAAATCCTTCTCGTAGTAATAGCCAAAACACGACTCAGATTCTTTTTCCTTTAGAAACTGGATGGCATGCTCGCATTCTCTCACGCTCACGCCAGTTGTAGAGATCAACGCAAGCGCTGTTTTGACAAATGAGCGTCCTGCATCTAGACCACCGAAGGACAAGTTGAACTTAATTGGATCCTGAGAATAACTGGATTTCGCCTGAGCTTTCTTAAGTAGTTCATCAGCATCAAGTTGAGGGTATTTCCTAGCGACACCTTTCAGCATCCTTTTTGCTTCATCCATGTTCCTCGCGGAAATGTTAATCTCTACGCCCTTTTCATTCTTCTACTCTTTGAAAATAGGTTTTGGCAAATCGAGTGACCCATCAACATTGAGCACCCATTCATCTTCGCTGGTGGTTTGAAACTTCTGAGAAGGTGCATCACCACGCTCTCTGTTAATGCGGAAAAACAGACTCAATGGGTTCATTTGGCGCGCCAGTACAGAATCCCAGTTATCACCAGATTTTGAGTTGCAGCCCACACACAGAAAGCCTGAGACCTTTTTCCTCCCACCAATAGAGTTGGGGATCAAGTGTTCACGAGAATCGGTTTCTGCGGAAATCACTTCGTCACAAAGCAAACATCGTTTTTCCAAATCGCTTCTCAAAAGGTCAACTCCATTTTGCATAACAGTGATTATACAGCGCGCTCGCTTAGTGACTTGAACGCACCAGCACGTTCAACAACATTATCGAGCGCACCATTTGTACCTAACCCCTTGATAAAAAGGCTTCTCCAAACAGCTCGGCCACCCATGCCGAATTCGCGCGCTTACGCATCTTGCCAGACCCAATAATACTGTATACAAACACAGCAACTCGGGCATCAATGTATGGATGCGCAGAGCAAACCACCCAAGCTGATAGATCTTGTGAAGGCCATCATGCGGGTAAAACGCTACAGCCCGCGCACCGAGAGAATCTAATGCCTGGCCACGCTACCGCCCCTACCTGGGCATGAGGTGATGGCGCCTTGCCATTCATGCAGTAGTGCTAGCATTCAGCTAAGAGACTATTCCACCTAGCCACGCAAGAGATCTTGAACAACAAGATTATTCACTCATCATGACGGATGCAAAACGTTGTGGGTCGTAATAGACGCACAATGCGCCGCTTTGAGATCCAGCCTCCAGGGACTCCGCAACGCAAGCGGATACCGGCTCAGCGAAAACGCCCCAAAAAGAGAAAAGCCCCGAGCTAGTGGCCCGGAGCTTCCCCTGATGACGCGAGTTTTCTAGCCGAATCTTACCTTTAGCTACTGACCCACTGCCCGCCACAGTAAGCGAGTACTTCGCCACTCTGATCATCCAGCGCGAACAGATGCAACCAGCCGTTGTGCGTCAGCGATGTCAACACCTCATGGCACGCGACGATCTCGGCGATAGCTTCCGGGGGCGCGGCGAGGTAGGCGCTCAGGCGCAGCGGTTCGTGATGCCAGCGTTCGCCGTCGTGCAGCGATTGCAGCGGCAGGCCGATGCGCAGATCGCCGCCGTTGCCTTCGAACACCCCGATATGCCCGCCGACCACGTTGTGCAGCACCTTGTTGCCACTGCCGAACTTGCGGTTATCGGTGACCGAGGCGTTGTACTGCATGTTGATCCAGTGGGCGACCACAAGGGGTGCGGTCATGATCGCTTCCAGCCGGGCGAAGTCGCTATCCGTGCGCCAGTCGTAGTCGTGCAGGAAGCTGCGCCCGGCGAGATCGAGCAGCGCGGTGCAGCGTCGCGGGGCGGCGATGAAGCTGGCGTTGTTAGCCAGCCCCCACTCGGGGCGGGTCTGCGACCAGTCGGCGCCACGGCGGTCCAGGGTCTGCTCGAGTTCGGGGGTATCGGCCGCGAGGCCGAGCTGCGGGGCGCGCTCGCGCCGGGCCTGCTCGCCGGCCCGTTGGAGCCAGGTGCGCATCTCTTCACCCAGCACCTGGGCGTCCGTCTCGGCCTCCAGCAGTTCGAGCCGGTCGGTGATGGTGTGGTGCAGCGCCGGCACGAAGCGCGTCTCCTGGGGGATGACCAGTCCGTCTTCCGCCAGCGCCTCGCGCAGCGCGGGGTCGTTGAGCAGCCGCGCCAGGGCGCGCACCGAGACCTCCCCGGACTGGCCGCCGCAGGCGCCGCACTCGAGCCCCGCGGCGTGCGGGTTGTTGCTACTGTGGCTGCCGTGCCCCACCAGCAGTACCCGAGAGGCGATGTGCTCGGTCAACCCCATGCCCACCAGCACGCTGCGGGCGAGCGCGGCCTTGTCGGCCAGGCTCAGAGACTCACCGCTGCCGCGCCAGTGCCAGCTCAGCGTATCCATGGCGAGCGGCTGGCGCCGGGACTTGGCTTCCAGCGAGCGGCGCAGCAGCTTGCCGGCATAGAGCAGCCCGCCCGCCTCCACCGCGGTGAAACTGGCGCTGGCCGTGCGGCTCCAATCCTGCAGGCGTGCCTGCCAGTTCAGCCGTTGCGCCGTATATGTCGTACCCGTGTTCGGTTCGCTCTTGAGCATCACCTGGGGCGCCAGCAGCCCCGGCAGATGCGGCTGGGCCAGCGCGGTACCGCCCTGCTGGTGCGCCAGCGGCAGGCCGAAGAAGCCGGCGAAACCCAGGGTCTGGATCGCCGGGCTCTGGCGCTCCAGTGACCGGCGCATCGGTTCCGAGCGCACATCGATACAGAACACCGCCTGCAGCCGCGGCGTCTGCGCCTGTTCGGAGGCGACCCCCGCGGCCTGCCGCAGCGCATGATGCAGCGGCTGCTGATAGGCCAGCTCGCTGGCGAGCTGCCACACCCACAGTGGTTGCTGCGCGCGCTGGTGGTGCTCGATCCGCGATGGCAGCGCCACCAGTTCAGCGTGCCATAACCGATTCAGGCGCTCGGCCTGCTCCGGCTGTTCCGCCCGGGTATAGCGCCACAGCACCAGCTCCCAGGCCAGGCGTATCGCCAGCAGGCTGCGCATATCCGACGGCGGGCCCGCGAACTGGCCCTCGTGCTGAGTCTCCTCTTGCCCCTCACGGGGGGACGCCTCCAGCCCCTGCTGCCAATCCTGATAGGCGACCCAACTGGCCCAGCCGTTGATATCGAGCAGCAGCGCCTGGGCGTAGCTCTCGAGCTGGCCGGTGGCCACATCCAGCTCGGCGATGGCGGCCTGGAACAGCCTCTCTTCGCTCTCCGGCAGGGTCTGGAAGTAGCGCCGCAGCCGCGGTTCGCCCATCAGGATGGCGATGCCGCGATCCTTGAGGGTCATCTCGCGCCAGTGCTGATAGAGCCGCATGTCGCTGGGCGCCTTCAAGCGCTCGGCGTTGAGCGGCCCGTCCGCCTGATAGTAGGCGGCGCAGAACTGGCTGATCTGATGGGTGATCTCGTCGCGCCAGGCCATCTGGTTCAGGCGGTCACGGCGGGCATCGATCAGATCGCTGATGTTGTGCCAGTGGGGCAAGCGGCTCAGCTCGTCGACCACCGCCAGCAGATTGCGATAGGGGCCGCGGTAGTCGAGCCTTGCGGCGGCCTCGCTCAGGTGCGCCTCGGTGATCTCACCGCGCTGCCACGCCGCCAGATAGTGGCTCGGCGGCATCAACCCCTGGACGTTGCCCAGCGCCGAGAGGCGCGCCGAGACCGTGGCAGCATCTTCACCGCGCTGGGTCCAGTAGGGGCTCACCGCGATCAGCCGATCCAGCGGCCAGCTCGGAGCGATACGCGCACAGGCACGATCCAGCGCGGCGATCTGATTCTCGGTGAGCGGCGCGACGTCGTCCGCGCCGGCCATCCGTGCGATTCGAGAGGTATCGAGACTCATCATAGGGAACTCCCGCGAGAGACGGTGTGATGCTGCTTGGCCTTGATTCGGCCGGGCAGCGCGTGGGGCCAGAGCTTGAGGGTTTTACGGGTGACCCATTCATCGAGGTAGAAGCCTGCGTAGCAGTAGCGGTTGAGCGTCTGCGAGGCGCGGTAGTGCAGCCCATGGCGCTGTAGCCAGTAGCCGGCGAAGAGCAGCACGAACAGCACGCTCACCCACAGATCCGCCCAGGGCGAGACGCTGTGCCCGGTGGCGGGGAGCAGCGTGACGAACAGCGTCTTGAGGCCGACATAGGCGAGCACCACCAGCACGGCCAGGCCGAGGAAGCTGCCGAGGGCGTCCGCACTGCGTTCGCTGCGGCGCTCAGCCAGCATCACGGTCAGAGCCAGGGTGACCAGCACCCAGGGGCTATAGGCGGCGAAGGCAGGCGATGTACTGAGGCTGCGCGCCAGCACCACCACGCCGCTCACCAGCGCGGCGCTGATCAGGAAGGCCGCGAGCCACTGGCCCGGAGAGGGGCTGCGGGCGGGGGCCTGGCGGCGCAGCAGATCCTCGGCCACCGCCTCGCCGGAACTGAGGAAGGCGTAGGCCTTGTAGCAGGAGTGGGCGAGCAGGTGCAGTAGCGCCAGTTCGGTCAGCCCGAGGGCGATCTCGACCAGCATCAGACCCATCTGGGCGCTGGTCGACCAGGCCAGGCGCACCTTGACGCTGACGCGGGTCATCATCACCAGTGCCGCCAACACGCTGCTGACGCCAGCCACCGCCAGCACCAGCGCCTGGGCCGGGGCCGACTGCAGCAGCAGCGGCGAGAACAGCAGCAGCAGGTAGCCACCGAGGTTGATCACCCCGCCGTGCAGCGTCGCCGACACCGGGGTCGGCGCCTCGACCACCTGGATCAGCCAGCCGTGCAGCGGTAGCTGGGCGCACTTGATCAGCGCCGCCAGCCCGATCAGGCAGGCCGCGGCCTGGTCGGCGAGGCTCAGGGCATGGCCGGGCACGGCATAGGCGGCGGTGATGACGCTGATCCGCGCGCTATCGTGCTCCAGGTAGAGGATGACAAAGGCAGCCACGGCGCAGAGCTCGGCGGCGCGGGCGAAGAGGAACTTCTTGTGCGCCGCCAGGGCCGCGCGGGGGCGATCGGGGTAGAACATCAGCAGCTGGTGCATGGCCAGGCTGATGCCCAGCCAGGCGAGCAGGAACAGCGGCAGATAATCGCTGAGCACCGCCACGCTGACCGCGGCGAAGAGCGCCTGGACGAGCGCGACGAAGCGCCGCTGGCGTGGCTCGCCCTGCAGATAGGTCGCGCTGTAGCGCACCACCACGAAGGCGATGAAGTTGGCCAGCGCCAGCATGCTCAGTTGCAGCACGCCGCTCTGCCACCAGCCGGCCAGCGCTGGCAGGCCATGTACCAGCCCCAGCGCCAGTAGCGCGGCTGCCAGCATCACACTGGCGCTGGTGGTGACCTGGCCGATGCGCCAGGCCCGCGCGGTGGCGCCGCGAGCGCTGACCACGGCCCCCAGCGCCAGGATGAGCGGCACCAGGGTGAACAGAAGGGTGAAAAATGGCTCGTTGCCGTGCATGAGTAGGCTCCGCTGATCCAGGGAGCGTGCAGTATCCGGCGAGCCGTTTTTTAATTAAAATAGATATTAATTGACGAATGGTTCTACAAAAGAGAACGAAATGAGCCGCCTCAACTATCATCACCTCTACTACTTCTGGCGCGTGGCCCGGGAAGGCAAGCTGACCCAGGTGGCGGACTCCCTGCACCTCTCCCAGAGCGCGCTCTCGGCGCAGATCCGCAAGCTGGAAGAACGGATGGACAAGCCGCTGTTCGAGCGCCGCAACCGCGCCCTGGTGCTGACCGAGGCGGGCCGCCGGGTGTTCAACTATGCCGAGGTGATCTTCACCAAGGGCGAGGAGCTGGAGTCGCTGATTGGCCGCGGTATCGAGCCCGAGTATCAGCGCCTGCGCATCGGCACTCTCTCCACCATGTCGCGTAACTTCATCGAGAGCTTCGTCGCCCCCCTGCTCCACCAGCCGACACAGCGGGTGCACTTCAGCCTGCACGCCCGCGGCATGGCTGATCTGCTCGATGGCCTGGCCCGCCACGAACTCGACATAGTGCTCACCAACACCCAACTGCCGTCGTCTCATTCGCAGGCCGCCGCCTGGCAGAGCCAGCTACTGGCACGCCAGCCGCTCTCGATCATCGGCCCCCCCGGCGCCTCCCCCGGCAAGCCCTTCCCTAACGGCTTCGAACACAGCCGCTGGGTGCTGCCCGGTGAGCACCACGAGATTCGCCGCGCCTTCGACGGCCACTGCAGTCTCTACCAGTACCGGCCGACGATTCTCGCCGAAGCCGACGACATGGCCATGCTGCGTCTTCTGGCCCGTGATAGCGGTGCGCTGAGCGTGCTGCCGGAGGTGGTGGTCAAGGACGAGCTGCAGCAGGGGCGCCTGACGCGCCTGGAGCAGCTCCCCAACGTCTTCGAGAACTTCTACGCCATCACCCTGCCGCGGGAGTTCATGCCGGGAGTGGTCTCGGAGCTGCTGGCCGGGCCACTGGGGGATATGGCCTAACGGTTCGCCAACGTTGAACGTCTAAACCTACCGCTCATCTTGAAACCGTCTCGCATGTTCATGCCCATCAAGACGAGATTGGTCGCACCGGCCAGCAATTCAGCGCCTTGCACCAGGTAGAAAGCCGTATCGAACGCGCCTGCGGATGCCCAGCGATCCAGGAACACGGCGCAGGGAATGAGCACCAATAAGCCATTGATGGCAATAAAGGGCATTCTCATCTTCTTGCGTCGTACGAGCTTCCCACTTCTGGATTTCGCCAAGGCAAAACCGCTACCGCCGGTCAGGGCAATGGAAGGCACCAGCACCCACAAGCCTGGCCACACGATGAGGCTTTTGACGGTCGCGATGGATGCTGACGTACCGAACAGCTCGACGAGAATCGTCGACGAGAAGAACGTGGCAATGCACAAGATGGCGAGGGTGGCTGCCAGTCGATGGAGCATGAGCATTCTGGTTTCCTCCGGCGGGGCAAGTTGGTAACATGTTGTCATCATGCGAGCGACAACCGAGGTTGTCAACATGTTGTCAATTCGCCAGAGGAATCGCCGATGAGCGACGCTCAGAAAGGCCCGGTGTTCACCGAGATTGTTCTCGAAGTCTTCAAGCTGGGCGGGCTCCTCGTCAGTGAGGGCGACCGTATGGGGTCGGAATATGGCATCACCAGTGCCCGCTGGAAGATCCTGGGTGCCCTTTCCCTGGCGGGAGAACCACAAACCGTGCCGCAGATCGCCGGCAGCATGGGGCTGACAAGACAAGCCGTACAGCGGCTCGTGGATGCCATGCAGAAGGATAACCTTCTGTTATTCCAAGACAATCCGGGGCATAAACGTGCAAAACTGATCAGCCTCTCGGACCTCGGGAAAACGGTCTATTCAAAGCTGTACGACAAGCAGTCGGGCTGGGCCAAGACATGCTCTGCAGGCATCACCCAGGCGGAACTCGAGACAACACTGTCTGTGCTCGAGCGCATCTCCGGCGCGATTGACCGCTGACGAAGCTTTAGATGCCCCCAGATGGCGTAGGCCCACATCAGGATCGCGCCAGCGATCGAGAGCCCCAACCGGCCGAAAGCCGATATGGCGCGGCAACTAGAGGAACACCACGCCACGAAAACCAAAAAGCCCCGAGTCAGTGGTCTGACTCGGGGCTTGTCACGATAGGCAAGACTGGCAGTGATGATGGATGCAGGAGTGTCTGGCTTACTCACCCACCTCCTCACCGTTAGCTATGGCATTGATGTTAAAAGCCCTCTTGACCATCCGTTCCTACTTATCTTTTTCTCGTCACACTCTTGTGAGAAATTGATACGCGCTCCGTGAGAAACTGATACATCATCCAAGGCACTGCAGAGACTCTACAGCCTCTGTTGATAGTCTTCTAAATTCAAGCCCAGGAAGTGTGTGCCTGGTACGGGATTGTGCGTGACGGGAGGATGCTCAACGAACCCATATGAACGGTATAGCTTCAGGGCCGCCTTGAACTCTGGCAAAACATCCAAACACATCTTCTTGTATCCACTAATCACGGCCTCTTGCAAAACCCTGTCAATCAGATTAGCCCCCTGATGACTCCCGCGGGCGTTTGGACGGATATACACTCGCTTCATTTCGCAGGTGGTATCATTCAGCTTCCGAAATGCCGCACACCCGACCGGTTCGCCATCTTTTTTCAGCAGAAAAATCTTTGATTCGTCGCCGCCATACTTTTCAGCCAGTCGGCTGAACTCCTGGTCATTACCCTGAAAAGAAAGATCGACGGAGGTGCTGTTCACATACTCACGGTAGAGATCAAGCACATCCTGCAGGTCATCAGGAAAAACAGCTCTCACCACCTCAAACACGATATACTCCTAGCGATATCATTGTTGGCACCACGACGCGTGGAGACCAGTACTCGGAAATTTCTGAATGCCTCGGCCAGATCGACCACATCCGATAGCATTGGTACCTATCTCTGTCTTCCCGCTGTTGCAAGACGTCGTCATATTCGGCTTAGCGAGCCTTCTTTTCATTTGCATCTTCGGCAGGCGGGTAGACTCGCAAACCGCCGGCAAACGAGATCGTTCGCTGGGGGAAGGGAATCTCAATGCCGGCCTCATCGAAGCGGCGTTTTACATTGGCGTAGCTGTCGCACTGCAACACGAAGCCGTTTGCAGGGCTATCTGCCCAGGCCCAGGCTCTGAGCGTGATGGAAGAGTCACCGAGCGCCGTGACTCGCACCGGGACGATCGGGGTGTTATCTCGTATCTGCTCTGCTGTGCGCTGGTCAATGATCAGCGGATGCTTGACGATTTCGTCTTGCATCATCGCCATCGCCTGCTCCAGGTCCGATGAGTAGCCGACGCCCACCTCAATGATCTTGCAGATTTTATTGTCGGTATGGTTGGCATTGACCACCACTTCACTGCTGATCTGTGAATTCGGGATAATGATTCGATTGTTCTCGGCATCTCGGAGAATGGTTTCTCGTAGCGTGATGTCTTCGACGGTTCCGGTGTAATTGCCAGAGACGGTGATGCGGTCACCGATCCGGAATGGGCGGAAGAAGACGATCATGAAACCGCTGACAATATTCCCAAGCACTTGCTGCGATGCCAGACCACCGACCAGCGTGAGAATACCGGCACCCGTCAGCAGTGAATGCCCCACGATATCGAGTTCGGGGATGCGTGTCAGGCATGCGCCAATGCCGACGCCATAGATCACGACAGAGATGAGACGCTTGGCGAAATTGAGTGCGGTCTTGTCGACAGAGGCGGTGGCCAACTTGGATGATTCCAGTCGATTGATGATCGCAATTACCGCCCAGTTCACCAGAGCCGCAATACTGATGATGGTCACCAGTATCGCTAAAAGCCGAAAGTCCGAAGGCACACTGTCGAATATTGACTTCATCTAAGAGACCCTAGCGACCAAAAAATAATGCACGGCCTTGCGGCAATCTCGAGGCCGTGCAGCCATGAAAACATTGACCGGCAGCGGCGGCTGATCAGACATGATTTTCATCCGGAATCAGCGCCAGCAGATCAGTGACACCCACCTCCTTGCCGGCCTGTGACAACAAGGTAGATGCCTGGCCGCGATGGTGGGTTTGATGATTGAAAAAATGAAGAACCAGGCTCGAATACCGCTTGTTGAAAGTCATCCCTTTGCTATTGCGATAAGTGAGAATGAGTTCCAGATCATCGCCAGACAAGCCGGCTATCCAACCGATGATCTTCTGGTCCAACCAAACTCGGCGCTCGGCCAGCCGATCGAGGTCGTCAAAGACCATCTGATCCAGACCGGTCGGCTGTGGCAGATCAATCACCTCGCGTAACGAAATCGAGCAGGCGGGATGTTCAGCAAACCTCTTGAGCCAGATGGTGTCAGCAACGAGGAGATGATTCAGCGTTCCCAGAAGGGAGCCGAAAAAGGCCCCTAGATCCTCGGCTAAATCGGTGGCAGAGAGAAGGCCCGCAGCCTCATAGACCTTCGCGTTCATCCACTGATTGTAGGAAGCCAGCAACCCAAAGTGATCTTTCAGTGTCATCACAGCGTCTTCTCGAATAGAACCGTCAGACATGAGCGCACCGGAAGACCCGAAGCCCGCGGGGTCAAAGCTCAAGCAAGGCATCCTGCGACGCTACCGCCCCTACCTGTGCATGCAGTGATGGCCGGCTGCCATCCATGCAGTAGTCCCTTGCGCGTGAATCACGGTCGTAGCGCCCTCTTGAGTACGGCCGTTGCCCGACAGTAACCAACCGTCACGTCAAGAACAACGCCAACCCAAGCGGGAGCCCCCCACCGGCCATCTTTCTTGATGTGAATGTACGCCCCGCGCCCCTCTTCACACGTTTTGCGTGCCACACCTGCCCCCATGGACAACGTGTTGTATTTACGTGATATTCGAATACCGACTCGAAAGGCGTGCGACTTTTCAGGTCGATCTCGTACCGGGTTTGGCCATCCGACAGGTGGCGGCGTTGCTCGCGGATTCGCGGAATACGCCCGAGGCAGTGTCCGCCTTCCCATCGCGTGCCGCATGCGGCACGCTGTCCGGGTGGGGCGCATGCCGCCCGCACCAACAACAATCGTTCAGCACCGATAACAACCTCACAACTTCAAGGATCTCTCCGTGACACCACGTTTCTCCGCCCCTCGCGAGCTGGCTTGTCTTGCGTTCTCCGCCGTGGCTCTGTTCGGCGCGCAACTATTCACCGCCCCCCTCGCCAGCGCCGACACCAAGACCGAAGCCGGGCAGCACGTGCGCATCGCCGTCGATGTACCCTATCCGCCGTTCGAGTATCGCAACGCCGCCGGTGAACTAGAGGGCTTCGAGATCGATCTCGGCAACATCCTGTGCCAGCGTGCCAAGCTCGACTGCGAGTGGGTGGTCCAGGGCTGGGATGGCATCATCCCTGGCCTGCTCGCGCGCAAGTACGACGCCATCATGTCGTCGATGCGCATCACCCCGGCGCGGGAGCGCCAGGTGCGATTTACCCGCCCCTATGCGATGTCGCCCAAGGTCTGGGTGGCGCGCCGCGGCGAGACGATCGATCTCGACGACCCCGCCTCGCTGAAGGGGCTGAGCGTCGGCGTCCAGCGCGGTACCACCCAGGACAACTACATCACCGAACGCTATGCCGACAAGCTCCATATCCAGCGCTACGCCACTGCAGCGGATGTGGCCCTGGACCTGGAAGCCCAACGGCTCGATCTGGCCTTCCTCAACTATCCGGTGGCGCTGGACGCGCTGGAACTCGGCAAGCCGGAAAGCCAGTACGTGCAGGTGGGGCCGCGCATCGATCAACCGGAGTCGATCTTCGGCCGCGGTAATGCCATCGCCGTGCGCCCGCGGGACAAGGCCCTGGCCGCGGCCTTCGACCAGGCGCTGGATAGCGTCTACGCCGATGGCACCTTCGTCGAGCTGATGCACCAGTACTTCGATTACGACCTGCGCCCGCCCTCGCGCAAGTGAGATCAACAGCGCCCCTGCGTTCAGGCCCATGCCAGCGCGCAGGGGCCTGAACGACAACGCCGCCGGAGAGCTCTCCGGCGGCGTTGTCGTTTGGCAGTGGCATGAACTTGGGAGTGGTGCTCAGAATTCGAGGCAAATCTTGCCAAAGTGCTTGCCCGACTCCTGATAGCGGAAGGCATCCGCAATCTCGCCGAGGCCGAAGCTGCGGTCGATGATCGGCTTGAGACCGGTGACCTCGAGGGCGCGGATCATCTCGATCTGATCCCGCCGGCTGCCGACGATCAGCCCCTGCAGCTTGGCCTGCTTGGCCATCAGCTTGGCGGTGGGCACCTCGCCGCCAACCCCGGTGAGCACGCCGATCAGCGCGATATGGCCAGCGATCGCCACGGCATCGATCGACTGCGGCAGCGTGCCGGGGCCGCCGACCTCGATCACGTGGTCGACACCGCGCCCGTCGGTGAGCGCCTGGACCCGCTTGCCCCACTCGGGCTCGTCGCGGTAGTTGATGGTGTGATCGGCGCCCAGCTCACGCAGCCGTTCGAGCTTGGCATCCGACGAGGAGGTCGCGATCACCTGCGCCCCCATCGCCTTGGCCAGTTGCAGGGCGAAGATCGACACACCGCCGCTGCCCAGGGTGAGCACGCTGTCTCCCGGCTTGAGGCTGCCGTCGACCACCAGTGCACGCCAGGCGGTAAGCCCGGCGGTGGTCAGCGTGGCGGCTTCGGCGTGGCTGTAGCCGGCCGGAGCCAGGGTGAAGTAGTGGGAGGGGCGCACCACCTGCTCGCGGGCGTAGCCATCGATGCCATCACCGGGCACGGTCTTGAAGTCACCGACTCGCGCCGGTCCTTCCAGCCATTGAGGGAAGAAAGTCGAGACTACATGATCGCCGACGGCGAACTCGTCGACACCCTCGCCGACCGCCTCGACCACCCCGGCACCGTCGGACATGGGGATACGCCCATCCTCGGTCGGCGAGACGCCGCTGGCGACAATGTAGTCATGGAAGTTGAGCGAGCTGGCGTGAATGCGCACACGAATCTCGCCCGGCCCGGGGGCGCTGGGGGCGTCAGTGGTGCCGAGTGAGAGCTTGTCGAGCCCGCCGGGCGCGGTCAGATGAACGACCTGCATGAAGTCAGCCTCCTGGTTTGGTTGACGTCTGGGAGTGGACATCGATGAACGTCCTGGCGCCAAGACCAACGGCGAAGCGCCGCCAGCCAGGCACCACCGACGATGAACCACCCCACGACGATGTGCCCCCAGTGTAGACACCTCACCCCGCACCCGCCTCACCAGTCGTCGGCGTCTTCCTGCTGGCGGGCATCGCGCTCAGCGGCCTCCTCGCGGGCGGCGTCGATCACACGCATCACGTCGCTGACATCGACCCGCGAGGCATCCGGCGTGAAGCGCCCCGTCAGCACGCTCTCCGGGTGCAGCTCGCCGGCTTCATAGGCGGCCCAGATCTCCTTGGCGTAGTCGGTCGCGAGCAGCTCAGGGGCGAAGCGGCCGAAATAGTGGCGCAGGTTGTCGACGTCGCGCACCAGCATCCAGGGCGCGTTGTTGTTGCCGGCGGCATCCACCGCCTGGGGCAGATCGATGATCACCGGCCCTTCGGCACCGACCAGGATATTGAATTCCGACAGATCGCCATGGACCAGCCCGGCGCAGAGCATGCGCACCACCTCGCCAATCAGGCGCTGGTGGTAGTCGAGCGCCTGCTCAGGGGTGAGTTCGACATCATCCAGCCGCGGGGCGACATCGCCGTCGGCATCGGCAATGCGTTCCATCAGCAGCACGCCGTCGACGAAACCGTGGGGCGTGGGCACCCGCACCCCGGCGGCGGCCAGACGGTAGAGCGCCTCGACCTCGGCATTGAGCCACGCCGACTCTTGCTCGCGCTGGCCGTAGCGGGTCTTCTTGGACATCGCCCGGGCGCGGCGGCTGTTGCGCACCTTGCGCCCCTCTTGATAGGTCACCGCCTGCTTGAAGCCGCGGCTCTTGGCCTCCTTGAAGACCTTGGCACAGCGCAGTTCGTCGCCACAGCGCACGACGAACACCTGTGCCTCCTTACCGCTCATGAGCTGGCTGACGACCTCGTCGATCAGGCCATCCTCCACCAGCGGCTGCAATCGTTTGGGTATCTTCATGCGGCCTCGCTCTCAGCGCTTTCCACAGTTATCGACCATCAGCATCGACCACCAGACGAGCACGACAGCGCCGCCCTTTCAACTTGCCGGCGTTCAATACCGCCAGGGCCCGACGCGCGAGCTCACGCTCCACCGCCACGAAGGCGACGCGATCCGTCACCTTGATCTTGCCGACCCGGCCGGCGTCGATGCCCTCGTCATCGCCGCCGCGGGTCAGGGCGCCGAGAATATCGCCGGGGCGGATCTTCTGCTGCTTGCCGGCATCGATCTCGAGGGTCGCCATGGCCGGCTGAAACGGCGTTTCGTCGCCGCCCTTGGGTAGCGGCTCGAACTCGGGCGGCTCGGCGAGCAGCGCCGCCAGCCGCTCCAGACGATGCGTCTCGCGCTCGCTCACCAGGGTGCAGGCGGTGCCCTGTTCGCCGGCGCGGCCGGTACGCCCGACCCGGTGCACGTGGGATTCGAGTTCCCGCGCGAGCTGATAGTTGAACACCGCATCGAGGGCTTCGATATCCAGACCCCGAGCCGCCACATCGGTGGCGACCAGAATCGACAGGCTGCCCTGGGCGAAGCGGATCAGCAGGCGGTCACGCTCACGCTGATCGCGCTCGCCGTGCAGCGCCTCGGCGCTGAACCCCGCCTGTGCCAGCGCCTGGGCCACCGTCTCGGTCTCCTGGCGGGTATTGCAGAAGACGATACTGGAACTGGGCCGGTAGTGGCGCAGCAGGCGCATCAGCGCCGGCAGCCGCGCGGTCTCGTCGGCGATGCGGTGGAAGTGCTGATGGATACTCTCCTGGCCGTGCGTCTCGGGCACGCTCAGGCTGACCGGGTTGCGCAGCAGGCGCTCGGCGACCGGGCGTACGGCATCGGCATAGGTGGCGCTGAACAGCAGCGTCTGCCGCGATCTCGGCGTGGCGGCGACAATCGCCTCCAGCGTCTCCTGGAAGCCCATGTCGAGCATGCGGTCGGCCTCGTCGAGCACCAGCACGCGCAGCGCATCCAGATCGAGCGCGCCCTTGCACAGATGCGCCTCGAGCCGGCCGGGGGTGCCGACCACCACATGGGCGCCGTGGGCCAGCGAGTTCAGTTGAGGGCCCATCGGTGTCCCGCCGCACAGCGTCAGGATCTTGACGTTGGCGAGCTGTCGCGCCAGCCGGCGCAGCTCTTCGGCGACCTGGTCGGCCAGCTCGCGGGTCGGGCAGAGCACCAGCGCCTGCACCTCGAAGCGCGTGATATCGAGCGCCTGGAGCAGGCCGAGGCCGAAGGCGGCGGTCTTGCCGGAGCCGGTGCGCCCCTGGCCGATCACATCGCGTCCGGCGAGGATCGCTGGCAGCGCCAGCGCCTGGATCGGGGTCATGGTGTGATAGCCCAGCGAGTCCAGGTTGTGCTTGAGCGCCGGGGTCAGCGCCAGTGCGCTGAAGTCGGTCGAGGTCGCGGTGTCGGACACGAGCGGGATTCCTGTACAGAGGGCGGATCGCGGCTTTCCCGCCGCGCGTGGCGCCGCGCAGTGGCGGTCGTCGGAGGGCGGCAGGATACCAGAGCCCGCCGCTACGCGTCGGCATCCCGCAGCGTCACTGGCACGAAAGCGTAAATAAACCTGCAACATCCCCGCCAGGTTGAGTAAAATCGCGGCCGTCGTAGACAACCTGATCGTAGACAACCTGATAGGTGTGACTGATGGGAAGGGCCTTCCAGAACCGCAAGGAATCCATGGCCAAGACGGCCGCCGCCAAGACCAAGGTGTACAGCAAGTATGGCCGCGAGATTTACGTCTGCGCCAAGTCGGGCGGTACCGACCCCCACGGCAACCTGACCCTGCGCGGCCTGATCGAGAAGGCCAAGAAGGACCAGGTGCCCTCTCACGTTATCGAGAAGGCGCTGGACAAGGCCTCCGGGGCCGGCGGCGAGGACTTCTCCACCGCCCGCTACGAAGGTTTCGGCCCGGGCAACTGCATGGTCATCGTCGACTGCCTGACCGACAACCCCAACCGCACCTACGGTGACGTGCGCGGCTGCTTCACCAAGAACAAGGCCAAGATCGGCACCCAGGGCACGGTCAGCCACATGTTCGATCACTGCGCGATCTTCGCCTTTGCCGGCGATGACGAAGAAGCGGTGCTCGAAGCGCTGATGGAAGCCGATGTCGATGTCACCGATATCGAGAGCGAAGACGGCCGTATCACCGTGTTCGCCCCGCATACCGAGTATGCCAAGGCCAAGCAAGCGCTGCTCGACGCCTTCGGCGAGATCGACTTCGAGGCCGACGAGATCCAGTTCCTGCCGCAGACGACCACGCCGCTGGAAGGCGACGACGTCGCCCAGTTCGAGAAGTTCATCGACATGCTCAACGATCTCGACGACGTCCAGAACGTCTACCACAACGCCGAGCTGCCCGAGCAAGCCTGACCCGAGCGTCTCGCCCAGGCCTGACCGAGCCGGCGCCATGCCCAACCCCCTCCGGCGAACCGAAGGGCATGGAACATGGCGCCGGCTCAGCGCATCACGGGCGTTCTTTGGAGATCTTGGCGCCGTTGAGCGAGACGCCGCCCTGGAGGCCCTGATTGTTCATGACGAACGCGATCACCTCCTGATTGGCAGTGTTGTTGGTGATCTGGCCGTTGGCGCCGATATCCGCCACCGCGACGCCGGCGCTGGCACCCACTGACCAGTCGTTGTTACTGCGCACGCGGTTGAGCGCCTTGTCGGTCATCAGCAGATAGACCACCGCCTGTGACTGAGCCCCGGCCTGGAAGCCGATCGAGCCGCTGGTGGTGGTGTAATAACCGGCCTTGCTGCCGTCCACGAGCAGTTCGCCCTCGCCATGGCTGGCGCCGACGATGAAGCTGGCACCGAGCACCCCGGGGAACACCAGCACGCCCTTGGCCTGATCCACCAGCGACCGCGACTGCGGCGCCACGCGATAGAGCCGGTCGAGGGTATTGGCTACGTCCTGATCGAGCTGACGGCGCTCGGCGCGCTGACTCTCGCGATCCTGCGGCGAGGTGGTGGTACACGCCGAGAGCAGCGTGGTGCCCAGCATGGCGGCGAGCAGCAGCACGCTGGTGCGGCTGGTGATCGTCGAGAGGGACATGAAACGTGGCATGGAGCGTGGCATGGATGAGCCTCCTGGCTTGATGACGCCAGCGGCCCGCGCGTGGGTAACGAGCGGGCCGCACCGGTAAGGGCGCCGGCGCGTCAGCGGTCTATGAAATTTCCGTGTATGACAGTGTCGTTATAGACGACCGCGGCACATTGCGCCTGTCTGTGCCTGCCTAGCGACTGGCGGATGCGGGTCCAGTCGAGACGTGTTTTCGCCTACAATGGTCACCTTTCACGCCACGATGTTGCCACTCATGAGTCACCCCACAGCCACAGTGTCATCCCCGGCGACGGCCAGCAGCGCGCCTGCCGCCGAGCCCGCGCCGGTGATCGAGATCATCGGTCTCTCCAAGCGCTACGACTCCGGTTTCGAAGCGCTCAAGCAGGTCGATCTCGAGATCCGACGTGGCGAGATCTTCGCCCTGCTCGGCCCCAACGGCGCCGGCAAGACCACCCTGATCAGCATCATCTGCGGCCTGGTCAACGCCAGCGCCGGCCAGGTGCTGGTGGATGGCCACGACAACGTCAGCGCCTACCGCGCCGCCCGCGCCAAGATCGGCCTGGTTCCGCAGGAGCTGACCAGCGACGCCTTCGAGACCGTGTGGAACACGGTGCGCTTCAGCCGCGGCCTGTTCGGGCGCAAGCCCGATGACGCCCATATCGAACGGGTGCTGAAGTCGCTGTCACTCTGGGACAAGCGCAAGAACAAGCTGATCACGCTCTCCGGCGGCATGAAGCGCCGTGTGCTGATCGCCAAGGCGCTGGCCCACGAACCCGAGATCCTGTTCCTCGACGAGCCCACCGCCGGGGTCGACGTGGCGCTGCGCCGCGACATGTGGGAGGTGGTACGGGAGCTGCGCGCCAGCGGCGTCACCATCATTCTCACCACCCACTACATCGAAGAAGCCGAGGAGATGGCGGATCGTATCGGTGTCATCAACGGTGGCGAGATCGTGCTGGTGCGGGAAAAACAGGCGCTGATGCGTCAGCTCGGCAGCAAGCAGCTCACCCTGCAGCTGCAGCAGCCGCTGGCGAGCGTGCCGCCGGCGCTTTCGCACTACCCGCTGGCGCTGGATGAAGGGGGCAGCGTGCTGGTCTACACCTACGATGCCAGTGACCCGAACGCCCAGGGGCAGGTGCCGATCAGCACCCTGCTCAACGACATCGAAGCCGCCGGCATTCGCTTCAAGGATCTGCATACCAAGCAGAGCTCACTGGAAGAGATCTTCGTCAAACTGGTCAGAGAGCGCCAATGAACCTTCAAGCCGTACGCGCCATCTACTGTTTCGAGATGGCCCGGGCCGGTCGTACCCTGCTGCAGAGCCTGGTATCGCCGGTCATCTCCACCTCGCTCTACTTCGTCGTCTTCGGCGCCGCGATCGGGTCGCGCATCCAGGAGGTCGAAGGGGTCAGCTACGGGGCCTTCATCGTGCCCGGGCTGATCATGTTGATGCTGTTGACCCAGAGCGTCTCCAACGCGTCCTTCGGGATCTTCTTCCCCAAGTTCACCGGCACCATCTACGAGGTGATGTCGGCGCCGATCTCGTACTTCGAGATCGTGCTCGGCTATGTCGGCGCTGCCGCCTCGAAGTCGGCGGTGCTGGGGCTGGTGATCCTGGGCACGGCGAACTTCTTCGTCGATCTGCACATCCTGCACCCATTCATGATGCTGCTGTTTCTGGTGCTCACCGCGATCACCTTCAGCCTGCTCGGCTTCATCATCGGCATCTGGGCGGACAGCTTCGAGAAGCTGCAGCTGGTGCCGCTGCTGATCATCACCCCGCTGACCTTCCTCGGCGGCAGCTTCTACTCGATCGACATGCTGCCCAGCGTGTGGCAGGCGGTCACCCTGGCCAACCCGGTGGTCTACCTGGTCAGCGGCTTCCGCTGGAGCTTCTACGGCATCAGCGACGTCAGCGTGGTCGCGAGCCTGGTCATGGTATTCGTGTTCCTCGGCGTCAGCCTGGCGGTGGTCAACTGGATCTTCCGCACCGGCTACCGCCTGCGTCCGTGATCGCCTGAGCCACCCGAGTCACGGGGCTGCCACGGCGGCCCCCCAAGAGTCACGCACCGCGCCGAGGTCCCCATGCCGATACTTCAAGCCTGTGCCTATCGCATCGACAAGCACGGCGACGACAGCCCCGCGACGCTCACCGCCGGCGAGGCGCTGGCCGCCAGCGAGGCCGCGGAGTCGCTGCTGGCCGCGTTCAACCAGAGCTTTCACGCCAAGCCCAAGGCGTGGGGGCACTTTGTGGAACAGCCAGGAGAGGAAGCGGACACGCAGGCCGCAACGGACGCCGACGATGAGAGCGAGGTCGTACCCTTCGCCGCCGACACCCAGGCCGCCGCGCCAGCGCCCTCGCGTTTCGCCGCGTCGCTGACACGCTATCGTCGTGGCGAGCTGAACTTCACCGACTTCACCACCCAGACCGCGCAGGACCTATTGGTGCTGGTCGACGCCCAGCTCTCCGTCGGCGGCCAGCTATGGTGCGTGCACAATCGCCAGGGCGAGACCGAGTTTCTGACCCTGGCGCTGCTGCACCAGCGCCGCGGTTATGGCTTCGATGCCGCCGGCCAGGTCGTCGAGGTCGACCAGCTCAACCTCGGCCAGCTGATGCTGGCGGCACGGATCGACCTGACCCAATGGCAGCGCGGCGAGTCGCGCCAGTACATCGCCCACGTGCAGGATCGCGGCAGCAAGAAGACCGGCGAAGCCTTTCGTGAGTGGCTCGGCTGCCGCGAAGGGGTCGATGCCAGCGCCGAGACCCGCACCCTGCTCAAGGCCTTCAGCGACTACGTCGAGCACGAAGATCTCAACGAAGAGGCCAGCCGCGAGAAGACCTCCACCCTGATCGACTACGCCAACGCCCAGGCCAAGCGCGGCGAACCGATCACCCTGGACGAACTCTCCGAGCTGGTCGACGAAACCCAGCCCAAGGCGTTCTACGACTACATCCGCAACCAGGATTACGGGCTGGCCGCCGAGATTCCGCCGGACAAGCGCACCCTGCAGCAGTTCAAGCGCTTCACCGGCCGTGCCACCGGCGTCTCGATCAGTTTCGACTCGCACCTGCTGGGCAACAGCATCGAGTATGACGAAGAGCGCGAGCGCCTGATCATCAAGCAGATCCCGGGGCAGTTGAAGGATCAGATCAAGCAGCGCGGTCAGTAGTCTCCATTCGCCCTTCGAGATCAGACCAGAGCCACCCAAGTCTGCCCCGCAGCCCGCCTTCGTGGGGGGCTGCGGGCATCCCCACCGCCTGATACGCGCCTGCACCGCACACCGCCCCTCTGCGCCATGCCCTTATCTGACAACCGCGCCTGCAAACCGCCTGTCACGGTGCCTGATCTCTCGATCGTCATCGCCTCTCTTCGCGCGTCCTTGCGCATCGAGGCGCGCAATAGTTCGCAAACTACTTAATTAAACTTGTCTTAAATTAGAATTAAATTCCGCCGATATAAACCTCGACGCAGCAGGTCCATGCCGCGTGCCGCCTATTCAAGGGCATAACCAGAGGCGTATCCATTCGGGGGAACGAATATGAGAAGTGCGCTACATAGCGTCAAGGCCCGGCTATGCCTGGGCTTGGGGTTGATTATCCTGCTGCTGATCGCGATCGGCGTGCAAGGCGTTCTCAGCAATCGCCAGACCCATCAAGCCATGCAGAGCATCGTCGAAGACAACACCCAGACGATGATCACGCTCGCTTCGGTCAGGGCCGCGATCGCCGACAATCGCACTATCTTCGCCAAGGTCGGCGGCGCCACGCCGACCCCGGCACAGAGCCAGATGATCGCCGAGAATCGTCAGCGCGCCGACGAAGCGTGGGGCCACTACTACCCCGAGCTCGCCACCACTGAGGTCGAGCAGCAGCTATCGCGCACCTATCTCGATACCTTGACCAAGCTGCGCCAACTGGTCGACAGCGGCGCCGAAGAAGCCGAAATCGACGCCACCTACACCCAGATCTACAAGACCGTGACCGAGCTCTACCGGCTGGCGCGTGAGACCACGCTGGCGGAGTATGAGAAAAGCGTGGCGGATTACCGCACCAGCCTTTACGTGGTCTTCGGGGCCATCGGCGTGAGTCTGCTGCTGGCCATCGCCCTAGGCGTGTGGCTGGCCCGCGGCATCCTGCGCCCGCTCAAGGAGGCCACCGACTTCTCCACCGCCCTGGCCGAGGGCGATCTGGGCGTGCGTCTCGACGCCCGCTACCGTGACGAGTTCGGACGCATGCTGGACGCCATGGCCGCCATGCGCGACAAGCTCACCGGCGTCATCAGCGAAGTTGCGAACAACGCACGCACCGTGGAGTCGATCTCCGCCGAACTGGCCGCGAGTAACGAGAACTTGAGCCAGCGCACCCAGGAGCAGGCCGCCAGCCTGCAGGAGACCGCCTCGGCACTGGAGCAGATCACCAATACCGTCAGCCAGAACGCCGACAACGCCGGCCAGGCCGACACCCTCGCCAGCGAGGTGAGCAGCCAGGCCAAGCAGGGCGGCGACGTGGTCGACGAGGCGATCGGCGCGATGCGCGAGATCGATGCCTCCAGCAAGCAGATCTCCAATATCATCGGCATGATCGACGAGATCGCCTTCCAGACCAACCTGCTCGCGCTCAACGCCTCGGTGGAGGCCGCACGTGCCGGTGAACAGGGCCGCGGCTTCGCCGTGGTCGCTCAGGAAGTGCGCCAGCTGGCCAGCCGCAGTGCCGACGCCGCCGGCGAGATCAAGCAGCTGGTCTCCGAAAGTGCCCAGCGCGTGGCGCGCGGCTCCGAACTGGTCAACCGCTCCGGCGAGACCCTGGCGCAGATCGTCACCAACGTCGAGAAGGTCACCGACCTGGTTTCCGAGATCGCCGTCGCCAGCCGCGAACAGTCCACCGGCATCCAGCAGATCAACCTGGCGGTGGGCGAGATGGATAGCGTCACCCAGCAGAACGCGACCCTGGTCGAGGAGTCGACCACTGTCACCGGCAACCTGCAGAACCAGGCCGAGATGCTGGCCCAGGAGATCAGCTTCTTCCGCGGCTATGCCAACGGTGAAGCGTCACCGCGCCATAGCCGGGCCCCCCTCCTCTCGCCGACGGTCAAGCCACGTCAATCCCAGCATCAACCGCAACCGCGTCACACTTCCCAGGACGTGGAGGAGTGGAGCAGCTTCTAACGCCAGCCGGCTCCAGCCGAGTATCGCCCGACAACCGGGCGATACTCGGGCCTCTGCTCTCTCCTCCTCACCCCACCTCATTCCCCTCATCACTGCCTGTTCTTGCTTTTCTTTACGCACTTCCTTGGCGCCATCAGCAAGCGGTGTCTCCCGCCTTCAGCATATCCCTGAACACCATCCTATTGATAACCAACATTTTAATTAAAAACATTATTTAGACACCACTCAATCATGCGTATCTAAAAAATAAATTGTCTTAACAATACCAATCGCCCCAATGAAATTTTAGATAAATAAAAATTCAACATGGTCGATAACTCTTCTGCGCGGCAACTCCCTGCCGCGACCTGCCTGCCTACCGAGCTACCCAGATGGGGAAACGAATATGAAAAGTGCGCTATATAGCGTCAAGGCCCGCCTGTGCCTGGGGCTGGGATTGATCATCTTGTTGCTGGTCGCCATCGGCGTGCAGAGCGTCTTGAGTAATCGTCAGACCCAGGAGGCGATGCGCTCCATCGTCGAGGTGAACGTTCAGGCGATGATCCGGCTCACCACGCTTAGAGCCACCGTCAGCGACAACCGCACGATCTTTGCGCTGGCTGGTAACGGGGAACTCACCGAAGCGCAGCGTAGCGAGGTGGAGTACAACCGCCAGCGGGCCAATAGCGCTTGGGAGAGCTACTATCCCGACTTGATCACCGGCGATGACCAGCGTCAGCAGGCGGAAACCTTCATCGAGCAGTTGCACACCCTGCGCAATTTGCTGGATAGCGGCCAGGTCGATGAGAGCGAGATGCGGCAAGACTTCGCCGATCTCTACGACACCATCACCGCCCTCTACCGCTCCACGCGATCGGTCATGCTGGCCAACTATCAGCAGAGCATGGTGGACTATCAGCGCGGTCTAATGATCGTCATCGGCGTCATGCTGGCCGCACTGCTGGTCGCGATTGCCATCGGTTGGTGGTTGGCCCGCGGTATCCTGCGCCCGCTCCAGGAGGCCACCGACTTCTCCACCGCCCTCGCCGAAGGCAACCTGGGCGTGCGCCTGAGCACCCGCTATCGCGACGAGTTCGGGCGCATGCTGGATGCCATGGCCACCATGCGCGACAAGCTCTCCGGGGTGATTCGCGAGGTGACGCAAAACGCCCGCACCGTGGAGTCGATCTCAGGGGAGCTGGTGGCGAGCAACGAGAACCTGAGTCAGCGCACCCAGGAGCAGGCCGCCAGCCTGCAGGAGACCGCCTCGGCGCTGGAGCAGATCACCAATACCGTCAGCCAGAACGCCGACAACGCCGGCCAAGCCGACACCCTCGCCAGTGAGGTGAGCACGCAGGCCAAGCAGGGCGGCGACGTGGTCGACGAGGCGATCGGCGCGATGCGCGAGATCGACGCCTCCAGCAAGCAGATCTCCAGTATCATCGGCATGATCGACCAGATCGCCTTCCAGACCAACCTGCTCGCGCTCAACGCCTCGGTGGAGGCCGCGCGTGCCGGTGAACAGGGCCGCGGCTTCGCCGTGGTCGCCCAGGAGGTGCGCCAACTCGCCAGCCGCAGTGCCGACGCCGCCGGAGAGATCAAACAGCTGGTCTCCGAAAGCGCCCAGCGCGTGGCGCGCGGCTCCGAACTGGTCAATCGCTCCGGTGAGACCCTGGCGCAGATCGTCACCAACGTCGAGAAGGTCACCGACCTGGTTTCCGAGATCGCCGTCGCCAGCCGCGAGCAGTCCACCGGCATCCAGCAGATCAACCTGGCGGTGGGCGAGATGGATAGCGTCACCCAGCAGAACGCCACCCTGGTCGAGGAGTCGACCACCGTGACCACCAGCCTGAAGGACCAAGCCGGGCTGCTGGCGCAGGAGGTCAGCTTCTTCCGCGGCTATGAAGATGGCGCGCGTAACGCCGCCAGCCGCGCGGTCAACAAGGCCACGGCCAAACTGGCCTCACCGCAGCCCCTGGTGGCCCCGGCCAAGCGTCAGCCCTCGCGTCAGACGTCCGAAGACGTCGAGGAGTGGAGCAGCTTCTAACGCCAGCAGCCTCCCCCACCTATCGCCCGACGATTGGGCGATAGGTGGCCTCTCAGCCCCCTCATCTCCTCACGGCCTGTTCTCGTTTTCCACGCGCCTGCGTAGCCGCATCGACACGCCGCTTCTCCTGCATTCGACGTCTCCATAACTTTCATCTTCTTGATCAACGACATGCTGGAAAACAATCTTTTAGTTAAGAACCATAAAAAATAAAAACATCTAATACAGAATGAATTTATTGATTGAACTTCAGCTCAATAACAATTAAACACGGCCGATAACCCTTGTACGCTGCAACTCCCTGCCGCGTGCTGCCTGCCTGTCAGACTATTCATATGGGGAAACGAACATGAGAAGTGCGCTACATAGCGTCAAGGCCCGTCTATGTATGGGACTGGGATTGATCATTCTGCTACTGGTCGCGATCGGCATGCTGGGTGTCTTGAACAATCGTGAGGCCCAGGAGACGATGCACGCGATCGTCGAGGATAACGTTCAGTCGATGATCGAACTCTCCACCGTCAGAGCCGCGGTCAGCGACAACCGCACTCTTTTTGCGCTGTCCGGCAACCAGGAACTCTCCGCAGCGCAGCGTCGCGAGATAGATGCCAACCGCCAGCGGGCCGATGCCGCCTGGGGGCGCTATGCATTAGTCTCCGGTGATGCACAGAAGCAAAAGGCGCAAACCTTTATCCAGGCACTAGAAACTCAACGCAACTTGCTGGATAGCGGTCACGCCGATGAGAGCGCGATAAGTCAGAGCTACGCCAATGTCTACGACTCGATCACCGCCCTCTACCGCTCGGAGCGCGCAGAGACACTGGCGAACTATCAGCAGAGCATTAAGAGCTACCAGCGCAACCGCACGATCGTCATCGGCGTCATTCTGGTGGCACTGGTGATCGCGATAGCCATCGGCTGGTGGTTGGCCCGCGGCATCCTGCGCCCGCTCCAGGAGGCCACCGACTTCTCCACGGCCCTCGCCGAGGGCAACCTGGGCGTACGCCTGAGCAACCGCTATCGCGACGAGTTCGGGCACATGCTGGATGCCATGGCCGCCATGCGTGACAAGCTCACCGGGGTGATCGCCGAGGTAGCCAACAATGCGCGCACCGTGGAGTCGATCTCCGGAGAGCTGGTGGCGAGCAACGAGAATCTGAGCCAACGTACCCAGGAGCAGGCCGCCAGCCTGCAGGAGACCGCCTCGGCGCTGGAGCAGATCACCAATACCGTCAGCCAGAACGCCGACAACGCCGGCCAGGCCGACACCCTCGCCAGCGACGTGAGCACTCAGGCCAAGCAGGGCGGCAACGTGGTCGAGGAGGCGATCGGCGCGATGCGCGAGATCGACACCTCCAGCAAGGAGATATCCAACATCATCGGCATGATCGATGAGATCGCCTTCCAGACCAATCTGCTCGCACTCAACGCCTCGGTGGAGGCCGCGCGTGCCGGTGAACAGGGCCGCGGCTTCGCCGTGGTCGCCCAGGAGGTACGCCAGCTGGCCAGCCGCAGTGCCGACGCCGCCGGTGAGATCAAGCAGCTGGTCTCCGAAAGCGCCCAGCGCGTGGCGCGTGGCTCCGAACTGGTCAATCGCTCCGGCGAGACCCTGGCGCAGATCGTCACCAGCGTCGCGAAAGTCACCGATCTGGTCTCCGAGATCGCCATCGCCAGCCGTGAGCAGTCCACCGGCATCCAGCAGATCAACCTGGCGGTGGGTGAGATGGATAGCGTCACCCAGCAGAACGCGACCCTGGTCGAGGAGTCGACCACCGTGACCGCCAGCCTGAAGGACCAGGCCGAGCTGCTAGCCCAGGAGGTCAGCTTCTTCCGCGGTTACGACAACAGTGTCGCGTCGCCGCACGATCACCGGGCCGCCCTCCTCTCGCCGACGGTCAAGTCTCGTCAACCACAGCCGCAGCCGCGTCACACTGCTCAGGACGTAGAGGCGTGGAGCAGCTTCTAACGCCGCCCCTCTCACCAGCGTCTCGCCCGACAATCGGGCGAGACGTGGGCCTCTCTTCTCCCCTCCACTCGTCCCCTCCCTTGCATCACTCCCTGCTCTTGCTTTTCTTCACGCACCTCTGTGGCAACGTCAGCAAGCGGATTCTCCTGCATTCAGCGTATCCCGGATATGCTGTCTTCTTGATAATGAAATTTTAAATTAAAGTCTAATTTAGATAACACCAAACAAATAATAACTAAAAAGCTTCTTCAATCGAGACGAACCGCCCCACTTAAACTTTAGGTTAATCTTAATTTAACATGGTCGATAAGCCTCATACGCGGCAACTCACTGCCACGCGAAGCCTGCCTAGCAGGCGATCAACATGAGGGGAACGAACATGAGAAGAGCGCTACATAGCGTCAAGGCCCGTCTGTGTCTGGGATTGGGGCTGATCATCCTGCTACTGGTCGCGATCGGCTTGCAGGGGGTCTTGAGCAATCGCCAGACCCAGGCGGCGATGCACGCGATCGTCGAGAATAACGTTCAGTCGATGATCGATCTCACCATTGTCAGATCCTCTATCAGCGACAATCGCACGATCTTTGCGCTGTCCGGCAACGGGGAGCTCTCCGCAGAGCAACGCCAAAAGATAGACGCCAATCGCAAGCTTGCCGATGCCGCCTGGGGTAGGTACTACCCCGCCCTGATCAGCAGTGATGAACAACGCACAGTGGCGACGAACTTCATAAAGGCGCTGGAAGTCCAGCGCAGCTTGCTGGATAGCGGTCAGGCCGAGGAGAGCGCGATACGTCAGAGCTACACCCATGTCTACGACTCGATCACCGCCCTCTACAGCTCAGAGCAAGCAGAGACGCAAGCGGCCTATCAGCAGAGCGTGAAGAATTACCAGAGCAGCCGCACGCTCATCATCGGCGTCATTCTGGTGGCACTGCTGATCGCGATCGCCATCGGCTGGTGGCTGGCCCGCGGCATCCTGCGCCCGCTCAAGGAAGCCACCGATTTCTCCACCGCCCTGGCCGAGGGCAATCTGGGCGTACGCCTGAGCAGCCGCTATCGCGACGAGTTCGGGCGCATGCTGGATGCCATGGCCGCTATGCGCGACAAGCTCACCGGCGTGATCGCCGAGGTAGCCAACAATGCGCGCACCGTGGAGTCGATCTCCGGGGAGCTGGTGGCGAGCAACGAGAACCTGAGCCAGCGCACTCAGGAGCAGGCCGCCAGCCTGCAGGAGACCGCCTCGGCGCTGGAGCAGATCACCAATACCGTCAGCCAGAACGCCGACAATGCCGGTCAGGCCGATACTCTCGCCAGTGAGGTGAGCAGCCAGGCCAAGCAGGGTGGCGACGTGGTCGACGAGGCGATCGGCGCGATGCGCGAGATCGATGCCTCCAGCAAGCAGATCTCCAACATCATCGGCATGATCGATGAGATCGCCTTCCAGACCAACCTGCTTGCGCTCAACGCCTCGGTGGAGGCCGCGCGTGCCGGTGAACAGGGTCGCGGCTTCGCCGTGGTCGCTCAGGAAGTGCGCCAACTCGCCAGCCGCAGTGCCGATGCCGCCGGCGAGATCAAGCAGTTGGTCTCCGAAAGTGCCCAGCGCGTGGCGCGTGGCTCCGAACTGGTCAATCGCTCCGGCGAGACTCTGGCGAAGATCGTCACCAACGTCGAGAAGGTCACCGACCTGGTTTCCGAGATCGCCGTCGCCAGCCGCGAGCAGTCCACCGGCATCCAGCAGATCAACCTGGCAGTGGGCGAGATGGACAGCGTCACCCAGCAGAACGCCACCCTGGTCGAGGAGTCGACCACGGTCACCGGTAACCTGAAGGAGCAGGCCGAACTGCTGGCGCAGGAGGTCAGCTTCTTCCGCGGCTACGAAGACAGTGCACAGAAGAGTATCGCCAGCCGCGCGGTCGACAAGGCCACCACCGCGCTGGCCTCGCCATCGCCCCGGTCGGCCTCGACCAAGCGCCATCCCCCGCGCCAGACGTCCGGAGACGTCGAGGAGTGGAGCAGCTTCTAACGCTTGCAGTCACCACCGGTGCATCGTTCGATAAATCGAGCGATGCGCCCTAATTCTAATGCACCGCTCGGCTAGCCACGCCCCAGAGGATCATGCATCCCATTCGGCCTCATCGGCGCCGCCTATCAGAGCATCAAGCAGATCTCAGCGCCAGAAAACATTACATAATAAAACCATGCAAACACGAAAAAAATCGAATCCTGCGAATTTCGTTCAATCCCGCCCGAATTTCGCCGATAGCGACAGATGGACCGTGTCATCTGCCCTACCGGGATGGCACCCATGGATGGCAATAGAACAGCGAGGAAGTACAGATGTTAGGGATAACCAGAAGCGTCAAGGCCAGGCTGGTCGTGGCACTGGGGGTGTTGATCGCCCTCCTGATCGCGGTCGGCGTGCAGGGGGTCTTGAGCAACCGTCAGACCCAGACCTCAATGCACTCGATCGTCGAGAAGAACGTTCAGTCGATGATCGAACTCTCCACGGTTCGGGCGGCCACCGGTGACAACCGCACCATTTTCGCCAAAATCGATGGCAACAACTTCTCCGACGCCCAGCGCCAGGAGATCGAGAAGAACCGCAAGCGCGCCGATGATGCCTGGGACCGCTACTCCCCCGGCTTGATCTCCAACGACGCCGAGCGTCAGTTGGCCACCACCTACACCCAGCAGCGCCAGGCGCTACGCGATCTGCTCGATAGCGGCAGCGCCAGCGATACTCAGATCGACGCAAGCTACACGAACCTCTACGACACCATCACCCAGCTCTACCGCTCGTCGCGAGCAGCGACGCTGTCTGACTATCAGCAGAGCGTGGCGGACTATCAGACCAGCCGCACGATCATCATCGCCGCCATCCTGGTCGCGCTGGTGATCGCTACCGCCATCGGCTGGTGGCTGGCCCGCGGTATCCTGCGCCCGCTCCAGGAAGCCACCGATTTCTCCACCGCCCTGGCCGAGGGCAACCTGGGCGTACGCCTGAGCACCCGCTATCGCGACGAGTTCGGACGCATGCTGGATGCCATGGCTGCCATGCGCGACAAGCTCACCGGGGTGATCGCCGAGGTAGCCAACAATGCGCGCACCGTGGAGTCGATCTCCGGGGAGCTGGTGGCCAGCAACGAGAACCTGAGTCAACGCACCCAGGAGCAGGCCGCCAGCCTGCAGGAGACCGCCTCGGCGCTGGAGCAGATCACCAATACCGTCAGCCAGAACGCCGACAACGCGGGCCAGGCCGACACTCTCGCCAGTGAAGTGAGCACCCAGGCCAAGCAGGGCGGCGACGTGGTCGACGAGGCGATCGGCGCGATGCGCGAGATCGACGCCTCCAGCAAGGAGATCTCCAACATCATCGGCATGATCGATGAGATCGCCTTCCAGACCAATCTGCTTGCACTCAACGCCTCGGTGGAGGCCGCGCGTGCCGGTGAACAGGGCCGCGGCTTCGCCGTGGTCGCCCAGGAAGTGCGCCAGCTGGCCAGCCGCAGTGCCGACGCCGCCGGCGAGATCAAGCAGCTGGTCTCCGAAAGCGCCCAGCGCGTGGCGCGCGGTTCCGAGCTGGTCAACCGCTCCGGTGAGACCCTGTCGCAGATCGTCACCAACGTCGAGAAGGTCACCGACCTGGTTTCCGAGATCGCCGTCGCCAGTCGCGAGCAGTCCACCGGTATCCAGCAGATCAACCTGGCGGTGGGCGAGATGGATAGCGTCACCCAGCAGAACGCCACCCTGGTCGAGGAGTCGACCACCGTGACCACCAGCCTGAAGGATCAGGCCGAGCTGCTGGCGCAGGAGGTCAGCTTCTTCCGCGGCTATGAAGACGGCGCGCGTAACGCCGCCAGCCGCGCGGTCGACAAGGCCACGGCCAAGCTGGCCTCACCGCAGCCCCAGGTGGCTCCGGCCAAGCGTCAGCCCTCGCGTCAGACGTCCGAAGACGTCGAGGAGTGGAGCAGCTTCTGACCCTGCCGGGTTCGTCGTACCACTATCAAGGCCCCGTCATCGATGATGACGGGGCCTTTTTGCAGCGGGTAGTCGGCGACACGCCTCGCGCTTCCCGGCGCGAATTTCGCGGGCCACCGGTGCCGGGTATGGCCCATAAGGAATGGCCTGCGCAAAACGGCCCCGTCCTAAGGGACGGGGCCGTTGTCTCGGGGGGGGAACAGGCCGCCCGGCGTGCTCGCTACCACGCCCTGGCCCGGCGGTCAGCGGCCGCGATTGGCCTTCACGCCGGCCTCCACGCGTTCGCCGATCTTGGCATCGACGTTCTTCCAGTACTCGAACACCCGCGACAGTACCGGCTCCTCGACGCCACCGGAGACATGGCCGACGATATTGTCGACCAGGCGGTCGCGCGCAGCGTCGTCCATCACCTTGTTGACCAGATCGTTGGCCTGACTCCAGTCGTCATCGGCGGGGCGCAGCGCATAGGCAGTGCGCACGAATTCGCCGTCGGCGGACCACACGGCGTCTTCCGGATAGCGCTGCGGGTCGGCCTTGGGGCCGCCCTTGCTGTTGGGCGCGTAGACCGGATCGCTGGCGTTGTGCATGCGCATGGCGCCGCCCTTGCTGTAGCTGTGCACCGGGCACCGCGGGGTATTGACCGGAATGTGCTTGTAGTTGACCCCCAGCCGCGCGCGGTGAGCGTCGGCGTAGGAGATCGAGCGCGCCAGTAGCATCTTGTCCGGCGAAAGCCCAGTGCCCGGCACCATGTTGTTGGGCTCGAAGGCGGCCTGCTCGATCTCGCTGTGGAAATCGGTCGGGTTGCGATCGAGCGTCATCTTGCCGACCTCGATCAGCGGATAGTCGCTGTGGGGCCATATCTTGGTCAGGTCGAACGGGTTGATGTGGTAATCCTTGGCCTCGTCGAACGGCATCACCTGCACGTGCAGGGTCCAGGTCGGATAGTCGCCACGCTTGATCGCCTCGAACAGATCGCGACGGTGATAGTCGGCGTCGCTGCCGGCCATCTGATCCGCCTGCTCCTGGGTCATGCACTTGATGCCCTGATCGGTCTTGAAGTGATACTTGACCCAGAAGCGCTCGCCCTCGGCATTGACCCACATGTAGGTATGGCTGGAGTAGCCGTTCATGTGGCGCCAGCTTGCGGGGACGCCGCGATCGCCCATCAGCCAGGTCACCTGGTGGGCCGATTCCGGCGCCAGGGTCCAGAAATCCCACTGCATGTCGTGATCGCGCAGACCATTGTCGGCGCGGCGCTTCTGCGAGTGGATGAAGTGCTGGAACTTCATCGGATCGCGCACGAAGAAGACCGGGGTGTTGTTCCCGACCATGTCGAAGTTGCCTTCTTCGGTATAGAACTTGAGCGCAAAGCCACGCGGATCGCGCCAGGTATCCGGGCTGCCGCTCTCCCCCGCCACGGTGGAGAAGCGCGCCACCATGTCGGTCTTCTTGCCCGGCTGCAGGAACTGGGCCTTGGTATAGCGGCTGATATCCTGGGTCACCTCGAAGTGACCGAAGGCGCCGCCGCCCTTCGCATGTGGCTGGCGGTCCGGAATCATCTCGCGGTTGAACGCCGCCATCTGCTCCATCAGATAGTGATCATGCATCACGATGGGGCCATCAGGCCCCACCGAAAGCGAGTTCTCTTCGCTCGCGACGGGAATGCCGGCATCCGTCGTCGTCGGCTTGCGGTTGTCGCTGGTCACGGTGACATCTCCCTCGTTCGACGCGGCGATGCGACGATCGCATCACCCCATGTCCCCACCGCGCGGCACCGAATCCACCAGTGTCGCGACCTCGGCCTCTGGGTCAGGACCAGGGGGGTATTCGCCATATCAGATCAGGGCGATAAAACGCGGGGACATCTTGAAGGTATAGAACTCCCCCCGCCGCACTGTCCAATACGCGACGCCGATGCCATCTGACAGGTGCACTCGGTGGAATCCCTGCCTATAGTTGGCGGACACACGGACTCACCGTGCCGATACATTTCATGACGCTCACGTTTCCTCGAGGTGCTCGTGTTCAAAGCTCCAGGGTGCAGGCTTTCACGGTGGGCGCCGTCTCGCCTGATCATAGGGTTGTCGTTGCCGCTGATCGCAGGCTGCAGCGATGCCCATCTCTCCTTTCTCGATCCCCAGGGGCCCATCGCCGCGGCCCAGCGGCAGCACTTCTGGTGGGTCATCGCCATCACCCTGACGGTGGTGCTCCCGGTCCTGGTGCTGACACCGCTCATCCTGTGGCGCTATCGCTACGGCGGCCGCGCCCGCTATCGGCCGCAATGGGAATTTTCCCTGCGCGCCGATCTGGCGATCTGGGGTATCCCGCTGCTGGTGTTCGCCGTGCTTGCCACGCTGACCTGGCGCAGCACGATAGCCCTCGACCCCTATCGACCGCTGGTCAGCGATCAGCCACCGCTCGAGGTCCAGGTCGTAGGGTTCGACTGGCAATGGCTGTTCATCTATCCCGAGCAGGGCATCGCCACGGTAGACGAGCTGGTGATCCCCGCCGGGCGGCCGGTCTCGCTGCGGCTGACCTCGGCCAGTGTGATGCAGGGCTTCTTCGTGCCCGCCCTGGGTAGCCAGATAGACGTGATGAATCACATGGTGACCCGGCTGCATCTGGAAGCCGACGCCCCGGGCGTGTTCCCCGGCCGCAACATGCAGTACAGCGGCAAGGAGTTCTATCGCCAGCGCTTCGTCACCCGCGCGCTCAGCGCCGACGCCTTCGCCGATTTCACCCATCAAGTGCGCGCGCAGGGCCGGTCATTCACCCCCGAGGTCTTCAGCCTGCTGATGGCCAAGAACACCCATGCCGCCCTGGCGCGCGCGCTCGACGGCACCGAGACTGCGGCCATCACGGGAAGGGCTCGGCAGACCGACGACGCCGGCAGCCCTGCCGACGACAGCACGCCACTGCGCTTCAAGCACTTCCCGTCCGGGCTGTTCGAGGCCATCGCCGCGCACCGCGCGCCCGACTGGAGTCAGGACACGGCGTCTCTCTCCACCACGCGCCCCTTGTCTCCCGATTCACTCCTACTCGCCAGTTCACCCTTGTCCATCCATCCGGCGCTGGCCGCCGCCGCACCCACGGGAGCCACACCGTGAACGATTCGACCCACTGGCTGCTCGGACGGCTAGACGCCAGCGCCCTGCCCTTCTGGGATGCGCTGCAGCATCCGACCACGAAGAACGTGATCAACGCCGTGATCGCCTCGGGGGCAGCATCGATGGTGGTGCTCGGCGCCATTGCGGTGGTCATCGGGCTGACCTGGACCCGGCGCTGGGGCTGGCTGTGGCGGGAGTGGCTGACCAGCCCCGATCACAAGAAGATCGGCATCATGTTCATCGCGCTGGCGCTGGTGATGCTGGCCCGGGCAGTGATCGAAGCGGTACTGATGCGCCTGCAGCAGGCCTTCGGCCTGGACGGCGGTTTCCTGACCGCGGATCATTTCGGCCAGCTCTTCACCACCCACGGCACCATCATGGTGTTCTTCATGGCCATGCCGTTTCTCACCGGCATGATCAACTACGTGATGCCGCTGCAGATCGGTACCCGCGATCTCTCGTTCCCGGTGATGAACCAGATCAGTCTCGGGCTGACCGCCGCCGGTGCCGCCGTGGTGATGATCTCGCTGGTGCTGGCGCCCTTCTCCACCGGCGGCTGGACCGGCTATCCCACCTTTACTGGGCACGCTGCCAATCCCGGTGCCGGAGTCGACTACTGGATCTGGGCAGTGACCCTCTCGACCCTGTCATCGACCCTGAGCGGGATCAATTTCGCCGTCACCATCTACAAGCGGCGCGCCCCGGGGATGAGCTGGATGCGCCTGCCGCTGTTCACCTGGACCGCGCTGTGCACGGCGATCCTGATGATCTTCGCCATGCCGCCGCTGACCGTCGCCACCGCGCTGCTGGCGCTCGACCGCTATCTCGATTTTCATCTGTTCACCGCCGATCTGGGCGGCAACATGATGAACTACATCAATCTGTTCTGGGCCTTCGGCCACCCCGAGGTCTATATCCTGATCCTGCCCGCCTTCGGCATCTTCTCGGAAGTCTTCTCGACCTTCGCCGGCAAGACGCTCTACGGCTACAAGGCGCTCGTGATCGCCACCCTGGCGATCGCCGTGCTCTCCTTCACGGTATGGCTGCACCACTTCTTCACCATGGGCCAGAGCGCCCATATCAACGCCGTGTTCGGGATCGCGACGATGCTGATCGGCATCCCCACCGGGGTGAAGATCTACGACTGGATGCTGACGCTGTTCCGCGGGCGCATCCGCATGTCGGTGCCGATGATCTACGCCAGCGGCTTTCTGATGCTGTTCGTGCTGGGCGGGCTGACCGGCATCGTGCTGGCGGTGCCCAGCGTCGACTATCAGGTGCACAACTCGCTGTTCCTGGTCGCCCACTTCCACAACATGCTGATCCCGGGGCTGCTGTTCGGGATGCTCGCGGGCACCAACTTCTGGTTTCCCAAGGCCTTCGGCTTCCGTCTCGAGGAGCGCTGGGGGCGCCGCGCCGCCTACGCCTGGATCATCGGCTTCATGCTCGCCTTCTTCCCGCTCTATGCGCTCGGCGTGCTCGGCATGCCGCGCCGCACGGTGGCCTTCTTCACCCCGGCCTATCTGCCGTGGACGCTGACCGCGCTGGTCGGCGCCACGATCGTTCTGCTGGCCATGACGTGCCTGGTGATCCAGCTCTGGGTGAGCGTGCGCGACCGCCATCTCAACGCGATGCCGATCGGCGACCCGTGGGATGGGCGCAGCCTGGAGTGGGCGGTGAGTTCGCCGCCACCGGAGTACAACTTCCCGGTCATCCCGGAGGTCTACGGGCGCGATGCCTTCATGCTCGAGAAGGAGCGCGGCAAGGCGTATCAGGTGCCGGACGAGTTTCCCGATATCGTACTGCCGGCCAATAGCCCGATGGGGGTGATCTTCGCCGTCACCGGCACCGCCATGGCCTTCGGCCTGACCTGGTATCAGTGGTGGATGGTTCTGCTCGCCGCCGGCATCACGCTGGCCGCGGTGATCGCCCGCGGTTTCTGCCGCAACACCACCCGCACCTTGCCCGGTGAAGAGGTGCGTCGTACCCACCTGACCTGGCTCGCCCAGGTCCGTGCCACCACACCGGTCGCCCGCTCGCGGGAACAGTCATCCGATAACCGGGGCCTCCCCGTGCCTCCCGTGGAGGGCGCCATCCAATGACAGCACTCACCTCTCGTCACACTGATCGGGCCGGCGCGCCGGCGCGCCATCCCGGGCTCAACCTGGGGCACGCTCACCGCGAGGGCGAAGAGAGCCGCGAAGAGATGGTCTTCGGCTTCTGGGTCTTCATGATGAGCGACATGATCCTCTTCGGGCTGCTCTTCGGCACCTACGTGACCATGCTCGGCGGCACCGCTGGCGGCCCTGGGCCGAAAGATCTGTTCGACATGCGGGGCGCCTTCTTCGAGACCATGCTGCTGCTGGTGAGCAGCTTCACCTTCGGCATGGCGTCGCTGGCGCTCAAGTACCGCGACGACCGCCGGGTGCTGGTCGGCTGGCTACTGGTCACGCTGCTCCTGGGGCTCGGCTTCGTGGCCCACGAGCTCTATGACTTTCACCGCATGTTCGAGGCCGGCGGCGTACCCAGCCGCAGCGGCTTCCTCTCCGCGTTCTTCTCGCTGGTGCCGCTGCACGGGCTGCACGTGACCGTTGCCTGTATTTGGCTGATCGCGCTGCTCGGTCAACTCGCCGTGCACGGCCTGGATGCGCAGACCAAGAACGGCCTGATCCGCCTGGCGATTCTGTGGCACTTCCTCGATATCGTCTGGATCGGGATCTTTTCGCTCGTCTATCTGGGGGGGCTGGCATGAGTCGACGCACACTCAGCGACGCCGAAGCACAAGAGCGCGCCAGCGAGCAGCGCAGCTATCTATGGGGCTTCACCCTGGCGCTGATCCTGACGCTGATCCCGTTCGGCGTCGCCGCCTTTGCCGAGTGGCGGCCGCTGCATCTCTACCTGCTCATCGGCCTGTGTGCCATGGTGCAGGTGGTAGTGCACTTTCGCTGCTTCCTGCATATCACGCTGGCGCGCAACAAGCGCGAGGATCTGCAGTTGATCCTGTTCACCGCACTGATCCTGCTGATCATGGTCGGCGGCACGCTGTGGATACTGTTCAATCTCTACTACCGCATGATGCCCCACATGCTGCCGTGAGACGCCCCTGAGCGTCGCGGCCGTCCCAGGCCTACGCCTGGGACGGAGGTTTCGCCCGATCCGGCTCCAGCTCATTGGCACGCGCGAAGGTGAGAATGACCTGGCGCAAGAGCTGGCGCTGCTCGTCGGGCAGCCCGCGATAGACACGCAGCACCTCGTCCTCCTCGCCACCGACCGCGATCATCCAGGTCGCCTGGGACAGTTCCGGGCTGCAGGCAGCCCGGGCACCATAGCGCAGATAATGGGGCTCCACCCCGAGCCATCCCGCCAGCACCTGGAGCTTGTTCTGGGCCGGGATCGATTCACCGCGCAGCCAGCGCCTGACGCCCTGAAACGTCATCGGCGAGCCCCAATAGCGCAGGTTGAACTCCCGCTCCAGCACAGAGGGGCGCGGTTCGTAACCCGCCGCTATCAGCGCTTCTTTCAGCCGCTCGGCGAATAAGGTCTTTTCATCCATGTGATTGAACTTGAACCTTCAATTAAAATTTAGTTGAAACCCTGTTTCAGCCTTCGTTGAATTGTTGATTAAACGAAGAGGCGCCCTTCAGCGCGCTGCCCCAAGCGCTGGCTGAATGACACCGCGACACCCAGGCGCCCTGCCTGTCTGCCACCTCAGATGATTGTCTTTGACACCTGCGCATCCCCACGGGCACGGCTTCGGCCATTGCCCATCAGCGCCGATACCGGCTCTGACAGGAAGCCGCTGGGCCCTTAGCTTAGAGAGATTTGGCGTAGACACCACAAATCCGGCGCTCTCATCGCGAGAGGCCTGGGTGAGATATCGCGGCGTGAAGCCCTCGACACGTCGCCAGCGCCGTGCCGCGCGACACCATCCTCGGGTCGTCACCCCGGGTGACTAATGGATATGCTTGGACCGCTTTCGCTTGCCGCCAGGCTGAAGGGCCCAAAGGCCCTCTACGCCCATCGGCCGACAGGAGCCGCGACTACAGTCTTTTCGGGCCGGCAGATCGCCGGCCCACAAGGCAGGAAGGCTATCAGTGTCCATGGCGGCGCCGGTGCAGCGCCCGTACCTGCTGGTCGAAACCGGCCACCGGTCCCTCGACGCAGAGCCCCGGTACCACCGAGGTAATCGGCAGCGGCGCCACCGGCGGCGGCGCCTGCCCCAGCTCGCCGAGCCACGCCACCAGTTGCGCCGCCGAGCTGGCGTAGACGATCCGCCCCAGCCCGACCCAGCCATGCGCGGCGGCACACATCGGGCAGTGCTCACCGGAGGTATAGACGGTAGCGGCAGCGCGCGCCTGCCAAGAGAGATGCTCGGCCGCCCAGCGCGCCAGGGCGAACTCCGGATGGCGGGTGGCATCACCACCGGAGATGCGATTGCGGTCCTCGGCCAGCACTTCGCCGTCAGCGCTTACCAGCACGCTGCCGAAGGGTTCGTCGCCGGCCTCCAGCGCGGCCTCGGCCAGGGCCACCGCGCGCGCCAGAAAGCGCGCCTGATCTGTCTTGCTCATGCGTTCTCCTCACTGGGGATGGAAAACCGTGCCAGCCCGAAGGCGGCGAGTTCCGGCGCCCGCTTACCACATGCCAACCACTCGCCGAGCACCTCGCCCATGACGCTCGCGAACTTGAAACCGTGGCCCGAGAAGCCGCCGGCGATCACCAGCCCCGGCAGCGGCTCATCGATCAGGAAGTGCTCGTCGGGGGTGCGGATGTATTGGCACACGGCGCCGTGGCGTAGCGCCCCGACCCCGGGCAGATAGCGCGCGATCACCTGTGCCAGCTCGGAGATATCCGCCGGATGCTCGCCGAACGGCAGCAGCGGCTCTCCCGCTTCCAGCGGCTGCCCAGCATCATGGCGGCCAATCTTGAATCCGGCGTTATCGATATCGGGAAAGCCGTAGTAGATGCCCAGCTCGTCATCGGTGAGGCTGAAGCCCGGAAAGCGCTCGCGGTGATAGCGCGCATCCGCGTCGTACCAGGCAAAGGTCTTGCGCACCCGCGTCAGCGGCAGGGTCACTCCCAGCGGTTGCAGCAGACCGGCCAGGTGCTGGCCACAGGCGGCCAGCACGCGCCGGGCGCCGAAGCGGCGGCCATCGGCACAGTGCGCGACGTAGCCGCCCGCTGGCAGCGCCTCGAGGGCGACCACTCGCGCACCGGTGGCCAGCGTCACCCACGTGCTGCGGGCCAGGCGCTGGCGCCAGCAGGCGATGATCCGCGCCACCCGCAGTACCCCGGCGCGGGATTCGAAGGCGCCGACATGGGCCTCGCTCAGCGCCGCTGCGCCGCCCTGCCAGCCGGGCCAGCGCCGCGCCACGCCGGGGCCGTCGAGCTGCTCGAGGGGCAGCGCATAGTCCCGCGCGCTGGCCGCGACCTGACGCAGGAAGGGGGCCGACGCCGGGCCGAGGTTGAGCACCCCGGTGGGCAGCAGCAGCGCCTCATCGCTCTCTCGCTCGAGCCGCTGCCAGCCCGCCCAGGCGCGCTGGGCCAGCGCCACATAGCCGCTGCCTTCGCCATAGGCGAGCCGGATCAGCCGCGTCTCGCCGTGGTGGGCGCCCTGGTCGTGGGGCGGATCGTGGGCGTCCAGCACCTGTACCGACCCCACCCCACGGGCGGCCAGATGATCGGCCGCCGCCAGCCCCATGCTGCCGCCGCCGATGATCAGCAGATCCGACTGTGTCACCTGTGTCATGCCTCACCTTGTCTTCACTCGAGTCTCGGGCGCCGTTAGCCAGGCCACACTGACCGTTTCAGGCTGTCGGTTCCCGCGCCGCCGACACCTCTCCCGCCCGCGCCTCGCTACGCGCGATGATCGCGCTACCGGTCAGATCGCCGGTGACGTTGAGCGCGGTACAGCCCATGCCCACCAGCGCATCGATCGAGGTCAATAGCGCCACCGTCTCGATCGGCAGGCCAACCTGGGCGAACACCGTGGCGATCATCACGATACCCGCTCCGGGCACACCGGCGGTACCGATCGACGTCAGCGTGCCGATCAGCACGATCTCGAGCATGCTGGTGAGATCGAGCGGGATGCCCGCCACGTTGGCAGCGAACACCGCCGAGATCGCGATGCGGATCGCGGCACCATCCATGTTGACCGTCGCTCCCAGCGGCAGGCTGAAGGCGTAGAGACTGCGCGGCAGTCCCAGGCGCTGGGCCGCGTTGAGCGTCAGCGGCAGCGTGCCGCTGCTGCTCTGGGTGGCGAAGGCGGTCGCCATTGGCGTGCGCGCCTCGCGGAAGAAGGCCCCGAGACGCACCCCGAAGCCCTTCATCAGCACGCAGTAGAGCAGCAGGTGTACGGCCAGCGCCAGGTAGAGCACCAGCACCATGTTGCCGAGGGAGAGAATCGTGCCGAGCCCCTGCTTGGCCACGGTGCCGGTGACGATGGCGAAGACCCCGATCGGCACGAACTGCAGCACCCCGGCCATCACCTTCATGGTCACCGCGTTGAGCCCCTCGATCACCCCATAGAGCTTCTCCGCCAGCTCGCCCTGGGTCTTGTCATCGGATTGGGGCTTTGCCTCTGAATGCGCATCGCCATCGGCCTGGGCCGCATCCTTGAGGGCCGCCCCGCGCTGACGCAGCTTGAGCAGCGCGATTCCGAACACGAAGGCGGTGAAGATGATCCCCAGCAGGTTGGGCTCGGCCAGCGCGGCGACGATATTGCTGGGCACGATCGACAGCAGCACGCTGACGATACCGGGATTCTCCGGTACCGAGACGCTGGCGCTGTCGTCGAGGGTCATGCCACTGCCCGGCGAGAGCAGCGAGGCGACGACCAGCCCGACCACGATCGCCAGCGCCGAGGTCACCACGTAGTAGGCGAACACCTTGCCGCCCATGCGCCCGAGCCGCCCCAGCTCGGCCTGATTGATCCCCACGATCAGCGTGAACAGCACGATGGGGACGATCAGGAACTTGAGCAGACGCAGCAGCAGATCGCCCAGCGGTGCCACCCAGGCGGCCAGGGTCTCGCCGCCCAGCAGGCCGGCAACCAGGCCCAGCACCAGGGCGATGGTGACACGCAGAATCAGAGAAGCGTCGAGATAGGCGCGAAAGAGTGACTTCATGAGCAAGCCTTGATGAGTGAATGACGAGCGCCGCGAGAGGCGGACCGCTGACCGAATGGAGACATTATCGACGTATATTCCACCCGGCCGCCAATCTAGGCAGCCAACCCTGGCCGGCCTCGGGATCGCGGCCCTGGATACGCAAAACCCGGCCAGGCGGCCGGGTCGAAGAGAGAAACAAGGCGGATTCAGCCGCCGAGCTTGTCCTGGGTGCGGATGTCGAAATCGCTGGCATCGTGGCGCTCGTGGAGCTGGCTCGACGGCTCGCCGAAGGTGCGGTTGACCATTCGCCCGCGCTGCACCGCCGGGCGTGCATCGATCTCCTTGGCCCAGCGCTGCACATGGGTGTAGCTCTCGACCTGGAGGAACTCTGCCGCGTCGTAGAGCCGCCCCAGTGCGAGCTGGCCGTACCAGGACCAGTTGGCGATGTCGGCGATGGTGTACTCGTCACCGGCCAGATAGCGCGACTCGGCCAGACGCCGATCGAGCACGTCGAGCTGGCGCTTGGTCTCCATGGTGAAGCGGTCGATCGGATACTCCAGCTTCTCCGGCGCGTAGGCGTAGAAGTGACCGAAACCGCCGCCCAGGTAGGGCGCACTGCCCATCTGCCAGAACAGCCAGTTGAGGGTTTCCACCCGGGTGGCGGTGTCGCTGGGCAGGAAGGCACCGAACTTCTCCGCCAGGTGCAGGAGGATCGAGCCGGACTCGAAGACCCGCAGCGGCTTGTCACCGCTGTAGTCCATCAGCGCCGGGATCTTGGAGTTGGGGTTGACCTCGACGAAGCCGCTGCCGAACTGATCGCCCTCGCCGATGTTGATCAGCCAGGCGTCGTACTCGGCGTCCTTGCCCAGTGCCAGCAGCTCCTCGAACATCACCCCGGCCTTGACCCCGTTGGGGGTGGCCAGCGAGTAGAGCTGGAACGGATGCTTGCCCACCGGGAGCGCTTTCTCATGGGTGGGCCCGGCCACCGGACGGTTGATGCTGGCGAACTTGCCGCCGCTCTCCTTGGGTTCCCAGACCTTGGGGGGTGTGTAACGACTGTCGCTCATGACGATTCTCCACAATGGGTCGATAGCGCGCGAAGCGCCTGTGTGAAGAAAGGTAGCTGGTTAATGGCCTGCGATCGAGGGCCAGCGCCCCCGATCATCGCCTAGCACGGATCTCGGAAGTTGCGCGCAAAGCCTAGTAGCCCACGGTGAAGCGCTGACGCACGTGCCGCGGGCTCTCCAGCTCATCCACCAGGGCGATGGCGTAGTCCTCGAACGAGATGCGCGATCCCTCCGCGAAGGTCAGCAGCGCATCCTGCCCCAGGCGGAAGCGGCCGGTACGCTCGCCGGGCACGAACTCGGCCGACGGCGACAGGAAGGTCCAGTCGAGATCCGTCACCGCCCGCAGCCGTTCGAGGAACTCTGCGCCCTGGGCCGCCTCGGCGCGGTAGGCCTCGGGGAAGTCCGGCTGATCGATCAGCCGCTGTCCGGGCGCCACTTCCAGGCTGCCGGCACCGCCGACTACCAGATAGCGCCTGACCCCGGCGTCGCGTACCGCACCGACCAGCGTCTCGAAGTCGCTGGCGACGAAGTGCACCGCGCTGATCACCGCCTCGTGCCCGGCGAGCAGCGCCGCCAGCGCGTGGCGATCGTTGGCATCGCCGGCCGTCGGCGTGACGCCCTCGAGCGGGGCGATGCGCTCGGGATGGCGCGCGATCGCGGTGACCTGATGACCGCGGGCGACGAGTTCGATGAGGATACGCGATCCGGCATTGCCGGAGGCGCCGATCAGAGCAATCTTGGCCATGGGGGTCTTCCTTCGCTGAGTCGAGTAGAGGACATAGGTCTACAAACTGGACCGTGACGGCGAATCTATGCGAGTTTTACCCCTCCCACAAGAAGTCACGCCGGCCTGACCCGGTCACACCCGACTGACCCAGGGCCGCCCCTTTGCCCCCATCGTCACCCCATCGCGACGAGACAGTCATACGAGCCCCTCATGAACGACAACCCACACAACCCTGATGTCTCCTCCTCAGAATCGCTGGTGTTGGCCCAACCCTGCCCGATCCGCGACGTACTCGACCGGATCGGCGATCAGTGGAGCCTGCTGGTGCTGCTGACCCTGAGACCGGGCACCCGCCGCTTCAACCAGCTACGCCGCGAGATCGACGACATCTCCAAGCAGATGCTCTCGCGCACGCTCAAGCAGCTGGAGCAGGACGGGCTGGTCAGTCGCACCGCCTACCCCGAGGTGCCGCCCCGGGTGGAGTACCAGCTCACCGAGCTCGGCCAGTCGCTGCTGACACCGGTCGCCGCGCTGGTCGCCTGGGCCGAACAGCACCAGCCAGCGGTGAACGCGGCGCGCGAGCGCTACAAGCACACGACAGCGCGCTGAGCGCCGGACAGTACCCTGCCATTGGCCGGCGCTCGAGACCGGGGGGGTCTAGGGCGACGTCTCCCCGAGACAATGCTCGGATAGCAGACCCGGCACCAAGGTGTCGCTCATGCACAACCAGGTCATGCCGTCGAGTTCGTCCTGTTCGTCGAAGCTCGGATAGGGGTTCAAGATCAGGCTCTGACCTGCCAGTTGCCCGCCGACGAAGGTGTACACGAGCTCACCTTCGCTGCCGAGTTCGAGGGTGGCCTGCAGGGCGGTATCGTTGTGGCGGCTGTCGATCCCCAGTTGATCGAGCGTCGAGGGCCACTCCATCTCGTGCAGTGTGAAGGCGGTGAGGGCTTCACGGTCTGGGTCGGTCTGTTCGATGAAGCTCGTCAACTGCGCCTTGGCCTGATACTGCTGAAACGCCTTCACGCCCAACACCGCCGCAACGGCGATGATCACCACGAACAGCAGCGCACCGGCGCCACCGAGCCCGGGCACCCGCGGGCAGAAGGCGGCAAAACACCAGGCCAGCGGATGACGGCGCGGCTGCGAAGGGGTCTCTTCCCGGGCGAGCTGGAGAATGGCGTGGGCCCGTTTGGTGGTCCAGGGGTAGTCACCGATCAACTCGTTCAGCGAGGCCCAGAACCCGTTGACGTCGTGGCGCTGCGCCGCGAACACCTCGAGATCGAGACTCGCACGCCGTGAGCCACCCGCCGCCAGCGCCGACATGGCGGCAAAGGCTGCATCCGGATCCGGGCAGCAGGCGAGCCCATGACGGTCGCAGGTGTACTCACACGCACGACGGTAGGCCGCCCCCAGCAGCGGCAACCAGGATGCGATCGCGACCACGACGCCTTTGCTCAGGTGCCCGCGCCGAATGTGTCCCAGCTCATGGCCGATATAGAAGCGCAGCGCGTCCGGGCGATCCGCCAGTGCATCGACCACCGAGGAGTAAAGCACCACATAGTGGCGGCGCAGAAAGCGGGTGGCCAGCGCGTTGAACAGCCCATCGGCATGCAGCAGATACGCCTCCGGCTGACGCTCGAGACCCACGATCTGACAGCAGTTTTCGATATCCGCCGCCAGCGCCGGGAACTGTTGCGCGCTGATGCGAACCCCATTGCCACGGATCGTGGAGATGAACGCCGATTGCACGAACAGGGCGACGACCCAGATGAACAGGAGATAGAACAACACCATCCCCAGTGACATGACAAAGAGCGCGGCCCATAGCGTGACGGCAACCACCATGAGCAGGGCGAAGCGTCGCCGCTCCCCCGGATAGATCAGAGAAAATTGCATGACTGTTCCCTTGCTTTCGTATTTTTCTTGACTGGCAGCGTCGGCCGTCAGGCAGCGCCAGATGAGGTATCGGGCCCGGATTGACCATGGCGAAGCAGCACGCAAACGCGTGCTAGATATCGCGCCGCGCTGAATCGTATACCGAGTTTTGGGCAAGCTCCATGGCTAAATGATGACGCCTGGCCAATCACGCCCCTCGATCACGCCCGCCGAGCAAGATCCTCGAGTCCGTGAAGACGCCTCGACAACGACACAGGCAGCATCGAGCCAGATGGGGGAATCACAGACAGGTATTGAGGGGGACATGGCATGCAGGCCGCCAGCAGGCGGCGTCATCGACAGCCTGTTCAGCCCCCGGCGTGCCGCGCGGTAGAGCGCGGAAACCGATGACGGCAGCGCAGAGGCGCGAATGCAGCACTGGGAGGCAAGCGCCTCAGTCGCGGAGCGCCTCTCGGCGGTTGGGCGGGACCAGCCCGTGGCGGCGCATGCGCCGGTAGAGCGTTGGCCGCGAGACACCGAGCTGACGCGCCACCTGGCTGACGTTCCAACCCGCCTGGGCCAGAGCACGTGCCAGTGACTCGGCCTCGGCCGGCGCGTCGTCGCTTTCATGCCTTAGCTGGGTCGTCCTGGGTATCGCCGATGTCGCAGAGATGGGCGGCGTTGCGACCCGATCGGCGCGGCAGCTCTCGGGCAAGTCGTGCACGGTGATCGTCTCCCCCTCGCGGGTGGCCAGGGCGAACGCCAGGGCACTCTTGAGCTGGCGCACATTGCCCGGCCAGGGGGCGTCGAGCAGCGCGTGCAGGGCATCGGCGCGCAACTGCACGGCACCGCCCTGCTCGGCGGTCAGGGCGGCGAACAGCCGCTGGATCAGATAGCGGCGGTCGGCGCGCTCGCGCAGTGGCGGCAGGACCAACTCGGCACCATTGAGGCGGTAGTAGAGATCCTCGCGGAAGCGGCCCTCGGCGATCAGCGCGGCGAGGTCGCGGTGGGTGGCGGTCACCACGCGCAGCGCCACCTTGACCGGCCGCTCGGCGCCGAGTGGCATCACCTCCTGCTCGGCCAGCACCCGCAGCAGCCGGCTCTGCAGCGTCAACGGCATGTCGCCGATCTCGTCGAGGAACAGCGTACCGCCGTCGGCCTGCGCGATCAGGCCGCGCATTCCCTTGGGGTTGCCGCCGGTAAAGGCACCGGGCAGATAGCCGAACAGCTCGCTCTCGATCAACGCTTCGGGAATCGCCGCGCAGTTGACCGCGACGAAGGCCCCTTCGGCGCGGTCACCGCTGGCATGCAGCGCCCGCGCCAGCACCTCCTTGCCGGTGCCGGTCTCGCCCCGGATCAGCACGTTGAGCGGCTGCCGGCAGAGCCGCCGGGCCAGGCCCAGCAGCCGCTGCATCGCCGGATCGTCCCCCGCCAGGCGATCCAGGGCCGGCGTCGAGGTCGTCGCTACCGGTTCATGGATCTCGCCGGCGGCATCAGTCACGGCGTCAGTCGCCGCGCAGATCGGCTCCGCATCACGACGATGCCGGCGGAGACCTCGCGGCTCGACCAGCGCGGCAAAGCGGATCTCACCGCTGGCGCGCAGGCGCAAGGCGCGCAACTGGTCCGGCTCGCAGCGCGGCAGCGCCAGCAGATCGTCCAGCTCGGCCTCGAACAGCTGGGTCACCTGTGTCGGTGCCGGCGGCGTCCGCTGGGCGTGGGCCGCGATCAGCGCCCGCCCCTCGCCGTTGGCGGCGAGCACCCGCCCCTGAGCGTCGAAGGCGATCAGGCCACGGCCATTGAAGTGGACGAAGGCGCGGGTGGTGTCGAAGCGCAGGATGGTGGTGTCGCGGTAACGATGCAGGAAGTAGGCATCCTCGATCATCCGCGCGTAGAGCGTGACCAGCGGCAGGCCGAAGCTCTGGCTCTCCAGCCCGCGGGGGGACTGCAGCGCGGAGATATCGAGCACCGCGATGGGCCGCCCCTGGGGATCGTGGATCGGCGCCGCAGTGCAGGTGAGCGCGATATGCGTGGCGTCGAAGTGCTCGCGCTGATGACAGGTCAGGGCGCGCGATTCGTGAATGCAGGTGCCTACGGCGCAGGTACCGGCGTGGCGTTCGTCCCAGTCGGCGCCGAGATAGAGGCCGGCACGACGTAGCGCGGCATCCTGTTCCGGGTGACCGCGAAAGTCGACGGTGACCCCGTGGCGGTCGGTCAGCAGCAGGACATAGCCCATCGGCGCCACCTGGGCGAAGAGCTGGTCGACCCCGGCCCGGGCCACGTAGAGGAGTTCGTCCACCGGCTCGCGCGAGTCGACCAGCGCTTCGTGGGTCAGCACACGTACCGGCCGCGGGCGGCTGGGGTCGAGCCGATAGTCGTCGACACAGCGCCGCCAGGAGCGCTGGATGATCTCGCGTCCCGCCAGCACCTCGCGCCCCTCGCCCAGGCGCGCCACCGCGGCGATGTGCTGGCGCTGCGCCTGCTCGAACCTGCCCGCTTTCGTCAAGCCGAGTTCCATTCCGACGCCTCCTGCCGATGGCCAGCTGCCAGACCGGGCCTATGTGAAAGAAGTGGACGCGCGAAGGCAGTTGTCCACCCAGCCTACCCCCTCGCGGCTGGCTGACGCCCTCGTCCGTTGGTCGCAGCGGCACCGGCGGCGTGACAGCTGTCACGCCTGGGTTAACAGCTGTCACGCATCGCCGTTACACCCATGTCGCCAGCGTATCCCCACCCGCCTGACCACATCGGCCCCTGATATACAAAACCCAGTTTCATCAACACTTTGGCATCTACGACCAAAGCGCTAGCGCCGCCTGGCACGTTTGCTGCACCGCTTGATCGGCACACCCGATCCGGGTCCGCACGCCCACCACTGGCGTCATCGATGGCAGCTATCGATAGCAGCTCCCCAGAGCCACCATCGATAGCACCTATCGATGACAACGACTCAGAACAACCATCGATAGCAACAACCATCGATAGCAACAACCATCAATAGCAACAACAGGAGCAGCCCATGCCAGCATCCACGCCCACCCAGCAGGCCGAACAGTGGCTGGCGGATTTCGACGCCGCCCTGCGCGCCGGCGACATTCCGCGCGCCACCGCGCTGTTTCGCGACGACAGCTATTGGCGCGATCTGGTCGCCTTTACCTGGAACCTGAAGACCCTGGAGGGCCCGGCGGAGATCGCTGCGATGCTCGAGGCGACCCTGGCGCATACCGCCCCCGGCCAGTGGCAGCTCGAGGGCGAGGCCAGCGAGAGCGATGGCGTGATCGAAGCCTGGTTCACCTTTGCCACCGGGGTCGCCACCGGCAAGGGGCTGCTGCGCCTGAAGGCGGGCAAGTGCTGGACCCTGCTGACCACCCTGCAGGCGCTCAAGGACTACCCCGAGCCGCGCGGTCACAACCGCCCCAAGGGCGCCGAGCACGGCGCCAACAAGACGCGCGAGACCTGGCGTGAGGCGCGCGAGCGCGAAGCCGCAGAGCTGGGCATCACCCGTCAGCCCTACTGTCTGATCGTCGGCGGCGGCCAGGGCGGCATCGGTCTCGCCGCCCGCCTGCGCCAGATGAACGTGCCGACCCTGGTGATCGACAAGCACGAACGCCCCGGCGATGCGTGGCGCAAGCGCTACAAATCACTGTGTCTGCACGATCCGGTCTGGTACGACCATCTGCCTTACCTGCCCTTCCCCGACAACTGGCCGGTATTCGCGCCCAAGGACAAGATCGGCGACTGGCTGGAGATGTACACCCGGGTAATGGAGCTCAACTACTGGAGCAATACCGAGTGCGAGAGCGCCAGCTTCGACGAGGCCAGCGGTGAGTGGACGGTGAAGGTGGTGCGCGATGGCCAGCCGCTGACGCTCAAGCCCAAGCAGCTGATACTCGCCACCGGCATGTCCGGCGTGCCCAATGTGCCGCACTTCCCCGGCGCCGAGGAGTTCGCCGGCGAGCAGCATCACTCCAGCCGCCATCCCGGCCCCGACGCCTACCGCGGCAAGCAGGTGGTGGTGATCGGCGCCAACAATTCGGCCCACGACATCTGCGCCGCGCTGTGGGAGAACGACGCCGACGTCACCATGGTGCAGCGCTCCTCGACCCATATCGTCAAGTCCGACTCACTGATGCAGCACGCCCTCGGCCCGCTCTATTCCGAGGAAGCGCTGGCCAACGGCATCACCACCGAGAAGGCGGACCTGACTTTCGCCTCGATCCCCTACCGTCTGCTGCCCGACTTCCAGCGCCCCGCCTTCGACGCCATCCGCGAGCAGGATGCCGACTTCTACCGGCGTCTCGAACGCGCAGGTTTCCTGCTCGATTTCGGCGCTGACGATTCGGGCCTGTTTCTCAAGTACCTGCGCCGCGGCTCCGGCTACTACATCGATGTCGGCGCCAGCGAGCTGGTCGCCAGCGGTGAGATCAAGCTGCGCAGCGGGGTCGACGTGGCCTGCATCAACCGCCACTCGGTGAGCTTGAGCAACGGCAGCGAGCTGCCCGCCGACCTGATCGTCTACGCCACCGGCTACGGCTCGATGAACGGCTGGGCGGCGGAGATCATCTCGCAGGAGGTCGCCGACAAGGTCGGCAAGTGCTGGGGCATGGGCTCCGATACGCCCAAGGACCCCGGCCCCTGGGAGGGTGAGCTGCGCAACATGTGGAAGCCGACCCAGCAGACGGCGCTGTGGTTCCACGGCGGCAACCTGCACCAGTCACGCCACTACTCCCACTATCTGGCGCTGCAGCTGAAGGCGCGTCTCGAAGGGCTCGAGACGCCGGTCTATGGCCTGCAGCCGGTCCACCACCTGGCCTGAACGCCGCGCGACAGCGGCAGGAGACGATGACATGAGTGAACAGCGCATGAAGGCGGCACGCTGGTACCAGGCACGCGATATCCGCGTCGAGCAGATCGAGGTTCCGACCCTCGGCGATCCGTATCAGGTCAAGGTGAAGGTCGCCGCCTGCGGTATCTGCGGCAGCGACCTGCACGAGTACGCCGCCGGGCCGATCTTCATCCCGGTGGAGTCGCCGCACCCGTTGAGCCACGACCAGGCGCCCATCGTCATGGGCCACGAGTTCGCCGGCGAGGTGGTCGAGGTGGGCAGTGCGGTGACCCGGGTGGCGGTGGGCGATCGGGTGGCGATCGAACCGATTCTCTCGCCCCACCGCGACGGCGCCTATCTGATGGAGCGCTACAACCTGAGCCCTCAGCTCGGCTTCCACGGGCTCTCCGGCGGTGGCGGCGGCTTCGCCGAGTACACCGTGGTCGGCGAGCACATGGTACATCGGCTGCCTGAGGGGCTCTCCTATGAGCAGGGCGCACTGGTCGAGCCCGCCGCGGTCGGCCTGCACGCGGTACGCCAGAGTTCGCTCAAGGCGGGCGACAGCGCGGTAGTGTTCGGCGCCGGGCCGATCGGGCTGATGGTGATCGAGTCGCTCAAGGCCGCCGGCGCGGCGTCGATCCACGCGGTCGAGGTCTCCGCCGCGCGCAAGCAGCGCGCCAGTGAACTGGGGGCGATCGTGCACGACCCCACGGAGGGAGAGATCGTCGAGCGGCTCATGGCCGCCAGCGGCGGCGGCTTCGATGTCGCCTTCGAGGTGACCGGCCTGCCCGCGGTGCTCAACCAGTCGATCGCCAGCACCCACCCCGGCGGCGAAACGGTCATCGTCAGCATCTGGGAGTCGGAGGCGGCCATCCACCCCAACCAGCTGGTGATCCAGGAGCGCACGCTCAAGGGCATCATCGCCTATCGCCATATCTACCCCGCGGTGATCGCACTGATGCAGCAGGGCTACTACCGTGCCGAGGATCTGGTGACCGCACGCATCGCCCTTGACGACGTGGTCAGCCAGGGGTTCGAGGCGCTGCTCGCCGACAAGGCGCAGGTGAAGATCCTGGTCGACCCCAGCGCCTGAGTCACGACCTCAGGGAGTGGCGGGCTCGATTCGCAGAGCGAGTCCGCCACTCCCTGAGCGGGCATCGGGTCCAGGCCGTCGACGGTCTCAGAATTCACCGCTACTGCACGTTTTCTCGCCACCCTCGTAGCGACACTTCGTCCACTGAACGTTCATCGCATCGCTCTTGGCGGAGGTCCACGCGAAGTCGATCGTCCGGTCCAGGCGGCCGTCAAGCGTGTCGCGCTGGGCATAAGTACCGGAGCAGTCCGGACGTTCAAGGAATTGAATCTCACCGCCATCGCCACTTTCGGCCAGGTAATGCTCCGTGCCGTCGGCATCCCGTATCAGTTCGTAGTCGGTGGTCACACCGTCATCGATCACCGACATCGTGACCGTGTTGTAATCGCTGTCTCCGATCATGACCCGGGCTACCAGATCATCCTGTCCACCCCGAAAGACGTAGCTCAACTGCCCATCGTCCATCGTCACGTCTTCCAGCGTCGCCTTGCCGCCAAACGCCATCGACATGCTTTCGCAGCCGTCTTGCGCATAAAGGTCGTGATTGCACATGACGGTGGCCAACGAGAAGAAGAAGCTGTTCATGGGCAACAGGGAAAACACTGTCATCATTTGCGTCTGGTTCATGTACGCCCCGAGCGCGTCCATGGAAGTGGCATCGGGCTCTTCCAGCCCATTCATCTTTTTCTCCATAGCCGGGTAGAGGGGGGAATCCAGCGATACGAAGGGCGCCCCATCGGCCGGATCGAAGTCAGGCGCGAGACACGACTTCAGTGCACGTTCACCGACTTCAGCCGACGCATTCAGGCTAGCGCTGACAATGCCCATCAACCCCACGGACAACAGCTTGCGTATTGTCTGTCTGTTCATGGCACCCCTCTGATCGACGTTAAAACATCAGCAAAATGAAAGGTGAAAAATATATTCACTCCGAATGACGCCTTGCAATAAAACCTTCGACGCAGTAGATAAACGATGCCAATAACAATGATAAGCACACCTCTTCTGGCTGCTCTCCACGACCGCTGGAATCCATGGGTAATAGCGCTCGGCGCCTGGGTCGAGCAGGCCGCCGCCATCGCCTGAGTCTGATATCCTGAGAAGAAGATCGTCTCTGGCGGCCGGCATTCCGGCCACCGCCGGACACAGTGACGTGTCCGGTACCGCGAACCACAAGGAGCGTCGCCATCATCTTTCCCGCACCAACCCGTTCGACCTCGGCCACCCATCCAGGCCAGAGATCCGTACGCAAACCCGGCAAGCGCCCCCAGTCGTGAGCGACAAACGCCTGTTCCGGTCGCTCAGGGTCTACAACTACCGCCTGTGGGCCGCCGGCGCGCTGATCTCCAACACCGGTACCTGGATGCAGCGGGTGGCCCAGGACTGGCTGGTGCTCACCGTGCTGACCCAGCACAACGCCAGCGCCGTAGGGATCACCATGGCGCTGCAGTTCGGTCCGCAGCTACTGCTGTTACCGCTGACCGGTTACGCCGCCGACCGCTGCAATCGGCGTCGCCTGATCCTGCTCACCCAGGCGCTGCTCGGCCTGCTCGCGCTGGGACTGGGGGTAGTGACCCTCACCGGCGTGGTCACGCTGTGGCAGGTCTACGCCTTCGCCCTGGGGCTGGGCTGCGTCAGCGCCTTCGACGCGCCGGCGCGCCAGACCTTCGTCAACGACCTTGTCGGCGAGAAGTACCTCTCCAACGCGGTGGCGCTGAACGCGACCTCGTTCAACGCCGCGCGCATGGTCGGCCCCGCCGTGGCCGGCCTGCTGATCGCGGCGATCGGCACCGGCTGGGTCTTCATCGTCAATGCCATCTCTTTTGCCATGGTGCTGGGCTCGCTGTGCCTGCTGCGCGTGGGCGAGCTCTACCCGACCCCGCGCCCGCCGCGCCAGGCCGGCGGCCTGACCGAGGGGTTTCGCTATGTGTGGCGGCGGCGGGATCTGATGGCGATCCTGCTGATGCTGTTCTTGATCGGCACCTTCGGTTTCAACTTCCCGATCTACATCTCGACCATGTCGGTCAGCGTATTCCACGGCGATGCCGGCCAGTACGGGCTCTTGACCTCCTGCCTGGCGGTCGGCTCGGTGGTCGGCGCGCTGCTCGCCGCCCGGCGTGAGCGCCCGCGGGTGCGGCTGTTGTGCTTCGCCACCCTGAGCTTCGGCCTGTGCTGCGGGGCGGCGGCATTCGCGCCCAATGCCGGGCTCTTCGCCGTAGCGCTGACCGGCGTCGGCCTCTCCGCGCTGACCTTCATGACCGCCGCCACCGCGCTGATGCAGCTCGCCACCGAACCCATGATGCGCGGGCGGATCATGGCGCTGCGGATCGCGGTGACCATGGGCGGCACGCCGGTCGGCGCACCCATCGTCGGTTTCATCGCCGATCACGCCGGCCCGCGCTGGGCCCTCGGCGTGGGCGCCGCGTCGGGGCTCGTCGCCGCGGCGATCGCCGCGCGCCTGATGCTCAGGCTGCGCCGCCTCGGCCAGCGCCAAGCGGCCAACGTCTCATAGGCCCAGCTCCCGCGATTCGGCGACATCGATCAGCCGATGCACGGCGGGCAGACTGGCGTCACGTCGCCACACCAGCGTCAGCGGCAGTGCCATGTCGAGATCCTCCAGCGGATGCGAGACCACCCCGGCGGGGGCACCGGCCATGGTCATCTCGGGCAGGATGGTGCAGCCCATGCCGGCGGCGACCAGGCAGAGCATGGTGGCGTTGTCGGTCCCCTCCTGGACCACATGGGGCGTGAAACCGGCGCGCTGAAACGCGTGAATCAGACGGTCGTGGTAGGTCGGGGTCGCGCTGCGGTCGAACCAGATGAAATCTTCGCCATTCAGCGCCGCCAGCCGGCGTGGCGGGTGCTGGGCCAGACGAGAGCCGGCCCGCGCCACCAGCACCAGACGATCTTCATACAGCGGGTGATAGCAGAGGCCCGGGTCGTCCTCCGGCGGAAAGAACAGGATGCCCGCATCCAGTTGGTCATGACGCAGTGCCTCGATCTGCGGCCCCGACAGCAGCGAGACCACCTTCAACGTCACCGCCGGGTATTGATGCCGAAAGTCATTCAGCAACTGGGTGATCCGGGGCACCCAGAGATGCATCACCGTCACCCCCAGCCGCAGCTGCCCCATCTGCCCTTCGGAGACGCGCCGGGCATTGCACTTGGCCTGCTCGAACTGGCTCAGCAGCCGGCCCACGTCACGGTGAAAGGCTTCACCCGCGGCGGTCAGCGTCACGCCCCGGCGGGAGCGGCGCAGCAAGGGGGCCCCGACGCTCTCCTCGAGCAGCTGGAGCTGACGGGTCAGCGCCGGCTGCGCCAGTGGCAGGGAAGCCGCTGCCGCGGAGATCGTGCCCTCCTCCACCACGGCCATGAAATAACGCAGCTGCTTGAAGTCCATGGCAGGCCTCGATACGGCGGGTCTCGCCGCGGCGATGGTCGGCAAGCTTCACGACTGCCATCGACAGTCTTCGCGATTGCCATCCAAAAAAAGTATACACAGGCGAGAATAATACGATTTTAACGATGGTTGCCGATACGCCACGATGAGTCGAATTCAACAACAACCGACCATCGCCCATGGATCTCATCGATTCTCCCTTTTTCGAGCGCCATCACACGCGCCTCACCGATCTGCGTCAGACGCTGCACCGCCATCCCGAACTGGGATTCCAGGAGCACGGCACCTCACGCCTCATCGCCGACGAACTGACCCGCCTGGAGATTCCCTTCGAATCAGGCATCGGCGAGACCGGTATCGTCGCCACACTCACCGGACAGCGCCCCGACAACGGCCGGCGAGTCGGCCTGCGCGCCGACATGGACGCCCTGCCCATCCACGAGCAGTCGACCCACGACCATGTCTCGCACTGCCCGGGCGTCATGCACGCCTGCGGGCACGACGGCCACACCACCATGCTGCTGGGCGTCGCCGCCTATCTGGCCGAATGGCGTGATTTCGCCGGCAAGATCTACCTGGTGTTCCAGCCCGCCGAGGAGGGGCTCGGCGGCGGCCGCGCGATGGTCGAAGCGGGCCTCTTCGAGCGCTTTCCGATGGATGCCATCTACGCCCTGCACAACTGGCCCGCGCTACCGGCCGGCCAGGTGGCGATTCGTAGCGGCGCCATCATGGCCGCCACCGACCGGCTGGATATCAGCGTGCGCGGCCATGGCGGCCATGGCGGCGTCGACCCGCATCTCTCCACCGACCCGGTACGCATGGCAGGCGCCCTGATCCAGGCCCTGCACAGTGTCGTGTCACGCGACATCGACCCGCTGTCACCGGCGGCGCTGAGCCTGTGCGGCATCCAGGGCGGCGAACTGGACGGCTTTGCCATCATTCCCGACGAGGTACGCATCAGCGGCACCGCGCGAACCCTCGACGAGGCCACGCGGCAGCGATTGGAAGAGGCCGTGCGCCGAACCTGCACAGGCGTCGCCACCACCTACGGCGGCGAGATCAGTCTCGACTACCAGCGTATCTTTCCGGCCACGATCAATGCAGAGTCGGCAGTGCGCCACGTCGAGCAGGTGGCCCGTGCCACCCTGGGCGACGCCGCGCTGATCTCGAACGTCGCCCCCAGTCTCGGCGGCGAGGATTTCGCCTTCATGCTCGAGCACTGCCCCGGCGCCTACTTCTTTCTCGGCACCGCCGAAGGTGATGCGACAGCGCCGCTGCACAATGCGCGCTTCGACTTCAACGATGCACTGATACCCACCGGCTGCCGGTTACTCACGGCGATCGCGCTCGCCGCGCTGGGTAGCGCTTCCCCGGGCACCTGACATCGGCGCGTCAGGCACCCGATTCACACCACCAACGACGATTCCGGTTCACACCACCAACAACAATGAGGTGATCACGATGTCTCGAACCCCGCTGCCCAGCAAGGGCATGCTGATCTACTTTGGCATCTGCACACTGGCCATGGTGTGGCCGGGTGCGCTCATCGCCAACCGCATCGAGCCCATGATCCTGGGGCTGCCGTTCTTCATCTTCTGGTACGTCGCCTGGGTCTTCGTGCTGTTCATCGGTCTGGTGATCGCCTACCGCCAAGAAAGCGGCGAGGAGGTGGACGATGAGTGATTCCGTCATCATCACCGGGCTGACCCTGGGCTATCTGTTACTGGTCCTGATCGTCGGGCTGCGTGCCAACGCCGGCAAGAGTTCCTCGCTCGAGGGCTATGTCGCCGGCGGCCGCCACGTCGGGCTGCTGGTGCTGTTCTTCATTCTCGGCGCGGAGATCTTCTCCGCCTTCGCCTTCCTCGGTGCTCCGGGCTGGGCTTACGGCAAAGGCGTACCGGCCCTCTATATCATTGCCTACCTGACTCTGGCGGTGATCGTGTGGTGGCTCATCGCGCCCTATATCTCGCGGCTCGGACGTCGCCACGGCTTTCTGACCCAGGCCGAGTTCCTCGCCGCCTGCTATCCCACCCGCGGCAACCTGCTGGGGCTCTTCATCGGCATCATCAGTGTCCTGGCGATGATCCCCTACCTGACCATCCAGATCGCCGGCGCGGGGATGCTGTTCGAAGCCGCCACCTCGGGCATCGTCCCCTTCTGGCTGGGTAGCCTGCTGGCCTGCGGCGTGGTCGCCGCCTATGTCTACGCCAGCGGCCTGCACGGCATCGGCTGGACCAATCTGCTCCAGGGCGTGATGATGGTCTTCATCGCCTGGTTCCTGGGCCTGGCGACGGCCGATCAGTTCTTCGGCGGGGTCGGCGAGATGTTCCGTCAGATCCAGCAAGAGGCGCCGGAGTATCTGACCATGCCGGGTGCCCAGGGCATGGGCTGGGGCGCCTTCTCCACCGCGATCCTGGTCAGCGCGCTGGGCTGCGTGATGTGGCCGCATATCTTCATGAAGTTCTACAGCGCACGCAGCGAGCGCACGCTCAAGCGGGTCTTCGTGCTCTATCCGCTCTACAGCTATCTGCTGATTCCGCTGCTGTTCGTCGGCTTTGCGGGGATCGTGGTGCTCGCCGACCAGCCCCTCGACTCGCCCGACGAAGTGCTGCTGACGCTGGTGGTGAAGATGGCCGATTTCCCCGCCTGGCTGATCGGCCTGGCACTTTCCGGGGCGCTCGCCGCCGCCATGTCGACGGCGGCCAACCTGGCGCACACCTCGGCGACGATCCTGGTCCGCGATATCGGCCAGAACCTGCCCATCGGCCGCAATCTCCCCGAAGCGCGCGTGTTGAAGCTGACCCGCGGCGGCGTGATCGTCATCTCGCTGGCCGCCTATCTGCTGGCACTGGCCAACCCGGCCTCGCTGGTGTCGCTGCTGCTCGGGGCCTACGGCATCGTGGTGCAGCTCTTGCCCATGCTGCTGGGCGCCCTGTTCTGGCGTCGCGCGTCCCGCGCTGCGGCCTTCATCGGCCTGGGGGTCGGCGCTGCGGTCACGCTGTACTACCAGTTCCTCGGCGGCTCACCGTTCGGCTGGCATCCCGGCTTCTGTGGTCTGATCGTGAATTCAGCGCTGTTCGTGGTGGTCAGTTTCGCCTCCAAGCGCCAGGAGACACGCTCGCCGGCAGACGCCCTCTCTCCACGCTAAACCCACGCTAACCCCGCGCTAACCGTGCACCACGCCGNNCGGCGTGGTGCACGGCTTGCCGTCCCAACATCGCCACTTCCCGTAGGGCTGGATGCATCGGCAAGGGGACTCAAGACCGAGCCGCAGGCAACACCTCCATATGCTGACGTATGATCTCCGCCAGCCGGGTGACGGCTAGCGAGGGGGCAGCCTCGGCGTAATAGAGAGAGAGTCCCAGAGGGGGTAACGCTGGCAGCCCGACAGCTGACGCCTCCAGCACACGCACACTCGGCGGCAGGCACAGTGACGTACGCAGGCCAATGCCCAGCCCGGCCGAAATAGCGGCCCAGGTAGCGGCGAGACTGGCACTGCTAAACGCGATGCGCCAGGAGATCCCCGCACGGTCCAGGGCATCGAGGGCCGCCTGACGCAGAAGACATGGCCCTTCCAACACCACCAGCGGCAGCGGCGCCGCGTGAGGAATCGGCCCGTCAGCGGCAGACGGGCCGATCCAGGCCATGGGAACGCGGGTGAGCAGCTCGCCATCGAGCGCTTCGCCCTCGCCCTGCCAGGCCAACGCCAAGTCCAGCCGCCCCCTGGCAATGTCTTCCTTCATCTGCCCATTGCTGGCGACGCGTACGGCGATCTGCAGGTTCGGATGCGCGCGGGAAAAACGCGCCAGCACATCCGGCAACAGGCGTTCACCGAAATCCTCCTGCAGCCCCAGACGGATACGCCCTTCGAGCGTCTCACCACACATCGCCGCCGCGGCCTCGTCGTTGAGCTCCAGCAGCCGCCGCGCGTAGCTCAGCATGAGTTCGCCCTGTTCGGTGAGAGCCAGGCCACGCCCCACCTTGTGCACCAGGGGCTTGCCCGTCTGCTCCTCGAGGCGTTTCAACTGGGCACTCACGGCGGAGGTCGAGCGGTTCAGGCGCTCGGCGGCCTTGGCGAAGCTACCCAGCTCAGCCCCCAGCACGAAGCTGCGCAATACGTCAGGATCAAAGGTGGTTCGGCGCACATCATCAATCCCATTAAAGTGGATCTTAAATCCCAATAATTTCGATTTTAAGGATCATGTTCAAGCGCTAACGTCGACGGTGTCAACATCCACTTTTCAGGAGATCGTCATGCCACTCGTTCGTATCTCACTGCGCCGGGGCAAAGGAACCACGCATCTACAGGCCCTTCGTGACGGCGTCTACGCGGCGCTTCGCGACACTTTCGAGGTTCCGGAAAGCGATCGCTTCATCCTGGTTCACCAGCATGATGACGATGCCTTCGACTGTAGCTCCGACTATCTCGGCATCACACGAAGCCAGGATCTGGTGATCATCCAGATCACCTGCAGCAACACTCGTACTTCGGATCAAAAACAGGCGCTCTATCAACAACTGACGCGAAATCTCAGCGCCTCACCCGGGCTCAGGCCAGAGGATGTCTTCATCAATCTGCTAGAGACGGATCCTCACAACTGGTCGTTCGGCAACGGCGGCATGCAGTACGCTTAGGTCAGATTCCGTTCGGCCCCGCTCATTGGCCCCGCGTCTGCGCCACGCACTGTTCGAGCTCCTCCAGGAAGCTCTCCAGCACCAGATTGGGCGGGCGCCCCTTGCGGGTGATCGCGTAATAGCGGGTGGCGTACTCGTAGGTGTCGGGGGCGAGGCGCCGCATGCGCCCGTGGTCGCTCCAGCGCCGGGCGTAGTGGGTGGGCAGAAAGCCGATATAGCTACCGGTGAGCACCAGAAAGGCGACCCCCTCACGATCGGTGGCGGAGGCCATCGGCTTGAGCGCTTCGTGCACGCGCTTGATCTCGGGCGTCTGGGCATAGGAGGGCACCACCGCATCGCAGCCGGCGATCTCGTCCACGCTCGGCGCCTCGCGCGCAAACAGCGGATGCCGGTCGCTGCAGTAGAGTGCCGACTGCTCTTCGTACAGTGCCAGGTAGTCGAGCCCCGGCACGCGCTTGAGTTCCGGCACCACCCCCGCGTGCAGGCTGCCACCGAGCACCGCCATCTCGATGTCGTTGGGCGGGGCCATGCGGATATTGATGTGCACGTTGTCGCCGCGCGTCTTGAGTGCACGCAGCGCCTCGGTCACCTGCATGTTGGGCAGCGTGACCAGATTGTCGGTGATGCCGATGTTGAGCTCGCCGGTCAACCGCGAGTGCAGGCCGTTGACCCGGGTACGGAAGTCCTCCACCGCGGCCAAGAGCTGCACCGTGGCGTCATACACGTCACGCCCTTCGCTGGTCATGCGGAAGCCGCTGCGCCCGCGCTGGCACAGGCGCATCGAGAGCCGTGTCTCCAGGTCGCTCATCGCCATGCTGATCGCCGCGCGGCTGATATTGAGCTCGACCTCCGCCGACGAGAAGCCACCGCACTCCACCACCTTGCGGAAGATGCGCAACAGGCGCAGATCGACGTCGCCCAACTGCCCCATCAGCGTGATTCTGCGCTGGCTCATCCCCCACTCTCTCCTCTGGTCGCTCTGCGCAGCTGATCCCCGGCACCCCTAGCGCCTTGCATCCTGGCACCCTCGACGTCGCTACCCGGGCCTGTTCACGACGCCCGATGGTGGCACCTGCCCCGGGAAATCCCGGAGGCTGCAAAAGTTAACCAAACGCTTCAGTGACCTTAAGCATACCGGGATTGTTTGACGCTCTCCTACTGCCGCAGGCTACGGAACAGCACATTCGAAACGCAACGCCGGCCCATGCCCGGCGTTGCGTGCCTTCCCATGGATTCACGACCAGGAGACGCTGCCCCATGTCCTCCCCGATTACGCATTTCATCGATGGCCAGCGCGTCGCGCTGAACGCCACCCGTACCAGCCCGGTGTTCAACCCCTCCACCGGCGCCCAGTCCGGAGAGGTCCTGCTGGCCTCCCGCGATGACGTCGAGTACGCCATCACCGCCGCCAGCCGCGCCTTCACGAGCTGGTCAGCACTCTCGCCGCTGAAGCGTTCGCGCATCCTGTTCAACTACAAGGCGCTGCTGGAGCAGCACAGCGACGAGCTGGCACGCCTGATCTCCCAGGAGCACGGCAAGGTCTTCTCCGACGCCAAGGGTGAGCTGACCCGCGGCCTGGAAGTGGTCGAGTTCGCCTGCGGCATGCCGCACCTGCAGAAGGGGGAGCACTCGCTCAACGTCGGCACGGGCATCGACTCCTTCTCGATGATGCAGCCGCTCGGCGTGTGCGCCGGCATCACCCCGTTCAACTTCCCGGCCATGGTGCCGCTGTGGATGTTCCCGATCGCCATCGCCGCCGGTAACACCTTCGTGCTCAAGCCGTCGGAGAAGGACCCCTCGGCCACCCTGCGCCTCGCCGAGCTGTTCAGTGAAGCGGGCCTGCCCGAGGGCGTACTCAACGTGGTCAACGGCGACAAGGAAGCGGTCGATACCCTGCTCACCGACCCGCGGGTACAGGCGGTCAGCTTTGTCGGCTCGACGCCGATCGCCGAGTACGTCTACGCCACTGCCTCTGCCCACGGCAAGCGCGTGCAGGCCCTCGGCGGGGCCAAGAACCATATGGTGATCATGCCCGATGCCGACCTCGACCAGGCCGCGGACGCGCTGATGGGCGCGGCCTACGGGAGTGCCGGCGAGCGCTGCATGGCGATCTCGGTGGCAATGCCGGTGGGCGACGAGACCGCCGAGAAGCTGCGCGAGAAACTGCTGTCACGGCTGGACGAGCTGCGCGTGGGCGAGAGCCTCACCGACGGCCCGGACAACGACATGGGCCCGCTGGTGTCGCGCGCGCACCTGGAGAAGGTGAGCGGCTATATCGAGCAGGGCGCGCAGGAAGGCGCCGAGCTGGTGCGCGATGGCCGCCAGCTCCAGCACGACAGCGACGGCTTCTTCATCGGCGGCACCCTGTTCGACCACGTCAAGCCGGGCATGCGCATCTACGACGAGGAGATCTTCGGCCCGGTACTGGCGATCGCCCGTGCCGAGAGCTTCGATGCCGCGGTCAAGATGGTCAACGACCACGAGTTCGGCAATGGTACCGCCATCTTCACCCGTGACGGCGACAGCGCGCGGCAGTACTGCGAGCAGATTCAGGTCGGTATGGTCGGGGTCAACGTGCCGATCCCGGTGCCCATGGCGTTCCACAGCTTCGGCGGCTGGAAGCGCTCGCTGTTCGGCGCGCTGCACGTACACGGTGCCGACGGCGTACGCTTCTACACGCGCATGAAGACAGTCACCGCACGCTGGCCTTCCGGGCTGCGGGAAGCGACCAATCAGTACACCATGCCAACGCTCTAGGCCATGCCTGAAAAGTACTGTGCCCCGAACATCATGTGATACGACAGGATTCCCCATGCACTCGATCGACAATCAGCAGGTGAAGGCGCTCGACCGCGCCCACGTATTCCACTCCTGGTCGGCCCAGGGCGCACTCGATCCGCTGGTGATCAAGAGCGGCGAAGGCTGTCGCCTGTGGGACTACGACGGCCGCGAGTACCTCGACTTCTCCAGCCAGCTGGTCAATACCAACATCGGCCACCAGCACCCGCGGGTGATCGCGGCGATCAAGGCCCAGGCCGACGAGCTGACCACCGTCGCCCCTGCCCATGCCAACTGGATGCGCGGGCGCGCCGCCGAGAAGATCCTCGAACGCGCTCCGGCCGGCTTCGCCAAGGTGTTCTTCACCAACGCCGGCGCGGACGCCAACGAAAACGCCATCCGCATGGCGCGGGCGGTCACCGGCCGCGACAAGATCCTCTCGGCCTACCGCTCCTACCACGGCGGCACCGGCTCGGCGATCGCCGCCACCGGGGATTTCCGCCGCGTGCCCAACGAGTACGCCCGCGGCCACGTGCACTTCTTCAACCCCTGGCTCTATCGCAGCGAATTCTGGGCCGGCAACGAGGAGGAGGAGTGCCAGCGCGCGCTGCACCACCTGCGCCGGGTGATCGAGTGCGAGGGGCCGGCGAGCATCGCCGGGCTGCTGCTCGAGACCATCCCGGGCACCGCCGGCGTCCTGGTGCCGCCGCCGGGCTATCTGGCCGGCGTGCGCGCGCTGGCCGACGAGTTCGGCCTGGTGCTGATCTTCGATGAGGTGATGGCCGGCTTCGGCCGCACCGGCGCCTGGCTGGCGCTGGACCACTTCGGCGTGGTGCCGGATCTGATCACCTTCGCCAAGGGGGTCAACTCCGGCTACGTGCCCGCCGGTGGGGTGATCGTCAACCAGCGCATCGCCCACCACTTCGACGACGAGATGTTCTACGGCGGCCTGACCTACTCCGGCCACCCGCTGGCCATGGCAGCGATCTGCGCCACCCTGGAGACGATGCAGGAGGAGGGTATCGTCGACAACGCCCGCCAGATCGGCGAGACGGTGCTCACCCCCGGCCTCGCCCGCCTGGCCCAGCGACATGCCCATGTCGGCGAGGTACGCGGCCTGGGGGTGTTCCACGCCATCGAGCTGGTCGAGGACCGGGACAGCCGTAAACCGCTGGCCGCGGCCAAGGTCGGCAAGCTCAAGCAGGCGATGCTGGCGCGTGGCCTGCTGGCATTCGTGGTGGCCAACCGCATCCATGTCGTGCCGCCGTGCATCGTCACCGCCGGTGAAGCCGAACAGGGGTTGGCGATCATCGACGAGGCACTGGGTACACTGGGCTGAGAGGCGGCCGGACCGAACACCGGCCAGACCCGGCGGGCGTGGCGTCTATCCCGACATAACGCCCAAGACGACGCGCCCGCTGCCATTCGACCCATCCGAAAGGAGTTTCCCATGCAGATCGCCGCCTGGCAGGCACTGAGCACCCACGGCGATATCGCCACCAACCTTGCGCGGCTGGACGAGAGCGCCCGTCGCGCCGCGGCGGAAGGCGCGGCGCTGTTGATCACCCCGGAGATGTTCCTGACCGGCTACGTGCTCGGCGACGACACCCGGCGGCTGGCGCAGGCAGCACCGCTGGAGCGCGCGCGAGAGATCGCCGCGCGCCACGCCATCGGGCTGGTGGTGGGCGGGCCGGAGATCGAGTCCGGCGCCTGCTACAACGCCGCCCATCTGATCGCTGACGACGGCCAGGTGCTCGCGCGCTACCACAAGGCGCATCTGTTCGGTGATGTCGACCGCGATCAGTTCACCGCCGGTGACCGCGCCACCTGCGTGGCGGACTATCGCGGCGTACGTATCGCGCTGCTGATCTGCTACGACGTGGAGTTCCCGGAGAGCGTCCGCGCCGCGGCACGCCAGGGCGCCGAGCTGATCTGCGTGCCCACCGCCCAGATGCAACCATTCGCCCACGTCAACCGGCGGCTCATCCCCACCCGGGCCTGGGAGAGCCAGGTCTATGTGGCCTATACCAACCAGCACGGCCACGAGGCAGCGTTCGACTACGTCGGCCACAGCCTGATCGTGGCGCCGAATGGCGAGCCCCTCGCCGAGGCGCCCAGCGCCGGCGAAGCGCTCATCCATGCCGAGATCGACCCCGCCGCGGTGGCCGCGGGCCGTGCCGCCAACCCCTATCTCGACGACCTGCGCCAGGAGCTATTCACCCCCTAGACAGCGTCATCGCGACAACCCGAATTTCCAACCAATAACAACGAGGAAATCGTCCCATGGACAACACCACTCCTGCGGACCCGACGCGCCTTCACGGCAGTCTGGGTACCGGCAGTATCGTCTTCATGGTCATCGCCGCCGCGGCACCGCTCACGGTGATCGGCGGCAATGCCCCCATCGCGCTGGCCTCCGGCAACGGTGCCGGCGCCCCGGTGGGCTTTCTCATCGCCTCGCTGGTGATGCTGATCTTCTCGGTCGGCTTCGTGGCGATGACGCCCCACGTCAAGGAGGCCGGCGCCTTCTTCTCCTATGTCACCCTCGGGCTGGGCCAGCGGCTGGGTCTGGGTACCGCGTTCATGGCGCTGGTCGCCTACACCGCCATCCAGGCCGGCGTCTACGGTTACATGGGCTGGGCGGTCGGCGATTTCGTCCGCCATAGCGGCGGCCCCACCATCCCCTGGTGGATCTACTCGCTGCTCACCGTCGCCATCGTCGCCTATCTCGGCTATCGCCATATCGATCTCAGCGCCAAGGTGCTGGGGGTCGCGCTGGTGCTGGAGATTGCCGTGGTGGTGATCATGAACCTGACCATCTTCGCCGACGGCGGCGCCCAGGGTATCGAGTTCTCCTCCTTCGCGCCGAGTACCGCTCTCACCAGCGGTCTCGGCGTGGCGGTCCTGTTCGCGCTCACCGGTTTCATCGGCTTCGAGGCCACCGCGGTGTTCCGCGACGAGGCCCGCCAGCCGGCGCGTACCATCCCCAGGGCGACCTATCTCGCGGTGCTGATCATCGGCGTGTTCTACACCCTCTCGGTATGGGCCCTGGTGATCGCCAACGGCGCCGGAGAGGTCGCCGGCATCGCCCAGAAGACCCTGGATGGCGACGCCAATCTGCTGCTCGACACCGCCGAGCTCTACACCGGCAGTGTCATGCGCGATCTGATGCAGGTGCTGCTGCTCACCAGCCTCTTCGCCTGCGTGCTGAGCTTCCACAACGTGCTCGCCCGCTATCAGTTCACCCTGGCGCGCCAGGGCACGCTGCCGCGGCGGTTGGCCCGCATTCACCCGCGGCATCGCGCGCCCTCCTACGCCTCGCTGGTGCAGACGCTCACCGCACTAGCGCTGATGCTGCTGTGTCTGGCACTGGGCCTGGACCCGCTGACGCAGGTGTTCGGTTATATGGCGGGTATCGCCACCGTGGGCATGATCGGCCTGATGCTGCTGACGACCCTGGCGTCGCTGGCGTTCTTCCGGCGTCATCCGGAACTCGCCTGGCAACGCCGCTGGCAGACCCGTATCGCCCCCAGCCTCGCCGCTCTGCTGCTGCTCGCCAGCCTGCTACTAGTGCTCTCCAACTTCACGCTGGTGACCGGTGGCAGTATCGGTATCAGCGCCCTGCTGGCCCTGATTCCGCTGCTCGCCCTGCTGGTGGGGGCGCTGTTCGGCCGCGCCCGAGCGATGGCCGGCGACGCGCCGCTCTCGCCGCCCGGCGCCGGGGCTTATTGATCGGCGGCGTCGACTGTCGAGTCGGCCATGCCACTGGGTGTGGCCAAGCTGACGTGTATCGGCTCACCGGCAGCGTAGCGCCCCGGCGTACACCCGAAGACGCCATGAAAGCGGGCGATAAAGGCGCTGGCACTGGTATAGCCTAGTGTCAGCGCCGCGCTCTGTACCGTCTCCCCCGAGGCCAGGAGTTCCAACGAGCGCAACAGCCGCGCGCGCTGGCGCCACTGGGTCAGGGTAAAGCCGGTCTCCTTGACGAAGCGACGCGACAGCGTGCGCGTGGACACATGGGCCCAGATGGCCCATTCACTCAATCGCCGCTCATCCTGCGGGCATCTTGCGATGGCGTCGGCGACACGACGCAAGCGCGAGCCGCTTGGATACGGCAAGCCCAGCGGCTCGTGGGGAGCCGCGCAGGCTTCATCGAGCAGTGCTAGCGCGAGACGACGATGGGCCGGGTCGTCCGGCCCGCGTGTATCACCCGCTAGCCGCCTCACCATCTCGAGCCACAGCGGCGACATCAGACAGAGATAGGGCATGCTCGGAAAATGCACGCAATGCGCTGGCGCCACATAGGCGCTCCAGCCTTCGAAGTCACCATGAGACGACATGCCGTGGGGCACGTCCGGCGGTACCCACATCGCATAGGTGGCGGGCACCACCCAGCGACCGTGGTCGCCGTCGACCGTGATCAATCCCTTCGATGTCCCCAGCCACTGGCCACGAGCATGCGTATGACGAGGCGTCGTGCGTCCCTGCCCGTCACATCTCGCCACCACCTGCACCGGGGGGGCCTTCCGAGCTATCCGCACGGGAGGGATCGAGCATGGGCGTGCGCATCAAGATTGGCCTCTTTGTGCTATCGAATGACCTTCAACGCTTATCCATGACACGTCGATACCCTCTATCGTGAGCGAATACCACGCCTCGACCGGAGACAATGCATGCGACCAGAAGACCTTCTCCCCGATGAACAGGATCGTATCGAACGTGATGGCATCAGCATTCGCAAGGGCACGGTGGGTGCCTTCCTGGCGAGTGCCAGAGTGTGGCTCGATCCGCTGACAACAGATGCCGAGCGCCAACGGGCAGCGGACAGTATCGAAACCTTGAGACCCGCACTCGAGGCGCTGGGACTGTTCGATATCCTCGAAGTTCGCGACGACGCGCTGCGCAGCAGCATGCACGCCTCGGCGGCCGACGATGATACGACGCACCCGGCCGCCGGCCCTCGCCGAGACGACAGCTAACGCGGCAGCAGCTGCGGCGCAGCACCGCTCAGCGCGACGAGCTGTCGGGCGTAGTCCCTGCGGTATCTCTTCGCCCGCTGGCGACGCTGCGTAGCCGCACTTTCGAAAGCGCCCGGCAGGCAGCGGCCTTCGCCGGCGTGATGTCTGTAAGCTGGGAATCAGGCAGTTCCGTACGAGGCCGGCTTCGCTCATTGAAAGCCGGCAATCCGAAGCTACGTCAGAGCCTATACATGTCGGCTATCGTCGGCATAAGTCGAAACCCGGATATATCGGCGCTCTATCGGCGGCTGACAGGCAATGGCAAGAGCAAAATGGAAGCCACGAACCGCTTAATGAGACGTTCGTGAACGGTCTGGAAAGATTGTATATAGTATACGATCTCATTGGGCCACCTATACTACGAAACCACGAAGGATCTGCACAGGACTCCCCAAACAGCAATTGGCCGGTCACGATGCTGGTTGAATTCGAGGACACGAAAGGCCTCTTCCGGCTGGTCGTACTCGCCGAGAATACCTCCCTCGAAGAAATCATGTCCCGCGCAACTTTTCACAAGCGGATAGCAATTCTTCCAAAGCAATACACCAACAAGCTTATCTATCCTCGGGGTTCCGCGTGATCGAGCCTTTCTTCATTGGGGATGAATATGGATGTTCATACAGAGCTAGCTGGCTCCTTCCTCGATTGTGATGCATTGCCTAAACGTGCAACTGGTCAGTGCTTTGGAACATTCGGTGAGTTGCTCCAAGGAGTGTTACCCAACAACCGGCATTTCCTCGTGACGCTTCCCGTGGACCTCGAAACCGTTGTCGATTTCGAAGTGAATGAGGACACCCGAGTTTCAGCTTCCATAGCTTCCCGAACCAAGGCTTGCCGAGCAGCGGATGAGTACCTCTGCCGCAACGACTTGCCTCCCGGAGGAAAACTCCACTTCAAGTCCGTATTCCCCGCAGGTAAGGGCCTTGCAAGCTCATCAGCAGATATGGTCGCAGCTATACGAGCAGCTGCCAGAGCTCATCTGCGTGAAGTGGTCCCTTTTGAGATTGAATGCATTCTGCGGAATATCGAGCCAACCGATGGAGTGATGTACGACGGCGTCGTCTCCTTCTACCACCGCGATGTAGAGCTGGATGAGCGACTTGGCGATGTCCCTCCCCTTTCAATCATAGGAGCCTGTCGCTCCGGGGAGTGCGACACCATCAAGTTCAATCAGGCTCGACATGAAGTATCAGCTCAGCTACGGGGAGAATATCTGGAACTGCTTAAGGAGATAAAGACTGCTTTCCGCAACAATGATCTTAAGTCACTTGGTGCGATTTCGACTCGCAGTTGTGAGTTATCCCAAACCTTCAATCCCATGCCCCACTTAGACACCATGCACTCTCTCATGGTCGAAACAGATGCACTCGGACTGATCGCAGCCCACTCGGGAACCTACCTCGGACTGCTCTATGACGTGAATGATCCTGAGCGAGTCAGCAAGTCAACCTACGCGCAGATGAAGCTTCAAGCAAATCGAATCAGCTCCCAACATTACAGAACGGTATAAAAGATGCTTAGATACAAATCCGCGCTGGATGCTATGCGGGACGCGACCTTGTTCATCCTGGAAGATAATCTCCACATGGTGTCCTTCAAAGCAATGAAGATCGTCCCTGCTAACTACATCATCAAGAAGGCCTTATCCCGTAGAGATCTGAAGCCCGGGGGATTGGTGGTTGAGACATCAAGCGGTAACTTCGCTCTTGGGATGGCCATCGTTTGCAATCGCATGAACCTTCGCTTCGTTGCCATTGGCGATCCGATTATTGACGAGTCGTACAAACGTCAGCTTGAAATGCTTGGCGGCCGTGTTGAGATCATCACCGACAAGAAAGGAGCAGCGGGTTACCAAAAAGCTCGGCTTGATCGCCTTCATGAAATTCTTGCTAGCGAACCCGATGCATTTTGGTGCCGACAATACGACAACGATGACAACGCAAATGCCTACTCAGAGATCGGACAGCAGCTCAAAGAGCTCATCGGCCCCCGAGCAATCCTGGTGGCTCCCGTGGGCTCTGGTGGCTCCAGTTGCGGCATAGCATCATCAATGCGCAATGCAGGTGCGGACTGCACTCTAATTGGGGTAGACACATTCAACAGCGTTCTCTTCGGCCAAGGTGGTGGCCCTGTCAGGCTGCGAGGGCTCGGCAACACGGTGATGCCGAAAAATCTACGTCATCAACTGTTCGATGACGTGCACTGGCTCACACCAGAGCTAGCAAACCACTATACACGCCTGCTTTACAGCTCCACCGGCCATTTCCGTGGCCCTACTACTGGGGCTGCATACACCGTTGCTCGCTTTGTGCGAGACCAGAACCCTGGTGTACCCATTGTGTTTCTAAGTCCAGATGATGGCTCACGCTACACCAACACAGCCTATCTCGAGGACTCCAATGCCTCTGCCTTCGAGCACCTGGCCCCTCATCGCCTCCAATGGCCGACCGAGTACGATGCAAATACTCATTGGGCATGGATGCACTGGAATCGCAAGTCAATTCAGGCATATCGATGATCTATGGCTATTATCTACATTGAGTCAAATACCACAGGTTTCGGTGAGGCACTTCTAACAGCATCACTGCCGTATGACGATGTTTATTTCTTGCTTCGTGACCCGTCGAAGTATGCCTTTCTCAACAAACTGGACCCCCGCATCCACATTAAGATATGCGATACATCATCCATCGATGCTGTCGCAGATGAAATCTCTCACATAGATGACGTTCGCTATGTGACGTCGACGAGTGATGGCTACATCCAGATCGCTTCTGAGGTTACCGAGCGCCTTGTCTTGATCGGCAACTCCCCAAGCTCAGTCAACTTGTGCCGTGACAAATTCAGCCTCCAGAGTGTGCTGAGAGACTATGGCATCAAATACCCAGTAACGAGAGAGATCCAGAAGCCGAACGATTTAAAGGGTCTCGACTACCCTGTCATAGTGAAACCCCGTCAAGGCACAGGGAGCACCGGTGTTCGGTTCATTGAAAGCTGCGATCAAATGCCACAGTTAACCGAGGGCAGTTGGATTTTACAGCAGTTTGCTCCGGGTACTGAATTTTCTATTGAGACGTTCACAGATGACCAAGGACATCACCTACTGGCCGTGACACGCAAGTTCGTTACAAAGCCTCCTCACTTCCTCGAGCTAGCGCATGTGCTTCCTCTGGAGTTGGACGATACAACGCATAGAAGAATTACCGAGACCGCTATCCGTGCTCTCGATGCCGTTGGGTACACCTTTGGGCCTGCCCACACTGAGCTGAAAATTCACGGTGATAGTGTGACTGTGATTGAGATTAACGCTCGATTAGCCGGCGGCATGATTCCTCGGCTTATGGAGCATGCCTATGGCTGGTCGGTCGTAGACCTTTACATTCGGAGCTATCTCTCAGGGCGTTGCCAGTTCAATATCCCCAAGCCTTACTTAACTACTGCTGTGTCGTTCATCGTCCCGGAAGTCGACCGACCATACTTGGGTGTTGAATTTTCCGCTGAGTGTTTCGAGTCCGGCGAGTTCCACACTTCAGGCAGAAATAAAGGAAAATTCGACTTCTCTGATCGTGCAGGCTACGTTATTGCTACTGGTACTCATGGTATGGCAGCCCTTCGTAGTTCGCTCAGGAGTAGGAAATGCAGCCGTGTACTATACACCGACACCCATGAAACCCAAGTAGATGCAAAGGACATTTATGAGATCGTCAACCAAAAATCTGGACCTCCACGATTCGGTAAACTGACATCCAACTTGCTGACCATCGAGAAGGCTCACCTACTCATGCTGCGATCTCAGGGTGTGATTAAGTCAGGTCAATTCTGCGATCTTAAAGAGGCAGTTTTGGCATTGGAGTACAACCCTGAGTTGCTAGAGGAGCATCACTCAGGCCGCGGAGACTACTTTGACTATGAGCAATACGTAATCAGTCGCTGCGGTCGAAACACTGGTGGGATGATCCAAGCGGCCCGTTCCCGAAACGACATCAACGCAACCCACTTACTCTTGTCTGTAAAAGAAGTGATAAACGCGGTAGTGGAGCGCGTAATCATACTAGAGGAAACCTTGGCCAGCCGAGCAAGCGAGACTCTAGACGTTCCGTTGCCCATCTATAGCCAGTACCAAACAGCAATGCCAGGTACTGCTGGCCACTATATGGCAGCACAGGGAGAGATCCTACTAGATTCTCTCGACCCACTGATCGCTATGCGAGACGAGCTCGAGAGATCCCCGCTCGGGGCCTGTGCCGGTGCAGGGACAAGTTTCAATACTGACTCCCAGTACACCGCGAGGTTGCTCGGTTTCAAATCCGGCCCAACCAATTCCCTCAGTGCAATTACAGATAAAAATCCAGCACTTAGATGTGCCAGTCTGATGACGATCCTAAGCGGAGACATCAATCGAATCGCGAGCGACCTCCAACTGTGGTCAATGAGAGAAATCGCCTTTATCACACTTCCCAAGGGTATGTATGGTGGGTCATCGAACATGCCCCAGAAGCGTAATCCCTATCTGCTGGAATGGCTCAGACTGCACCACGACCTAAACGTAGGTCACTTGACTGGAGCTTTCTCCTCGCTGACCCACATTCCGACTGGAAACTCCTACCAGGCAAGCCGCACAGCTGTTGAGATCGTCGCGGAGATAGCAGAAAAGCTGCTCGATATGCTGGATGTTTTGACATACGCGATTGAAGGCCTCTGCATCGATACCATTAGAACGGTGAGAGCCGTCAAACACGGAAATGCTTGCGCAACCATCGTGGCTGAGAGTTTGGTACAGCAAGGAAAATCATCCTTTCGTGACGCTCACACAGCAGTTGGGACTGTTCTGCTATCCGGCGGTGGCAACAAAGATTCTTTGTCGACGGCCGCGGCAAACTTGCTGACCGAGTTAGAGAGTGAGGCTGATGGCGCCCAAGCCTATGAGCGTCTTGTAGGTGGGGGAGGCCCCGCAAAGGACAACACACAAGCTGCTGTTACTTCATTGAGTGGTCGTCTGCGAGCTGTAGCTCGTCATCAACTCGCATTCAGGGCGCGAGAGAACGGCAACAAACGAGATCTCGACAATCGATTTAGGAGAACAAACTGATGCCCAGGGTCACGTTGCTCTGCTCCGACGGTCCCCACCACTTGTATCTTGCGGCTGAGTTGCAAAAAGCCTTCGGTGAGGTGCGAGTGATTGTTGAGCCTGGTTACGCTCAGGTTTTACGACTTCGAAGGACGGGCAACTATCGCGACTACCTATGGTCTCGGTATCACGATATACGGCGGCGTGTTTTTGGTTACTCCAAATTTCGCCAACGATATTTTTCACGCGAGGATGCCATTCGAGACTGGAAATGTCTCCGTGCACTTGAGGGGGTGAAGTTTCTAGAAACCCCATGGATCAACGATTCCTGTGTCATCGGTGCGCTTCGCGAGGAAGTTTCAGATGCCTATATAGTGATGGGCACCAAGATTATTGGTTCGAAGGTGCTAGCAGAGATTCCGTCTGACAGGATCATCAACGTGCATGGTGGCCACCTCCCTGAGTACAAGGGAAACCATTGTTTCTTTTTCGCACTTTATAACGGCGACTACGACAAACTCGGCGCTACCATCCATCGCGTCTCATCGAGCTTAGATGCTGGTGAGATCATCAGCCACCACTCCGTGAATTTTGAGTACGGCGATAACTCTGAGACGTTGTACTCGCGCGCAGAGAAACAGGCGGTTGTCTCGCTTGTCAACCGCTTACGGCTCTATCCTGATATCTCCCGTTGGGAGAACTCCCCTCAACCAGATAGGGGGACCGTATATCGAATGCGCGACCGAGGCCCGCTCGTAGAACTCAGACATCATCTTGCGATGCGTCGCCAGAGCGGTGACACTACAGCGAATGATCAGGAAGGGAGGCGAATTCGATGAACGATAGTTTGATTATTCAGTTATTTCAGATCTCATTGTTTGCCGTCCCCCTGGTCATCTCGCCGGGTCCCAACAATTTGCTGGTGACAACAAATTGTGCCCAGTTTGGCTACCGGCGAACTTTGCCACCGTTAATCGGTATATCTCTGGGGGTTTTCGTTCTATTCATGGGGGTCGCTCTCGGCCTTGGAGGAGTTTTGAGCCGCTATCCTGTCCTTCATACTGCTCTCAAGGTCGTAGGGTCGGCATATATTTTGTACCTCGCCTACAAGCTTTATACTTCAAAATCGACTGGCACAGCGGAGCATGGGAATGATCACCCCATAACTCTGGGTCAGGCAGCTTTATTACAAGTGCTGAATCCCAAGATCTGGTTACTCGCTGCCACTGCGACATCCACGTTTCTACCCCTTACCGGAGGGGTCTACACAGATGCTATCCTGCTTTCAATCACGCTGGGACTGATATTCTTTCCGTGTAACACTGTGTGGGCGATGGGAGGGCTAATGATGCGGCATTTTCTTCATGGCCGGATGTTCTTCCGTATCATGGGATTATTGACTGCATCCTCCGTGATTTTTCTACTTATATGATTATAACCCTCACATCTTCTATCAAATTTCGCAATGAATTCAACTTAGTTATCAAAGCAAACTATCAGTCGCGATCTATACGCTTACGAAGAGCCGCCGGTGGGTACCCATAATGCCGCTTAAAGGCGCTAGTAAACTGGCTATGCTGAGCATAACCACACTCAAGAGCAATCATCGCCACCTTTTCATCAGTCTTCTGAAGCAGATCATGTGCTTGGTTCATCCGAAGTTGGGTCAAGTATGCATGGGGTGATTGACCGAAGGTGTTCTTGAACTTGCGTAGAAAGTGGAATCGACTGAGATTAATGAGCCCAGCGAGGTCATCGAGCAGGATACGTTCCCCTAGATTTTCATTCAAATAACCCCGAATGAGAGTGGCTTGGCGTACTGACAGACACCCCCGCAGGTCTGTGTCCTCAAGGTCTTTCTCTGCGAAGTAATGGAATGTATTCTGCAGTATCCAGCACATCAGGCTATCAATCCCAAGAGATAGCGATTGATCAGTCCAATCCGCCTGCGCAAGGCTACGAGCAGCAGAGCTAATTACAGGGGCCGATTCCTGGAACACCTCTCGAAAATGACAACGCTCAGGCGCTTGGCGCATTGATTGAAGAAAATCGATGTCAAAACATCTAGGATCGAAGTAAATGTGGAGGAAATTCAGTCGATTGGTAATTTTCCATACCGACTTCCCTTCGCCCCTTGGGAACAGACATATTGCGTCTTTAAAGCCCCTTCTCACAACTCTTTGCCCATGAATCTGGCTACAGTTCTCGCCTCCAGACAGATAGATGCTCAACACGTTCTCTGAAGAGCCGCTATATTCCGTTAGTGTGTCGTACCCAGACCACTCTGAAAGTACAATTCCAGACGGTAACCGCAAGGAACGGACAGCTTTAGCTCCAGCAGTTTCGAGTGAGCCCTGGACTGTCAGCGGATTGGGATATGTCATTTGCAACTCGACCTCATGAAGACTGCCGCTATCCCTTTACAAGTTCGGCCTCCAGTCAACTGGTTCCCGGACCTGAAGCGAGCCACCTTTACATCAGTTGTCGCATCTATACGAAATGTTTGATGACTCACGATATCCCTGCATATAGAGCAACGCAAGCCATACACTTGCCCTGGGCGACGACTGGACGATCATGCCATGCCGGCGCTCACGTGAGCTTTCTCATCGCCTCGCTGGTGATGCTGCTCTTCTCGGTCGGTTTTGTGGCTATGACGCCTCACGTCAACGAGACTGGCGCCTTATTCTCCTACGTCACCCTCGGGCTGGGTCAGCAAATGGGCCGCTGGCGATAGAGGAAGGGCTGGGGGCAGGCGACACGCCTGGTCTGGACGACGACCGATAGCGAGTTCCCGTCGGCGTTCAAGCATGCCCCTTCGCAAGCGGCAGCAACCGCCAGGCGACTTCGACGAAACACGACACGCCCGCATCGCGGAAGCTGAGCGAGGCGTCGAGCACGTCCTTGCGCGACAGCTCCTCGATCTTGTGGGTATCGGCGTAGTGGCGGGCGACCTCCGCCGGCAGCACCGGAAACGGCGGGCCCTCCTTCTCCGCCGGGTCGTACTCGAAGGTGATCAGCAGCTGCGGCGCGGCGTCGCTCAACTCGACGAGCTGTCGGGCGTAGGCGTCGCGCATGGTCGGCGGTAGCGCCACCAGCGCAGCGCGGTCATAGACCAGATCGACCGTGCCCAGCGTCGCCGGTGTCAGCGCGAAGATATCGCCCTGGAACACGGTCAGCGCGTCGTGCTGCCAGCACTGGCCGCCCTCCCACTCGCTCACCACCGGTTCGACACCGAGTTCGGCGAACAGCTGCGCCACCGCCAGCTCGCTCAACTCGGCGCCGACCACCGCATACCCCTCACTCAGCAGCCAGCCGATATCCAGGGTCTTGCCGCACAGCGGCAGGAACACTCGCGCCCCCGGCGCGAGCGAATAGCGCGCCAGATGGCGCTTGAGAATGGGATGGACGAAGCTCAGATGAAACCCGAGCTGTGCCTGCTCCCAGCGCTGTTGCCAGAATCGATGCTCCACCGGTTCTCTCCCACTTGCTGAGTGATCGACACCAGGCTGTCGCCGTGCCGCTGCCTGTCGCCAGCTTAACCCAGTCGAGCTCTGGGTAGAGCAGTTAGACCTTGGTGGTCTTCGAGCGACCCGCCACTTCTTCCAGTACATAGCGTCTGCGCTGCCCACGTATCGCGCGACTCGCCGGTTTTTCGAGCAGGGATCACTTGTTAGAGGCATTCGGACAGGGGCTGACGCAAGTCACGCTGGGGGAAAAGCGCTATTTTATCGATATACGATAACTATTAACACTTGCCGATAACTCAGGGCTTGGATAGGCTCGACCAGGCAGGTGAATCGCTGAGTCGACATAACAACCCCACAAGACAGGTAGCCTCATGATCGATTACTCACCCACTACCCGCGCCCCCTTGCGCTGGCTCTCTCGCCTACGCCGACACTGCCTCGTGGCCGCCGCCACGCTGGGTCTCGCCACGGCGGGCATCAACGCCGCCCAGGCACAGGAGACCCTGATCGCCGGCGCCACCCCCAGTGGCATCCCCTTCACCTTCCTCGATGTCTCCAGCGGCAAGATCACCGGCGCCATGGTCGATCTGATCGAGGCGGTGGGCCAGGACATGGGGGTCAAGGTCGAGATCAAGGAGTCGTCGTTCAACGCGCTGATTCCGTCGCTCACCTCGGGCAAGATCGACATCATCTCCGCGGCCATGCTGCGTACCCCCGAGCGCGCCAAGGTCGTTGCGTTCAGTGACGATGTCTATCCCTACGGCGAGGGCGTGATCGTCAAGCGTGACCATCAGGGGGATATCCATACCCTCGACGATCTCAAGGGTCAGGTGGTCGGCGCGCAGGTCGGCACGACCTATGTGCGCCAGCTGCAGGCGACCGGGCTGTTTCCGGACATTCGCAACTACGACACCCTCGCCGACATGATGCGCGACGTCTCCCTGGGCCGCATCGTGGCGGGCATCGGCGACGCGCCGGTGATGGCCTATCAGCTCAAGCAGGGCCGCTTCGCCGATCTCGAGCTGGCGCCTGACTACCAGCAGCAGATGGTGGGCGAGGTCGCGCTGGCCGTGGCCAAGGACAATACGGCCCTGCTCGACCGCGTCAACGCCTCCCTGGCCAAGCTCAAGGCAAGCGGCAAGCTCGACGCCATCTTCGCCAAATGGGGCCTGTGACAAGTCCCACCGTGTCGCCACCGACACGTCGCCGCTATTTCGCGATTCCCCGCTAACCGCCGCACGCCGGGCTTCACTGCCCGGCGCGCCCGGCCTCGGCCCAGGAGACCTCCATGGCGTACTCCGATATCGCCGCGTTTTTCCCGATCCTGCTCAAGGGCGCCGTGGTCACGGTGCAGATCACCCTTGGCGCCCTGCTGCTCAGTACCTTTCTGGGCCTGCTGCTGGCGCTGATGAAGCGCTCTCCGTTCGCGCCGATATCGGCGCTGGCCAGCACCTTCATCAACGTGATCCGTGGCCTGCCGATCATCGTGCAGCTGTTCTACATCTACTTCGTCATTCCCGAACTGGGCATCGATCTGAGCGCGTTCCAGGCCAGCATCATCGGCCTGGGGATCGCCTATAGCGCCTATCAGGCGGAGAACTTCCGCGCCGGCATCGAAGCGGTCGACGCCGGCCAGATCGAGGCGGCCAAATCCATCGGCATGAAGAGCGCCCTGATCATGCGCCGAGTGGTGCTGCCCCAGGCGGTACGCATCGCCCTGCCCCCCTACGGCAACACCGCGGTCATGATCCTCAAGGACTCTTCGCTCGCCTCGACCATCACGGTGGCGGAGATGACCCGGGCAGGGCAGCTGATCGCCGCCTCGACGTTCCAGAACACCACCGTCTACACCATGGTGGCGCTGATGTACCTGGCGCTCAGCCTGCCGCTGATCTTCGGCGTCAACCGCCTGGAGCGTTTCTTCGCCAAGTCGCGACAGGGAGCCGACCAATGATCGCCATCGACCATATCCACAAGGCCTTCGGCGCGACCCAGGTGCTCAAGGGCGTCAGCCTCGACGTCGCCGCCGGCGAAGTGGTCTGTCTCATCGGCCCTTCCGGCTCGGGCAAGTCCACCGTGCTGCGCTGCATCAACGGTCTGGAGAGTTACGACAGCGGCGCGATCACCATCCATGGCCAGACGGTGGATGTCCGGCGCAGCGATATCCATCGCCTGCGCACCCGGGTCGGCATGGTGTTTCAGCGCTTCAACCTCTTTCCCCACCGCACGGTGCTCGAGAACGTGATGGAGGGCCCCATCTTCGTCAAGGGCGAGCCCCGGACCGATGCGCGACGACACGCCCAGGAGCTGCTGGAGAAAGTCGGCCTGGCCGAGAAGCAAGCGGCCTATCCGACCCAGCTCTCGGGTGGCCAGCAGCAACGGGTGGCGATCGCCCGGGCGCTGGCCATGCGCCCGGAGGCGATTCTGTTCGACGAGCCCACCTCCGCGCTCGACCCGGAACTGGTAGGCGACGTCCTGACCGTGATGCGGGACCTGGCGACGGAGGGCATGACCATGGTCGTGGTCACCCACGAGATGAGCTTCGCCAAGGAGGTGGCCGACCGGGTCTGCTTCCTCTACGGCGGCCAGATCGTCGAGGAGGGGCCGGCGTCGCGCGTCCTCAGCGAGCCGCAGAATGCACGCACGCAGGATTTCCTGCGCCGCGTGCTCAACCACTGAAGAGGAGGCGCGCCGATGCCAACCCCACCGCCGATGCTGCGTTCTCTCTGGGCCGATAGCCATCCCCCCGCAGCGCCGCTACCTGCACTCGAAGGTGCGTGCCGCAGCGATGTCCTGATCGTCGGTGGCGGTTTCACCGGGGTCGCCGCGGCGCTGGCGCTGGCCGAACGCGGCATCTCGACCCGCCTGCTGGAAGCCAGCACGATCGGCTGGGGCGCCTCGGGACGCAACGGCGGCCAGGTCATCCCGGGACTCAAGTACGACCCCGATCAGCTGATCGAACGCTATGGCCAGGAGCGCGGGCAGCGCCTGATCGACACCAGCAGCCGCAATGCCGACGTGGTCTTCGATCTCATCCAGCGCCACGCCATCGAGTGTGACAGCCAGCGTCAGGGCTGGCTGCAGCCCGCGGCCACCCGCGCCGGAGTCCAGCGGATCGAGAAGCGCGCCGCACAGTGGTCGGCGCGCGGCGTCGAGGTCGAGTGGCTGGCGCGGGAGGCCTGCGCCGAGCGCCTCGGTACCACGGCGTATCTGGCCGGCTGGCGCGACCCGCGCGCGGGCAGCCTCAATCCGCTGGCCTTCGTGCGCGGCCTGGCCCGGGCGGCGATCGCCGCGGGGGCGCAACTCCACGAGGGCTCGGCGGTGACCGGGCTGACCCGTCACGCCGAGGGCTGGCGGGCGACCACCGCCCATGGAGAGGTGGTGGCCGAGAGAGTCCTGCTGTGCACCAATGGCTATACCGACGCCTTGCAGCCGGGCCTGGCACGCAGCGTGATCGCCGCCAACAGTTTTCAGATCGCGACCCGGCCGCTGAGCCCGGCAGAGGGCGCCGCCATTCTGCCCCGGGGAGAGGTCGCCTCGGACGCGCGCAAGCTGCTGTTCTATTTTCGCCGCGACACCGCCGGTCGACTGCTGTTCGGCGGGCGTGGACCCTTTCATGATCCCCGTGACCCCACCGATTTCCGTCACCTGATCAGCGGCATGACCAAGCTCTATCCGGCGCTGAAAGGCGTCGAGATCGACTATGCCTGGGGCGGGCGGGTGGCATTGACCCAGGATTCCATGCCGCACGTGCACGAACCCGCCCCCGGCTTGAGCGTGGCACTGGGCTACAACGGCCGTGGCGTGGGGATGGGCACGCATCTGGGCAGCCTGATCGGCCGCCATCTCGGTACCCGGGCGCTCGCCGACGCCCTGCCGTTACCGGTTACCTCCATCGCGCCGATCCCGCTGCACGGCCTTCAGCAGCTCTACGTCGCGGCGGTGATCCAGTACTATCGGACCCAGGATTGGCTGGAGCGATGACAGGAGACCCGATGGCCGACTCAACAAGCGCCGGTGCCCGCTCGGCGCTGTTCAACCAGTCCATCGAGAAGGCGTTCGTGGTGCTGGGTCTGTTCGATGCCCACCACAGCGAACTCAGCCTGTCGGAGATCGCTCGGCTCACCGACATGAGCATGGGCTCGGTACAGCGGATCACCCATACCCTGGAGCAGCTGGGCTATCTGGTACGCGTGGCGCAGAGCCGCAAGTACCGGATCGGCATCGGGGTGCTCGGCGTGGGCGCGCACTATCTCGAGGCCAATCTGCTGATCGATTGCGCCAATCCGTATCTGTCGGATCTCAGCAATCGCTGCCTGGAAACGGTCTCGCTGACCGAACCCTGTGGGCTCGATATGGTCTACGTGGCACGCTTCACCAGCCGCCACTACATCCCGATCCACATGCCGATCGGCAGCCGTGTGCCGATGTTCTGCACCGCCTCCGGGCGCGCCTATCTCTCGGCGCTCGATGACGCCGCCCTGCGCGATCATCTCGAACGCAGCGAGCGCATCGCCCATACCGCCAACACCGTGACCGAGATCGAGGCGCTGGTGGAGATCGTGCAGCAGTGCCGCCAGCGCGGCTTGGCCTGGAACAATGCCGAATACTTCCGGGGCGACATCAATATCGCCGCGCCCGTGATCAACGCCTCGGGCCATCCGGTGGCGGCGGTCCACGTCACCGCCCCTGCCAGCCGCTGGCAGCTGGAGAACGCCATCGACACCCTCGGGCCACCGCTGCTGGAGTGTGCGCGGGCGATCACTCAGGCGGCGCGCACCCGGCGCTAGATGTTGTACGAAAACTGCCTAGGCTCGGCGACTTTTCGTACACAACCGGGGCTCCCCCCGCTTAGCCCTCCAGCGGCGGCAGGCGCCGACGGCGCAGATTGAGTGTCACCAGCGAGACGCCGACGATCACCACCAGCGCGCCGATCACCTGATTGAGGGTGATCGGCGCGCCGAGCATCAGATAGCCGAGCCCCATGGTCACCACCGGCAGCAGGTTGAGCGAGGTCGCGGTGTGGCTGGGGCCGACCAGCAGCAGCGCCCGGTTGTAACAGATTAATGCGATCAGCGAGGGGCCGATCCCCAGGTAGAGAATCGCGGCGAGGGCGTGACCGTCGAGCTGCCAGGCGTCGGCGAAGAACACATTCTCCACCACCATCAGCGGCGTGAGGAACAGCACCGCGATGCCGGTCATCGGCACCAGCGAGGCGTAGAACGGCACCCTGCCCAGCCAGTGGCGCGCCGCCACCGAATAGACCACCCAGGCCAGCACCGCCGCCGCCACCAGCGCATCCCCGGTCTGCAGCCGCGCCAACGTACGCACCAGAGCACCATCCGAGACCACCCAGGCCGCGCCACCGGCGGAGAGCAGGATACCCAACCAGCGTATCCGACCCAGCCGCTCGCGGAAGAAAAGCGCCATCAGCATGGCGGTGGCCGCCGGGGTAAGGCTCTCCAGCACCGCCACCGTGGTCGCATCGCTGACCCGCAGCGCCGAATAGAGCAGCGCGGAGAACATTGCCATGCCGTTGATCGACATGATCGCCAGCGCCTTGATCTCGCGCCCCAGCACCTGGCGCTGACGCCAGGCGGCGGTGCCGAAGATGAGCGTCACCGCCAGGAACACCACCAGCATGCGCGACCACGCCAGCGTCAGCGGCGGCAGGCTCGCGGTGGCGAACTTGCCGACCACCAGATTGCCGGAGAAGAGCAGCACGACGACCGCGAGATAGAGGGGAGCGATGAGAGGCACACAGCACCTGTCGATGAATAGAGAGAGGATCGAGGCATCGCGTTGACGGCCAGCCGCCGACGCCGGAGCACGATAGCAGCGCCGGCGCCTCGAGGACATGCGGCTTCGGTGCAAGAGATCGCCGGCGGCGCGCATGGCGAGGCGACAAGTCGAGGATGTTGGCTACACTCCATTCGAACGCGCTAATTCTTATCCCCGAGCGCCTCGCTGGCCGTCGCAAAAGGACCTTGCCATGAGCACCACTGCCGAATCGCCCCGCATCCGCGTGGTCCGTCGCGGAGTCAATCCGCTGCACGGACTGCTGCTGGCGGGCACCTTCCCGCTCTATCTGACCGCTGCCCTCAGCGATTACGCCTACGCCACCAGCTATCACATCCAGTGGTCGACCTTCGCCTCCTGGTCGATCGCCGGCGGCCTGGTGTTCAACGGCCTCGCCTGGCTGTTCGCCCTGGGCGGTATCGTGATGGCCAGCGGCCAGCGCGGACGCGCCGCACTGGAGTGCCTGCTGCTGCTGGTCACCTTCGTGCTCGGCTTCGTCAATGCGCTGGTGCATGCCCGCGACGCCTGGGCGATGATGCCCACCGGCTTCGTGCTCTCGATCGTGATCGCGCTGCTCTCCCTGGTGGCGGCCCTGATCGGGCTCTCGCGCAACCGCGCCATTGCGCAAGAGATGGCGGGAGGCCGCAGCTGATGACCACTCGCCAGCACCACACCGCCCCGCTTGCCCGCCTGACCCTGCTGCCGCTACTGCTGGTCGCCACCGGCGCCCTCGCCGCCGAGGCCCAGTATGGCGCAGACCCTCAATTGCCCGAACCGCAGCGGGGCCTGCTCCCCAACATGGGTGTACCCGAGCAGACGCCCTGGGACGAGCGCAAGCCCGAGGTCCCGGAGGGCTACACCATCACCGCCATCGCCACCGATCTCCAGGTGCCGCGGCAGACCCTGGTGCTGCCCAACGGCGATATTCTGGTCGCCGAGGGCAAGGGCGGCGGCAACGCGCCCAAGGTCCGGCCCAAGGACTTCATTGCCGGGCTGATCCAGTCCCAGGGCACCACCGCGGTCAAGAGCGGTGATCGTCTCACCCTGCTGCGGGACGCCGATGGCGATGGCAGCTACGAGCAGCAGACGGTGTTCGCCGACGGCCTCAACGCGCCCTACGGCCTGGCGCTGGTGGGCAACGACCTCTACGTCGCCAATCAGGATGCGCTGGTGCGCTTCGACTATCAGCCGGGCCAGACCGCCGCCCGCGGCGCCCCCGAGACGCTGACCCCGCTACCGGCACAGATCAACCACCACTGGACCAAGGCGCTGACCGCGAGCCCCGATGGCCAGTACCTCTACGTGGGGATCGGTTCCAACAGCAACATCACCGAGCGCGGCATGGCGGCGGAGGTCGACCGCGCCGAGATCTGGCAGATCGATACCGCAAGCGGCGCCCATCGCACCTATGCCAGCGGTCTGCGCAATCCCACCGCGCTGACCTTCCAGCCGGGTACCGATACGCTATGGACGGTGGTCAACGAACGTGACGAGCTGGGCCCCGACCTGGTGCCGGACTACCTCACCAGCGTGCAGGAAGGCGGCTTCTACGGCTGGCCCTACAGCTACTGGGGCCAGCACGTCGACCCGCGGGTTCGCCCGCAGGACCCGGCCAAGGTCGCATCCGCCATCGCCCCCGACTACAGCCTCGGCTCCCACCGCGCGCCACTCGGCGTCGCCTTCTCCAACCCCGCGGTCGGCGGCGAGTTCAGCGACGGGGTCTTCGTCAGCGAGCACGGCAGCTGGAACCGCGCCGATCCGGTCGGCTACAAGGTCGTGTTCATTCCGTTCGAGAATGGGAAGCCCGCCGGTGACCCGGTCGATTTCGTCTCCGGCTTCCTGGCCAGCGACGACACCACCCGCGGCCGTCCGGTGGGGGTCAGCGTGGCACCCGACGGTGCGGTGATCATCGCCGACGACCTCACCAACGCGGTCTGGCGGGTGACCCGCGACGCCTCTGCCGCCGCCGAGGCCCCCAGCGATATGGGTGCCGGTAGCAGCGACAGGACTAGCGACGACACCGCCGGTGAAACGGAAAAGGCACCTACCCCAGAGACCGAACCGGCCGGTAGCGGAAGCGACACCAATAACGCCTGACACCCCGTCGACAGCCCACGAACGCCCCGGTGGCACGAGCCATCGGGGCGTCTTTGTGTTCGGTGCCGGCTATGGGCAGTGGGTGGGTGATGACAAAGCTTGCCGATCAGGCCGGGCCCGAACGATGGCCGTTCGCCGCCAAGCCCGGGCGGGTCATTGAGCGATCTCGTCGGCCTCGCCCGAGGCGTGCCCTCGGGCGATGTCGCGATGGCTGATCACGACCACATCCCTGGGCCACCACTCGGGGTGCTCGTCGCGAATGAACGCCAGCAGTTTTTCCCGGACGCTCACCTCTGCGTTCCACCCGGAGAGCGGATCGACCGTCATGAGGTAGCAGGTCACGGTCTGCGCCGGCCCGGCCTGGTCGGTCACGCAGCAGAGCAGCTTGTGATGCTCGATCACGTTCTCCTCGGCCTCGGCGAACTCGAGGAATTTTTCACGCAGGATCGCGATATCGGCGCTCAGGTGCAGCGTCAGCACAATGCTGCGGTACTCCTTGGTACTCTTGGAGGAGAGGTTCTCGAACGCCTTCGAGGCGAAATAGGTCACCGGCACGATCAGGCGCCGCTCGTTCCATAGCCGCAGCCTGATATGCGTATAGAAGATCCCCTCGACATAGGCCCACTGCCCCTCGAACATCACCAGATCGCCGACCCGTATCGGCTTGGCCAGCGACAGCTGAAACGATGACAGGATATTGCCGAGCACCGCCTGCCCCGCCACCCCCACCAGCACCGCCAGCACGCTCGCCGAGGCCAGAATCGACAACCCCAGGGTTTCGAAGAGCCGAACCTGCCCCAGCACATAGATCGTCACCGCCGTCACCAGAATGAGAATGATGATGCGTCGAACCGCATAGAGCGTGGTGAGCAGCTTGCGATCGTCCTGGGGCTTGGAGTCATCGATCTGGCCCGCGAGGCGACGCGTCATCTTCAGCATCATGGTATCGACGAGCCGCAACCCGACGGCCCCGATCCCCCAGGCCAGGATGGCGATCAGCACCACCCGCAGGGTGATCGTCGCCACCGCCGAGAAGGAGACGACGTAATCGAGCAGCGCCTGGGTCAGCAGCGACATCACGATGAGCGCCACCGGGCCGCGAATCTGCTTGGCGAAGATGCTCGGCGAACCGGAGGGCAGCCAGCGCGTCATCACCTCGATCAAGCGATAGACACCCTTGCCGATCAGCGCGACCGCCAGCAGCACCAGCGGGATCGCGATCCACTCCCAGATCCTGAGCGGCCCGAAGGCGCTCTTGAGACTCTCGGGAATGTGGCGCTCGAACGCCGCCGGGCCATACTCGCGATAGAGCGCGGGGATCGCCGCCACGCTCTCCGGCGTGATCAGCCAGACCGGCTCCTCGTTGGCCAGCCGATAGCGCCCCAGCCGGATGTCGTAGGTGTCGCCATCGGCCTCGAGCGTGGCTAGCTCGATATCTCGACGTGGCTCGCCGGCGTGGGGGCTCTTGCCCGTGGGGTCCTCGATGGCAGCGTCCTGACGTCCGGAGAGGCCGGAAAGACGGATCGACTTGCCACGCTGGAAGATGGCGGCGAGCTGTCGCGCCAGCTCGGCACCCTGCTTGCGCTGCGCCGCCGGAGAGAGATCGGCAAGGTTGAGGATATGGGCCGCTGCTGCGAACTCATTGTGTGCCGCCAGATCGCGGAAGGTGCGCATCGCCTCCCGCGGGGTTCTGAGCTTGACCGCGTCCGGTGCCTTCCCCAGGCCACTATTGAGCGAATCGATGGCGTACCACTCCTGGACGCCGTCGGCTTCCTGGGTCTGTGCCAGGCACAGGCCGGAGACCAGACATATCGCTGCCGCCAACAACCACCGCTGCCATGCGCTTGATCGTGTCATCCCTGAGTCACCGCTTTCCTGAATCGTTCGCAGGATCATCCTGCCTTGCATGGGGCGCGTCCATCACGTGGGTCAAGCCCGCGCCCGGGAGCGCCTCGAGGATCGACCCCATCGCTGGGCGAGCACTGGCAGCGCCAGGCACTGCCTGACAGGCACACCGCCCCGCGGATTCTCTCCCGCGAGGCGGTGTCGTGACTCTCCGACGTGATGACCGGGTGTGGCTAACTGATATGACGACCTGATATGACGACCTGTCGGGACGACTTCTCGTGAAGACCTGTCATGCCCCCAGGGCGACTTGCCGGGTTCAGAACTTGGCGGCTTCCGGCGGCGCCACCGCCGGGCCCTGCTCCCGCGCCAACGACTTCGCGACCGATTCCAGATGGCTGGCATTGATATCGGCAGGCGAGTGGGCACCGATCAGCGTCATGGTCACACGCAGGTCCGCGGCGATCAGTTCCAGCAGATGCGAGACGCCTCGCTCGCCATCCGCCGCCAGCGCATAGGCATAGGCCCGGCCGAGCAGCACGCCCTTCGCCCCCAGCGCCAGCATCCTGACCACATCCAGCCCGGAGCGAACGCCGGAGTCCGCCAGCACCGTCAGCTCGTCACCGACAGCATCGGCGATGTGCGGCAACGCCTGTGCGGTGGGGATCGCGCCGTCGAGCTGCCGTCCGCCATGATTGGAGACGATGATGCCGTCGGCCCCCATGCGCACCGCATCCCGGGCATCTTCCTTGTCCAGCAACCCCTTGATGATCAGATTGCCCTTCCAGCTTTCGCGGATCCACTCCAGCTCGCTCCAGCTGATGGAGGGATCGAAGTTCTTGGCCAGAAACCCCATGTAGTCGTCCATGCTCATCTGGCGGCCGGTATAGGCTTCGATATTGCCGAACGATAAAGGCTTGCCCTTGAGCGCGACGTCGAACGCCCACCAGGGGTGGGTCAGCGCCTGAACGGTCTGGCGCAGCTTGGCGTGGGGGCCGGACATGCCGGAGTGGCGATCGCGGTAACGCGAGCCCGGCAGCGGCATGTCGACGGTGAAGACCAGCGTCTTCATACCCGCGGCCCAGGCGCGATCCAACGCGTTCTGCATGAAGCCGCGATCCTTCAGCACATAGAGCTGAGACCACAGTTCCCCGTTGGCGCCCGCCGCCACCTCCTCGATGGAGCAGACCGACACCGTCGACAGCGTGTAGGGAATGCCGGCCTTGTCGGCGGCCCTGGCGGCCTGCACCTCGCCGCGGCGCGCATACATGCCGGTCGCCCCGACCGGCGCCAGCGCCACCGGCAGCTTCCAGCGGCTGCCGAGCACCTCGGTCTCCAGCAGCGGATCACCGCCCCCCTGGAGCACCCGCTGGCGCAGCGGAATGGCCTGCAGGGCCTCGACGTTGCCCCGCAACGTGCTTTCGGTCACCGCCCCGCCATCGAGATAATCGAACAGAAAGCGAGGAATACGCCGCTTGGCAGCTCGGCGGTAATCGGTAGGGCCTGAGATGATCATGGATTCGCCTTAACGCTCGGTACGGAAGCCGTGGAAAGAAAAACTCGCCGCACACGGCGAGGGAAGAGAGAAGCTGCGGCTAGCGTACCAAGTCCCCTCGCAGAAAAGCGGTCTCGGGAATCAGGACTTTAGTCGCAGATCCCGCGCCCTGGCACGTCTATCCTCTCATCCTGCCGGACCGAAGGTCTCGAAGTCGATCTGATTCGCCGCAACACCACGCGACTCCAGCCCGGCGCTGATGGCGGCGAGAAACCCGGCGGGCCCACAGAGCAGATAATGGGCTTCGTCTCCAGCACCCAGCGCCAGCAGTTCCGCGGCAGTGAGGCGGCCTTCAGTGTCGTAGTCCCTGCCGCGGATATCACTGGCCTGCGGCGCGCTGTAGAAGATGCGGCGCTCGATCTGGCGACCGGCAGCACGTGAGCCGGCCTGGATCGCGGCTTCGACCTCCGCCCTGAAGGCATGGGCCGGGCCGTTGCGGGTGGCATGAACGAACCAGATCGGGCGCACGCTGCCGCGCTCCGCATCGGCCACCGCCGCATGCAGCATCGCCAGCATCGGTGTGATGCCCACCCCGGCGCTGATCAGCACCAGCGGACCTTGCCCGGCGGGCAGCACGAAGTCGCCGGCAGGGGCGTGGGCAGCAAGGCGATCGCCGACCGCGACCCGGTCATGCAGAAAGCGCGACGCGATCCCGTGCGTCTCACGCTTGACGCTGATGCGGTAGGTGGCGTCGGCGGGCGATCCCGAGAGCGAATAGCTACGCCGGACCCGCCCCGACTGCCCCGATACCGCAAGTTCGATCGGCAGATGCTGCCCGGCCCGGAAAGGCGGCAGCGCGCTACCATCGGCACTGACCAGCAGGAAGGACGTGATCCGATCGCTCTCGCGGCGCTTCTCGACCACCGCGAGCCGCAGCGCCGGCGTCTCTCGCTGCCACCGCAGCGCCAGCACCGCAGGGCGATCCACCACCCGCTCGATGCTGACCTCGATCCAGCGCCGGGCGTTCGGATCCTCGTCCGGCCGCGGCTCCCACTCGAGGCGGGTACGTCCGGTGATCTGCAGCATGCCGCCGCTCTCGAAATCGACGAACAGCAGCCCCACGCGGGGGTCCTGGAGCAGGTTGCCGAGGGTGTTGAAGAAGTTGTTGCCAGGGTAGTCCGGGAATCGAAGCGTGCCCGCCCCGGTGACCTGGACGAACCCCGGCTCTCCGCCGCGATGGGAGGCGTCGTAACCGCGGTTCGTGCTGGTCTCCCCGCCTGAATCATGGGCCGAATCGGGATCGGCGACGGAGCCGGAAACGGAGCCGATAAAGAAGGTATCCGCCACGGCGATTCGCGCGCGCTGCCCGGCATCGAGCCGCTCGGACACGCTGGCGCCGGGCTCGGGAACGGGCTCGACGCGCCGCCACACCCGCTCGCGGATGTACTGTGGGCAGTTGCCGAAGCTCTGCTTCACCTCGACGACCAGCCCCGCCTGGGCCGACCTAACCACCCCGTTGAGCCGGTTGCGGCGCCGAGTCTCCAGCTCGATCCCCAGCAGGCCAACCTCGTCGCCGGCCTGCAGCGCCGTGGCCAACGGGTCCTCACGCGCCAACGTCGCCGCCATGGCCAGGGTTCGCGCATCCGGCGTGGCGGTGAACCCCGGCTCGCCTTCCAGCAGGGTGACCCAGGGCTGGCCCTGCGCGTCGCCAGCGGCCAGGACGATGAATGGCAACTGGGCGAAGAACTCGCGATGCTGCTCGGGCATATGATCGCGGATGAAGCGACCGGATGGCGCTACGCCGGCGCGGCGCTGCGCCTCTAACTCTCCCGCATGGAAGGGTGTGGTATCGCGTGTCATGACCGACCTCCGTTCGCACGTCTACTATTCAGGCCAGTCGCGGCGATGTCGCCATGGCGACGAAGTGCTGCAGCGCTTCGATTCGCGCCAGCCAGGCGCGCACCTGCGGATAGGGGGCGAGGCTCACACCGCCCTCCGGGGCGTGGGCGATATAGCTGTAGCCGGCGATGTCGGCCAGCGTCGGATGATCGCTCGCCAGCCACTCACGGCCGTCGAGATGAGCTTCCATCATCCCCAGCAGGGTGTGCGAACGCGCCTTGGCGGCATCGTGGTCGAGGGGCGCATCGAAGACCGTGACCAGCCTCGCCGCGCAAGGGCCGTGGGCGATCTCGCCGGCGGCGATGGAGAGCCAGCGCTGCACTTGGGCCTTCTCCAGCGGTTCGCTGCCGGTCCAGCGGGCAGTCTCCCCATAGCGCTCGACCAGATAGATGAGGATGGCGTTGGAGTCCGCCAGAGTGACGCCGTTGTCATCGATCGCCGGCACCTGCCCCAGCGGGCTGATCGCCAGATAGGCGGGCTCGCGGTGGGCACCGTTGGCCATATCCAGATCGATGGTCGTATAGGGCACCTCCAGCAGCGCCAGCATCAGTTCGACACGATGACAGTGGCCCGACTTGGGGTTGCGATAGAGCGTTACGGGAGCATCGGTAAGGGCATTGGCATTCGACATGATCGGGCTCCTTCAGTAGTGACATGAATCATGAGACGAGCCGAACCGCGATCCAGGGCCACTCACCAGACGCGATCGCCGCAGGGCTCGTGCTAGTGGCCACTCTATTCGCTATCGTTAGCTGGAAGAATGAGCCCATTCTGAAAGGAACTGTTTTGGTTTCTGAAATACTGCTGTGATTTCTTAAACCTCACCCTGAATTCTGAAACGCCATCGACGCAGGGAGCCATTCCATCGCCATGGATCGTCTACAGGCACTGACGGTTTTCGTCGCCGTCGCCGAGGCGGAAAGCTTCGCCCAGGGGGCACGCCTCAGCGGGCTCAGCGCGCCCTCTGCGACCCGAGCCATCAACACCCTGGAAAGCCACCTGGGCGCCCGTCTGTTCACCCGCTCGACCCGCCGTGTGCGCCTGACCGAAGCGGGTCGAACCTATCTCGGGGAGGTACGCGATATCCTCGCCCAGCTACAGGCCGCCGACGACGCGGCCTCGGGCGCGGCCAACACCCCGGTGGGCCGGCTGCGAATCACCTGCCCGCAGGAGTTCGGCCGCCTGCATGTCACGCCGCTGCTCACGGATTTTCTCGATCACTATCCCCAGGTCGAAGCGGAACTGATGATGCTCGATCGCATCGTCAATCTGGTCGAGGAGGGCTTCGATATCGCCGTGCGCATCGGCCATCTGCCCGACTCCGAGCTCACGGCCGTGCGCATCGGCCAGGTACGCCGTGTCATCTGCGGCTCACCGGACTATCTCGACCGCTGGGGGCCTCCCCGCACACCGGGAGAGCTTGCCCGGCATCGCCTCGTCACGCTGGCGGCCGGAGTGCCGGCGCGGGAGTGGCACCTCGGCGCGGATGCATCGCGCGGTGTCAGCGTGGCATCGCGGCTCACGGTGAGCAGCGTGGCGGCGGCCATCGATATCGCCCGGCGGGGCTGGGGGCTGTGCCGCGTGCTGTCGTACCAGGTGGGCCCGGATCTCGACGCCGGTGCCCTGCAGACCGTGCTGGAAGAGCACGAGCCCGCCCCACTGCCGGTACATCTGGTCCACGTCGAGGGCCGCCGGGCGGCGGCCAAGGTGCGGGCTTTCATCGACTTCGCAATGCCACGGCTACGGGCGCTGGAGGTCTTGCGGAGCGAAGGCGACGCCGAGCGGGGCGAGTAGAGCGGCTAGCGGGCAGGCCATGTCACCGGCCCAGACCGCTCATCAACACATACTTCACGTCGACGTACTCCTCGATGCCGTAGTAGCTCCCCTCGCGCCCGTAGCCGGACTGCTTGATACCGCCGAACGGCACCGACGCCGTTCCCACCGAACCGCTATTGAGAATGACCATGCCCGCCTCCAGCGCTCGCGACAGGCGGAACCCGCGCCCCAGGTCGCGGGTGTAGGCGTAGGCCACCAGACCATACTCGGTGGCGTTGGCACGTTCGATGACCTCGTCTTCCGTCTCGAAACGATAGATCGGGAACACCGGACCGAAGATTTCGGTCTGCGCCATCTCGGCATCGTCATCGAGGTCGGTCACGATGGTCGGCTCATAGAACAGCCCACCCAATGCGTGGGGCTTGCCACCGAGCACGACGCGGGCGCCATCTCGACGGGCGGCGTCCACCAGCGACGCTACCTTGTCGAAGCCGGCCCGATTGATCATGGGCCCGACAGCGGCATCGTCACGCATGCCATCGCCCACCGCCACGCGCGACACCCGCTCGGCGAGTCGCTCGACGAAGGCATCGTGAATCGAGGCGTGCACATAGAAGCGATTGGGCGAGATACAGACCTGGCCTGAGTTGCGCAGCTTGGCACCGACGGCGCCATCGAGCGCCGCCTGCAGATCGGCATCGTCGAAGACGATGAAGGGCGCATTGCCCCCCAGCTCCAGCGTCATGCGGGTCAACGTCTGCCCGCTGGCACTGGCGAGCAGGCGCCCCACCGCGGTCGATCCGGTGAACGAGAGCTTGCGGATACGGGTATCACTGGTGAAACGCGCGCCGATCGCTTTCGGGTCCCCGGTGACCATCTCGAACACGCCCTCCGGAATACCGACTTCCCGCGCGGCTTCCAACAGTTTGTAGGCAGTCAGCGGCGTCTCCTCGGCGGGTTTGATGATCATCGTGCAGCCCGCCGCCAGGGCGGTAGCGATCTTGCGCGTGATCATCATGAACGGGAAGTTCCAGGGCGTGATGGCCGCCGTCGGGCCGACCGGTTCCTTGACGACCGTGATGGCCGAATCCGCGGCATGGCTGGGGATGGTATCGCCGTAGACGCGCTTGGCCTCCTCAGCGTACCACTCGATGAAACCGAGACCGTAGTCGACCTCGGCGTACGCCTCGGAGAGGCACTTGCCGTTCTCCTTGACGATGAGTTCGGCAAAGGCCGCCTTGTCGTCGCGGATGCGCTCGAACCAGCGGCGCAGCCGTTCACTGCGCGCCTTCGCCAGCTCGCGCGACCAGGCGGGAAAGGCCGCACAGGTACGATCGATCGCAGCGTTCACTTCACTCACGGACATGGCCGGTGCGTCGCCGACTTTCTGACCATTGGCAGGATTCAGGACTTCGATCACAGGAGTACTCCTCACAGGCCGGTGGTGTGCAAAACCCGATGCACAGGACGGCTTGCATGATAGAAATGCCTCCACTGACCAACGATGGCTCCCGCTCTCACATCATTGCCTAAAGCTCTTTCCAGCCCGCTCGATCCGACCAAAACATGCCAGACTCTAGCGGCCGCCACATCGAGCAGCGCATCCTGACCGTCCGTCGACAAAGGCTGCCATCATGCCCCCAGCAAACCAGCGATATCGCACCGAGCCGAACGCCCAGCAGCAGGAGATCATCGCCCTGCTGGAAAAGCTCGCACCTGAGGAAGGGTACAACCTGACCGCCCTGCCGGACGTGAGGTTCCTGCGCTCGAACCGCCCGCTCACATCCACGCCGGTGCTCTACGATCCCGGCATCGTGATCGTCTGCCAGGGCCGCAAGCGGGGCTTCTTCGGTGGGCAGGTCTATCGCTACGACGCCCAGCACTACCTGGCCGTCTCCGTGCCAGTCCCCTTCACCATGGAAACCGACGCCAGTGCGGCAGCGCCGCTGCTGGCGATCTACATGCACCTGGACTTCGAGCTCGCCGCCGCGGTGATGCTGCAGATCGAGACCATCGGCGATCTGCCCCCAGCCACCCCACGCGGCATGGTCTCGACGCCCATGGACGAACGTCTGCAAGCGTCGGTGCTGCGTTTCCTGGATGCCATGAGCCGACCGCTCGACGCCGCGGTACTCGGCCCGGCGCTGGTGCGCGAGATCTATTTTCACGTCCTGACGGGCGATCAGGGCCCCTCGATACGGGCGGCGCTGGCGATGCAGGGCCAGTTCGGCAAGGTGGCGCGGGCGCTGCGCTGCATTCACGCCGCTTATCAGGAGGATCTCGACGTTGGCCAGCTCGCGCGGCACGCCGGCATGAGCATCGCGACCTTCCACGCACACTTCAAGGCGGTGACGCTCACCACGCCGATGCAGTATCTGAAATCCACGCGCCTGCATCAGGCCCGACTGCTGATGGTGAGAAACGGCATGACCGCCGCCGCGGCCAGCGCCCGAGTCGGCTATGAAAGCCCTGCGCAATTCAGCCGCGAGTTCAAGCGCCTGTTCGGCCGCACACCGACCGCGGAAGTCAGGCGGATGAAGGCGGAGTTCGCGATTCCCCCCGCCCAAGCGGCGAGCGAGTTCGTATCGTCACATTGAGGTCTCGACCCGGCGGCCAGCGCGTCACCTGCAGGCACTCGGTCTTCAGACAGCAGCCCACCCATAGCGAACGTGGTCATCAAAGTGCCGCTTTGGGACAGGTGATCTCGCGTTCTCAAGCCCAGATCCGCGCGAGCAAGAGCGCGGATATATAGAGACCGCCACCGAAGATCACATGGGTCGCCAGACTGCGTAGCGCGCTTTTCAGCGGGGTCGGCGTGCGCGACCCTGCGATGCCGGCCCCCATGGCGGGCTGCATCACGAACAGCGGAAACACGAGCGTCGCTACCCCACCCCCCAAGGCGGCTCGCCAAGAGGGGTCATGCAGCCAATCGGCACCGCAACAGATCACCAGCAGTGCGGCGAACGCGATACCTACCGCGTAGTGAACGGCCCAGCCCAATAGCCTCTCACCCTGGATCGGCGCGGCCTTGCCAATACTGGCGTGGACCAGTTGGCCTCCGCGCAGGTGGCCGATCAAGCGGCCGACGAGCGCGTAATTCAGCGTGGGTACACCCAAGGCTTTGAGAAACGCCGTCCACAGATCCATGATCCAGGTTGCCCCGATACCCACCAGCACCACCCGCACTGCCACTTCCACCGTTGTCATGCCGACTCCTTGCCGTTGCTGAAAGCTCGATTCGCAGGCAGCATAAAAGTTGAAGTCAACTTCAAGTCAAGGGGCGTCATGGACATCTCGGAAGTGGCCCGACGCACGGGCGTGCCGGCCTCCACACTGCGGTTTTACGAGAAAAAAGGATTGATCTCGGCGACCCGAAGTGCCGGTCAACGGCGGCAGTTTGCGCCGAGTGTTCTCGACCAACTGGGGTTGATCGCGCTGGGGCAGGCAGGCGGCCTGTCACTGGATGAGATCGGCACCATGCTATCTCCCTCCAGTGCGCCCCAGGTCGATAGAGAGCTGCTCATCGCCAAAGCGAATGAGATCGATGCAACCATCAAGCGCCTGAGGGCCATGAGTGAAGGGCTGCGTCATGCCGCGGAATGCCCCGCCCCCAGCCATGCGCAGTGCCCCACGTTTCAGCGGCTGATCAAGGTCGCCGCGGCGGCCAGATGGAAACAAGGGCGAATGGCAGATCCCGCTACCGGCACGCAGAAATCAAACGCTATGCGCCGTCGATGAAGTGCTCCAGGTCGTGCCCCGCGACGTCGCGAACACCTCGACGGCCGTATCGATAAAGGCCTGCACACCGGGGGCCGGGGTGTCGCTGGTGGACAGTTCCAGCCCGAGACGACGCGGGCAGGGAGTCTCCAGCGCCAGCGCACGCCAGCCCTGGCGTTGCCGGGGTAGATGCAGCGACGGTACCAAGGCAACTCCGAGTCCCTCACCGACCAGCGTCAGGGCGCTGTTCCAGTCGCGCACCTCGAGCTGCAGATCCTGCAACGCAAGCCCTGCCGAGTCGAATAGCGTGCGGGCATTGCTGGAGCAGCCGCCGGTGGCGAGCACGAACGGCTCCTTGGCCACCGCCGCCAGCGCGACTTGAGAGAGGCCCTGACGGACCCAGCGATGAGGCGAAGGAACCACCGCGAGCCATTCATCGTGGCACAGGGTCACGCCGCCACGCAGCGGCGAAGGGTCACAGATCACGCCGATATCCACCCGCCCCGCCGCTAGCCACGCCGCCACTTCATCGTCGGTGCCCTCCATCGCGACGACCCGAATCCCCGGATGCTGCTGGGCGAATACCCTCAGCAGCCCCGGCAGCAGCGTGGCCGAGAACGACGGCAAGCAGCCCAGGCGCAGGCGGCCATGGGCGCAGCCCCGCGCCGCGTTGGCCAGATGACGTATCGAGGTCAGCCCGTCGACCACCTGATGCGCCTGTTCGAGCACCTGCTGACCCAGCCGGGTCAGCACGATGCCGCGCCGCTGCCGTGTGGCCAGACGCACACCGAGATCGGTCTCCAGTGCGGTCAGCGCCTGGCTGGCACCGGACTGGGTCATGCCCAGTCGCTCAGCGGCCCGCGACAAACTACCGGTCTCGCCCAGGGCGACCAGCAGGCGAATCTGATTCAGGTTCATGACATAAGTCCGGCTGATATCTCACTTCTATCCCAGTAACGAGACTTATCTTCACGCCGTGCCACAGACTGGGGCAAGCCCTGACCGAGCGGTGCCGGTGTGGTCCCACGGGACTGGCCGCCCCGTGTTCTTCTGGACAAGGAGATACCCCATGTCGCGCAACGTCTCCCCTCACCTATCCAAGCACACATCTCAGCCCCCATCCCCTCAACAGACCGCTCACTCGAGTGAGGCGAATCCGCACGCCATGCCACCCAGCGCGCCGTGGACACGCGCCGCACCCGTGTTGTTCCTGCTGCTCTGGTCGCTGGGATTTCCGGTCGCCAAGATCGGCATCGAAGCGGTCGATCCGCTGCTGTTCCTGGCCCTGCGCTTTGCGCTGGTGCTGATAGTGCTCCTGCCGGTGGCGCTGTGGCTGCGCCCACCGCTGCCGACCCGGGGCAGCGATTGGGGCCACCAGATCATGGTGGGCGCCCTGATCCAGACACTCTACTTCGGGCTCTGCTATACCGGCTTCGCCCTGGGAGCCTCGGCGGCCACGGTGGCACTGATCATCTCGCTGCAGCCGATCCTGGTCGCGCTGCTGGCACCCCGCCTGCTCGGCGAGCACATCGATGCCCGTCACTGGCTGGGGTTGGCGCTGGGTCTGGCGGGTGCCGCGCTGGTGATCCTGTCAGGCGAGGCGCACGGCGGTGGCTCGCTGGCCGGACTGGTCTGTGCCCTGGGCGCCCTGCTCGGCATCAGCGCGGCCACGCTCTACGAGAAGCGCTTCGGCAGCACCCTGCATCCGGTCACCGCCAATGCCATCCAGTACGCCACCGGGCTGATCACCACGCTGCCGCTGGTACTGCTGTTCGGCCAGTATCGGCTGGTCTGGTCCGTGGAGATGGTAGCCTCGCTGGGCTATCTGGTGATTGGCAACTCGCTGATCGCGCTGACGCTGCTGCTGGCGATGATCCGCCGCGGCGCGGCCTCACAGGTCTCCGCGCTGTTCTATCTGATTCCGCCGACGGCGGCGCTGATGGCGTGGCTGCTGATCGACGAACCCCTGCCCGCCATGGGCTGGGTCGGCATGGCAGTCGCGGCGCTGGGCGTGGTCCTGGCGAGCCGCGGCAAAACCACTCGCTGAGAGACGTGCATCCTGCGCTCAGGTCTACGGCGTCTGCCGCCCGGCCCGGCGGCAGCGTTCGGAGCAGTAGACAACGCTGTCCCAGTCGCGGGCCCACTTCTTGCGCCAGGTGAAGGGGCGCTGGCACACCGGGCAGGTCTTGGTCGGCAGGTGGGGTTTGCGATGCGCCATCGGGGCGGCTCCATTCGCGGCAGGCAAGATGCGTCGAGGTCCTCCATGCTGAGCATAGCAAGTCATCCATAACCTCGACCGCCATGCCGATCAGGATGCCAAGAAGGCGGCGACGAAAGCATCAGGTCAGGCTTCGTTCCTCACTCTCCTCACCACTGCCTTCATCTCGCTGTTCATCGCAGACCACTACCCGATTCCTGCCTTCGCGCTTGCCGACATAAAGCGCCCGATCCGCGCGCGTGATCAGGGCCTGCAGATCGACATCATCGCCATGCGCTACCGCAATACCGATGGTGACGCTCACCTGCAGCTCGCGCATCCTCTCCTCGAAGGGCAGTGCGGCGACGCGTGTCCTCAAGCGCTCCGCCACCATCAGTGCATCGTCCAAGCCGCTGTCGGGCAGCGCTGCCACGAACTCTTCCCCTCCGAAACGACCGATCACGTCCGTAGACCGCATCGACTGCGCACAGACTTCCGCGATCTTGATCAGGACAAGATCCCCCTGACTATGCCCCCAGGTATCGTTGATACTCTTGAAGTGATCCACGTCGATCATGAACAGGCTAAAAGGCATCTTTCCCTGTCGTGAACCCTGCCACAGAACCTCGGCACGTTTCATGAAATGACTGCGACTGTCCAGCCCTGTCAGGGCATCCCGCTCGACGACCCGGCGCAGTTGTTCTTCCAGTAACTCCCGGTGCGCTATCTCATCGAGTAGCTGGCGATTCCGATCACGCTCTTCAAGGAGCAGGGAAAATTGGCCGCGCCGCAATTTCTCCAGACGCAACAAGGCAAAGAAGCCCACGCCATTGGCCATGATCAACAACAGTGCGACACGTATCACCATCCAAGGGGAGGCACCCGCGAACAGGACCGCCAACACCAAAAAACCGATGCCCAAATAGAGACTCGCAGAAGTCACTATCGTCAGTAGATTGGGGATCATCAAATAGAAGGCAAGGGTGGCCACGAGCGTTCCCGTCACCTGTGCATTGATGCTCTCGGGACGCATGGGAATGATCAGGAGAATGCCCGTTGCCAGTATCCATAACGGCATGGCATGCAGCCATGTTTCATAAACATGTCGGCGCCTGCTCACGATGATGACTGCCAGGGTGATGCAGAGACAGACCACCACCGCCCGGGTGATGACCATCAGATAGAACTTTCGGTTCGGGCCCATGATCTGGTAGTCGGCAATCATGAAAATGCCGTAGATCAGCGCCGCGACGACCACGGCAAGCGCTGTCTCCAGACGCACCTGCGAACTGATCGATCGACGATACTCTGCCTCCTGATCAGCGTTACGGAACTGGCCCGTCAGCCAGTGGACGCTGCGTTTCTCGTGTAGTGATGACAAAAGCCCCTAGCCCCTGTTCAAGATCGCGCGCCCGTTTTTCAGGTGAAGCGCCTATACGGCCCAGCGCTCCTTCTTATAAATCAAATTCTTATTCAAGAAACAATTGACAAAAAAAATCTAAATAAGCAAAGATCTCTTAACGAAGATATCCTGTCGGGAGGCAGTCAGAAAAATCGCCGTTCAGGCCGCGTCTTGCTCGAAGGATAATTCAGTTTTTCCACCGATCTCATCGGCAGATGACGGCCTTTCTTGAGTCCCTCCTCGCCGCCGCGTCGTGTCTACGCGGCTTCTCTCCTCCCGCAACGCCTCGGTCGTCGTCAGCCTCACTGCATCGCCATGCTGCCCATCCAGACGTCTTCAGCCCCCGCAGACGCATGAAGGTGAGACAGGGACCGCCACCGGGATATCTTCAGGACAAGCATCGGGCGCGCCGATAGGCAATCTCCCGCGCGCTTGTATCCATGCCAGGCGCCTGGTGAAGCGCTTGCGGTGACGCCATCGATCCGATAGGCCGGCGGAAGCGCCAACACCGAGCTCCCTTCAGCATGCAACCCGCGCCCAAGTCGTCCATGCTGAATGAATCGATGCCCACCGGGCTCCTGCGTGGACGAGACAGGAAGGAAACCATGTCGAAGACTGAGAAACGCACACGCCAGGCCCTCTACGCCGAGGCCCAGCAACGCGGTATCGAGGGTCGCTCCACAATGAGCAAGGCGGAACTGGCGCAGGCGCTGGCTCAGCACGGCGACGCCGCCGCGGAGGCGCCCCAGGTCGCCACCCGCTACGCCACCTTCAAGCGCCTGGCGGAAGCGGTCGCGGCGGGTGAGTTCGTGCTGCGCCCGCGTGCGCTCGGTGGCCACGAGCGGCGCCGCCATGTGCGCCAGACGCTGCGCGAGGATCATCAGACCCGTATCGCCGATGGCTCCGAAGAGGCCGGTGCCAAGTTCGACCAGCTCGCCGACTCCTTCTTCTCGTTCTTCCGCGGAACCGCCCTGCTGTTCTACCGCGACATGGCCGGTGACGACGCCTGGATGCCCACAGTGCTCGCCCTGGGTGACGTCCACCCGGGCAACTTCGGCGTCATGCCCAATGCCGATAACGTGCCTATCTTCTCGGTCAACGACTTCGACGAGGCCTACTACGCCCCCTTCACCTGGGATCTCAAGCGCGGCGCGGTGGGCTTTCTGATCGCCGCCGAGGCCGAGGGCGATCTCAAGCGCAAGCAGGGGCTCAAGGTCGTGCGCCACTTCGTCGAGGGCTATATCGAGGCGATGCAGCGGCTGGCGCGGGAGGGCACCGAACAGGATGAGGAGATGCGCCACGACAATGCACCCAAGCTGATCCGTCAGCTGTTCGAGGACGCCGACGAGCCACGCGACGAGTGGCTGGCCGACGACTATCTCGACGAGAGCCGCCGCGGCTTCCGTCCGACCAAGAAGCTGGTGCCGATCTCCTCCCGGCGCGACGAGTTCCAGACGATCATGGATCGCCTGATCGCCGACAACGACATCGAGATACCGGCCCGAGCCCGCGCGCGTAATGGTCACGGCGTGCGCGTGAAAGATGTCGCGATCCGGCTCGGTCAGGGCACCGCCTCGCTGGGTCTGAACCGCTACTACGTGCTGATCGAGGGCCCCGGCGGCGAGGGCAAGGACGACCTGATCGTCGAACTCAAGCAGGCCCGGCGCTCCGCCCTTTCCGGCCTGGTGCCGCCCTCTGCCTACACCCTGGACAGCCGTGCCGAGCGTGTCAGCCATGCCCAGGCGGTGCACCTGGTACGCGGCGACATCTTCTACGGCCATGTCGAGTTCGAAGGCCACAGCTACCTCTCCCGCGAGCGTGCCCCCTTCCGCGACGACATCGATCTCGACGACCTCTCCAAGAGCGAGTGGAAGACCTATGCCCGCCTCTGCGGTCAGGTGCTCGCCGGCGTGCACGCCCTCTCCGACGACTCCGGCCGGATCGACTACGACATCGAACCCGCGATCGTGAAAGCCGTGGCGCCCGCTGAGCTGTTCACCCGTGACATGGTGGAGTTCGCCGCCGAGGCCGCCGACCGTCTGCGCCGCGATCATGAGATGTTCCGCGAGGACCACGCCCATGGCGCCTTCGAGCATCTCGACTGGGTGCACCGGTGAGCGGATGCATCGGCACCGCTTCGGTCGAAAGACAGCTCAGGAGTCAGACAATGGATCATGGAGGCGGGGCCGTCTTCACGCTGGGCCTCGCTTCGACCGGTTGTCCTCCGCATCGCGCGCCTCCCGAACGGCAGGTCTCGCGCCGATCCGCTCACGGTAACGGCTCAGGGCCGGCCAGCGAGCGAGGTCGATGGCAAAGAACCGGCACCAGTTCATCACCGTATAGAGATAGGCATCCGCGACGCCGAAGCGCTCCCCCATCAAATAATCCTGCCTTTCGAGCACGCCCTCGAGGTAGTCAAAACGCTTGTGGATCTTGGCGCGGAAGCGCTCGCCGGCCGCCGCAGGCAGTGACGCATCGAACAGAGGTGCCAGACCGGCATGAATTTCGCTGTTGAGAAACGCCAGCCACTCCAGCAGCCGGTAGCGCTCCCCACTCCCCATGATTGGCGCGAGTTCCGCCCGGGGATGAAGGTCGGCGAGATACAGCAGAATCGCCGGGCCTTCCGTCAATATCGTGCCGTCGTCGAGTTCCAGCGCTGCGACATACCCTTTGGGGTTGATGGCCATGAAATCACGACCGTCTTCCGTCGTTTTCTTGCGGTTATCGACGAGAACCAGGTCGAATGACAGGCCCAGCTCACGCAGAACGATATGTGGCGAGAGCGAGCAGGTTTCAGGGGCGTAATAGAGCTTCATCGAAAGGTCTCCCAAGGTAGCGACATGCCGTCAATGGCCATCGAGCCACCCAGGGTGCGCCCTGCCCTGGAAGCCGTAAAATTGATATCCGATCATGTAGCTATTAGCTAAGCTACTACCATGATGAATCTGTCCCATTGGCGTTTGATCGTTGCCGTGGCGGACACCGGCACGGTGTCGCAAGGTGCCGCACGCGTCGGCATGACTCAGTCCGCCGCCAGTCAGGCGATCGCCCAAGTGGAGAAAACGCTGGGGTCGCCACTGTTCACGCGCCTGCACCGCGAGGTCATCCTGACTGCCTTTGGCGAGTCGGTGGTCGACCACGCACGTGACATGCTCACGAGTCTGAAAGCCATTCGCGCTCTGGCCGATACGCGCCAGGGTATCGGCAGCGGCCGACTGCGGCTGGGCAGCTTCCCCTCGATCATCTCGCGTTGGCTTCCCACCCTGCTATCGACCTTCCGCCAGCGCCACCCGGGGGTCGAGATCGTGCTGCTGGAAGGCAGCGATGAGGAAGTCGAAACCTGGTTGGCCGACCGTACCATCGATCTTGGCGTGGTATTGAATCCCACACCGGATCGTCGCCCTCTGATACTCGGCCGCGATGCCTGGGTCGCCTTGCTACCCCATTCACATCCGCTTGCCCGGCGCGCCAGTGTGCAGGGGGTCGAGCTGAGTGAACTCGTCACACAGCCATACATCCATGCCAGCGGTGGTTGCCGCGTCAACGGTCAGAGTCTGGCCGAAGCCAGAGGTCTGACGTTCGAGGATGTCCGCGTGAACGTACGAGACTGGGCCAGCGCTTGCGCCCTGGTGCGTGAAGATATGGGTATCGCCATCGTGCCTGAGTCGGTGCTGCCGGAAGACAGGAAGGGCCTGCGCATACAGCCTTTACAGCCCAGGATGGAGCGCTGTTTCGGATTGGTCGCAGCGACCACCGTGGAAAGTGCTCCTGCGCTACATACGTTCTGGCAACACGTGGAAAAGGCGAAAAGTCCGACCTGAGCAGCGTTTCTGCGGCTCGCTGACCCCAATGGGCCCGGTGCACCGGTGAACCCGGCAGCGGCGCGTCGGCGCTGGCGCCGGCTGGAGAGCCAAGCGGGTCAGGCACGCACCGGCGGGATGAGCGGGGCGTACTGCGCCATGAGCTCGACGATCCAGTCGATGAAGACCCGCAGCTTCGCGCTGACATGCCGGTTCGGCGGATAGGCCAGATATAGCGGTAGCGGATCGAGCCGCCACGCCTCGAACAGCGCGACCAGCTCACCCGAGGCGAGAGGTTCCTTGGCCATGTAGTCCGGCAGCCACAGAATGCCGAGACCGGCGATCCCCGCTGCCAGATAGCTGTTGCCGTCGTCCGTCGACAGCACGTAGCGGCCTTGCACGGTGAGGCACTCGCCATGGCGCTGCATCGCGACAGGCTCGCCGAGGCGGGAGTTCAGAAACCCCACGATGCGGTGGTGGCTATTGTCCAACTCGCGGGGATGCGCGGGTACCCCGGCGCGCGCCAGATAGCTGGGCGAGGCATAGACGCCAAGCGGCAGGTCACCGACACGCCGCGCCATCAGCAATTGATCGGTCAGCTCGCCACCGCGCACGACGCAATCCACCCGCTCGTCGATGATATCCACCATGCGGTCGCTGACACCCAGGTCCAGTTGGATCTCCGGATAGCGGGCATGGAAGCCCCCTAGCGCCGGGATGAGTATCAGCCGAGCCAGCGGGCTGGGCACATCTACTCGCAAGCGGCCCCGTGGCTCGGTCGCAGCGCCGGAAAGACTCGTCTCGGCATCGTCCAGGTCAGCCAGCAATCTGATGACACGCACATAGAAGGCAGCACCGTCGGCGGTCACATTGACCTTGCGCGTGGTGCGGTTGAGCAAGCGAACGCGCAAGCGCGCCTCCAATTGCTGCACCAGCTGGGTGACGCTGGTTCTGCTCAGCTGCAGGGTCTCGGCGGCACGAGTGAAGCTCCCCGTCTCCACCACTCGCGCAAACACCCGCATTGCCTCGAAACGATCCATGACTCTCCCGCCAGCAGCTCAGAACAACGCCGGAGCGACGTCATGGGCATCGTGTGATTGTTCGCTCTCCACGAACAGTGATGACCAGACCCGCCCGTTTATCCGCTTCATCACGACGCCTAGATTGTCACCCCTATTCACGGTGGGCGCCACGACCCACCCCAAGAGAGACGGAGATAGCCCATGAACCAACGTGACGTCGTGTTTCCCGCCGGGCGCCAGGCACTCTATGAGCGTAATCACTATTCGCCGGCGGTTAGATCCCAGGACTTCCTGTTCGTGTCGGGCCAGGTGGGCAGCCGAGAAGATGGCTCCCCCGAGCCGGAGCTGGAGGCGCAAGCCAGGCTCGCCTTCGTCAATCTGAACGCGATCCTGACGGCCGCGGGATGCACCTTCGACGACGTGGTCGATGTCACCCTCTTCATCGTCGACCCCGAGTCGACCCTCGACACCCTGTGGAAAGTGCTGCCCGAGTTCTGGGGTGAAGCGCCCCACCCGACGCTGACCGGCATCGGCGTCACCTGGCTCTACGGTTTCCACTTCGAGATCAAGGTCATCGCCAAGTTACCGGCATCACCCGGCAAGTGAAACGGAGCGGTCAGCGCGCCGGCAAGGCGGCCCGCTTGACCGCTTGACTACCCCTGGCAAGGGAGGCCATGGGCCGCCGGTCGCTGCGGCTAAGTCGCTTCGCCCGCCACCCAACGGGCGAAGGCATCGGCCTGGGGCTCCCCTTCGCGCACCGCATAGACCACCAGGCGCAGATGGCGGCTCTCGTCGACGATCAGGCTGGTGTGCTCGAAATCGATCTCGCCGAGATCGGGAAGATCGAGAGCGCGTACGCCCTGGCACGGGGCATCCACCTCATGCCGGCGCCACCACTGGCGAAACTCAGGTGAGTGCGCGGTGAGTTCGCTGACCAGTTGGCCGATGGCGGGGTCGTCGCCCGCCCGCGCATGATCGCGGCGAAAGCTGGAAAGCATGCGCGGTGCCTGGGTCGACCAGTCGGCGATCACCCGGCGCAGGGCGTCGTCGGTGAACAGCATCCAGAGGAGATTGCGATACTCGGCCGGCTGGCGCTCGAAGCCGAATACCCGCGCTGCCGCCGGGTTCCAGGCGAGCACGTCCCAGCGCAGATTCATCACGTAGCTCGGCCGCGTGGTCAGGTCATTCATCAGCCGCGCGACCAGCGGCGGCAGCTGGCACCAGGTGCGCCCGGGCTCGACCGGCGGGCGCTGATGGGTGAGCAGAAACAGATGGCGCCGCTCCGCGGCATCCAACTGCAGCGCCCGTGCCAGGCTGTCGAGAAAGGCTGACGACACCCCGATCTCGCGCCCCTGCTCCAACCAGGTGTACCAGGTCACGCCGACCCCGGCGAGCGCGGCCACCTCCTCGCGCCGCAGCCCCGGCGTACGCCGGCGCGTCCCTGCCGGCAAGCCCACCGTCTCGGGGGCGATGCGCTCACGCCGGGTACGCAGGAATTCCGACAGCGCCGGGCGCGTGCGCGCGAGCTTGCGGGTCTGCGCCATACCTGCTCCCTCTCCGTGATCGGCGCGCCGGCGCCATTGCCTTTAGTAATAGCATAAACGCTTAAATTGTAACCCCTTAAATGGCGCCCCACACTCCGCGAACCCTCTGTACACCCACCGAGCGTTCCTGGAGACAACACATGGCATCCCCCTCCCACAGCACCACCTCTCTGGTGGCCATCGGCGCTTTCGCCCTGGGCATGGCATCCTATGTCACCGCCGGGCTGATCCCGCTGATCCAGACCGACTTCGCGGTCTCGGTATCGGTCGCCGCTCAACTGGTCACCGCCTTCACCCTGGCCTATGGGCTGGGCTCCCCGCTGTGTGTCGCGCTGCTGCCCTCGAGGCACCAGCGTGGCGGGCTGTTCGCGATGCTGGGCCTGTTCGTGATCGCCAACGCCGCCAGCGCGCTGGCCACGAGTCTCACCCTGCTGATGCTCTGGCGGGTCGTGGCAGGACTGGCGGCGGGCACTTATCTGGCCATCGGCATTGCCGCGGCGGTGGGTGTGGCCCCGGCAGGTGCCCGCGGCAAGACCATTTCGATCATCATGGGCGGCATGGCGAGCGGCACCGTGCTGGGCGTGCCGCTGGGCCTGGCGCTGGCCGAGCGCTGGGGCTGGCAGGCGGCACTGTGGACGATCGCCTTGATCGGCCTGGTGGCGCTGGTCGGCCTCGTACTGCGGCTCCCCAAGCTGCCCGAGGCTCGGGCCGTGCCACTGCGTCGGAAACTCTCCATCCTGAACGATCGGCAGGTGCTAGGCCTGCTCGGCATCTCCCTGCTCGCCGCTATCGCCAGTCTGGGGCTCTACACCTATATCGCACCGCTGATCGACGCCCATGGTGAGCACTCGGTGGCGATCTATCTGTGGGTGTGGGGTGTCGGCGGCGTGCTCGGCAGCTTTGTGATCGGCACGCTGGTCGACCGCTTTTCCGGCCCGCGGCTCACCGCTGCGATCATGCTGCTGCTGAGCCTGGCGCTGATCGCGCTGCCACTCTTGCTCGCCGTCTCCCCCTGGCTGGCGCTGCTCCCCATCGCGCTGTGGGGTGCCGTCGGCTGGGCGCTGCAGGTTCCGCAGAACAGCGGGCTGATGAAAGCCCGTGAGGCCCAGGGCGATGGCAATCTGGCCGTGGCCTTGAACGAGTCCGCGCTCTATCTCGGCAGTGCGCTCGGCGCCTCGATCGGCGGATTCGCCCTGGCCCTGCACATGCCCGTCGACGCGCTCTCCTTCGCCGCCGGTCTGGTTGCCCTGCTGGGTCTGGGACTCAGCCTGTGGCGTCAACGACGAGGCCAGGCCCACGCCATCGTGTGACCCGCACCCCACGCCAGCGAACGGAAGCCGCCCGCTTCTGTTCGTTGGCGCCGTCGGGCAGCGCAATGGTCTTATTGACAAGAAAGACCAGGATATTTATGTGAACGCCGAGGCGTTACGACCAACGTCGTATTGAAAAGCGCCCTACCAACATACTGAAAGAAAACTGATTGCGCCGGTAAGAATTATTCGCTTTAGCCATGCCAACAACTGCCTTTAACTGCGCTGACGCCGACCACGCATTCAAGGGCAAAACCATGAGACTTAAAACAATTGCCATCGCTGCTGCCTTCCTGATATCGGGCGGCATGGCCTCCACCGCACTGGCGGACTATCCGGAAAAACGCATCGACATGATCGTCGGCTTTGCCGCAGGCGGCGGCACCGATGTCATGGCCCGCACCATCGCCCCCTATCTGGAAAAATACCTGGGTAATGACGTCTCGGTGGTGGTCAAGAACATGCCGGGGGCCAGTGGCCAGATCGGCGTGACCGCCGTCGCCGAGGCGGATCCCGACGGCTATACCCTGGGCACTTATAATCTGCCCGGCGCGATGGCGAGGACACTCGACCGACATGCCGATTACAACGCCGATAGCTTCACTTATCTCGCCAATATCGTTAACGATCCCAATGTGATCGTGACACCCAAGAACAGCGACATCGACTCCATGGACAAACTGGTCGAGGCGGCCAAGGCACGCGCTGGCGCGGTGACCGTGGCGATGTCCAGCCTGGGCGGTGACGATCATTTCTTCCTGCAGAAGCTGTCCGATGTCACCGATGCCGATTATACCGTGGTGCCCTTCTCGGGCTCTGCACCGGCTCGCAGCGCCCTGATGGGTGGCCATGTCACCATGGGCATCATCAACGTTTCCGAGGTGGTCGCCTTCAGAGACGAGCTGAACGTGCTGGGCATTGCTTCCGAGAAGCGCTCGCCCATGGCCGAGGACATCCCCACCTTCAAGGAGCAGGGGTTCGACCTGGTCAACGGCGCACTGCGCGGCTTCGTTGCCCCCGCCGGGCTACCGGATGATGTCGAGTCGAAACTGCTCGCGGCGTTTCAGAAGACCTACGACGATTCCGATTTCCAGAAGGCAATGCAGCGCTCCGGCAACCCGACCGAGCTGGCTCTGGGTGAGCAATTCAAGGCACTCAATGCCGAGCAGCTGGAACTCGCCAAGCGCATCTGGGAAACCCACCCCTGGAAGTGATGTTCGCCTTCCCACGCTGAAGTCGTCGTCATGACCCGCGGCGTGAGAGACAAACCACCGCGATGACCTCACCGGCATCGCGGTGCACCGAGTGTCACGCCAGGCCATCGCATCTTCCTCGCTACGCCCTGCCAAGAGACATCGCATGAACAACGCGTCTTCTTCCACCCCTCTCGGCGCCGCCCGTGGCATCGACCCGGACTTGATCGCCGGCATCATCATCGTGCTGGGGGCCGGTGCACTGCTGACCCGAACCTCCGACATGCCGGGCATGACCGCGCTGCTGCCGGTCACCATGCTCTCGGCGCTGATCGTGCTGGGCCTGCTGATGATCGGGCGCTGTCTGTTACGCCGTCGACGTCGCGGCGACCCGGAGGCCACTGCGCCGGCACCGCTGAAGGTGTTCGACAACGCACGGCGCTTCTTCGGCATCGTCGTCGCCATTGCCGCTTATGTCGCCGGTGTGGCGCTGCTCGGCTTCTACACCACCACGGCGGTGATGATTCCGGTGGTGGCCTGGTGTTTCGGCTACCGCAGTCTCAAGGGCGTGCTGCTCGCGGACCTGATCTTTACCGGTGGCATCGCGATCATCTTCGTCGTGCTGATGGGGCAAGAGCTGCCCACTGAATTCTTCCTGCGCTAACGAGGACACACCATGTACGGCAACCTCATCGACGCGCTACCGGCAGTGCTCTCCCTGGGCAACCTGGCGGCGGTCGTCATCGGCGTCATTGCCGGTATCTGCGTCGGCGCCCTGCCGGGCCTGAGCGCGACCATGGCGATTTCAGTGCTGATTCCGTTCACCTTCGGGATGGACCCGCTGGTCGCACTGGGCATGATGGCGGGCATCTACAACGGCGCCATGTACGGCGGTTCGATCCCGGCCGTCCTGCTGCGGATTCCGGGCACCCCGGCCGCGGTCGCGACCAGTTTCGACGGCTACCCGATGGCCCAGCAGGGCCGTGGGGGCTACGCCCTGCAGGTCGCCGTGGTCTCCTCGGCGATCGGCGGCATCGTCTCGGCGCTGGTGCTGATGCTGCTGGCACCGCCGCTGGCCAAGGTGACACTGCTGTTCGGCCCCACCGAGATCTTCTGGGTCGCGGTGTTCGGCATGTCGGCGATCGTGTTCCTGCTCGGCGGAGACGTGCTCAAGGGTTTGATCAGTGCCGCCTTCGGGGTCTTCGTGTCGCTGGTCGGTGCCGATACCATCACCGGTGCCGAGCGCTACACCTTCGGCCATCTGGAACTGCTCGACGGCATCAATATCGTGGTTCTGCTGGTGGGTCTCTACGCCCTGCCGCCCGCCATCGGGCTGCTCGAGGAAGTGCGCGATTTCGATACCCAGAACACCGGGCGTCTGAATACCATCAGCATCTGGAAAGCGATACCCGGTATGCTGAAATACTGGAAGACCTGGGTACGCTCTTCGGTGATCGGCGTCTTCGTGGGGATTCTGCCGGGTGCCGGTGGCTCGATGGCCGCCTTCCTCAGCTACAACGAGGCGCGCCGCGCTTCCAAGAACCCGGAGGAGTGGGGCAAGGGCGAGCCGGAGGGCGTCGCCGCCTCGGAAACCTCCAACAATGCCGACACCGCCGCCGCGCTGATCCCGGCGCTGACCCTGGGTATCCCCGGCACGGCCGTGGCCGCGGTCATGCTCGGCGGGCTGCTGATCCACGGGCTGCAGCCGGGGCCGATGCTGTTCCGCGACAATCCGGGAATCGTGTTCGGGTTCATGTGGCAGTTCCTGTTCGCGGCGGTCCTGCTGATCTTCCTCGGCGGTGCCCTGGCGACCAACAGCTTTGCCCAGGTTCTGCGTCTCCCGCGGCCGCTGCTCGGCGCGATCATCATTGCCCTGGTGTTCATCGGCGTCTACTCGATCAACGGACGCATGTTCGACGTCTATCTGATGCTCGGCTTCGGCTTGATCGGCTACTTCATGGACAAGTTGAAGTTCCCGCTACCGCCGGTGGTACTGGGCCTGATACTGGGTGGTTTCGCCGAACAGAACCTGCGTCTGGCGCTGCGTATCGGCGGCGGCGACTGGAGCATTCTCGCCGCCAGCCCGACCGCCAAGATCCTGATCGCGATGATTCTGCTGGTGGTGCTGGCACCACTGTTCTCGCGCTGGCTGCGCGCCCGCAAGACACACCGGGCCAACGCCTGATGACGCCCCACGCGCCGATCCGGGAAGCGTGGCTGGCACTGGCCGATGAGCCGGTGCTGGACCCAGCGCAGCCGATTCTCGACGCCCATCACCACCTGTGGGATCGCGACGAGAGCCGCTACCGCAGCGCCGAGTTCGTCGCCGATGTCGGCACGGGGCACGACGTGCGCGCCAGCCTCTATGTCCAGTGCCGCACCGGCTATCGCCGTTCCGGCCCCGAGTCGCTGCGCCCGCTGGGCGAGGTCGAGACGATCCTCGACTGGAGCGCGCAGACACCGCACTACCCGGCCGGCATCGTCGCCTTTGCCGACCTGATGAGGGGAAGTGAAGTCCGCGACACGCTCGAGGCACTGCTCGCACTGGCACCCGGCCGGGTTCGCGGCATTCGCAATACCACTGCCTTTCATCCCGACCCCGCGGTGCGCTCCAACCCAAACCCGGCGCCGGATGGCCTGCTGCGCTCGGAAGCCTTTCGCCGAGGGGCCGCCGAGGTCGCCCGGGCGGGCCTGGTGCTCGACGTCTGGGCCTATCAGACCCAGCTCCATGAGGTCGAGTCCCTGGCACGCGCCTTACCCGATCTGACAGTGGTGATCGATCACTGCGGCGGCCCCCTTGGCGTCGGCCCGTTCAGCGCCAGAACGCCCGCCGATGTCACGGCCTGGCGCCGGGGGGTGAATGCGCTGGCCCGCCTGCCCAACACCCGCATCAAGATCGGCGGCTTCGGCCTTGCCGTCTTCGGCAACACCTATCACCAGCGGCCGCTGCCACCGCACTCCCGCCAGCTCGCCGCGGACTGGGCGCCCTGGGTCGAGAGTTGCCTGGAAGCCTTCGGGCCGCAGCGTGCGATGTTCGAGAGCAACTTCCCCGTGGACAAGGGGATGTTCTCCTATGTCGCGCTATGGAATGCCTTCAAGCGTCTCACCCGCGGCGCGAGCCAGGCAGAGAGGGACCAGCTGTTCTGGCGCACTGCCGCCGAGACCTACGGCCTGCACTTCCCGGCGTGCCGGGCAGGGACGAGCGACGCCTGAAGCGCCGAACACGCTGCGAGAACCGACGAGAACCGACGAGAAAAACAACGATCACCGCGACACGAGGAGTCACGCCATGTTGAAAACCTTAGATGCCGTCCGCGACGTCAGCACCCAGGCGACCCGGGCCCTGGCCGCCATCGCCCTGTCGACCCTGGCGCTGGCCGCTTCCAGCCTGCCGGCCTTCGCGGCCTACCCCGACAAGCCGATCGAGGTGATCGTCGGCTACTCCGCCGGCGGCGGCACCGACGTCCTCGCCCGGGTGGTGGGCAAGTATCTGGAGCGGGAGCTGGGCGAGGATGCCAGCGTCGTGGTCAAGAACCAGCCCGGCGCCGGCGGCCAGATCGGCTTCACCCGTGTCGCCACCGCCAAGGCCGACGGCTACACCCTGGGCACCTTCAATCTGCCGGCGGCGATGGCCATGACCTACGACCGCAAGGCAGCTTACGACGTCGATAGCTTCGACTATCTCGCCAACGTGGTGCACGACCCCAATACCCTGGTGGTCAGCAAGCAGTCGCCCTATCACACCCTGGATGACCTGATTCAGGCCGCACGGGCCGAGCCGGGCAGCCTCAGCGTGGCACTCTCCGCCCTCGGCGGCAACGACCACTTCAGCGCCCTACTGCTGGCCGCCGCCACCGACACCCAATTCAATCTGATTCCGTTCAACGGCGCCTCGATGGCACGTACCGCCCTGCTCGGCGGCCACGTGGCGGTGGGCACCATGGCCTTGAGCCAGACCATCGGTTTCGACGACGAGCTCCGCGTGCTCGCCGTGCTCGACGACAAACGCTCTCCCTTCGCCCCCGACGTGCCCACCGCCAAGGAGCAGGGTTACGCCATCGAGATGGGCTCCTATCGCGGCTTCGTCGCACCGAAAGGCCTGCCCGACGAGGTCAAGACCCGGCTCAGGGCGGCATTCGCGGCGCTGGCCGACAACACGGCGCTGCGCGACGAACTCGCCGCCCAGGGCAATGCCCTGGATATCCGTGTGGGCGATGACTATCGCGCGCTGGCCAAGGCCCAGTCGGAAACCGCCAAAGCGCTCTGGCAGCAGCATCCGTGGAAATGAGAGCGATCACACCGCCGCCCGCCATGGGGCCATCACAGGAATACGCCGAACTCGCCGGACAGTTCGGCCAGCTTGTTGTGCATCGCTACCAGCAGCTCGGCCTTGGCCGAATTGGCCCGCTGCACGGTGCCGATCTGGCGGTAAACCTGGGGTCGGCCGAATGGCAGCTTGAGCATGTCGCGGCCGTTTTCACGCACCGCGATATCGGGCACCACAGCGGCGCCCAGCCCCGCTGCCACGCACTCGACGATGGCCGGAATGGTGTCGATCTCGGCGATGTGGGTGACCTTGATGCTCTGGTGGGTCAACTCGTTGTTGATCAGCGCCGCCAGCGGCACGTCGCTGGCGAAGTGCACGAACGGCAAGCGCTCCAGCAGCTCGCGCACCGGCAGCGCTGGCGTTCCCGGTGGCGCGATGACCACCAGCGGCTCGCGCAGGAAAGGAGCCCAGGTCAGATTGCGCGACACCCCGGCGTGCTCGGCGACCACGGCCAGATCCAGGCGACCGGCGTTGACGTCGCTCAGAAGCCCCGACGACATGCCCACGCGCAGATCGACGTGGAGCGCAGGAAACTCCTCGCGCAGCGCCACGATGGCACGCGGCAACAGGCCGATGGTGCTGGTGCGCACGGAACCGATGCTGAGCGTGCTGGAGACGCTGCTGCCCTTGATCGAGGCCCGGGTCTCCTCGACCAGCCCGAGGACCTTGCGCGCGGTTTCGAGCAGCTGGAGGCCATGCAGATTGAGGCTGGGGGGGCGCGTCTCACGATTGAAAAGCTGGGTGTCGAGCTCCTGCTCGAGCGCCAGGATCTGCTGGCTGACGGCCGAAGGCGTCAGGCTCACCTCGCGCGCGGCGCCGGCAAAGGTACCGTGCTCGGCAATGGCGATCAGCGTGCGTAACTGGCGAGTGTCCACGGGCACCTCCACGGGTCGGGGTTGAGACGGTGTGGCGCAGTCGGCGTGCGCCCCTATCGTTAAGATTCGCTTCACTTATTGCCAAATATTAATCGCTTTAATACAGCAAAACTAGCTGTATTCTGAGCAAAACATCCACACCGATCAGCACCATCGCTACGACGCGATCACCGCTGCAACGACATCTGGGAGAGACCCGCGTTGGCCAAGCAATCCGCCATACTCGTGACCGGCCCCTATCTCGCGGAAGAGGCCCGACAGCACGCCGAAGCCGCAGGCTACGCCGTATTCCACACCCCGCCCTATCCGACACCCGAGGTGCTCATCGAGCATATCGAGCGCCACGACCCCCAGGGGGTCGTCGCCCGCATGGGCCAGTTCGGAGCCGAGGCGATCGCCGCCGGGCGTTCGCTGCGGGTGATCTCCAAGCACGGTGCCGGGGTCGATAACATCGACGTCGCCGCAGCCACGCGTCATGGAGTACAGGTGATCCGCGCGGCCGGCGGCAACGCCGTCTCCGTGGCGGAACACGCCGTCGCCCTGATGTTCGCCACGGTCAAACGCCTGCTGCCGCTGGACAGCGGCATGCGCGCCGGCCGCTGGGAGAAAGCCGAATTTCTCGGCCGCGAGCTGTGCGGCCTGCGTCTGGGCCTGGTGGGTGGCGGTGCCATCGCCGCCGCGGTGGTCAAGATCGTGCAGGGCTTAGGGCTGGAGGTCGCCATCTACGACCCTTACGCCTCGGACGCCTCGATCGCGGCACTCGGCGCTCAACGTCGCGAGACGCTGGAAGCACTGCTGTCACGCTCCGACATCGTCAGCCTGCACTGCCCGCTGACCGAGACCAACGCCCATCTCCTCAACGCCGAAACGCTGGCCCTCATGCCGGCGAACAGCTATGTCATCAACACCTCGCGCGGCGGGCTGATCGATGAAAAGGCGCTGCTGGCCGCGCTCGACAGCGGTCATATCGCCGGCGCCGGTCTGGACACCTTCGAGCGCGAACCCCCGGAAGGCATCAATCCGCTGGCCGCTTGCGACCGGGTCATTCTCACCCCCCATGTCGCTGGCGTGACCGCCGAGGCCGGCACGCGGGTCGGCGTCCTGGCGGTCAGCGGCATCGTCGACTTTCTCGCCGACAAGTCGCTGCCGCCAGCACGTCTGGTCAACGACATCGCCACCGCGGCCTGCCCCTGAGCCGCGCCTATCCATCACGTCGGCCAGATAGCGCCGGCGCCTCTAGCAGGAGTCCTGTCATGCCCATCGGCAACCGAATTCTCCAACGTCAGCGTCGTATCGATGACGCCTTGATCCAGGCTTTCGCTGCGCTGCCCGTGGCGGTGGTCAGCGACAGCATGTCCCGGGTGTTCGCCGGCGGCGCCGATCTACGTCCGATGCACCGGGAAGGTTCGCTGGCCGGTGTCGCCCTCACCGTGCGCACCCGCCCCGGCGACAACCTGATGCTGCACAAGGCGATCGACATGGCCGAACCCGGCGATGTCATCGTCTGCGATGCCGGCGGCGATACCACCAATGCGCTGATGGGCGAGCTGATGCTGGCCTATGCCGTCAAGAAGGGGGTGGCCGGCTTCGTGCTCAACGGGGCGCTGCGCGACCTGGATGGCTTCCGCGATACCAACCTGCCCACCTTCGCCGCCGGCGTGACCCATCGCGGCCCCTACAAGAATGGCCCCGGTGAGATCAACACGCCGATCAACATCGGCGGCATGGTCATCGAACCCGGTGACCTGATCCTCGGCGATAACGACGGCCTGCTCTGTGTACCGTTCGAGGCGGCCCCTGCGGTACTCGAAGCGGCACAAGCGAAGCAGGCAGCGGAAGAGAAGCAGATGGCCGCGATCCATGCCGGCGACAATGACCGTAGCTGGGTCGACAACGCACTCAAGGCGGCAGGCTGCACGTTCGAATAACGGGATAGCGTTGGCGAAGGCCATTCGGCAGGAGATCATTTGAGAAAAGACTCTCTGACTCTCTGACAAAATAGCATCAGACCAAAGCGCCCACTTCTTTGCATAAACGCTTGACCCGGCCTCCATGGGGCCGGGCCTTTTCGCGTTTTTATCACTCGGGAAATCAGCTTGATTTTCCCAAAAACGATACCCGATTTATCGATCCATTTAGACCAAAGTCCAATGAATAAAAATCACCATAGAACTTAAAATAACCCACGCCATTTTCACTTAATTCTCAGCGTTTCATCTCCAAGACGAGGTGAACCTTTGCCTCACCGGGAGAGCATCGATGTCATCGCTGCGACACCACCTTCTCTGGATACTCGTCGCGCTGCTGCTGGCGGTCTCGACATCGGCCTGGTCGGCCGACTATCCCGCCCGCCCGATCACGCTGGTGGTGCCTTACGGCGCCGGCGGCACCACCGATATCTCGGCACGCCAACTGGCCAAGCTGGCAGAGCCGTTACTGGGTCAGCCGGTGGTGGTCGAGAATCGCCCCGGCGGCGGCGGCGTCAACGCCATGCGTGCGGTTTCCCGGGCCGACGCGGACGGCTATACCCTGATCGCCACCACCTCTTCGCCCACCTTCGTCACGCCCGCACTGCGCCGGGTCGGCTATGATCCGCTGCAGGATTTCCTGCCGCTGCTGAACTACTCCGGGCCTTACCATGGGGTGCTGGTGAGTGCAGACAGCCCCTATCACAGCCTCGATGCACTACTGGCCGCCACTCAGGATGGCAAGCGGCTCAGCTACGCCACCGCCGGCGCCCTGAGTGGTGCGCGCCTGGCGTTCACCCAGCTCGCCCGCGAGACCGGTGCCCAGCTCCAGCACGTCCCGTTCAACGGCGCTTCCGGCGCGACGGCGGCCCTGCTGGGCCAGCATGTCGATATCGCCCTGGTGCCCGCCTATCGCGATCTGGTCAAGGATGGGCGGCTACGCCTGCTGGCGGTACTCGACGACCAACCCGATCCCGACTTCCCTGAGGTGCCGACGCTCGAGCAGGCGGGCTACGACATTCAATTTCCGTCGATCGTGGCCTTGATGCTGCCGCGTGGGGTGGCGGAGGAGCGCGTCGAGACACTACGCAGGGCCTTCACCGAGGCAGCGGCCTCGCCCGCCTTCGCCAAGGTGATGAAGAAGCTCAATCAGCCGGTACGGGTGCTGCCTGGTCCGGCGCTCGCGGCGGTGATCGAGAAGAATCTGCACGCTTACCAACAACTGGCCGAGGCATTGAAACGATGAGTGTCGAGCCCCCCTCTCCCACTGCCCACGGTACCTCTCGCCACGGTCTCCAGACCCTGATCTGCAGCGCCATTCTGGGCCTCGCCGCCTGCGGGCTGCTGACGCTCCAGGCGCAGGTCACGGTCTTCGATTTCGGCGACCCCGGCCCCGATGCCCGCTTCTTTCCACGCCTGGTGCTGTGGCTGCTGATCCTGGTCGCAGCGCTGCGCTTATGGCGGCATCGCCGCACGCCCGACAGCGCGCTCGGCGCCGCCGCCGGCTGGGCCCGGGCGCTGGCCGCCATGCTGCTGGTGGCCGCGGCGATCGCGGCGATGAATCCCCTCGGTTTCATCGTCAGCGTGGCCGCGGTCGGCATCGTGCTGGCCTGGCTACTGGGCGAGCGGCGCCTGCGCTTCAGCGTACTCCTGCCACTGGTGGTGGCGCTGGCGATCGCCTGGGTCGCCCGCCACGGGCTGCACCTGCCGCTGCCCTGAAGGGCGCGGCAAGACATCTCTACAGCCCCTGACCGGCAAGCCAACGACCTTTACCCATAGACCCTTTCGAGAGACCCGGCCCATGCTGCTCGACGCTTTCCACGCGCTGCTCGATGTCTGGGTGCTGATCGCCGCCCTGTGTGGCGTCGCCATCGGCATCGTGATCGGGGCCATCCCCGGCCTCGGCCCTACCCTCGCCATCGCGCTGCTGATTCCGGTGACGTTCACCCTGTCGCCCATCCCCGCCATCATCCTGCTGCTGGGCGTCTATCAGGGCGCGATCTTCGGTGGCTCGATCTCGGCGATCCTGCTCAACGTGCCCGGGACCCCGTCCTCCGCCGCCACCGCACTGGATGGCCACCCCATGGCGCGTCAGGGGCGCGCCGGCGAGGCCCTGCGCATCGCCCTCTACGCCAGCGTGTTCGGCAACGTCTTCAGCTGTCTGGTGTTGATTCTGCTGGCCCAGCCGCTGGCGTCGCTGGCGCTGGATTTCGGCCCCGCGCAGATGACCGCACTGATGACCTTCGCCCTCGCCATCATCGTGCTGTTCGGCGGCGGCTCGATTCTCGATGCGGCGCTGATGACGCTGGTCGGCGTCGCCGCCGGTATCGTCGGGCTGGATCCGATCGAGGGCCTGCCGCGCTTCACCTTCGGCAGCTTCGCCGCCGAGGATGGCCTGGCCTTGATTCCGGTCCTGATCGGCCTGTTCGCGATGTCCGAGGTCCTGCTGCAGGCCTTCGCCGGCAGGCAACAGGGCCCGGCCGAGCGCGGGATCGATGCCGTCTCGAGCCAGACCTCATCGCCGCGCGCGGTGGGCTGGCTGAGCCTGTGGAAAATGCGCGTCACCCTGCTGATCTCGTCGGCGATCGGCACCTTCGTCGGCATTCTGCCGGGGATCGGCTCCACCGTGCCGGCCTTTGTCAGCTACGGTTTCGCCCGTTCGCGCTCGCGTCACGGGGCGCGTTTCGGCCACGGCGAACCCGAGGGCGTCGCCGCGCCCGAAGCCGCCAACAACGCCGTGACCGGCGGCGCCCTGGTGCCCATGCTGGCACTCGGCATACCCGGCGACGCAGTGACCGCAGTGATTCTGGGCGCTTTCATGCTGCAGGGCCTGACACCCGGCCCGTTTCTGTTTCAGCAGCATGGCGTCGAGGTCTACGCGATCTTCGAAGCGCTGATCCTGCTGTCGATTCCCTGCATTCTGCTGGGTCTGGCGATGTTCCGTGGCGCGGTCCACGTGATCCGCATTCAGCCGCGCCATCTGTTCCCGATCATTGCCATGCTGGCGATCTTCGGCGCCTTCTCGGTCAACAACAGCCTGTTCGATGTCGCTGTCATGCTCGGTGCCGGCGTCGTCGGCTTCGTGCTGCGCCGGGCCGGCTTCCCGCTGCCACCGCTGCTGATCGGGCTGATCCTGGGGCCACCGCTGGAGCAGAGCCTGCGCCAGGCGCTTTTGACCAGCAGTGGCAGTGCCACCATCTTCGTGCACTCGCCGATCGTCATGGGGCTGGTCGTCGTCACGCTACTGTGTGTGCTGGGGGCTGCGTACCAGCGGTATCGAGCCGCACGCCGGGAGAGAGCGGCATGAACCCACCCGTGAGGCAGGCTCCCTATTGCGATTGCCATATCCATGTCTTTGCTCGTGACGACGCGTCTCGCCACTCGTCTTCTTCCCAGAACGCCTATGCCAAGGCCGCCTATCAGCCGCCGCGCAAGGATATCGCCGACTTCGCCACCGAAGCCGCGGTCGGCGGGATCGGCCGCGCCGTACTCATCCAGGCCTCCATCGACGGCACCGACAACCGCTTCCTGCTCGAGACACTGAAGCGTGCGCGACTCGCGGATAACGGCCTCGCCGCCCCACTCGAGCTGCGCGGCGTGGTCATGATCGACGAGCGCAGCGAGGGACTGGCGGCGATGGCGGACGCTGGCGTGCGCGCCATTCGCGTGCAGGATCGCTCGCGCCTGGGCCACAACGACCTGGCACGCCTGCCGCGACTGGCCGAACGTGCGGCCACGCAGGATTGGCATGTCGAGCTCAACACCGAGCCCGAACGCTACGCCGCACTCGCCGCGCTGCTCCCCACCCTGCCCAGCGGGCAGGCGCTGGTGCTGGATCACCTGGGCCATGTGACGCCCGGTGCCAGCGATGAGCTGAGTGGCCTATATCGGTTGCTCGACACCGGGCGGGTATGGATCAAGCTGGCACCGACCCGGGTCAGCCGCCATGTCGGGCGCTACGACGATCTCGGCGAGCTGGTACGCCAGATCGCCGAGCGCTACCCGGAACGCTGCGTCTGGGGCAGCGACTGGCCCCATGTCATGACGCCGCCACCGCTCCCCGCTTCCCGCGACATGCTCGACTTTCTCGAGCGCGTTCTCACCCCCGCCCAGCGCGACGCCTGTCTCACGCACAACCCCGCCAAGCTCTATCGCTTTTGAGTGTCTGCCAGCGCGACGGCAGCGCGCTGGCCACGCTCCCTGTTGTCGCTACGACTACGGCTCTAGAGCTCATTTCCAAACCCTCTGATGATGGGCGCCAAGTAGTGAGCACCTGATAGACCAAAGCCGAATGGACACAGCGCTTTTTCCGGGAATTCAAGGTGAAGCTTTTCTGCATCTATTCATCAGAATTACACGCTTTAGCCAGCACTTATTTTCATGTTCACTTTCGCTACGAGCACGCGCCATTGATCAGCATAGACAGACCATAAAACCGTAAAAATTCCGACGAAAGTCGAAACCATTCAACACCTGTCAATGACATCACACGATCGATATCGAGCATGACGTGGCGATGAGTGGTGGGGCGATCAATGGCACTTTTTCTCCCGATGATTCACGAGGAACATGAGATGCCTTCTCTCAAGCATTACCTGCTTTCCGGCCTGATCATTCTCGGCAGCGCCGTCGCGGGCGGCGCGCAGGCCACCAACTGGACCGGATATACCTATTCGTCGGTCTCCACTACCGCGGCGGTGAAAGGCATGGAGCGGATTGCCGACCGGGTCGACAAGGAAACGGACGGCGATCTGTCGATCACCCTGCACCTGGGCAAGACGCTGCAGATCGCTTCCAGCGACATCACCCAGGCAACCGGCGATGGCATCGTCGACTTCGCTGCGGACCTCTATTTTTCCGGCAATGTCCCCATCGCGCGCATTCTCAACCTGCCACTGCTGATCAACAACGACGAGGAGTGGAACAAGGCCTACGCGGTCATGGAGCCCTATCTACAAAAGGGCTTCGACGCTCAGGGGGTCACCTACCTGGGTAGCTATCGCTATCCCCAGCAGGTCATCTTCACCACCTTCAAGATGGCTAGCCTGGACGACCTGGCGGATCACAAGATTCGCGTCACCTCGCCGGAACAGGGTGCGTTCGTCGAGGCCTTCGGCGGCTCGCCGATCACGCTCTCCGGCTCCGAAGTGCCCACCGCCTTGGAACGCGGGGTCATCGACGGCGTGCTGACCGCCAGCGCCGGTGGTGCCAAGAACTGGCACGAGTTCCTGCCATACAACTACCGCCTGCCGGTCAACTACGCCTACAGCGCCGTCATCGCCAATACCTCGGCCCATGCCGCGCTGGACGACGCCACCCGCCAGACGCTGGACCGCATCGTCAGCCAGGAGACGCAGCAGATCACGCAGGACTTCATCGTCGACGAGAAGACCCAGAAACAGCAGCAGGCGGATGCCGGCATGACGATCATCGAAGCCGATCCGGCCGATATCGAACGCGCCGAGAAAAAGATGGCGCCGTGGTGGCGCGAGTGGGCCAAGCAGGCGGGGCCGGAGCATGGAAAGGCGCTCGCCGCGGTCCTGCAGGCCCTTGGCAAATAATCCGGAGCCGATCATGAGCGCCATCCCCTCGCCCACCTCCACTGAACCGGCCTCGGCCGGTTCGCTGTTCGATGTCATCGCCACCGGCGTGCGCTGTCTCGCCGGGCTGGGCCTGGTCGCGCTGGTCATTCTGGTCAGCGCCGAGATCGTGTCGCGCTTCTTCTTCGCTTACTCGCTGCGCGTGGTCGAGGAGCTTGCGGGATATATCGTCGTCGGTCTGACGCTGTTCGGCGCCAGTCTGGCGGTGAGAAAGAACTCGCTATTCCAGGTAGGTTTTCTCTTCGATGCCCTGCCCCAGGGGGTGAAACGCCTCCTCAACCTGGTCTATCTGATGCTCTCTCTGGCGGTGTGCGGCGTCCTGATCTGGTACGCACTGCAGCTGGTCGAAAGCTCCTACACCCGCGGCAATGTCGCGCCGACCTTCCTGATGACACCGCTGTGGATGCCCCAACTGCTGATACCGCTGGGGCTGACCTTTATCGCTGTGTTCCTCGTCGAACGCATGATCCTCACGCTACGTCAGGGAGGTACGGCGTGATGGATGCCTTGATCGCATTCGGCGTACTGTTGCTGTTGATCGTCGGTGGGCTGTGGGTACAGTTCGCCGTGGGTGCCGCGGCCCTCGTCTACCTGTGGCTGATGAAGGGCCTCGCCGGCTGGAAGGCACTGGGGCTGGTGAGCTGGGGCGCAGCCAATAGCTTCACACTGGCGGCGATTCCCCTGTTCATCCTGATGGCCGAGATTCTGCTGGCGAGTGGGCTCAGTGCGCGGCTCTACAACGGCATCGCGCCCTTCATGCGCCGCCTGCCCGGCGGCCTGCTGCACACCAATATCGTCGGTAGCGGCGTCTTCGCGGCGGTGGCCGGCGGCAGTGCACCCACCGCCGCGGCAATGTCCACCGTGGCGTTACCGGCGCTCTCGGCGCGCGGCTACAACCGCCGTTTCGTGGCGGGTTCTCTGGCGGCCGGCGGCACCCTGGGCATCCTGATTCCGCCCTCGATCACCATGATCATCTACGCCACCTTCACCGAAACCTCCATCGCCCAGCTATTTGCCGCCGGCCTGGTGCCCGGCATCCTGCTCGGCGCCTGCTACAGCCTGTTCATCATCGCGCGGGCGCTGGCCAAGCCTTCGCTGGTGCCCAAGGATACCCAGCGCCGCACCCTCTCCGATTACTTGCACGCCGCCGCGGATGTGCTGCCCTTCACGATCTTGATCGTCTTCATTCTGGGCAGCATCTACGCCGGCATCGCCACGCCGACCGAAGCCGGTGCGTTGGGCGTCGTCGGCGCCGTACTGATCTCGGCGCTGTATCGCCGACTCAATCTATCGATGCTCAAGACGGCGCTGTCGCGCACCCTGACCATGAGCGGCAACGTGCTGTTCATCGTCTTCATTTCGATGATCTTCGCCTACGCCACTGCGCTCTCCGGCATCGGCCAATCGCTGGTCGATCGCGTCGCCGACGCCGGCCTGTCGCAAGTCTCGCTACTGCTGATCCTGATGGTGGTGTTCGCCATTCTCGGCTGTTTCATGGAAGGGCTCGGCATGATCGCGATCATCGTTCCGGTGATCTTCCCGACCCTGATGGCGATGGGCGTCGATCCGGTCTGGTTCGGCGTCTTCGTGGTCATCCTGGTCGAGCTCGGCCAGTTGACCCCGCCGCTCGGGGTGATCCTGTTCGTGGTCGCCAGTTCCGATGCGCAGACCAAGGTCGAGGACGTGATCCTGGGCGTGCTGCCGTTCTTCGCCATCATCCTGGCATTTCTCGTGCTGCTGATCGCGCTGCCCGACATCGCGCTGTGGCTTCCCCATCTGACCGCCGGAGGTTGACCCGTGGCCTTTCCTCATCCCGACCCCGTGCTGATCGAGGCACAGGTCTTCACCACCCTGCCAGCGTCACTGCGGCGTACCGGAGAGCCCTCGGACTGGGCGACCAAGAACCGCCGCGGCGCCGCCGTCGACAGTTTCATCGAAGGCCCCTCCTTCGATCGGGCAGGCAATCTGTGGTTCGTCGACATCCCCTTCGGGCGCATTCTGCGCGCCTCGCCCGCGGGAGAGGTGGAACAGATCGTCGCCTATGATGGCCAGCCCAACGGGCTCAAGATCGATGCCCAGGGACGTATCTTCATCGCCGATTTCAAGAACGGCATCATGCAGCTCGACCCGGACACGGGCCGCATCAGCACGGCCCTGGGCGACGCCGACTCGGAAAGCTTCAAGGGCTGCAACGATCTGCATATCGGCCCCGACGGGGCGATCTACTTCACCGATCAGGGGCAGACCGGACTGCACGACCCCAGCGGGCGCGTCTACCGATGGACACCCACTGAGCAGCGTCTGGAGTGCCTGATCGACAACGTGCCCAGCCCCAACGGGCTGGTGCTGGACAGCAGCGGCCACACCCTCTATCTCGCGGTGACACGCGCCAATGCGGTGTGGCGGCTGCCGCTGTCGCCGAGCCAGCGGGTGGTCAAGGCGGGGCTCTTCCTGCAGTTCTCCGGCGGCCGCGCCGGCCCGGATGGTCTGGCCCTGACACGCGACAATGGGGTCGTGGTCTGCCAGACCGGCATGGGGCTGGTGTGGGTCCACGACGCGCTCGGCGTGCCCATCGCCGTGGTCAAGTCGCCGACCGGGCTGGGGACCACCAACTGCGCCTTCGGGGGCCCGGAGGGCCGCACCCTCTATATCACCGAATCGGATTCCGGCTCGATCCTGCGCGCGGAGCTACCGGTGGCCGGACACCCGATGGCCTCGGGCTGGGGAGAGTAGGATGAGAGTGGATCATCCCAGCAGCAGATCGCCCTCGATGGGAATGAACTCGCTCGACGCGTTGATGAGCGAGTGCGCGGTCAGCTTGGGCACGCCGTAGACCTCGACCCGCTTGCCGTGGACCTCGCGAATCTTGCGCGCCAGCAGGTCGAAGTCACCGTCGCCGGAGACCAGCACCACCACGTCCGCCAGCGCCGCGAATTCGATGGCATCGAGGGTGATGCCCACATCCCAGTCGCCCTTGGCGGAGCCATCCGCGCGCTGGATGAACGGCTTCAACTTCACTTCGAAGCCGATGGTTCGCAGCGTATTTTGGAAGCCGCGCTGCTTGGCGTCGCCTTTGTCGGTGGCGTAGCAGCGCGCGGTCAGCACCTCCCGGCCCACCGTCGCTTTCGCCCAGAACCGGCGATAGTCGAACTGCTTGGCGTAGGCATCGCGCACGGTGTAGTAGACGTTCTGCGTGTCGACGAAGATGGCAACGGTGGTCATGGCAAGTTATCCCGGCAGGCAGTGAGGCGCCGTCTCGGCAGGCGGGCGTCGGCTTACGTGCATGGTACCGTGCCGGGCGCCTGATGCGATCAGAAGGAGAGGCTGACGTGCAACGCTTCACCCCCGGATTGGCGAGAGGAGCGAGGGTCACTGGCGAACGCACCCCGTCCCATGGGACCTGCGCAGCCAGACACGCGGATACCGATCCGCCAACGCAAGGAGACGACGCCTGATCTTGAGGCTCCGTGGATCGCGCCACCATCCCGCGACGCGCTCGAGCCGTGGTGTCGTCAGACACCGTATGAGCAAGCTGGCTTCATGGACCCGCGCTCCACCGCACCGATCTCAGTCGCCAGGCACGTCGATCACGATCTTGCCAAACGGCCTGCGCTCCAGATGATCCAGCGCCTGAGGCAGCTCGGCGAAGGTATAGCGCGCCTCGATGACCGGCTCGAGCCGGGCCTGATCCACCGCCCGCACGAAGCGCTCGAGCGCTCGCCGGCTACCGGTGCCGATACCGTGGATCGTGACGTCCTTGAGCATCAGCGGCATGGCTGGGGAGGCGATATCGAATCCTGCCAACGCCCCGATCTGGCATACGTGCCCACCCACGGCAGCCAGTTGGACGGAGACGCCGAGATTCTCGCCACCCACCACGTCGAGCACATGATCCACGCCCTCGTCATCGGTCAGCGCGTATACCGCTTCCCTCCAGTCATCGCGGGAACGATCCACCCAGTGATCGGCTCCCAGCGCCAACGCCCGTTCACCTTTCTCCGGTTGGGTGGCAACGATCACCTCTGCCCCGCTCATCTTCGCGATGAGCAGACCGAATAGCGCCACGCCGCCGGTACCCGGAATCAGCACCCGATCGCCAGCCTTGACGCCGGCTCTCTCGACGAGCGCAAACCAGGCCGTCAGCCCGGCGCAGGGCAAGGTACTGGCCTGGGCATCATCCAGAGTGCGCGGCGCATGAACCAGCCAGGCGGCAGGCATGGCCACGTATTCGCTCAGAACGCCGGGGTAGAAACCGCCCAAAGTACGATAGGCCGGTGTTCGCGCATTGCCCGGTCGACGCCCATCGATCCAGTCGGGCGTGAACACGGAGATGACCCGATCTCCCTCGGCAAACCCCTTCACTTGCTCCCCCCGTTCGACGATGGTGCCAGCCATGTCGGAACCGGGTGTGAAGGGGTAAGCCAGCGAGAGTCCCCGGCCACTCTCGATCACCATCTTGTCGCGGTGGTTGAGCGAGACGCCCCCCACCCTGACCAGCACCTCATCCGCCGCGGGGCGTGGCTTCTCACGGGTGGCCAGTGTCAGTCTTTCACGACCGATCGCGTCCATCTCCCAACGCCGTATCGCTCTCATCATGTTGGCTCCATCGAAGGGTGCCGACGGTCGTCGACAGCGTGGCGAGACTATCCCACGACGGCGAGCGCACTATAATACGCATCAATCGACACGCAGTGATGAATGAGAGACAGCAATATGCGCCGAAACAGGATATGAGCGGAAACAGGATATGAACGGGAAGGAGATCGCCGAACTCATCGCGTTCATGGAGGTTGCCAGATCGCAGAGTTTCCGCCGTGCCGCGTCACGCTTGGGAATGTCACCCTCGGCGGTGAGTCACACCATTCGCTCACTGGAGACGCGGCTGGGCGTCAGAGTCTTGAGTCGCACCACCCGCAGCGTATCGCTCACCCAGGCAGGCGAACGGCTACTACAGCGTGTGGAACCGGCGATCAGCGACATCCGGCAAGCCGTGCGTGAATCGGCAGCGTTTCAGACGTCACCGCAGGGCACGATCAAGATCAACTTGCCGCGCATCGCGGCCCAGCTGGTGCTGATACCGCGACTTCAAGCCTTCCTGGAGCGCTACCCTCATATCGAGGTGGATCTCGTCATCGACGACACGCTGACCGATATCGTCTCGCAGGGCTTCGATGCGGGCATTCGCTCGGGCGAGCGCTTGCAGCAGGAGATGGTCGCCAGACAATTGACGCCGGCACTGAACATGGCCGTGGTGGGCGCACCAAGCTACTTTGCTCGACGCTCGCCACCGGGGGTCCCGGCAGATCTTCACGAGCACATCTGCATCAACTACCGTTGGAGCGACTCGAACGCCTTGTACGCCTGGACGTTTCAGGAGGGCGATAGACGTTTCGATCTACAGGTTCGCCACGCCTTGACCCTCAATGACACCAGCCTGATCGTCTCGGCGGTTCTGGAAGGCACCGGACTCGCCTATCTGCCAGAGAATCATCTGCAAACCCATCTCGACAGCGGTGAGCTGGTGCGAGTCCTCTCCTCATGGACGCCGTCGATCCCGGGGTTCTACCTCTACTATCCGCACCGCGAACACATGCCCAGCGCGTTGAGAGCCTTCGTCGATTTCATGACCGAGCCGCCAATCAAAGACTCTCACCGCTAAAATAACAGAAGCGCGAGCGTGGATTATGGCGGAAATACCTGTGGGAACGTGCCCTTCCAACTTCCCTGCTCAGAGAATGAATCCTGGAGAATTTCATGTCTGTGACAATCAGCTCGCTCATTGATCGCCCGGACTTTATCGATGCTTGCGCGGCCTGGACCTACGGCCAGTGGGGTGTCGGTTCGACGCGCACACTCGAAAGCACCTTGGAGCGCTTCAGGCGATCGGCCCATGACCAAACAATCCCGCTCACTTTCGTGGCACACATCGCTGACAGGCCAATCGGTATGGCGAGCCTGTTCGAAGACGACTGCGAGCTTCGACCTGACCTCAGGCCCTGGCTTGCCGCCGTCTTCGTTCATCCCGATCATCGCGGCAATGGCGTCGCCGGTCTCTTGATCCAGGCGGTGGAACACGCGGCACTGCAATTAGGCGAACACACGCTCTATTTGACGACGAAAGACAGCCAAAACCTCTACACCAGACACGGATGGCAGCACACTGGCATCGTTCAGTATCCGAACGACGATCTTTACCTCATGCACAAGCCGCTGATCTGACCATCGGGGCGATCATGCTTCGCCCAATGCTGGGCCACAAGCGATGATCGAGGGCATCCCATCGGCACGTTATCCGAGTCACAGGCCGAATTCGCCGTCGCCGCACAGGGCGCAGCTATCGAGCCAGAAGCTCTTGCCGGACGATCTCTGCACCAGCGCTCAACGCCTTCAGCTTGCCCTGCGCCACCTCACGGGACAACGGCGTCATGCCGCAGTTGGTGCAGGGGTAGAGCTTATCGGCATCGACGAACTGCAACGCCTTGCGCAGCGTCTCGGCGACCTCTTCCGGTGTCTCGATGGTATTGGTGGCCACGTCGATGGCCCCGACCATCACCTTCTTGCCGCGGATCAGTTCGATCAGCTCCATCGGCACATGGGAGTTCTGGCACTCCAGCGAGACGATATCGATGTTCGACGCCTGCAGCTTGGGGAAGATCTCTTCGTACTGGCGCCACTCCGACCCCAGGGTCTTCTTCCAGTCGGTGTTGGCCTTGATGCCGTAGCCGTAGCAGATATGCACCGCGGTCTCGCACTCGACCCCTTCGATGGCTTTTTCCAGGGCGGCGATGCCCCAGTCGTTCACCTCGTCGAAGAAGACGTTGAAGGCGGGCTCGTCGAACTGAATGATGTCCACACCCGCAGCGGCCAGGTCGCGGGCTTCCTGGTTGAGGATCTTGGCGAACTCCCAGGCCAGCTTTTCACGGCTCTTGTAGTGGCCGTCGAAGAGCGTGTCGACCATGGTCATGGGGCCCGGTAGCGCCCACTTGATCGGCTGGTCGGTCTGCTGGCGCAGGAACTTGGCATCCTCCACGAAGACCGGCTTATTACGCGCCACCGGGCCGACCACCGAGGGCACACTGGCATCGTAGCGGTCGCGGATCTTGACGATCTCGCGCTGCTCGAAATCGACGCCGCTCAAGTGCTCGATGAAGGTGGTGACGAAGTGCTGACGAGTCTGCTCGCCGTCGCTGACGATATCGATCCCGGCCCGCTGCTGATCGTGGAGCGACACCCGTAGTGCATCCTGCTTGCCTTGGGCCAGCTCATCGCCCTGCAGTTTCCAGGGAGACCATAGCGTCTCGGGCTCGGCCAGCCAGGCGGGCTTGGGCAGGCTACCGGCCGTCGACGTGGGTAACAGAGTCTTCATGCAAAAGTGACCTTCATAACGGATTGATCAAAGAATGTCGTTGGAACGGGCTGATCCAAAAGCGTCGTTGGAACGGATCGATCAAAGGGAATAGTTGGCCGACCACTGCTCGAGCACATGGCGGTAGGGCCTGATGAAGTGCCGCTCGGTGAACTTGCCCTGCTCGACGGCCAGCTGGCTGCGCTCTGCGCGGTCGTAGACGATGCGCGTCAGCGAGTAATCTTCATGCTTCAGGCTGGGCTGGTAGATCTTGCCCGCCACCGAGTTGGCGTTGTAGATCTCGGGGCGATAGATCTTCTGGAACGTCTCCATGGTGCTGATGGCGCTGATCAGTTCGAGATCGCTGTAGTCGGAGAGCAGATCGCCGGAGAAGTAGAACGCCAGCGGCGCGACGCCCTGGGGCGGCATGAAGTAGCGCACCTGCAGGCCCATCTTGCCGAAGTAGAAATCCGTCAGCGATGACTCGTCGTTTTCGTACTCCACGCCCAGCACCGGGTGGCGATTGTCGGTCTGGCGATAGACCTTGCTGCTGGAGACGCTGAGGCAGATCACCGGCGCCTTGCCGAAGGAGGCCCGGTAGGCGTCGGACTCGACGAAGCGCTTGAACAGCTTGCCGTGCAGATCGCCAAAGCCCTCGGGGATGCCGAATTCGGCGCGGTCCCGGTTGTGCTCCGACAGCCACACGCTGAAATCGTAGTCGCGCACGTAGGAGGAGAAGTTGTTCCCCACCATGCCCGGAATGCGCTTGCCGGTGTGCTTGTCGATGATCGTCGTCTTCAGCATCTCGATCGCGGGGAAGGTGTCATCCTCGTCCTCGGCACCCACGCTCAGCTCACCGGTGATGATGTCGAGCTCGACGGCATAGCGATCCGCCCTGGGGTTATCCCAATGCGCCAGGGCATTGAAGCGGTTGTCGATCATCGTCAGGGCATTGCGCAGGTTCTCCTCGCGACACTCCCCTCTTGCCAGGTTGGCGAAGTTGGTCGTGGTGCGCGTGTTCTCGGCCGGGCGATAGTTTTCGTCGAACCGAACGCTCTTGATATCGAATGTGAAGTCGTGATTCATCGCGAACAAGCACCCTGTTTGTCGAGAGAGGCGCCGGGCCGTCGGCAGGCCCAGCGTCCGTCAATGCCATATTGGTCAGTACGTGTTTGCCAACGTGTTGACCAGTACCGTGTCTGACGTATCGATCGACAGGCGCCAGGGCGGCTGTCGTCGAAGCGGATGCGCTATTTATGCCAGAGCGGCTGGATGCATGAAAAGCGATAAGATTTCAGCCCAAGATGAATCACACTCATGATGCGCCAAAACCCTTGCCGGGAGCCCCAAGCCGATCGACCAAGCGAACCCGCCATCAATCGGTCAGGCAGAACTGGTCGGTAAAGAGATGGGCGACGAGGAAATCGACCACGACACGCACCTTGGGTGATAGGTGGCGGTTGGATGGCCAGATCAAGTTGAACTGCCCGGGGGCATCGAGATGATCCATCAGCAGTGGCACCAGCCGTTGCTGGCCGAGTGCCTCGGCGGCCAAAAAATCCGGCAGGCAGCCAATCCCTAGCCCACGCAGCACGGCGCCCTGCAGCGCCTCCATATTGTTACAGGTCAGGCTATGGCGGACGTGCAGATCCGGCTCGTCCGGTGGCACCACGAGCGGCCAGGCCTGGAGTCGGCCGCTGTTGGGGTAGCGAAAGCCGATACCGACATGCTCGATGAGGTCACGTGGACAGCGTGGTACGCCATGGCGCTCAAGATAGGCTGGCGACGCGCATAGCAGCAGTTGGAAAGGGCGCAGTCTGCGCATTTTCAGGCGACTATCCGGCAACTCGCCGCTGCGAATGGCGATATCCACCCCTTCGTCGATCAAGTTGACGATGCGATCGGTGAAGTCCAGATCGAGCTCGAGCTCGGGATAGCGCGCTAGCAGTGCCGGCAAAATCGGCAGCAGCAAATGGTAGGCGATGACAGGAGCACTCAACCGTACCCGCCCGCGTGGCGTCTCACGCGTCTTCAGCAGGGCGTCGCGGGCGTCGTCGAGTTCATCGAGGATACTGCGGCAACGCTCGTAAAACACGCGCCCTTCCTCGGTCAGCCGCAGGCTGCGGGTCGAGCGCTGCAGCAGACGCACGCCCAGTTCGTTCTCCAGCCGCGTGACGGCCTTGCCGACCGCAGAGGGTGAAATACCCAAGCGAGGTGCGGCAGCGACGAAGCTGCCCAGGTCAGCGGTGCGCACAAAGGCCAGCAGGCCGGGCAGGTTGTTCATAGGCCTTCCTATTCGAGCGTTTTATTCCGGAAAATATGGAATTAAAGCCAGATTATCGCTCACTCTGGAAAAAATATACTGACGGTCTCTCGCATGGGCTCTCCCATGTGCCATCACTGTCAGGAGCGCTCACCATGTCCGAACCCACCGCCTTGCGTACTTCTCACAGGCGGCGCGCCTTGATCGCCGTCTGCCTTACGGCGGCCGCCATGCCACTGACCTTTACCGGTACCGCGATGATCCTGCCCGTCATTGGGCGCGAGCTGGGAGCCAGCGCGATCGAGATCGCCTGGGTCACCAACGCCTTCATGCTCACCTTCGGTTCGACGCTCATGGCGATGGGCGCCATCGCCGATGGCAGTGGTCGCAGGCGCCTGTTTCTGATCGGCAGCGTGGCCTTTGCGCTCGTCTCGCTGATGCTGATGTTTACGTCCGATATGGTCATCTTCGATTGGCTGCGTGCTGCCCAAGGGCTGGCGGCAGCGGCCACGCTTTCCGGCGGTATGGCGGCACTGGCGCAACTGTTCGACGGGCCGGCGCGTCTGCGTGCTTTCAGCTTGATCGGTACCAGTTTCGGTGCCGGACTGTCGCTCGGCCCGATGATCTCCGGAGTGATGGCCGAGGCCTTCGGCTGGCATAGCGTCTTTATGCCGGTGGTGGCGCTCGCGGGTATGGCCTGGCTGATCGGCGCCCATGCGATGGGCGAGAGTCGTAACCCCAAGGCGGCCGGGCTCGACTGGCCAGGCGCACTCAGTTTTACAGCCGCGCTGGCGCTTTTTACCTACGCGATATTGAGCGTCCCCGAGCATGGCTGGAGCAGTGCCACGGCCGTCATGCCGCTACTCGCCGCCGCCCTACTGGGTGCGGGGTTCGTCTGGATCGAACACAGCGTCCGCCAGCCGATACTCGACCTGTCGCTGTTTCGCTACCCGCGCTTTGTCGGCGTCCAGCTGCTCGCGGCAGCGCCAGCTTATGGCTTCGTGGTGCTGCTGATCCTGCTACCGATGCGCTTCGTGGGTATCGAGCGTATGCCGGAGGTCACCACCGGTCTGATGATGATGGCGCTTTCGGCACCACTGCTGATACTGCCCGTGCTATCCGGACAGCTGACACGCTGGTGGCCGCCGGCGACACTCTGCGCGAGTGGGCTTGGCCTCACCGCGGTGGGCCTGGCCGGGCTGGCGATGCTGCCGCTGAACGCTCCCGCCTGGGCCACAGCGCTGACCATGCTGGTGATTGGCACGGGCATCAGCCTGCCCTGGGGGCTCATGGACGGTTTGGCAGTCAGCGTGGTACCGCGTGAACGGGCCGGCATGGCCGCAGGGATCTTCTCGACCATGCGTGTCGCCGGTGAAGGTGTCGCGCTGGCGGTGGTCGGTGCCATGCTGTCGACGCTGATCGTCGTCTCGATGCCCGATAGCGAAGGGGTGACCACGGCGGCAAACCTGCTCGCCGTAGGCAACCTCGAGGCAGCGCGGAGCGCCCTGCCGGACGTCGATACGGCGGAACTGGTGGCTCACTATGGCTACGCTTTTTCCAGGCTGCTGTGGATACTCGCAGCCATCACGCTGACCACCGCCGTGGTGCTTTTGCTAACCCTCGGCCGCGGAGAATCCGGTGAGTCTCTTGACCGAGCTTGACACGTGATTGCAAGCATCCGCCGCTGGCTAGCCGCGCGACTACACGCATGCGGCCTCGAAGCGATCCAGCAGCATTCGCCGACGCGATCAACTCGCCATGTCGAGCACCACCCGCCCTTCGATCTGACCGGCGATCATGCGGTCGAAGATGGCGTTGATGTTCTCCAGCTTGTCAGCATGCACGGTGGCCTTCACCTTGCCCTCGCCGGCGAAGTCCAGCGCTTCCTGCAGATCGAGCCGAGTGCCCACGATCGATCCGCGTACCGTGGTGCCGTTGAGCACCATATCGAAGATCGACAGCGGGAAGTCCCCCGGGGGCAGGCCGTTGAGCGCCACCGTGCCGCCGCGGCGCACCATGCCCAGCGCCTGCTCGAAGGCCTTGGGCGAGACCGCGGTGACCAGCGCACCGTGGGCGCCCCCGATCGCCTGCTTGAGATAGGTGGCTGGGTCATGCTGCTTGGCGTTGACGGTGACCGTGGCGCCGAGGCGCTCGGCCAGGGCCAGCTTGGTATCGTCGATATCCACCGCGGCCACGTTGAGCCCCATCGCCTTGGCGTACTGCACCGCCATATGGCCAAGACCGCCGATACCCGAGATCGCCACCCACTGCCCCGGGCGGGTATCGGTCATCTTGAGCCCCTTGTAGACCGTCACGCCAGCGCACAGCACCGGGGCGATCTCGAGGAAATCGACGTTGTCGGGAATGCGGCCGACATAATCGGCCTGGGCCAGGGTGTAACCGGCGAAACCGCCATTGACCGAGTAGCCGGTATTCTGCTGCGACTCGCACAGCGTCTCCCAGCCGCCCAGGCAGTGCTCGCAGTGGCCACAGGCGGAGTAGAGCCAGGGAATACCGACCCGGTCCCCCTCCTTGACGTGCTTGACCCCAGCGCCCACCGCCACCACATGGCCGACGCCTTCGTGGCCGGGGATGAACGGCGGCTCAGGCTTCACCGGCCAGTCGCCGTGGGCGGCGTGCAGATCGGTATGGCAGACACCGGAGGCGGCGATCTTGACCAGCAGTTCACCGGGGCCCGGACGCGGCACCGGCGCTTCTTCGATGACCAGGGGTTCGCCGAAGGCGCGAACCACCGCGGCCTGCATCGTGGAATCCATACATGCTCCTTTGCTTTTCTTATTGAAGAGCGGCGCCGGCTAGAGCCCGGCGCCGCGCCAGAGGTGAGCGGATCGCGGCAGGCGGCCTAGAAGAAGCCCATCGGATTGATGTCGTAGCTCACCAGCAGGTTCTTGGTCTGTTGGTAGTGCTCCAGCGCCATCTTGTGGGTCTCGCGGCCGATACCGGACTTCTTGTAGCCACCGAAGGCGGCATGCGCCGGATACTGGTGGTAGCAGTTGGTCCACACGCGCCCGGCCTGAATGCCACGCCCCATGCGGAAGGCCACGTTCATGTCGCGGGTCCACACCCCAGCGCCGAGACCGAACTCGGTGTCGTTGGCGATCGCCAGCGCCTCGGCCTCGTCCTTGAAGGTGGTCACGCCGACCACCGGGCCGAAGATCTCCTCCTGGAAGACGCGCATCTTGTTGTTGCCCTTGAGCAGGGTCGGCTGGATGTAGAACCCCTTGCCGAAGTCCCCCTCCAGGCTCTCCTTGCCGCCGCCGGTGAGGAACTCGGCGCCATCCTCGCGGGCCACATCCATGTAGGAGAGGATCTTGTCGTACTGCTCCTCGCTGGCCTGGGCGCCCACCTGGACGTCGGTATCCAGCGGATTGCCGCGCTTGATCGCCTTGGTGCGCTCGATCACCTTGGCCATGAAGGCGTCGTACATCGACTCCTGGATCAGCGCCCGCGAGGGGCAGGTGCAGACTTCGCCCTGGTTGAGGAAGGCCAGCACCAGGCCCTCGACCGCCTTGTCGATGAATTCCGGCTCGGCGTTCATGATGTCGGCGAAGTAGACGTTGGGCGACTTGCCACCGAGTTCGACGGTGGAGGGGATGATGTTCTCGGCGGCGCACTTGAGGATGTGCGAGCCGACCGGGGTCGAGCCGGTGAAGGCGATCTTGGCGATGCGCTTGCTGGTCGCCAGCGCCTGGCCGACCTCCTCGCCGTAACCGTTGACGATGTTGACCACGCCGGGCGGCAGCAGGTCACCGATCAGCTCCATCACCTTGAGGATCGAGGCCGGGGTCTGCTCGGCGGGCTTGAGCACCACGCAGTTGCCCGCCGCCAGCGCCGGCGCGAGCTTCCAGGTGGCCATCAGGATGGGGAAGTTCCAGGGGATGATCTGCCCCACCACGCCCAGTGGCTCGTGGAAGTGATAGGCCACGGTGTTGGCGTCGATATCGGCGGCGGTGCCCTCCTGGGCGCGAATGCAGCCGGCGAAGTAGCGGAAGTGATCCACCGCCAGCGGCAGGTCGGCGTTGAGCGTCTCGCGCACCGCCTTGCCGTTGTCCCAGGTCTCGGCGACGGCGAGCATTTCCAGATTCTGCTCGATACGGTCGGCGATCTTGAGCAGCAGATTGCTGCGCTCGGCGGCGGAGGTCTTGCCCCAGTCCGGGGCGGCCGCGTGGGCGGCATCCAGCGCCTTCTCGATGTCTTCCGCCGTGGAGCGCGGGATCTCGCAGAACACCTTGCCGTTGACGGGGCTGACATTGTCGAAGTATTGGCCCTTCACCGGTGCGACGAATTCGCCGCCGATGTAGTTGCCGTAGCGTTTGTCGAAGCTGACGAGGGCGCCGTCGCTTCCGGGGTTGGCGTAAATCATGGCTGTGCTCCTGACGTTATCGTTATGCATCACACAGATCGATTCTTGGTCACGAAGCCCGGCTGCGACATACTCCCCAAGCAGGAAATCGTCTCCTCCCTTGGGAGGAGACGCCACCCCGGAGCCGACACCATGTACACCTTGCTGGTCGCCGACGATCACCCGATGTTCCGTGAGGCCATGGTCGGCGCGATCGCCGCCGCCCTCCCCGACAGCCGCGTACTCGAGGCCGCGAGCCTCGCCGAGGCGATCATTCAGGCCGAAGCGCAGGAGGAGCTCGATCTGCTGCTGCTCGACCTGGCACTGCCCGACAGCGAGGGCCTGGCCGGCCTGCGCCGGCTGCGCGAGACGCTGCCCTGGCTGCCGGTGGCGATCCTCTCCGCCGAGCAGAGCCGCGATATCGTGCTCGAAGCCCTGGGCCTGGGCGCGGTGGGCTATCTGCCCAAGTCGACGCCGCGCGACGACCTGCTGGCGGCGCTGCGCCAGATTCTCGAAGGCCAGGTCTACCTGCCGGCGGATATCCTGCGCCGCCCCACCGCCCGCCACGCCGCCACGGGCGCCTTGGCCTCTTCGGCCGCATCCACGACCTCCCCATCGGCATATACGACCTCGCCCACACACACGGCGACCCACGGCGACGCCCTCGCGGACGGTATCTCGCAGCTCACCGCCAAGCAGTTGCAGGTGCTGGCGTGTCTCAGCCGTGGGGAGTCCAACAAGGCGATCGCCCGCGACCTGGCGATCGCCGAGACCACGGTCAAGAGCCATGTCTCGGCGATCCTGCGTAAGCTGGGCGTGAACAGTCGGGTGCAGGCGATTCTCACCGCCCAGACGCTGGATCTCGACGACCATCCGCCACGCTAATTGGAAAGGCTAAGAAGCGAGACCAATAACATCTTCAAGCGCAGCGGTTTGACCGGCTTCAACAGATAGGCGTAGCCGCGCTCGCGAATCCGCGCCTTGAGCACCGCATCATGGTTGGCAGTGACCATCAGCACCGGCAGGTCGGGGTGCTCGCGCCGGAGCTGCTCGGCGACCGCCAGCCCATCGTCGTCCACCGCCTCGAGGTGGTAATCGATCACCAGCACGTCGGCGCTGGGCAGATCAGCGGCGGCCTCGCGCAGTGCCGCCAGCGACAGCCCGCCCGCGATACGGCAGCCCCAACCGGTGAGCAGCGCGCGCATGCCATCGAGCACCGCCGGGTCGTCGTCGATGATCCACACCTTCGCCCCCGCGAGCTGGTCGTTGCCCGGCATGACCTCCGCCGGCGCCACGGGCAGCGGTGCGCAGCGCCCGTAGGGCACACGGACCGAGAAGGCCGAGCCCTGCCCCGGCCGCGAGTGCAGCGTGACCGGATGGCCCAGCATTGCGGCGATGCGATCGACGATCGCCAGGCCCAGCCCCAGGCCACGCTGCTCGCGGTCGTAACCGGCCGCCGCACGCCGGAACTCGAGGAAGATCGCCTCGCGCTGATCGGCGGCGATCCCTGGCCCGGTATCGCCGACCACGATCTCCAATCCGTCGTGGCGCCGCCGGCAGCCCAGCAGCACATGCCCGGTGGAGGTATAGCGAATGGCATTGGTGAGAAAGTTGCGCACCACCCGCGCCAGCAGTTGCAGGTCGGAGTCGACCACCGCCGTGCTGCGCACATAGTGCAGGGTCAGCCCCTGGGCGTGGGCCACCTGCTGGTACTCCTCGGCCAGGGTATCGAGCAGCTCATCGGCCCCGAAGGCGGCAATATCCGGCTTGAGCACACCGGCATCGAGTCGCGAGATATCCACCAGCGTGCCCAGCAGCGCCTCGACATCCTTGAGCGAGCGGCCGATCTGGCCGACCAGCGGCTTGGACGCCGCCGGCACCTCGTGCTCATCGAGCGCGCTGGTGAACAGCCGCGCCGCATTCAGCGGCTGCAGCAGGTCGTGGCTGACCGCCGCCAGAAAGCGGGTCTTCGACAGGTTGGCCGCCTCGGCCTCGCGCTTGGCCTCGCGCAGGCGCTCCTCGGCGGCCACGCGGGTGGCGATCTCGTCGCGCAGCTGGTCGTTGACCTGACCCAGCTCGTCGAGGGTGCGGTGCAGCGCCTCGGTGCGCTCGCGTACCTGCTCGGCCAGCAGCACGGCGTGTTCGAAGGCGGCATAGGGCGCCCCGCCGGCGACCCCGCTCGACTCCACGCGCTCGATGAGCGCCGCGCAGGTGCGGCGCAGCCGAGCGTTCTCCTCGACGAGGGTGCGCTCCCGCTCGCTCGCCGGTTCCGCCGTCTCGGCCGTCGGGGCATCCAGTAGCCACCCCGGTGAGGGTCCGGTTGATGTGCCTCCCATGGTGCTGCTCTCCCTAGTCTGCTCAACGGAAGTGTCGGCTGTGCTCGATCAGGGCGCGTAGCTTGGGCGTGACCGAGCGACGGCTGGGATAGTAGAGAAAGAAGCCGGAGAAAGGCGGCAGCCACTCATCGAGCAGCGAGACCAGCTCGCCACGGTCGAGATAGGGCTTGAAGGTCTCTTCCATGCCGAAGGTGATGCCGCCACCCGCCAGTGCGGTGCGCAGCATCAGCTGCATGTCGTTGGTGGTGATCTGCGGTTCGACCGCGACGTCGAACGCCTGCCCGTCGCGTTCGAACTCCCAGCGATACGCTGCGGTCTCCGGCAGTGGCCGCCAGCCGATGCAGCGATGGCGGGTCAGCTCCCGCGGGTGTTGCGGCGTGCCGTGGCGGGCCAGATAGCCAGGTGTGGCCACCGCCAACTGGCGCTGATCACCGGTCAGCGCCACCGCGACCATATCCTTTTCGATCACTTCCCCCAGCCGCACGCCCGCATCGAAGCCGGCAGCGACGATATCGAACTCCTCGTCGCTCACCGTCACGTCCAGGGTGATGTCCGGATAGGCCTCGGCGAAGCGGGCGATCAGCGGGCCGGAGAGAAAGCGCTCGGCGATCGAGGTCGCGGTGATACGCAGCTGGCCGCGGGGCGACGCTTCCCGGTCGCGTGCCGATTCGATGGCCGCGCCGAGCTCGTCGAACGGCGCCGAGATCGCTGCCAGGAACTGCTCGCCCTCCTGGGTCAGGCGCACGCTGCGCGTGGTGCGCTGGAACAGCGGCCGGCCCAGGTGGCGTTCGAGCCGCTGCACACCTTGGCTCACCGCCGAGCGGGTCACCCCCAGACGGTCGGCGGCGGCACGGAAGTTACCCGTCTGGGCGACGGTGACGAAGAGCGTCAAGAGATTGAGGTCCATGCCTATTGATAAATCATGCTAACCACCAGGTCCAGTCCGGAGCCAGTTCTCTTGGACGATGCCGCCGCTTACCGTAGGCAGCATGCAAGAAGCACTGGGCTTCTTCTTCATCCCCGGAGCACACATCATGCAAACCCTCGACAAGGTCGTCCTCATCACCGGCGCGAGTGGCGGTATCGGCGAGAGTATCGCCCGCGAGCTGGCCGCCGCCGGCGCCAAAGTCATGCTCGGTGCGCGCCGTCTCGACGCGCTGGAACGTATCGCCACCGAGATCCGTGCCGACGGTGGCAGCGTCGAGATTCACGCCCTGGACGTCACCGACCGCGACGCCATGGCTACCTTCGCCCAGGCCGCGCTGACGCGCTGGGGGCGTATCGACGTGCTGGTGAACAATGCCGGCATCATGCCGCTTTCCCCGCTCGCCGCCTGCAAGCTGGACGAGTGGGAGCGCATGGTAGACGTCAACATCAAGGGCGTGCTGTGGGGCATCGGCGCGGTACTGCCGACCATGGAGCGCCAACAGGCTGGGCAGATCATCAATATCGCCTCCATCGGCGCCCTGCAGGTGGTGCCCACCTCGGCGGTCTACTCCGCCACCAAGTTCGCGGTGCGCGCGATTTCCGACGGGCTGCGCCAGGAGAGCGCCCACCTGCGGGTGACCTGCGTCAACCCTGGCGTGGTCGAGAGCGATCTGGCCTCGACCATCACCCACGAAGACACCGCTGATCTCATTGCCCACTATCGTGAAGTCGCACTCAAGCCTGTCGATATCGCACGCGCAGTGCGCCAGGTGATCGAGGCCCCGGAGAGCGTCGATACCACGGAGATCACCATCCGCCCGACCGCCTCGGCCAACTGAGCCCATCCCGGAGCGAACCCGCCGTGACGCGCTGGGAACCCGGCGAGAATGACGCCATATCGATTCGGCGAGTGGGCGCTCACGCTCGCTCGCCGGTCCCGCCGTCTCGGCCCTCGGGGCGCCCAATCGCCACCCCGGTGAAGGTCTGGTTGATGTGCATCCCATGGTGTTGCTCCCCATAGGTGTTGAAGCCGACCGTTCGATGACGCCGCAATAACCCTTCCGCCGCCGTGACCGTCTCCAGCGCCTCGATCTCCAGCCGGCGCAGGAAGCAGTCGCAGCCGATCACCAGCGCCGGCGACCCCAGCCGCGCTTCCAGCCCTGCAAACACCGACTCGAGATCGTCGAGTATCGGTGCTGGGGTCATCGCGGTGAGCACGATGCCGTTCTCCACTGCGCAGTAGAACGTCAGGCTGCCATCGGGATTGACGCGCTGGATCGAACGCACGTAGTGCGCCTCGCCGATGCGCACCGCCAGCGGATGGCGGGCGAAGTCGGTCTCGTCGAGCGCGTCGACCGGGCGCCCCACCAGCCGCGCATACTCCTCGGCGGCGGGGGCGGCATTGAGCTCGAACACGGTCCGCCGCTGGCGATCGGCGGCAGTGACCACCAGCTTCTCGCGCCGGGGCCGCAGATGGTGGGTGCTGAACACCTCGAACGGCAGCGGCGTATTGACCATCACCACCACCGCCGCCTGATCGTGAAAGCGCCCCTGATGGAAGACGTGGGTATGCGCCAGGCGGTTATCGTCACCGGCGGAGCCGCCGAAGCTGGGGATGCTGCCCAGCGCCGCATCCAGCGTGGCCAGCACCTGCTCCTCACTGCTCGACAAGCCATCGAGCAGGGTCAGCGCGAAGCTGTGCCCAGCCACCGGCGCCACCGCCTGATGGCGGCACTCGTTGAGCAAGGTATCGGTGAGGCGCTGGGCGCGAATCAAATCGAAGTGCGCCAGATCGTCGATCAGTGCGGTCGACACGGCAAAATGCGCCCGGGGGAAACCAATCGCCACGATGCCGCCGCGGGCGTAACCGTTCGGCGTGATCTCCCCGGCGGTGGTGCAGCCGCTGACCGGCACGCCCTCAAAAGCGGCGGTCAACGCCTCGCCGAGGGCCGCCAGCGGGTACTCGGCGCTACAGAAGAACAGCACCGCCCCCAGCCGCGGCCCGGCCAGCGGCTCAGCCAACACCAGCGCCAGTTCACGCGCGGCGCGCGTAGGATCGGGATCATGGCTACAGGCGGTGGGCAGCACCGCGGCGGGCGAGGAGTCGCCTACCGGATGGGCCACCGAGGGCGGCGTCGGCGCATCGAGCATGACAGCGGACCTGCGCAGGGAGTGGTCTCGGCAGTGTAGGCCGCACCAGCGAGGGCCCACAATGGGGCTACACCACTCCCTCGAAAGCCCTTGCGCTCGGCGATGTGCCGGAATGCTCTTCAGCCCACGAACGGCGGAGAGCCTTCTTGCCAAGGAGGACATCATCGATTAACGTAACGACGTTACATCGAATATTGGAATGTCACATGACGTCCTGCAACCATGAGCCTGCATCGTCCACTTCCCCCACGCTGCCCTCCGCCGATCAGCTGACGCGCAGTGCGGCGCTGTTCAAGGCGCTGGGAGATCCCGCCAGGCTGGATCTGCTCTACCGCTTGAAGGATGGCGAGCGGTGCGTCGGCGAGCTGGTGGGCGAAGATGCCAAGCTCTCGACGGTTTCCGCCCGGTTGCAGACACTGCTGAACGCTCAACTGGTCAAGCGGCGCCGAGATGCTCGGCACCTCTACTACAGCCTGGCCGACCAGCATGTCGTTCAACTGATGGACAACGCGCTCGCGCATGCCGACGAGGACGCCCAGTCGTCATAGACACGGGGATGCCTCGCCCAGGCCGAAGCGCCACCCACTGCCCTTCTCATACAAGCGTTCTCACGCAGAAACAGGAGTCGACGATGAGCTGCAACACGCACGACAACCACCCCCACGAGCACGGCCCGAACTGCGGTCACACCCAGATCGAGCACAACGGTCATGTGGACTATCTCCACGATGGTCATCTGCATCATCCGCACGGTGATCATGTCGACGAGCACGTGATCGAGGTCTCCGATCAGAACCCGGACGCCTGCACCCCGAATCATCAGTGCGGCGACCATGCTGCCGATCACGTGCACGGCCCGGACTGCGGCCATGAAGCCGTGCCGCATGGCGACCATGTCGACTATCTGGTCAATGGCCACCTGCACCATCCGCATGGCGACCACTGCGACGACCACGGCCCGGTCAGCGTCGTTCGCTGATCTTGCCCGGCATCGCTCATGATGCAAAACGGCCAGGCATCGATATGCCTGGCCGTTTTCGTTGATACGTCTTGCCCCTGACCCTAAGCAGCGCCCACTCAGAGGTGATCCCTGAGTCTTCGCATGGCCCTGGCATCAGGGCACCGCTCACCCCGCCAGATGGCGATCGAAGAAGTCGAGCAGTCGGGTGTGGTGGGTATTTTCCGCCTCACTGCGCGGTATATGGTCTTCGCCTTCGTAGTAGTGAACCTCCGGGGACCGGCCATGGGCCTGCAAGCGGGCTTCGAGCCGGCGAGTCATCGCCACCGACCAGACGCGATCCGCCGTGCCGTGGCTGAGGAGCAGCGGGCCGGCATAGCGCTCGATCTCGATGGGTTGGGTGGGCAGCAACGCTTCGGACGAACCGCGCCAGTTCCAGGCGCGGTTGGCGCCATCCCACGCCTGCCAGCCGGGGTCACCCACATCGCGGAAGGTGCGCCCATCGAACGCGCCGCAGATACAGTCCGGCGGGCTGTGCGCAGCCACGGCATCAGCGATGCCCGGTACGCCGTCTCGCGCCATCAACGACGTCAGCAGCAGGGCGTGCTCCGCCCCGCGGGAAACGCCGTAGAGCCCAACGCGGCCGGAAGAAATATCGAAGCCACGCAAGGCTTCCAGCGCGGCGGCGCTCCGGTCCAACGACACCTCATGAATGCTGCCAGCATTCCAGACGTTGCCACCCTGGGAGTAACCGAAGGGAAAGGCCAGGAAGCCGTGCGCGGCGAGGAGCACCGCATTGCGGTGGCTCCAGCCCGACCAGGCGCCCTCCGAACCATGCAGGATCATCACGGTAGGAAAAGGGCCGTCACCCGGCGGGCCATAGGTCGTGCCCCACTCGGGGAGCAAACGGCGGACGATCTTGAGTGGCACGGCTACGCTCTCGTGTGGCTTCCAAGTCTGAAGAACTTACCCGAGTCGACGCATGCTAACCATGATGGATCAAGGCCGGGCTGCTGAGCAGTGGTATTGCCCAGAGTCATCAACATGCTTAGTCGAGATAGGGCTTCAGCACCTCTTCGATCCAACTCATGAAGGCGCGGACACGGCGGGACAGATTTCGTCGATGGGCCACGACCAGGGAAACATCCAGTGGTTCGGGGCGAAAATCCGGTAGAACCTCTACCAGCGCTCCACTCTCCAGGTGGCGGCCTATTCCCGTTAGCGCAGCCTGGATCAGGCCGATGCCGGCCAGGCCAGCCGCTTCGTAGGCCTGGACGCTGTTCACTTGCAGAGCGCCGGGCAGCGGCAGCGTGGCGTAGTCGTCGCCGTCCGGATATTCCCAGCCATAGGGCCGGGCGCCGAGCGCCCGGCTGTAGTGGATCGTGCGATGGCCTTGGCGGTGCAGATCCTCCAACGCCCTGGGTGTGCCGTGCCGCGCGAGATAGACCGGGCTGGCGGCATTCACCATACGTAGCCGGCCCAGAGGGCGGGCGATCAGCGTTTCGTCACCGACCGGCCCCAGCCGCAGAACGCAGTCGAAGCCCTCCTCGACCAGATCCACCTGCCGATCCGTGCTCGATACCTGCAACTCCAGATCGGGATAGGCTGCCATGAAATCCGGCAGCGCCGGTACGAGCGTCGTGCGCGCCAGTTCGGTCGGTAGATCGACCCGGAGGCGCCCCTGCAGCGCGACGCTCTCCTTGGCAAACATCGACTGTAGCTCATCGAAATCGGTCAGCAGTTCCCGCGCGCGCTCCTGAAAGCGCCGCCCGTCCTCGGTCAATTGCACGCTGCGCGTCGTCCGATGCAACAGCCTGGTACCCATGCCCTCCTCCAGTTGTCGCACGACGGTCGAGGCGCGGCCCTTCTGGATACCCATGCTTTCCGCCGCGCGGCTGAAGCTGCGCATCTCGGCGACCCGAATGAAGATGTGGAGATGTTCGAGGTTGTGCATCCACAGGCCCTCATCTGTTCTCCCTCAAGAGAACAATCCGTTCTATTTAGCATACTCAATGAGAACAGAATTGCAGGATACAGTGCGTCTGGAAAGCCACTCCATATGGGAAACATCATGGCGAAGCGCGCAAAACCAGACCGCCTGTCCTGGATCGGACGTTCAGCAAGTGCCTTGGTCATCGCGGCGCTGCTCATGGATGCAGCGGTGCAATTCTTCGTCCCGAGCCTGGCCTCGGGCATGCTGCGGGAAATGGGATTCGCACCGGCCATTGCCCCGGTACTGGGCACGATCATGGCCATCTGCGCCCTCCTCTATGCCATTCCGGCCACCGCCTTTCTCGGCGCGATCCTCGTCACGGGATTTCTCGGCGGAGCGATCTGCGCGCATGTGAGGCTCGGCGAGATCGGATCGCCACCGGAACTCCTCTCGCTGCTACTCGGCCTGCTGGCCTGGGGCGGCCTGTACCTGCGCGACCGGCGCCTTCACTCCCTGCTGCCGATCCGCCAGTAAGCCGACCGGGCGGGCATCCCATGGCTGCGCGCCAACTCGCTCCAAGCCAACCTCGAACATCAGGACACCGACATGACCCAGAAAGCCATCACCACCGCCGTCGTCTACCACTCGGGCTATGGCCACACCCAGCGCGTCGCCGAGGCGGTCGCGGACGGGGCATCGGGAACGCTCATCGCCATCGACGCCGAAGGCGGCATCCCAGAGAGCGCGTGGCAAACGCTCCACGCCGCGGATGCCATCGTCTTCGGCTCGCCAACCTACATGGGCGGCCCGAGCTGGCAGTTCAAGAAGTTTGCCGACGACAGCTCGAAGCCCTGGTTCGCCGAGCAGTGGAAGGACAAGATCTTCGGCGGCTTCACCAACAGCGCCACGCTCAACGGCGACAAGCTCAACACGCTGCAATACTTTGTCCTGCTCGCCGGGCAGCATGGCGGTATCTGGGTGAGCCTCGCGATCAAGCCATCGAACGTGAAGGCCTCGAAGCGCGACGATCCCAACCGGATCGGCTCCTATATCGGCTCCATGGCGCAGTCGGACGCCGACGCCGCCCCCGAGGAGATGTCGCTGGGCGATCTTGAAACCGCCCGGCGCTATGGCGCGCGCATCGCAGAAGTCGCCGGCCGTTTCGCCGCGACGCGCACTGTCTGACCCGCGTCACTGCAAAGCACACTCGGCGCCATCCCGAGCAAGCCAGTCTCGGGATCGCCCACTTCACGGCCACCGACGAACTACTCGTCCAGATGATGGATGGTGAAACGACGGCGGTGGATATGAATCCGCTCCGCGCTGATCGTTTCTGAAAGTAAAACAACACGAAAACGGGCGCCTCAAGGGCGCCCGCTTTGCGCAGATTCACGTACAGATTGAAATTGGCTTAGAGGTACTCCCCCCCTGATCCTTGGCGCCCTTCGTCGCAGTAAAGCGCTCAACAAGATGTTACGGTGGCAAGCGAAGTAACGCGTTACGACACCTTTGGCTTATCCTACTTTAGGTCAGCTAACGGCCAAAAGCGGACGTTCAGCCAAAAGTAGATATAACGCCGCGCTCTGCGGCAAATTTGGAGCGTAGCGGAAAATTTGTCCGACAGCAGCGCCTTGTTAGTGCTAACCTAGAGAGCGAAATATAATTCATACTTGAGTGGCTGCACGATAGCTAGATGAAGCTTTAATCATATTGATAGTTATATGTATTCAGCATGTTAGAGGTTTCATAAGGCTTTCCACCTTGAGTTCTACGGCCATACTCAGCAAATAAGAACAACCTCTCTTTTGCTCTTGAAGCTATTACATAAAGCATTTTTGACTCAGCATCTCTTCCTACCTGAGCAGGTTGATTAATTATGTCATTCCAATGGGGGATATAACCTTTCAATAAACCGAATGCTATTACAGCCTTATACTCCTCTCCCTTTATCCCATGACATGAGTTTACAACCACCCCAGAAGACTCCTTAAAGAAACTCTTAAGGGCAACTACCGTATCTTCATATTGATCGTTGTTGTTTTCTATATTTGAAGCGGCCTTCTCAAAGAACAGTTCAAATTGTTCTTTAAGCAACAAATCATGTGATAAATCTATATTCAATTCATCCAGCAAAAACTCAAAGCACTCTTTAAGATACTCAGTACCTAAAACAGTATCGCTGTGAAAAGAATTAATTACTTTAAGCAGTTTTTTTGCGGTTAAATCACGGGCTTGATGATGACTTTCTACAAGTCTACTTAACAACTGATTTGCCCATCTAACGCGAGCACTTAGCAATCTTCCTGACGGCTCAGTCAATACTAATTTGGAAACTATCAACCAAAAATTATCTTGTTGGCCGTAAAATGGTGACAAAGCTGGTGCGTCAAACTTCACCTGCGGTAGTAAAGTTATGAGCTTCTTTGTCATTGACCTTATCGGTGCCCACTGAGGAGCAATAACACATATATCATTTTCATTTGTGCCTTTATTGAGCTCATCTTGGATTAACCCTGATATAGTTCCGGCCAAATAATCTTTGCCCACTGATTGATTAAAAAAGCTTATGGTTCCTTGCTCATTTCTATGCGCTGCTTTTGATAGCCCTCCTTGAACACCTCTAAAGACAGAGAAGTAGTCAACTAGTCTTTGCGTAGAGCGGTAATTGTCACTAAACGTAAATTGAGTGATGTTACTGCCCATAAACTCTGCGTTTAATTCTGCCAAGGAAAGAGATTTTCCGCCAATGCCTCCATAAATCGCTTGATTCTCGTCTCCCACAATAAACAAAGAAGGCTTTTTATGTGACTCATTAAATATCTTAGCTAGAATCGCATACTGTAGATCTTGAGTATCTTGAACTTCATCAACGCATATGTGAGCAAATACATTACTTAACGTTTGGGCAATTTCTGGTAGCATTTCCATTAACTGAAACGCAAAATAGAGCGACTGGTCAAAATCGATTTTCTTTCTTAAAGATAATATCTGACGGTATTCTTGCTCTACTTCCTTTGCTCGGACATTAAGATTCTCAACCACACCCTGCCTATTAAAGGCTGTATTTACGTCATCGAAAATCCTTAAACCTTTATCGACTTTTAATTTGTTAAGAATTTTTCTTGTTTCGAAATCATCCGCAATAGAGCAACCAGAATTAAGCATTTCAGAGTATGAGGCATAAGGCTTTATTAACCACTCAAGTACAAATGAATGAATCGTCCCAGCCCAAACTCGGCCACTTTCGATGGTGTAATTTTCTTCTAGTCTTGTCTTTATTTCATCGGCAGCTCTATTTGTAAAAGTTACAGCTAGCACTTTATTGTTTTTATGTGTTAACTCCTCAACACATTTTGCTATACGTGCCGTAAGAGCTCTAGTTTTTCCACTTCCTGGGCAGGCTGTAACGTACGCATTTCCGTTGCAATATACAGCGGCGTGCTGTTCAACACTTAATTTCATACATATCTATCCAGAAGTCGAATCAGGTAAGACAAGTCATCATCAGGACATTGTTTTTCAAACTCATCAATACAGGCATTAATATCCATATGGTTGTCAGTGAAAAACTGTATTGGTTTATATTTATCTTCCAATACTGGCATGGGGTTAGAAAGCCTATAACAGCACATTTTGTAAATAATTTTAGGCGCAAGTTTATGGCCACATGAAAATGCAATTGCATCTAGTATGTAATTGGGGACGTAAGTTAGAGAAGTTACTTTTTCAGAAGTCAGTAGAGACAGCCATCCTTTACCAACCTTGTCGGCAAGACGAAGTATTTCTTTTCCGTAGATTCTAACTTCGCGATCTTTAAGCAAGCCTATTGATTTATCTATACTGCCTTGCTGTTGGTAAATAGAGGGGAGCACTTCTTTTAGTTCAAATGAATTATCAGCACTCACGAAGTCAACTTCAAAAGTATGGTTGGCGTAAAAAACGCTGATATAATCATTATCCTTAGCATGTTCGTCTAGCTTGCCCTTTCTAATCACCCCTGATTTTTGAGAATTTCGACATGACTTTTGATACTTGTTGTCATCAGCCTCATCATCTGGAAGGGGTTCGATGGATGCATCTAAATCAGTAATAATTGCACAGTGTTTTCGTATTCTGTCCGGGTGAAATAAGTTTGAAACGTGCTCAAAAAAAGCGCTGTCCATACTTACTAGGCTAATACCAAGCTCGTCCAGTGATACACCAAGAACCTTTTTAACTAAAGCAGGAATTAAAATAAGCTCCGCGTCGCCCTCAACTAATATTACTCCTTTAGCAAAAAGGAGTGTTGAGCGGGTGGCGTTCAGGTATCTTTCTATGCGGCCACATTCTGTGGAATTTAGATTGTTTGAAGGTTGGAAAACATCAACGATATTTTCATTTAACCCAAGTATGTTCACCTCGGAAATTTTTGCTACAGATGAAATTTGAGTTGAGTGCGTTGACAGGAACACTTGAGTCTTATTGACAGCGTGGTTTTCAAATAATGTTTTTTGAATATGAGTATGAATGTGAGCTTCTGGTTCTTCTATGACTAAAAACTGTGCCGCTTTATCGGCCTCCTGTTTTCGCTCATATTCTAGTAGTTTTAGCGCGACATAAATTAAATTAGCCCCACCAAGACTAAGCTCATTAAGGTCACCGCTATAACCGTCAACATAGTTGTCACCAACAGTTAGCGAAAGTTTTTGTAACAGTTTATCTAATTCACTAGGTAAAGACGACTCAATATCAATGATTGGAGAAAACGTATAGCCAACCGTTTTATGCAGCGTATCTTGAATTCCGCTGGAAACTTGCCTGATTTCATCCAACTCTGAAATTGCATTGTTTATATCAGAAACGAGGGTGGTTATTTTTTCGGAATTTTTGTCGGATATGTCTGATTCCAGTCCCTTCAATAAAGCTATTAATGGACTGTTTCTGTAGCTCTTTAAGTCTGAGACTACATCTCTCAATGCTTTCACAAATGTAAAGGATACTTCTTCATGCAGCGGTGAAAGCTTTACTCCATAAGCCTTAAAATCTTTGTTATCCGGATCTGGAAACACGAAGTTTTGAAAGTCACCGACTAGATCTCGATATGTATCATCGCATAAGAAATCAGCGTTTGCTCTACCAGAAAACACGGGCTCATAGTCTTCTATACTAATTTCATCAACTATTTGCTGGGCTAATGCTGCGTTACCATTTGCTTCAAATAGAGCTTGTCTTACTTTGAGGCAGGGTCTGAAATAATAGGTTAGAGTGCCTTTTTCGCTGCCGTCCATATGACCTGCATTGTGTTTTAGCATCTGGCAGCCTTCATGAGGTGACAGCTCATCAAAGTCTATAGAAATCACAATCCAGTGGCCTTTCCAGGCTCCGAGGTTACGGCAGAAGTCGCTATCTCGTAAATTTATTATGTTTCTAGGTAATGACTCGTCAAGAAGAAGTCTTAATGCGAAAAGCGCATTGGTTTTGCCTGAACCATTTTCACCGAGAATAGTGTTAACGCCTTTTTTAAATTCGAAGTTTGCGCTTAAGAAATTTCTGAAATTTCGTATTCTTAATGAGTTTATATACATCACTTATCCTTAAGTTCTTTAAGACTCCCACAAGAGCACTAACGCTTGGCTTTGCGGCGCACCGGAGCGCCAGCCCAGGTGCGTCCGAAAACAGCCATTTGTTAGAGCCTTAAGGGTTCAGCCATTCCTTATCAGGTGCACATATGATGCGAGCATCGATATATGCCATTTCCATTGTTAGGACAGTTCTGACCATATACTTCCTTCTACCGGCATCTCTCTCAACAACAAGAGCAACATCAGCAGACTGGTCGTCAGTAATAGAGAGAGGCAGTAGAAGCTGAACTTTTCCGTTGTACCAATGAGGAACTGCGAGCTTGTAGTTCCTTCTCAGCCTAGCTCTCAACTGCGCAATAGCGCCTTCAATCGCATTACGGGCAAGCTGCGGATTACCCTGTAAAACATCAGGTAAGCGATCCTCATTGTCATTGATGATGTGCTCGTACTGCACTTCAAAGTCATACCGGTGATCATAAATAAGGTCAGCGGGGTCATCGGTGAAAGTGGCAATATCAGGTAGTGGCTCAAAATCCCTAACTTTATCAGAGTAAGCATCAAAGTAGCCAAACAATGTCCAGTCAGGCTGTTGCTTTTGCTCGGCTTGGCCGTTTCGATAGAAAGTTGCGAAAACATCCTTGCCTTCTGGTGTCTGAAGCCCTGTGTTTAAGCAGGCTCGACTACCATCATCGGAATATCGAATCTTATCCTGTTCCTGAAGCCGCAAGAATGTGTAGTTCAAGAAGTTCTTGAGTATTGGGTAATACTCATTTTGCTTTTTGAACTCCAGTCTTTGAAAGTCCCACTGCTCAGGCCGTGCCTTTTCCGCTAGCTTTTTCATGGGAGTCTCCCAATTTTCCCCGGCGTCTCCGCGGTATGGAAAATGGGCGAATACAGTTCGAGGATTTTGGTCCCGATAGCGCTTCATCAAACTTTCGTATGGCAAACTTTCTCTCCTATTCTCTTCTCTAACAGGTATTAGACAGCGCGCTCGTTTATTGACTTGAAGGCGCACGCAAGTTCAACAATATTATGCTGCGCACTGTTTTCTCCATAACATACTGAAACATCGACATATTAAATATAGCTTGGCCACATAACACCAATCATAGTGCCAGCTGCATAACACCGATGAGCGTGCAGGCAGCCTTTCCACCATGGCTCCTTTGGGTCGAAAGCAGGCATCATAGTTTCAATCTATTTCCGTTTGCTAACTATCGACTTTTCTAGCGTCGTTAATTCCGTGAATCCAGCCATCCTACCGCCCGGAGATGACATCATTCCCCTGCGACTCCCTGCAATTCTCTTCACCAGCCCTACTATCGGCTACAGTTTCTGAACGTTTATCTAAAATTAACCTCGCCTTGGTATAGTTTTGCAACAAAAAAGCCTGCCGGTAAAGGCAGGCTTTCGTATGAGGCTGGTGATGCGGTGGGACTAGACGGCTCTCGCCTGACCTAGTTAGGGCTCACTCCCACTCGATCGTCGCGGGCGGCTTGCTGCTGACGTCGTAAGTCACGCGGGAGACGCCGCTGATCTCGTTGATGATGCGGTTAGAAACCTTTTCGAGCAACTCGTACGGCAGGTGGGCCCAGCGGGCGGTCATGAAGTCGATGGTTTCCACGGCGCGCAGGGCGATGACCCATTCATAGCGGCGGCCGTCGCCGACCACGCCGACCGATTTCACCGGCAGGAAGACGGCAAAGGCCTGGCTGGTCTTGTGGTACCAGTCGGCGTTGTGCAGCTCTTCGATGAAGATGGCGTCGGCTTCACGCAGGATGTCGGCGTACTCTTTTTTGACTTCGCCGAGAATCCGCACGCCCAGACCCGGCCCCGGGAAGGGGTGACGGTAGACCATATCGTAGGGCAGGCCGAGTTCGAGGCCGAGCTTGCGCACTTCGTCCTTGAACAGTTCACGCAGCGGTTCGACCAGTTTGAGCTTCATGGTCTCGGGCAGGCCGCCGACGTTGTGGTGCGACTTGATCACGTGGGCCTTGCCGGTCTTGCTGGCGGCGGATTCGATCACGTCCGGGTAGATGGTGCCCTGGGCGAGGAAGTCGACACCGTCGATCTTGGCCGCTTCGCGGTCGAACACGTCGATGAAGGTGTTGCCGATGATCTTACGCTTGGCTTCAGGGTCGTTTTCACCGCCGAGCTTGGTCAGGAACTCGTCTTCGGCGTCGACCCGGATCACCTTGACCCCCATGTGCTGGGAGAAGGTCTCCATCACCTGGTCACCTTCTTGCTTGCGCAGCAGGCCGTTGTCGACGAACACACAGGTGAGCTGATCGCCGATCGCCTTGTGCAGGAGTGCGGCGACCACGGAGGAGTCGACCCCGCCGGAGAGGCCGAGCAGTACGTGGCGGTCGCCGACCTGGGCGCGGACGCGCTCGGTCAGATCTTCGATGATCTGGGCCGGGGTCCACAGCCGCTCGGCCTGGCAGATCTCGAGCACGAAGCGTTCGAGGATGCGCTGGCCCTGCAGGGTGTGGGTCACTTCCGGGTGGAACTGTACGCCGTAGAAGCGCTTTTCCGCCCAGCTCATGGCGGCGATCGGGCAGCTCTGCGTCGAGGCGGTGACGGTGAACTCAGCCGGGGCGCGGGCGACCTTGTCGCCGTGGCTCATCCAGACATCGAGCAACGCGCCGCCGTCGTGGCCGACGTGATCCTTGATGCCGCCGAGCAGGTCGTCTTCGCTGGAGACGTTGATCTGGGCGTAGCCGAACTCACGCTTGTCGGAGCCTTCGGTGGCGCCGCCGAGCTGTTCCGCCATGGTCTGCATGCCGTAGCAGATGCCGAACACCGGCAGGCCCAGTTCGAACACGCACTCGGGGGCACGCGGGGAGCCCAGCTCGGAGACCGACTCCGGCCCGCCGGAGAGGATGATGCCGTTGGGGTTGTATTCGCGGATCTCTTCTTCGGTGATATCGAAGGCGCGGATCTCCGAGTAGACCCCGATCTCGCGCACGCGGCGGGCGATCAGCTGGGTGTACTGGGAGCCGAAGTCGAGAATCAGGATCTTGTGCGAATGGATGTCGGTCATCGAATGAGCCCTGGGTGTGAGTCTTAAACGAGCAGCGGCGCTGTTAGGCGCCGCTGACAAAGCCGGAAATGGCTGGAAACTGTGTCGATGGCCGAGTCCCTGGTGGGGGCACTCGGCCATGACGGGAAACCTTTCGAGCGATGCTCAAGGGGTTCCAGAATCACTAACGATCAGGCGCCGCGATAGTTCGGCGCTTCCTTGGTGATCTGCACGTCGTGCACATGGGACTCGACCACGCCGGCGCCGGTGATCTTGACGAATTCCGGCAGCGTGCGCATCTCGTCGATGTTGTGGCAGCCGGTGTAGCCCATGGAGGCGCGCAGGCCGCCCATCATCTGGTGCACGATGGCGCTCATCTGGCCCTTGTAGGCGACTCGGCCTTCGATCCCTTCCGGCACCAGCTTCTCGACGCCCTCTTCCTTGCTCTGGAAGTAGCGGTCGGAGGAGCCCTGGCTCTGGGACATCGCGCCCATCGAGCCCATGCCACGGTAGGCCTTGTAGGTACGGCCCTGGAACAGCTCGACCTCGCCCGGGGACTCTTCGGTACCGGCGAGCATGCTGCCCAGCATCACGGTGCTGGCACCGGCGACGATCGCCTTGGCGATATCGCCGGAGTAGCGGATGCCGCCATCGGCGATCAGCGGGATGTCGTAGGGGGCAAGCGCCTCGGCGACGTTGGACACCGCGGTGATCTGCAGCACGCCGACACCGGTAACCACGCGGGTGGTACAGATAGAGCCGGGGCCGATGCCCACCTTGACCGCGTCTGCGCCGGCTTCGGCCAGCGCCACGGCGGCGTCACCGGTGGCGATGTTGCCGCCGATCACCTGCAGCTCCGGGTAGTGCTCCTTGACCCAGCGCACGCGGTCGATCACGCCCTTGGAGTGACCATGGGCAGTGTCGACCACCAGCGCGTCGACGCCGGCTTCGACCAGCGCCGCGACCCGCTCCGGGGTCTCCGGGCCGGTGCCCACGGCGGCACCCACCAGCAGGCGGCCGTCGGAGTCCTTGGCGGCGTTGGGATAGGTGCGCGCCTTTTCGATATCACGCACGGTGACCAGGCCGCGCAGGTGGAAGTCCTTGTCGACGACCAGGATCTTCTCGATGCGGTTTTCCTGCAGCTTCGACTTGATGGTGTCGAGATCGGTGCCTTCGAGCACGGTGACCAGCTTGTCGCGCGGGGTCATGATCGCTTCGACGGTGTCGCTGTGGTCCGGCTGGAAGCGCATGTCACGCCCGGTGACGATGCCCACCAGCGTCTCGCCCTCGACCACCGGGAAGCCCGAGTAGCCGTACTCGTCGGCCATCGAGAGCAGGTCCTGAAGCTTGGCGTTCGGACCCACGGTGACCGGGTCCTTGACGATGACGCTCTCGTGCTTCTTGACCTTGCGCACTTCCGACGCCTGCTGGGCGATGGTCATGTTCTTGTGGATGATGCCGATGCCACCTTCCTGGGCCATGGCGATGGCCAGGCGCGCTTCGGTGACGGTGTCCATGGCGGAAGAGAGCAGCGGGATGTTGAGGGTCAGCTTGCGGGTCAGGCGGGATCTGAGGTCGACGTCTCTGGGCAGGACATCCGAGTAGCGGGGTACGAGTAATACGTCATCGAACGTAAGAGCTTCTTGCGCCATACGTAGCATAGTCGGAAACCCAATTTGGCAGGTGGTGGGGGCCGGTGGCAACGCCCGTCCGGCGCCGGGTCTGGGGACTGACGACTCGGCGGGTGCTGCGAAAAGTTAATCGCGCATTATAGTCATTTGGTCGATGACGCTCAATGCCGATAGAGAAGTCACACGCGGCCGAAGTGGCCCGACGGGTCGCGCTGCCGCCCATGGCGGCCTTCGTGTTACGCTGCCGGGCCACCCCCGAGCGCTGGAAACCCGCATGCCCGCCCCGACGCCCCAGGCCCTTTCTGTCAGCGATCTCAACCGCCAGGCGCGCCAGATGCTGGAGCGCGGCTTCGGCGACTGCTGGGTCGAGGGCGAGATATCGGGGCTGGCGCGCCCCGCTTCCGGGCATATCTACTTCAGCCTGAAAGACGCTAAGGCCCAGCTCAAGTGCGCGTTCTTCCGCAACCGGGCAAGCCTGTCGCGCACGCCGCTGAAGGATGGCGACCGCATCAAGGTTCGCGGCCGGGTGTCGATCTTCGAGCCGCGCGGCGACTATCAGTTGATCGTCGATGCCGTGCAGCCGAGCGGCGAAGGCGAACTGATGGCGGCCTACGAGCGGCTCAAGCGCCAGCTGGAGGCCGAGGGCGTGTTCGCCAATGCGCGCCCCCTGCCCTATCCGCCGCGTCATCTGGCGCTGATCACCTCCCCCAGCGGCGCGGCGATCCGCGATGTGCTGGCGGTGCTCGCGGCGCGCTGGCCGTTGACCAAGGTGAGCCTGTTCCCGACGCCGGTACAGGGGCGCGAGGCGCCGCCGGCGCTGATCCGTGCGCTCGCGCTGATCAACCGCCAGGCACGGCGAGACGCCGAGATGCCGGTCGCGGAGCGGGCACCGGGCGCCCCTGAGCCGTTCGATGCCGTGCTGATCACCCGCGGCGGCGGTAGCCTGGAAGATCTGTGGGCATTCAATGACGAACATCTGGCGCGGGCGATCTTTCATTCGCGCCTGCCGGTACTGGCCGCCATCGGCCACGAGGTGGATTTCACCCTGGCCGAGTTCGCCGCCGATCTGCGCGCGCCGACCCCCTCGGCGGCGGCGGAGCGGCTGGCGCCGGACCGCCGCGAGCTGAGCGCCGGGCTGGCCCAGCAGCGCGGTCGGCTGGTGCGCGCCTGGCAGCAGCGTGCGGATGCCGAGGCGCAGCGCCTGGATCATCTGCGCGCGCGCCTGCGCCACCCCGGCGAGCGTCTGGCCCAGCAGCGCCAGCACCTGAATGGGCTGGAACGGCGTCTGCGTCTGGCGATGCGCCAGCGCCTGCAGCAGGAGCGCCAGCGTTACGATGCCACCCAGCGCCGCTTTGCCCTGCTCGACCCCAGCCGCACCCTGGGCCAGGCCCGCGAGCGGGTCGAGCGCCTGGGCACGCGCCTCGAGGCCGCCCAGCAGATGCGGCTGCGCCAGGAGCGCCAGCGGCTCGAAGGGGTGGCGCGGGGGCTCAATGCGGTCAGCCCGCTGGCGGTACTCGGACGCGGCTACGCCATCCTGCAGGATGACAGCGGCCAGGTGATCCGCGCCGCCAGCCAGACCCAGCCGGGGCAGACGCTCACCGCCCGCCTCGGCGAGGGGCGTCTGAAGCTGGAAGTGAAGCGCCGCCTGAAGGGCTAAAAACCACAGCGGTGATACAACCCTCAGGGACCCGTTTCAGCGTTGATGCGCTTCAGCTCTGCCCCACCCTTCGCGCCGGACGCTGCTCCGGGTCACCCGGCTGCACGAGATGAATCCGCGTACCACCCTCACCCTTCCCTAGCCCCGGCTTGAGCCGCTGCTCGCCGTCGTAATGGCCGCCGTTCTGGCGCCGATAGGCGATCGGCGTATCGTTGAACAGCCCCGCCAGGCGCTGCTCGAGATCCGCCGCGACCTGCTGCCAGCCGGCTTCGTCCAGGCGGTCGCTCGAATAGACCGGAAACGGCGGCATGACCGTCAGCCCCGGATAGAACAGCGTGCCGTGATGAATCGGCCACAGAATCTCCTCCAGGCTGCCGTTGACGCCGCGCTCGCTGTAGTGCGGCGCGCGCCCGCCGATCGGCACCATCAGCATGGCGCGGCGCCCGGCCAGCATGCCTTCGCCGTAGCGGTCGCCCCAGCGCTCGCCGCCATGCTCCCCCACGCCATAGGCGAAGCCGAAGGCGAACACCCGGTCGACCCAGCCCTTGAGGATCGCCGGCATGCCGAACCACCACAGCGGAAAGCTGAACAGCACCGCATCGGCCCACAACAGCTTCTGCTGCTCGGCGGCGATATCCGCGGTCTGGGTATCGGCGGCGTAGGCGTGGCGGGACTCGGCGATATAGCGCAGCCGCTCGGCATCGAACGTCTCGGTGAAATCCTCGCGGTCGGCGAGTGTCTTCCAGCGCATGGCGTAGAGGTCGGAGACCTGCACCTCGTGCCCTTGCGCTTCAAGGGTGGCCACCGCCATATCTTTCAGCGCGCTGGTCAGCGACTGCGGTTCGGGGTGGGCGTGGACGATCAGGATATGGGACATGCCGGCTCCTTGTCGGTGGTCGTTCCGCGGGTGTGCGGGGTCGATCACGATCTTGCCGCCGGCTCTGGTATCTTTGAAATCGGATATTTTATTGCCAGGTATAAACTGAATGGATATCGAGCGGCTGGACCTCAATCTGCTGGTGACCCTCGACACCCTGCTGGCGGAGCGCAACGTCAGCCGTGCCGCCGAGCGCCTGCATCTCAGCCAGCCGGCGATCTCCACCCGCCTGACCCGGCTGCGTGAGCTGCTGGGTGACCCGCTGCTGCTGCCCGCCCAGCGCGGCATGATCCCGACCCAGCGCGCACTGGAGCTGCAGGCGCCGCTGCACGCGGCCCTCGAGAGCGTGCGCCAGGTGGTGGCGAGCACCAGCCCCTTCGACCCGGCCACCGCCAGTGCCACGGTGACCCTCGCCGCCAGCGATTACGTACAGTACGCGGTGCTGCTGCCACTGGCCCTGGCGCTGAGACGCGAGGCCCCGGGGCTGGCGATCGCCTGGCGCACGCTGGACCACGCCGCACTAGCGGCGCAGATGGCCCGGGGTGAGGTCGATCTGGCACTGACAATGCCGGAGATGGCGCCGGACACTCTGCGCATGCGCAGGCTCTACCACGAGCACTACGTGGCCATCGCCCGCGCCGGGCACCCCGAGGTGAGCGACCCGCTCGATCTGGATACTTTCTGCGCGCTGGAGCACGTCATCGTCTCACCCCAGGGCGGCGGCTTTCACGGGCCGGTGGACGACGCCCTGGCGGCGGTCGGCCGGCGCCGCCGTGTCGCGCTCTCGGCACCGGGGTTCCTGGTCGTGCCGGAGATCGTGGCGCGCAGCGAGCTGCTCGCCCTGGTGCCCTCACGGGTCGCCGCGGGGCGTGGCGAACGGCTACAGCGGCTGGTGCCGCCGCTGATCGTGCCCGGCTTCGATATGGCCCTGCTGTGGCACGAGCGCACCACCACCCATCCGCTGCAGCGCTGGCTACGTCAGCGCCTCGCGGATTTGGTTCAGGCTGGCTCGGGGCAGCCGGCAGCGTCGGCTGGGCCGGAGAGAGGTGTTTAGAGCGAGAGGCGTAGAGCGAGACATAGCGTGCATCAAGAGACCCCGACGGCTAACACCGCCGGCGCCGAATGCGCTCAGCTCGTGGTATCAGGCATCGCGGTGGGCTTGAAGGCGCCGGGATCGAGGTCGTGGCGGGCCAATAGCTTGTAGAAGTCGGTGCGGTTGCGCCCGGCGATACGCGCCGCCTGGGTGACGTTGCCCTCGGTGATCTTGAGGACCTTGATCAGGTAGCTGCGCTCGAAGCCGGCGCGCGCTTCGCTGAACGAGGGCAGCGCGTTCTCCTCCGCCGCCAGCGCCTGGGAGACCAGCGCTTCGGGGATCATCGGCGTGCTGGTCAGCGCCACGCACTGCTCGACCACGTTGACCAGCTGGCGCACGTTGCCGGGCCAGGCGCTGGAGGCGAGCAGGTTGAGCGCCTCCGGCGAGAAGCCTTTGACGAAGGGCTTATGCCGGGCGGCGACCTGGGCCACCATGTGCTTGGCCAGCAGCGGAATGTCCTCGGCGCGCTCCTTGAGCGGCGGCAGCTTGAGATTGACCACGTTGAGGCGGTAGTAGAGATCCTCGCGGAAGTCGCCTTCGTGCATGGCGCGGTCGAGGTCGCGGTGGGTCGCCGAGATGATGCGCACGTCGATCGGCACCGACTTGGTGCTCCCCAGCGGGCGGATCTGGCGCTCCTGCAGCGCGCGCAGCAGCTTGACCTGCAGGGTCAGCGGCATGTCGCCGATCTCGTCGAGGAACAGGGTGCCGCCGTCCGCGGCCAGGAACAGCCCCTCGTGCTGGCTGACCGCGCCGGTGAAGGCGCCGCGGGCGTGGCCGAACAGCTCGCTCTCCAGAAGCTGCTCCGGCAGCGCGCCGCAGTTGATCGCCACGAACGGCTTGTCCGCACGCGGGCTGGCCTGGTGCATGGCGTTGGCCAGCAGCTCCTTGCCGGTGCCGCTGGGGCCGGTCACCAGCACGCTGACATCGGAGGCAGCGACCATGTAGGCCTGCTCCAGAATGCGCTCCATCTGCGGGCTGCGGGTGATGATCTTGGAACGCCACATCTCGCCACCCTCGCCGCGGGTGGTCGGCGTCTGCGCCAGCGCTTCGTCGATGGCGGCGAACAGCTCGTCGCGGTCGACCGGCTTGGTCAGGAAGCTGAACACCCCCTGCTGGGTGGCACTCACCGCATCCGGGATCGAGCCGTGGGCGGTGAGAATGATCACCGGCATGCCGGGCACCCGGCGCTGCAGTTCGTGGAACAACGCCAGCCCATCCATCTCGTCCATGCGCAGATCGGAGAGCACCAGGTCCGGGGTGTCGTCGGCCAGGTGGCTGAGCGCGGCGCGGCCGCTCTCCGCGGTGGTGACACGAAAGCCACGGCTCTCCAGGCGCATGCCCAACAGCTTGAGCAGGCTGGGATCGTCGTCGACCAGCAGAATGTGCGCGGTGTTGGCCGAGCGCCCCGGCTGCATGGCGGGGGTGCGCGTCGGGCGGCGCTTGGTGACGTCGGTTTGCAAAGACATGAATGGACTCCTCCTGCCATCGCGCGGCCTGTCATCGGACAGACCGGTCACGTTCGGTGTGACAGGCTCGCGCAGGGCCAAAGCCGCCGCACGAGCCGATGGCTCAGTCGCGTGAGTTGATCGTTCTTTCGATGTCGGTGAGCGCGTCGAGCTTGTCCGACATCTCCTTGAGCTGCTGTTTCAGCGCCTGGTTCTCGCGCTTGAGCGCCTGATCACCGCCCTCGCCCGCGCTGCTGGCGCGCTGGGCATAGAGTTGGCGGCGCTTCTCCAGGCCATTGAGCCACTGCTGCAGAAGCGGCTGCAGGCGCGTCGGTGCGCTGTTGATACTCGCCTTGTAGAGCTCGGAGGCCCGACGCCAGTCCTGGGGGGCATCCCACCCCAGGACCACCGCGCGGGCGGCCTTCTGGTTCGGGCGCGAGCCGGCCAGCCGGTCGAGCATCATCTCGCGCCACTCCTTGTCGGCGCGCTGGGCGTCGAGCCCGAAGGCGACCCAGGAGTCGAGCAGACAGACGTTGTCGGCAAACGTCGGCACCTCGCCGCACCCCTGGGGCGATGCGGCCGTGCCGGTCAGCGACTGGCAGCCGCTGAGAAGCACCAGCGCGGTCAGCGCCAGCACGCCCTTCATTCGCGTGATCATGTCATCGTCCTTGCGTCATGGGTCAGCGTGCCCGTGGGGCCGCTGGCCTCGTTATCGTCGGCCGCCGCCGGCTCGACCCAGGGCAGGGTGAGACGGAAGCAGACCGGCAGTTCGGTATCCGCAGCCAGGGTCAGATCGCCCTGCTGCAGGCGCGCGCAGTCGGCGGCGATCGAGAGTCCGATCCCCGAGCCCTTGAGTGGCCCCTTGCGCCGTGCGCTGCCCTGGTAGAACGCCTTAAACAGATGCTCGCGGTCGGCCTCGGCGATCGGCTCGCCGCTGTTGGCCACATCCAGTGTCAGTTCGTCGCGCTGCTGGGCCAGACGGATGGTCAGACGGCCGCCATCCTCGCCATAGGCGATGGCGTTGGAGATCAGGTTGTCGAGAATGCGCGCGGTACGCTCGCGGTCGGCCTGCCAGATCATCGGATGGTGCGGGCTGGTCACCTGCATCCCCTTGCTGTCGAGCGCCAGGCGGTGCTTGGCCAGCACCTCCTGAATCACCGTGGCGAGGTCGAAGCGGGTCACCGTCACGCAGCGGCTGTTCTGCAGCAGGTTGTAGTCGAGCAGTTGCTCGATCAAGCGCTGCAGCTCCTGGCCGTTGTCGTCGATCAGCCCGACGATCTCGTCCTGGCGCTCGTTGAGCTCGCCGGCGACGCCATCGGAGAGCAGCGCGGTGCCTTCACGGATGCTCGCCAGCGGGGTCTTGAGTTCGTGGGACATGTGGCGCAGGAACTGCTGCTTCTGGGCCTCCAGCTCGGAGAGACGCTGCGCCAGCCAGGTCAGGCGATCGCCCAGCTGAACCAGCTCTGCCGGGCCCTGGATACGCACCGGCGTGGTCTCCGGTTCACCGCTGCCGAGCCCGAAGATGCGCTGCTCCAGCTGGCGGATGGGGCGCGTGATCAGCCAGGTGAAGAACAGCATCAACATGAGGCTGGCGGAGACCAGCGCCGCCGACTGCATCCACAGCCGCGCCTTCACCGCATTGGCCTGCTTGCGGATGTTGGCGATGCGCTCGTCGATCAGGGTATTGGTCGCCTCGCGCACGGCGTCGGACTCATTGGCGAAGCCGGAGAAGCGATCGAGGAAGGCGTCCATGTCATCGCTGGGCATCTGCGGCAGCACCGCGAGCTTGGCATAGCGCTTAGCCAGCGACTGGAAGTCGGGGTTGTCACCCATCAGCGTCCGGTGCTGGGCCAGCAGCTCGCCGAACTGACGCGACTTCTCGTTGTAGATGTCGCGCAGCCCCTCCTCTTCGATCACCGCGTACTGGCGCGCACTACGCTCCATCTGCAGCGCCAGCGAGCTGAGCATGCGCGCGCGGCGGGTCTCCTCCACTGCCTGGCGCGCGCTCTGGTCGGCCAGCGAGGAGAGCTGGGAGAGTGCCTGGCCGGCCTGGAACATGAGAATCGCGATCGGCAGCATGACGAAGAGGAACGCCAGCAGTACCAGTTGCATCAGTGAGCGCGGGCGCCAGCGCCGGGAGAGCTCGGAAGTCATAAGCGTGGCTCTGTGCAGGAGGCCCATTTGAGTCATGGATCGTTCCGCAAGGATAACATTTTTATTGAATGCCCATGCGCTGACACAGGCGCCCCGGCGCAGCTGCAGAAGCCGCAAAAAAAGAGGGCCGGCAGAGCCGGCCCAAGGTACGCAGGGAACTGAAGGGTTACTGGAACGCCCTTGAAAAACTGCCTGAATCAGCTGTTCGAAGGCGTACCGCGGGCCGCGAGGCCCCTGGAACCGCGATGACGACATCTGCCAATCAGGGGCTGTCGTAACACGTGGCGGCGAACCGCCTGTCCCAGTCCTGAACCGGTCGCCGCAGCGGCCGGTCATAAAATGGTCCCCTCGCAGGAGGGGGAAGGCATCCTTGCCGGGGCGTCCTTGCCCTAATGGTGCATCTCCTTGCCCGCAGGCCGCACCCGTCTCATCGCAACCTAAGTCACACATCGCGTGGAGCGGACGCTCTCGAGTTCACCGGGCCCGGCACAGGGTGATGATGGGCCGCGGCGAGACTCGATGAGACGAACTCGGAAGATTCGTCTCGTCGCTCTCGGAGAATGATAGTGCCAAGGGTGTGCCACTTTTTTATTTTTATTTTAAAAACAAAAGCTTATATATGGCAAAAACAGCGACGATCATCGACGGGAGGGAGACACGGTGGCAACGGAAGGAATTGGCGCGCCAAAGCGTCGGCAATGAGCGACGCTTTATCGGCGATTTTCAATAAATGCTTATTGATCAGAAGCTTGACGTGTATCCATAAAGAGACACCCCGACCCGAAACCCGGGCCAAAAGGTGTCGCTTCAGAGCGACTTCAACAGCACCTTGGAGCGCCGAGCCTGGTTGTAGGCCTCGCGCTTGAGCCCGGGCAGCGCCTCGGTACTGGACAGCTCGAAGCCACGCTCGAAGAACCAGTGCGTGGTGTGGGTGGTCAGGGCGAAGAGCTGGGCGAACCCCTGGCGCCGGGCGCGGCGCTCGACTTCGCTGAGCAGCGTATCGCCGCGGCTGCCACGGCGGTAATCGGTGTGCACGGCGAGACACGCCAGCTCCCCCATCGCCGCTTCGGGGAAACGGTGCAGCGCGGCACAGCCGATGATCATGCCGTCGCGCTCGATCACCACGTAGTCGTCGATCTCGTGCTCGAGACGCTCGCGGGTCCGCGCTACCAGCATGCCGCGCGCCTCCAGCGGCTTGAGCAGCGCCAGCAGACCGCCAACGTCGTCCAGCACCGCCTGGCGCAGCTGTTCGTAGCGGTTCTGGGTGATCATGGTGCCCACCCCGTCGCGGGTGAAGAGCTCACCCAGCAGGGCGTCGTGGTCGTGCCACGAGAGCAGGTGGGTACGCGCCACGCCGTGGCGGGCCGCCTCGCAGGCGGCGCCGAGATGGCGCCACAGCTCGCTGCCGGGGTCGGCCTGCTGACGCAGGCTCTCCCCCTGGGCCGGGCCGAGCTGGCGCTGCAGCTGGCCGTCGTCATCGTGCAGCCCCGCCGATTCACCGAGCAGAATCAGCTTGTCGGCCTTCAGCGCCACGGCGACATGCTGGGCGATATCGGCGGCGTCGAGGTCGAACACCTCGCCGGTGCGCGAGTAGCCCAGCGGCGGCAGGATCACCAGATTGCCGCCGGCGAGCAGGCTCTCGATCGCCTGACTGCGCACCCGGCGCACCTCGCCACTGTGATCGAAGTCGACCCCGCCACGCACGCCCAGCGGCTTGGCGGTGACCAGGTTACCCGAGACCGCGGTGAGTTCGATCCCGTGCAGCGGCGTGTTGGGCAGCCCCAGCGAGAGTTGCGCCTCGATATCCAGACGCTGGCGCGAGGCGATGCGCTCGACGTGATCCATGATCGCGCGGTGGGCTACCCAGCGCCCTTCGACCCGCTCCACTTCGATGCCCTCGGCCTCCAGCGCCGCGCTCACCTGCGGGCGAATGCCATAGACCAGCACCAGACGCACGCCGAGCGTGTGCAGCAGCGCCAGATCCTGCAGCAGCTGGTCCCAGCGCGACGACGCCATCGCCGCCCCTTCGATCAGGATGACGAATGTCTTGCCGCGGTGGGCATTGATATAGGGGGACGAGTTACGGAACCAGTCGACGAAGGGAAAACGCGAATCCAATGGAGGGATGCTCCGGCAAGTGGGTTGGCTCGGGGGGCGAGCCATCACTATACCAGAGCGCCCCGCCCGCGCGTCGGCGCGGGCAAGGCCAGTTTTCGTGCCAGCGCTAGCCGAACATGCCCTTGAACATGAAGAAGAACATGATCGACAGCAGCGCCCCGGCGGGCAGCGTGATCAGCCACGAAAGGACGATCGAGCCGAGCACGCGCAGGTTGAGTGCGGCCATGCCGCGGGCCAGGCCGACACCCAGCACCGCGCCGACCAGGGTATGGGTGGTCGAGATCGGCAGCCCGGTACCCGACGCCAGCACCACCGTGGAGGCGGCGGAGAGCGTGGCGGCGAAACCGCGGCTCGGGGTGAGTTCGGTGATCCCGGTGCCCACCGTGGCGATCACCTTGTGGCCATAGGTGACCAGGCCGACCACGATACCGCCGCCACCCAGCACCAGCACCCACCACGGCATCGCCGCCGAGCCACCGACGTTGCCGGCACTCTCGACCACGCTGATCACCGCAGCCAGCGGACCGACCGCGTTGGCGACGTCGTTGGAGCCGTGGGCGAAGGCCATGGCACAGGCGGTGAACATCATCAGCACGCCGAAGATGCGCTCGACGCTGGAAAAATCGTACTGCCCACGCGAACGACGTTCGCCGCGGTTGATGCGGTTCTCGAGCAGTACCCCGAAGAGCATGATCACCACGCCGAAGGCGGTCGCCAGCAGCAGGCTCTCGCCGAAGCTCAGCGCGAGCCCGACGTGGGAGAGCCCCTTGACCAGGGTCACCATCGAGACGATGAAGCCGACCAGAAAGATGTAGCCGGGGACGTAGCGCTTGGCCGCCGCGAAGGGATCGGGGTTGTCGAAGATCAGCACCTGCACCGAGCGGAACAGCACATAGGCGAAGACCCCGGCGATCAGCGGCGACGTGATCCAGCTCAGGGCGATGGTGCCGACCGCCCCCCAGTGCACCGAGTCCACGCCCAGCCCGGCGATGGCGAAGCCGACGATGGCGCCGACGATCGAGTGGGTAGTAGAGACCGGCCACCCCTTCAACGACGCGATCATCAGCCAGGCCCCGGCCGCCAGCAGCGAGGCGAGCATGCCGTAGACCAGCATCTGCGGGTCCTGCTGCAGCAGGCTGGCGTCGATGATGCCCTTGCGAATCGTCTCGGTGACCTGGCCCCCGGCAAGCCAGGCGCCCAGGAACTCGAAGATCACCGCAATGATGATGGCCTGCCGGATCGTGATCGCCTTGGAGCCGACCGATGTTCCCATGGCATTGGCGACATCGTTGGCACCGACCCCCCAAGCCATGAAGAAGCCGAAAACACAGGCGAGAATGATGAAGACATCACCGTATTGCGCAATGATGGACATAGGCTCAGTTCGCTATGAGTGGCGTGACGAAGGCGTAAACAGAAGGCCCGCGATCAGCGGGCCGTCAGAATTTGCAAGCGGCTACCCACACGCTCGGCGCGGTCGGACAGCTCGCCGATCCATTCGATGATCTTGTAGAGGAAGATGACGTCGACCGGCGGCAGCTCGGCTTCGAGCTGGAACAGCTGGCGACGGATCGCGATCTGCTGGTCGTCGGCCTGGTGCTCGAGTTCGTGCAGTTCGCGGATGAGGTTCTGCATCACGTCGGCGACGTTGCGGCCGAACCCGGATTCGAGCAGGTCTTCGAGCTCTTCCAGCGCCTTGCGCGCCTGATCCACCGTGGCCACCGCCGTGCGCAGGTAATCGCGCATCGGCTCGGCCAGCGGGTCGGGGATATTCATGTTGCGGCCGAGCATGATGCCGGTGATATCGCGAGCCTTGTTGGCGATCTTGTCCTGCACGCTGATCAGTTCCAGCAGGTCGGAACGCGACACCGGCAGAAACATGGTATTGGGCAGGTTGAGGCGCAGCTGGGTCTTGAGCTCGTCCGCCTCGTGTTCGAGCTGGGTGATCGCCTCGCGGTAACCGCGCGCTGCATCCCAATCACCGCTCAGCGCCGCATCGAAGAACGGCAGGAGCTGACCGGCGCACTCGCTGGTCTTGACGATGTGGGCCAACAGCGGCTGGAACGGCGAACGTCCAAACAGTGCCGAGAACGGATTGGTACTCACCATAGCGTGGCCTGGATGCGTTGGAAGTGGCGGCGCCAGTATAATGATTGCACCTCGGGGCGTCATGAAAAATTCATGAACGCGACACGAAGGCTTACAGTTTCCCATTCAAGCCAACGCGGGAGCGCACATGAGCGACGAAATCGAACTCAAACTGGCGCTCGCCGAGTCCGCGCCGGCACGGCTGGCCGAGCATCCCCTGCTGCAGGGGCTGAGCGCCGCCGTCCACTCGCTGGGCAATCTCTACTACGACACCCCGGACGGCGAGCTGGAAGCGGCGCGGGTCGCCCTGCGCGTGCGCCGGATCGGTGAGCAGCGCGTGCAGACGCTCAAGAGCGCCGCCGTCAGCCGCGGCGGCCTGTCGAGCCGCGGCGAGTGGGAGTGGTCGCTCGACGACCGCCCGTGCAATGCCGCCGGGCTCGACGAAGCCGGGCTGCGCGAACTCGACCATCCGGCCCTGGCCGGCATCGATCTGACCCGCCTGCGCCCAGCCTTCACCACCGACTTCGAACGCCACACCTGGCGCTACCGCGAGGGCGAAGACGAGATCGAGATCGCCCTGGATCAGGGCGAGATCCGCGCCGACGGCGCGACCCTGCCGATCCGCGAACTGGAGCTGGAGCTGAAGGCAGGGGCACCGGAAGCGCTGTGGCAGCTGGCAGCCAGGCTGTGCCAGCCGGCCGACGAGCACGAGAGCGTGCACGAGAATGCCAGCGCGGCGGCGTCCACGCGCGGGACGCCGCTGGCAGCGCGCCCGGCCAACCACAGCAAGGCAAGCCGCGCCGGCGCCCTGCGCCAAGGCTGGCCGCGGCCGCCGGCGCATGAGCCGGAGGCGACCCTGGATACGCTGATCGAGGCGCTGGACACCTGGCAGGACAGCGGCGACCCCGCCTGGCTGCGCTGCGCCCAGACACGCCTGGCGGCCCTGGCCACGCGGGACGCCCACCCGGCACTGGCGACCCTCTCGGCCCCCCTGAGCGGCGGTGAGATGCCGTGGGCGAGTACGGCGTGGCTGGCACTGCGTCGGCTCGGCTGAAGGCTGAAGCGTGGGAGTAGAGGCGTGGGAGTAGAGGCTTGAGAGTAGCGGCGTGGAACCCTAGCCGGCGGCATCGTTGGCCGACGCGCCGGCCGCCGCCAGCGGTAGCGGCAGCTCGAACTGCTTGATCAGTTGCGCCATCGGCATCGGCCGAGCGTAGAAGAAACCCTGGATCTCGCGCACCCCCCACTCGCGCAGCATCGTCACCGTCTCCCAGTCCTCGACCCCTTCGACCACCACGCCGTGCTCGAGGCGCTGGCACAGCGCGACCACCGCTGCCAGGACGTGCTGCTTGCGCGGCAAGGTGTCCACATCCAGCACCAGGCTTCGGTCGATCTTGACCGTGTCCAGCGGCAGCGAGGTGAGCTGCGCCAGCGACGAGTAGCCGCTGCCGAAGTCATCCATCGCCACCTGGATGCCCGCGGCACGCATGCGCTCGAGTATGCGTGAGGCACGCACCGGATCGCTCAGCACCGCACTCTCGGTCACTTCGACCTGCAGCCGCGACTGCGGCACCGCGTGGCGCTCGCAGGCCGCCAGCATCAGATCGAGCAGACGCGAATCCATCAGCTGACGCGACGACAGATTGACGCTGATCAGAAAGTCATCGCCGAAGCGTGCGAGCATGCCCGGGTCGTTGAGGACCGGCAGTGCCTGATCCATCAGCATCTCCCAGAGCGGGGAGATCAGGCCGGTGCGCTCAGCCACCTCGATGAAGGTGCCCGGATTGACCAGTCCCTCGTCCGGGTCCTCCAGGCGCATCAGCGCCTCGAAACCCCGCGCCGTGCCGCTGACGATATCGACGATCGGTTGCAGGAAACAGCGCACACCGGCGTTGGCCAGCGCAGCGCGGATCAACTGCTCCGCATGCCCCTGCTGCCGCTCCCACTGGCGCAGCGACTCGCTGTAGTAGCAACGTGTGCCGACATCCGACTGGCGCGCGCTGGCCAGGGCCAGACGCGACTGATGGCGCCACTCTTCGGCGCTGGTGGCCTCTTGGGGGTTGACGATCGCCACCCCACTGACATGCGACATCCACACCAGACGCCCGCCGATCGCCACCGGTTCGGCGAACAGCGCCTCGACCGGCTCGAGCAGACGGTCGAGCTCGGCCACGGCATCGAGCTCCAGCACCATGGCGAAGGTGTGCTCGGGCAGCGCCATCAACGCGACCCGGGCGGGCAGGCGCTGGCGCAGCTTCTGCAACAGCGTACGCAGCGCGGCAATGGCGTGTTCGACCGCGGCGCCATCGAACAGCTGGGCGACGTTGAGCAGCTGGAACTTGACCAGCGATAACGGCGAGCGCGGCACACTGGCCAGTTTTTCCTGCAGCAACAGGTCGAGATAGGCGCCGTTGGGCAGGCCGGTGAGTGGGTCACCCAGGCGCTGTTCGGTGGTATCGCGCAGGGTGCCGGCCATGCGCAGCGCGCGGCCATGCCCATCACGCTGGCACAGCCCGCGGCACAGCATCATGCGCCAGGCACCGCGCGCGTTGCGCACGCGGTATTCGATATCGACCGCGTCGCTGAGTCCATCGAGATGCTGGTAGAGCGCACGCTCCACCGCCGGACGATCCGCGGCATGAATCAGTGCCAGCCAGCTCTCCAGGGATTGGCGAGTCTCGGCGGCGTGCTGCCCCAACATGCTGGCCCAGCGCGGCGACAGGGTGACTTGGCCCGAATCGATCTCCCACTCCCAGATGCCATCGTTGGAGGCACTCAGAATCAGGTTGAGGCGCTGGCTGCGCTCCTCGACCCGCGCTTCGAGCTCACGCCGGGCCTGCTCCAACTCGCCGATGGTGCGCCGCGCCGCATCGAGGGTGACGTTGTTGAGCCGGGCCAGCTCCTGGATCGCGATTTCGTCGCTGTCGGTATGGACGTCAAAGTCGAAGGAGCCGTCGACGGCCTGGTACAGCTGGTCGCCGATGGCGCCGATCTGGGCGATCAGACGTTCGTCGCGCGCCTCGGACGCGGCTTTCGATGATCCACTCATCACTGCGGGTCCTCGCGGTGCCTCATGTCACGATGCCTCATATCACGGTAGCTCATGTTCCGGCGTCGCATGTCGCGGCGCACTGCCGCACCACCCGGCGTGGATTCGCGATGGTCGATCCATAGTCTTTGATTGAATCCCCTCATGACCAAGGCTGCCTGAAAGAAGGTACACGGTTACACTGATTCGAGCGTGGCGGGCACCGCGGTGGCTCGTATCCAGCACAACGCGGTTGCCCGCTTGCGCAAGCCGTGCTTTCTCGGATTATCGGCCACGGCCGGCAGACGTTTAACGCCATCCGGGGCGCACGCGCTGGTGCTACCCCTTTGTCTCACCGTTTCACATACAGGGCATGCCCATCATGCAGTCCGGGGAATCCAACTTTCGCAAGCAGCTGTTCCAGATCATCTTCGAATCGGATACCCGCGCGGGCAAAACTTTCGACATCGTGCTGATCACGCTGATTCTGCTCAGTGTGATGGTGGTCTTCGTCGACAGCGTGCCCCACCTGCATCAGCGCTACGGTGAGTGGTTTCTCCTGAGCGAGTGGGTATTCACGCTGATCTTCACGTTCGAACTGGCGCTCCGGCTCTACTGCCTGGAACGCCCGCTGCGCTATCTGAAGAGCTTCTATGGCGTGCTCGACCTGCTCGCCATCCTCCCCACCTGGCTCAGCCTGTTTCTGCCCGGCGCCCAGTCACTGCTGGTCCTGCGTGTCCTGCGCGTCCTGCGGGTGTTCCGGGTCCTGCGCCTGATGGAGTTCGTCGGCGAGGGCCGCCTGCTACTGCAGGCGCTGCGCCGCAGCCAGCGCAAGATCCTGCTGTTTCTGATCACGGTGCTGCTGATCATCACCATCTTCGGCGCGCTGATCTACATGATCGAACCGCCGGAAGCCGGCTTCACCAGCATGCCGCGCTCGATGTACTGGGCGATCGTCACCCTGACCACCGTGGGCTATGGCGACATCGCCCCGGTCACCCCGGTCGGCCAGTTCATCTCCGCCTTCATGATGATACTCGGCTACTCGATCCTGGCGGTCCCCACCGGCGTGTTTTCGGCCGAGGTGATCCGCTCGATCCGCGATGAGCGCTACTCCGACGAAGCCTGCCCCGGCTGCGGCCACGAGGGCCATGAACGCGACTCGCGCTACTGCCGCCTGTGCGGCACCTGGCTCGACGAAGAGAGCGAGGACCCCAACGCACCCGAGGAGTCCGTGGAACAGGACAAGGCACCCGGGGACGACTGAACTTCGCCAGCATTGTAACTGTTTGTCATCATATTGTGATACTCGCCGTACAGACTCCCGAAGGCATTGACGTCTGCCCCCAGGAGCCTGCCATGAAACCGTTTCGCCTGACCCTTCGCAGCGGGCTGATCGCCCTGCTCGCCATCTTCGCCGTGCTCATCGGGCTGATCGGTGGCGGCAGCTATATCGCCATGAAACAGGCGCAAGCCGCCTTCTCCTCCGTCTACCACCTCAACGTCGAACGCCTGGGTACGGCACGCGCCATCTACGCCGACCTGATGCAGACCCGGGTCCTGCTCGACAGCTACCAGACCGACTACAACCGACTCAAGGTCAAGGCCGCCAAGGTGACCTGGGCCAAGGCCGAAACCACCTTCGCCCGTGCCCGCGAGACCCTCGACACGCTCGCGCCGGGACACAACGACGTGGATCTCAAGGCACGCTTCCAGGCGCTGGTCGATGACGGTATCCAGCCCGGCTTCAAGGCGCTCAAGGCCTGGAACCTGTCGGCCTACCAGGAGAGCGTCAAGCACACCAACACGCTCACCGACGAACTCGACCAGGCGCTCGATGCGCTGAATCAGGCCGGCGCCACCAATGCCAGTCAAAGCCTCACGGCCATGCAGCGCAACGTCGATGCGCTGGAGCTGGGCCTGGGCGTGGCGGCAATCATCACCCTGGCGCTGCTCGCGCTGGCCTTCTACAGCGTCAATCGTCACCTGCTGCATCCGCTGAGCCGGGTGCGCTCGCACCTGACCGGCATCGCTGCCGGCGATCTGGCCCAGCGCCTGGCCACCAGCGGCATGCGCGAGATGAGCCAGCTCAAGCAGGGGGTGGCGAAGATGCAGGCCTCGCTGACGGCGCTGGTCGCTCAGCTACAGCAGGAGAGCCACGCGCTGAGCGCCGACGCCCGCCGCCTGTCCCAGGCCAGTCACGCGCTCAACGACGAGAGCCAGCAGCAGGCCCAGGCGCTGCAGGAGACCTCGTCGAGCATGGAGCAGATCACTGCCGCCATCGGGCACACCGCCGAGCACTCAGAGCGCGGCCGCAATCTGGCCGACGAGAGCCGCCGACATCTCGACCATAGCGGCCAGCAGATGGCCACCGCGGTGAACGAGATGGAAGCCGCCCAGGCACGTTCCCAGGCCTCCCTCGAAGTGATCGCCATGATCGACTCGCTCGCCTACCAGACCAGTATGCTGGCGCTCAATGCCTCGGTGGAGGCCGCCCGGGCCGGTAACCACGGCCGCGGCTTTGCGGTGGTCGCCGCCGAGGTGAAGAATCTCGCGTCGCGCTCCTCGGAAGCGGCAAAGACCATCCGCGAGCAGATCGAGGGCACCCATCAGCAGGTCCAGCAAGGCGCCGATGTCCTCACCCAGGCCGGCCAGTCGCTGCATACCGCGGTCGACTCCAGCCGTCAGCTGAGCGAGCTGCTCGACAGTATCACCACCGCCTGCCAGCAGCAGCACGAGGGCATTGCGCAGATCGACCAGGCCATCGCCTCGATCGATTCGGCGACCCAGCGCAACGTCGAGCTGGCGGCGCAGACCCTGGATGCCACCCGTGACCTCGAGGCCCGGGCCCAGCGTCAGCGCGACAGCGTCGAGGCATTCCGGCTCGGCGCCGGGGAGACGCCGGACGCCGGCCCCGAACGGGAGACCGCCGTGGAATTCGATGGCGAAGCCGAGATGTCGCAGCGGACACCGGCCAACGACCCCAGCGCCGACGCGCACGCTGCCCGGCCGGCGGCCCGCCAGGCGCACGAACACCATCTGGAAGCGCTCTCGGTATAGCACGCCAGCCTGTCAGGCCGGCCACCTCAGCCGGCCACCTCAGCCGGCCAATATGACCGGATAATATGAACAACAGCCGTGGCCGGAACAGCGCGGCACGCCGGAAAGCGCCGCATGGTGCGGTTTGAAGCGCCGCCGGCGCTTCTCTATGGTAGCCGGGTCGCCCGCGACACGCGGGCATCGCCAATGTCAGGAGAGAACAAGATGACAATCAACGCCCATCTCAGCCGCGGTGTCGCCAGCGCCCTGCTGCTCGGAGGCCTGCTGTTCGCCGCCAATGCCAGTGCCGAGACGTCGAATACCGCAAGCGCCAGCGAGTGTGCGCCCAAGGAGTACGCCATGGCGCTGCGCTACCAGCAGCAATCCGCGGAGATCCAGGCACTGCAGCGTCAGAACTACGCCCTGGCCACGATGCGCCTGGCGCAGAAGATCGCCGCCCACCCCGATGCCACCAATCTGGCGATCATGACCGATCTCGACGAGACGGTGATCGACAACAGCGCGCTGCTGGTGCGCGACATGCAGGCATGTCACGACTTCACCACCTGGGATACCTGGAAGGTGTGGGAGCGCGAGGGGCATCCGCGTCTGATCCCCGGGGCACGGGCCTTCCTCGACTACGCCAACGCTCACGGTGTGACGATCTTCTACGTCTCCGACCGCTATCAGCAGAACAAGGCCGCCACGCTGGCGACGCTGAAGGCGCTGCGACTGCCTCAGGTCAACGACGCCCAGGTGCGCCTGCTGGGGCCCTCCAAGGCCAAGCGCCGCGCCGCCATCGAGCGCGACTATCAGCTGGTGCTGCAGCTCGGCGACTCCCTGGCCGACTTCTCCGGCGACTTCCACCACGCTGACCTGGCAACCCAGAAGCGTCTGGTGGCCGAGCAGGCGGCGCACTTCGGCGACGACTGGATCATGTTCCCCAATGCCAGCTACGGCAGCTGGAGCGACGCGACGCTGGAGGGCTGGGCGGCTCCGCTCAAGACGGATTGATCACGATAGGGCGGCCACGCCGGCCGCCAGGCGGGATGATCAAAACGCAGCGCCCCCGCCGGNNCCGGCGGGGGCGCTGGCTTTACAGGCACCGACTGTCGCTCGTGAATTGCCGCAGTGACGTATCGCGGCACGCGCCTCAGCGGAACGGCGCGGGGTCGCCGCGGCCCTCGCGGACCAGCGTCGGCGGAATGTCGCGCAGATCGACCACCGTGGTCGGCTCCAGATGGCAGGCGCCGCCATCGATGATCAGATCGATGTGCGCTCCGTAACGCTCGCGGATCTCCTCGGCGTCGGTCATCGGCAGCTCCTCGTCGACCGGGATCAGGGTCACGCTCATCAGCGGTTCACCGAGGGCCTCGAGCAGCGCATGGGTGATGCGGTGGTCGGGTACGCGTACACCGATCGAGCGCCGCTTGGGGTGCAGCAGCAGACGCGGCACTTCAGTGGTGGCGTTGAGAATGAAGGTATAGGGCCCGGGGGTGTGCGACTTGAGCAGGCGGAAGACGCTGTTGTCGACCTTGGCGTAGGTGCCGATCTCGGAAAGATCGGAGCAGACCAGGGTGAAGTTGTGGCGGTCGTCGAGCTGGCGCAGCCACTTGATCTTCTCGATCGCCTTCTTCTCGCCCAGGCAGCAGCCCAGCGCATAGCCGGAGTCGGTCGGATAGGCGACCACGCCACCCTGGCGCAGGATACCGATCGCCTGATCGATCAGGCGCTTCTGCGGATTCTGCGCGTGGATCTGGAAAAACTGGGTCATGTCGTGCCCTCCTTGGGGTCGGATCCCGCCACGGCCGCCGCGCGCTGGCGGCGCACCGGAATGACGCAAGGCGCCGCGAGCGGCGCCATTCACCGTCAGCGTAACAGATGGCGCGCCTGGCGCCTGCCGCTAAGACTCAGGTTGAAGAGGGTTCCGCCAGAGACGGCTCGGTGGGAGACGGCTCGATAGGCGTGACGAAATCGGCCAGGGCGGGATGCGCCCACACCGGACGCACATGCGAGCGCGGCGCCGGGCTCAGGGTGCCTGGCGCCAGCGCACCGCCAGGGAAGTGAAAGTCGCTGCCGAGCGAGCCGTAGAGCTCATGGTGCGCGAGCTGGCGCGAGAGGTCGAAGGTGGTATCGCGATTCTGGTAACCACTCACTAACTCCGCAGCCTGCCCACCAGCGCCGATAAAGGCCTCGAACAGCAGGTCGCGCTTGCGCCGGGTCATGCCGTAGCGCAGCGGATGCGCGACCACGGCGACACCGCCAGCCTCGACGATCCAGCCGACCACCGTCTCGAGCGCCGGCCAGTGGGTCTTGACGTCACCGCGCTTGCCGGCCCCCAGGTAGCGCTTGAACGCCGCCTGGCGGTCCGCCGCCAGCCCGGCATCGACCAGCGCCTGGGCGAAATCGGGCCGCCCCAGTGGGCGCTCACTTCCGGCGATCGCCCGCGCCCGCGCCAGGGCGTCGTCGAGTCCCAGCTTCTCCAGCCGCCGGGCGATCTCCTCGGCACGCCGCACCCGCGCCTCGGCCAGCCCCACGAGGCTGACGTCGAATGCCGCACTCGGCCCCTGGGGCAGCAGCGCCACGACATGAATCGTCATGCCGCGCCACTGACACGACAGCTCGCTGGCGCAGAGCAGGCGCATGCCGTGGTGGGCGCAGCGCTCGCGCGCCTCCGCGACCCCGGCCAGGGTGTCGTGGTCGGTCAACGCGATATGCGAAAGCCCCTTGGCATGGCATAGATCCACCAGCTCGGTGGGCGTGAGCCGGCCATCGGAGGCGCTGGAGTGCAGGTGCAGATCGATGCCGCGAGCCTCGTCCAGCGAGGTGGCGGCGGTCAACGGCGCTCGTTCGGACGGCGCGGCAGTCTTCTCGGAATCGCTGGCAGCAACGGACATGGGCATGACGCCGGGGGGCGTCTTTGTCAGAATAGGCCGCACATGGTGAGGGCCGCCGCCGTCGCGGTCAATCCGCGCCCCGCCCTCTCGGAGCCCTGCGCATGAAACTGCTGTTCGACTTCCTACCCATCGCGATCTTCTTCGCCGTCTACCATCTGACCGGCGATATCATCACGGCCACCGCCATCCTGATCCCCGCCACCGTGATCCAGCTCGGCGTGGTGTGGTGGCGCCAGCGGCGCATCGAGAAGATGCTGCTGATCACCTCGATCATCGTGATCGCCTCCGCCGGGGCCACCATCGCCTTCCGCGATCCGGCGTTCATCCAGTGGAAGCCGACCGTGATCAACGCCCTGTTCGGCGTCGCCTTCCTGTTCTCGCCGCTGTTCGGCGGCCAGACCCTGGCGCAGCGCATGATGGGCAAGGCGGTGTCACTGCCGGCGGCGGTCTGGCGGCGTCTCAATCTCGCCTGGGTGCTGTTCTTCTTCGCCATGGCGATCCTCAACGTCTTCGTCTTCACCCACTACGACGAAGCGACCTGGGTCGACTTCAAGCTGTTCGGCATGCTCGGACTGACGCTGCTGTTCGTGGTCGGACAAGCGCTGTTCCTGGCACGTCACATGTCCCGTTCCACCCCTGAGGAGCCCTCCTGATGCGCTACGCCATCATCGGTCACGACAACGATTCGAGCCTTGCACAGCGCCGCGAAGCGCGCCCGGCGCACCTGGCGCGGCTGGAAGCGCTGCGCGACGACGGCCGCCTGATCCTGGCCGGCCCCTTCCCCGCCATCGACGGCGAGGACCCGGGCGAAGCCGGCTTCAGCGGCAGTCTGATCGTGGCCGAGTTCGAGTCGCTGGAAGCCGCCCGGGCCTGGGCCGACGCCGACCCCTACGTCGCCGCCGGCGTCTACGCCAAGGTCGAGGTCAAACCGTTCAAGCACGTGCTGCCCTGAACCGCCGAGCGTTATCCACAAGTCTTCGGTGAGGGCTTTTTCACAGCTGCTGTGGATAACGTTGTGAAGATCCCGCGGACGCCTTTCGCTGCCCCGGAAACGACGTCCGCTGGCGCGAGTCGATCATTTTTTGATCACCTCCGCGCAAAAACCCGGCCACTGCGAGACCTTCTCCCCCATGACCGACGATCGACTCGCCGTCTTCGGCGAGCGCCTGGAGCCAGCGGAACTCGACTGGCGCCAGGATGCCGCGCAGCAGGAAGCGCCCTTCTCGACCCGCTACGACGACGTCTACTTCTCCCGCGACAACGGCCGCGCGGAGACGCAGTTCGTGTTCCTCGACAACAACGAGCTGCCGCGCCGCTTCCGCACCTGGGACACCGCACGCCCCTTCGTGATCGGCGAGACCGGCTGCGGCACCGGGCTCAATCTGCTGTGCGCCTGGGCGTGCTTCGAACAGCACGCCCCTGCCGCGGCGCGGCTGCATCTGATCTCTACCGAGAAGCACCCGCTCTCGCGCGAGGCGTTGCAGCGGGTGTGGCAGAGCTGGCCGGACTTCGCCACCCGTGCCCAGGCCCTGATCGCGCAGTGGCCGCAGCCGGTACCGGGCGTCCACCGCCTGCGCCTCTCGCCGCGGGTGACCCTGGATCTGCACTTCGGCGATGCCGCCGCCTGCCTGGCGCGGCTCGACGGCCAGGTGGATGCCTGGTTCCTGGATGGCTTCGCCCCGGCCAAGAACCCCGACATGTGGCAGCCGGCGCTGTTCGCCGCGCTGGCCTCGGCCAGCCGTCCGGGCGCCACCTTCGCCACCTTCACCTGTGCCGGGCTGGTCCGACGCGGCCTCGCCGCCGAGGGCTTCCGCTGGCGCAAGGTGCCCGGGTTCGGCCGCAAGCGCGAGATGCTGCGCGGTGAATGGCAGCCCGATGGGCTGACAGCCCCGCACGCTTCACAGTGCCCGACACGGCGCTCCGAGCCGCGCGCGGCCACGCCCTGGTTCATCCCGCCGCCGCCGCGCCCCGCCCAGCATGTGGCAGTGATCGGCGCCGGTATCGCCGGCACCAGCGTGGCCGAGGCGCTGGCGCGCCGCGGTAGCCGGGTCAGCCTGATCGACCGCGGGGGTATCGCCAGCGGCGCCTCGGGCAATCCACAGGCGGCGCTCTACGTGAAACTGGCGGCGGAGACCAACCGGCAGAGCCGCTTCTACCTGGCTGCCCTGCTCTACGTGCAGCGCTGGCTGGCGACCCTCGACCCGGAACGCAGCCTGTGGCGCGATAGCGGCCTGCTGCAGCTCGCCATCGGCGAACGCGAGCAGCGCCGCCAGCAGCGCTTCCTGGACAACTACGTTCTACCCGAGACGCTGGTCAGCGGCTGCGATGCGGCCCGCGCCAGCGAGCTGGCAGGCACGCCGCTGGCGCATTCGGCGCTGGCCTACCCGCTGGCGGGCTGGGTCGACCCGGCGGCGCTGTGCCAGCGGCTGGCGGCGACACCGGGGGTCGAGTACCGCCGTGCGACGCTAGACTCGCTCGAAGCCATCGACGCGGGCTGGCAGCTCGCGCTTTCCGATGGCCAGCTGCAGGTGGATCAAGTGGTGTTCGCCAGCGGCCATGCCAGTGGTGCCTGGCTCGACGGCCTGCCGCTGCAGCAGGTACGCGGCCAGATCGCGAGCCTGCCGTGGACGGCACCGGACGCCCCGGCGCAGGTGCTGTGCGGCGAGGGCTATGTGCTGCCGCCCTACGCGGGCAGGCTCACCTTCGGCGCCACCTTCACCCCCAACGATGGCGATACGCGCCTGCGCGAGGCCGACCAGCAGCGCAACCTGGATGAGCTTTCGCGCACCGCCCCGGCGCTGCACGCCACGCTCTGCGCCGACGGCGAGGCGGCGGCCCTGGCCGCGCTCGACGGTCGCGCCAGCGTGCGCGCCGCCAGCCCCGACAAGACACCCTACGCCGGGCCGCTGCCAGACAGCGCCGGATGGCGGCAGGAGTACGCCGCGCTGGCCAAGGATGCGCGGCAGCGCTTCACCACCCCCGGTCGTCACCACCCGGGGCTCTGGGTCAGCACCGCCCACGGTTCCCGCGGGCTGGTCAGCGCACCGCTGTGCGCCGAGCTGATCGCCTCTCGCCTTCACGACGAGCCGCTGCCGCTGGAGCGCGAGCTGGTGGACCATCTGCACCCGGGGCGGCGGCTGATCGCCGAGCTGATCCGGCAGACGTGAGTGGCGGCCCGCCATCGCGGGCCCCGCTATCGGTCACCTGAAGCTGTCGGTCGCCTTGCGCCATCGATAGCCTGGGCCGGTCGAGGGGTCTTGAAAAGAAGTCGCTCAGGGGGCCGGCGTACCGCCCAGCCGCGCCAGCGTCTCGGCGTCGAGGCAGCGGTAGGTGAAGGAGGGGCGGCCGATATGGCCGTAGTGGAAGGACTCTTCGAGCACGCCCTGGTCCACCAGATGCTTGAGGTACTTGCGCACCGACACCCGCGACATCCCGGTATCCTCGCTCAGCGCCTCGGTGGTGAAGGTCGCTTCGTGGTGCTCGGCGGCGGCTCGCGCCACCTGTGACAGCGAATTGAGGGTGAGCCCCTTGGGCAGGTCGCCCGGGCGCTGGGGCGGCGCCGCGACGGCGCCATCGCGGCGGAACAGCGCGTCGACGTCGCGCTGGTGAGCGCGCGCCGGCAGTCCGGCCAGCCGCCGATGGGTATCCAGACAGTGGCTCAGCGCCTCCTGGAAGCGCTGGAACTCGAACGGCTTGACCAGGTAGTCGTCGACGCCCAGGTGCTTGGCCTCACGCACCGTCTCCATCTCCGAGGCCGCGGTGATCAGGATGATCTGGATATCACGGGCCTGGCGGCGCAGCTCGCGCACCAGTGCCAGGCCGTTGTGCTCACGCAGATAGACATCGAGCAGCAGCAGATCGACGGGCTCGCGTTGCAGCACGTCCCGCGCGGCGGGCAGATCCTCGCACTGGGCGACCAGGCTGGCCCCCTCGATACGATTGAGAAACTCGACGTTGAGCCGCATGACCATCGGGTCGTCTTCTACCACCAGTACACGCATGCTCATGTCACTCCGTCGGTAATCCAGGATGGGGCTACCGCGTAGGGTAATGTCACCTCGACCAGGGTGCCACGTCCGGGGGTGGAATAGATCGCCAGATGGCCGCCGCGGGAGTCGACGTGGGCCCGCACCATCGCCAGACCGTAGCCGCGCCCCTCGCCCTTGGTCGACACCCCCTGCTCCAGCACCTCGCCGCGCTGGGCCGCGTCCATGCCGCAACCGCTGTCGGCTACGTGCAGCGACAGCGCCCCGGCATCCAGCCCCAGGGTCAGGGTGACATGGCGCTCGTCGCGCCCGGCGACCGCTTCGAAGGCGTTCTCCAGCAGATTGCCGATGATCGTCACCAGCAGGTGGCACACCTCCTCCTCGGCCGCCGCCGGGATATCGCTCTCCAGCTCGACCTCAAGTTCGATGCGCCGCTCCCGCGCCTCGCTGCCCTTGGCCAGCAGAAAGCCCGCCAGCACCGGGTCCTTGACACCCGAAACGCGCGCCGCAGCGGGGGCGATCAGAGTATCGTCGAGTTCGTGCAGGTAGCGTTCGAGGCGCCCCAGGTCGCGCAGCTGGACCAGCCCCAGGATCACGTGCAGGCGGTTCTTGAACTCATGGGTGGAAGCCCGCAGCGCCTGGGCGTAGCGGCTGACTCCGGTCAGCTCCTCGGCCAGGCGGTTGACCTCGCTGCGATCGCGCAGGGTCACCACGCTGCCGCCGCCGCGGGTCTCGTCACCCTGCACCGCGCCGCGCTCGGTGGCCGCCTCACGCCCACGGCGGCGGGGGCGGGCCCCCTCACGGATCAGCACCCGGTTGACGATCAGCGCGCGCCCGTTGAGGGTCAGCCGCTGGTTGAGCGCCGGGGTGCCGTCGCCGAACAGCTGGGCCAGGGTGGTGGCGGGCACGTCGGCGGCGGGTGCCGCCCCTACCGGCGCCAGGAGCTCGCGGGCCGCCGGATTGATCAGGCTCAGTTCACCGCCGGCATCGATCGCCAGCACCCCCTCGTGGAGCGATGCCAGCAGCGCCTGGCGCTCCTGCACCCACTGCGAGATCTGATGCGGCTCGAAGCCGAGCAGGATGCGCTTGATGTAGCGCGCCAGCCACCAGGCGCCGAGACCGCCGACGAGCATCAGCAGCAGGGTGCCCAGCAGCACCACCTGGCGCTTCTCGGCCAGCAGCAGCCCGACCCGGGAGAGGGTGACACCGGTGGCCACCGCACCGATCACCCGGCCGTCGTCGGCACGCACCGGGGCGAAGCCGCGGATGCTCACCCCGAGCGTGCCCTCGGAGCGCGATACATAGGATTCGCCCGCCAGCGCCGGCCCCTCGTCACCGCCGCGGAAGTGGCGCCCCACCTCACGGGGATCGGGGTGGGTGAGACGCAGATGGTCGCGATCCATCACGGTGATGAAGTCGACCCCCAGGCGCTCGCGCAGACGTTCGATGTGCTGGCGCAGGGCCGAGTCGGCATCATGAACGACCGGCGTGGCTTCGAGCGCCCGGCGGATGTCGCTGCGGTCGGCGAGTACCGCCGCCAGCCCCATCACCCGCTCACCCTGGGCGCGCTCGAGGTTCGCCTTGAGCTGGTAGTCGAACAGCAGGAAAGCCACCCCCAGGGTCAGCACGATCATGCTGGCGACGAGGATGAAGATCTGGGCACTGAGACGCAGTCGTTTCACGATGGCTATCCGAGGGTGGCACGGGCAAATCGGGGGGTGTGATGTCGGATCACGGCTCGAGGCTGACGTTTTAGCCCCCTCGTTCTCGATGCCGTGGTTTTAGACCAAGGGGGTATTCCCCGGCCAGGCGCTTTGTGCCGGCACCGCGCCGCTCCCTTTCAATATTTTATTAAGGCTTAGTTAACTTCAGAAAGTTTGGCCGCCGCCGCCTCGCTTCTTATCCTGCTGCCTACCCGCCCGGCAGGGCGCGCAATTCTGGGAGTGAACCATGACCGCAACCGTGACGCAAAACGCTCACGCCGAGTCGGCCCGACCGCGCCACTGGCTGTCGACGCCGATCTTCGGCATTCCGCTACCGCTGTTCGCCATCGCCACGCTGGTGCTGATCGCCGCCATCGCCACGGATACGATTCCCACCGGCATGATCGGCGCGCTGCTGGTGATGATGATCTTCGGCGAGCTGCTCGGCTTCCTCGGCGACCGCCTGCCGATCATCAAGAGCTATCTCGGCGGTGGCGCGATTCTCGCCATCTTCGGTGCCGCGGCGCTGGCCTACGTCAACTGGCTGCCCACCGATGTCACCGACAACGTCACCCAGTTCATGAAGAGCGGCGGCTTTCTCAACTTCTACATCGCCGCGCTGATCACCGGCAGCATCCTGGGCATGGACTCCAAGGTGCTGGTCAAGGTCGGCTCGCGCTACGCCCTGCCGCTGACCTGCGCGGTGCTGTTCGCGGCGCTGTTCGCGGTGGCAGTGGGCTGGCTGCTGGGCTTCTCGCCGCAGGATGCGGTGGTGGTGATCACGTTGCCGATCATGGGCGGCGGCATGGGCGCCGGCGCGGTGCCGATGAGCCAGATCTACGAGCAGCTCCTGGGTCAGCCGGCGAGCTACTACATCTCGATCCTGGTCCCGGCACTGGCGCTGGGCAACGTCTTCGCCATCATCATTGCCGGCCTGCTCAACGGTCTGGGCAACCGGATGCCGAGCCTGACCGGCAACGGGCAGATGATGCCGGGGGTGGAGATCGAAGAGCGCGAGAGCAATCCCGACCTCTCCAAGCTGGGCATCGGCCTGGTCGCGGCGCTGACCTTCTTCGTCGCCGGCGAGATCCTGGGTGACTTCATTCCGCTGCACCCCTACGCGCTGATGATCGTGCTGGTTGCCGTGCTCAAGATCGTCAACGTGGTGCCGGAGTCGGTCAACGAAGCCGCGGCGCAGTGGTTCAAGTTCGTCGCCAAGAACTGGACCTTTGCCCTGCTGTTCGGTATCGGCATCGCCTACACCGATCTCGGCCAGGTCATCGACGCCATCTCGGTCACCTACGTCCTGATCGTCTTCGCGGTGGTCGCCGGTGCGGCCTTCGGCGCCGGGCTGGTGGGCAAGCTGGTCGGTTTCTATCCGATCGAATCGGCCATCACCGCCGGCCTGTGCATGGCCAACATGGGCGGCACCGGCGACGTCGCCGTGCTCTCCGCGGCCAAGCGCATGCAGCTGATGCCGTTCGCGCAGATCTCCTCACGCCTCGGCGGCGCCTTGATCCTGCTGATCTCGAGCATTGTGGTGCCGCTGTTCTTCACCTAGGTTCGTACGAAAACTGCCTGCGCTCGGCAATACGGCGTTAAAAATCGGCTCAAAATGCTCATTTACACCCCGTAAACTCCGCGTTTTCGCCGATTTCTGCCTTGTCTTGCCTTCGCTCGCCGACTTTTCGTACGAGCCCTAGACTTCGGGTGAATGCAGTGAAAAACGGCGCCTGCGGGCGCCGTTGTCATTTGTGGCGTTCATTCACGCGCCAGACGACCTAACAGTCGCCCTCCTCCTCGTCGTCGGCCACGGCGCGACCGAAGCTTTGCCACTGGGCCAGCGTCATCACTTCGGTCGACTCGGTCTGCAGATCGTGGACGATCAGCAGCTCGCCGCGTTCGAGCTGGCGCCGAAGCTCGCGCACCCAGTCGTGCATGTCGCTGGCGACGTCGGTGGTGTCGTATCCCTGACGGGTAACGAAGGTCTCGAGCAGCGCATCCAGCGTCTGTGCCGGCAGCATGCGGTGGGGGACTTCGACGAAACGGCTCATCTCAACCCTCCCACTCGGCCAGACGCTGGATGAAGGTGGCCTCGTCGATCACTTCGACCCCGAGCTGCATGGCCTTCTCCAGCTTGCTCCCCGCCGCTTCGCCGGCGACCACCGCGGAGGTCTTCTTGGAGACGGAGCCTGCAACCTTGGCCCCCAGCGCCTGCAGCCGCGCCTTGCCGTCATCGCGGGTCATGCTCTCCAGGCTGCCGGTGAGCACCCAGGTCTGGCCCGACAGCGGTTGCGGACGCTCGCCGGCCTCCTCCTCCTTCCAGGTAACGCCGACGGCGATTAGGTCGTCCAGCGTCTGCTGGTTATGGCTCTGGCGGAAGAAGGTGTGAACGTGGTGGGCGACCACCGGGCCGACGTCGGCGACCGCTTCCAGCGCCTCCAGCTCGGCGTGGCGCAGCGCCTCGAGGGTGCCGAAATGGCGCGCCAGATTGGCCGCGGTGGTCTCCCCCACCTCGCGGATGCCGATGGCATAAATGAAGCGCGCAAGCGTGGTGTGCTTGGCCGTCTCCAGGGCGTTGACCAGGTTGTTGGCGGACTTCTCCGCCAGCCGCGGCAGCTCGGCGAGGCGCGCAGCCTCGAGTCGGAACAGGTCGGCGGGGGTCTCGACCCACTCGCGCTCGACCAGCAGATCGATCAGCTTCTCGCCCAGGCCATCGATATCCAGCGCGCGGCGGCTGGCGAAGTGCTTGAGCGCCTCCTTGCGCTGCGCCGGGCAGTAGAGTCCGCCGGAGCAGCGCGCATCGACCTCGCCGTCGAGCTTCTCGACCCGCGAGCCGCATACCGGGCAGCTCTCCGGCAGCACGATCTCGCGGCCATCCGTCGGGCGCTGCTCGCGCACCACCTCGACCACCTTGGGGATCACGTCGCCGGCACGGTAGATTCTCACGCTGTCGCCGATGCGCAGATCCAGCCGCGCGATCTGATCCATGTTGTGCAGGGTGGCGTTGGAGACAGTGACCCCGGCCACCTGCACCGGTTCGAGCTTGGCCACAGGGGTCAGCTTGCCGGTCCGTCCGACCTGAAACTCGACGTCGAGCAGCTGCGTCACCTGCTCCTGGGCGGGATACTTGAAGGCGATCGCCCAGCGCGGCGCGCGTGAGACGAAGCCCAGCACGTTGTGATCGCTCAGCGCATCGAGCTTGATCACCGCACCATCGATGTCGTAGTCGAGCGACTCACGTTTCTCCCCCAGGCGGCGGCAGAAGTCGACCACACCGTCGATCCCCTCCACCACCGCCAGTTCGGGATTGGTCGGCAGGCCCCAGTCGCGCAGCAGGGCCATGCGCCCGGAGTGGGTGGCGGCCAGCTCGGCATCGCTCTCGATGCGCGCCACTTGATAGGCGCAGAACTCCAGCGGGCGCTGGTTGGTGATCGCGGGGTCGAGCTGGCGCAGGCTGCCGGCCGCGGCGTTGCGCGGGTTGGCGAAAACCTTGTCGCCGTTCTCCAGGGCGCGGGCATTGAGCGCCTCGAACCCGGAGTGACGCATGTAGACCTCGCCGCGCACCTCGAGCAGCGCCGGCCACTGATCGCCACGCAGCTTGAGCGGGATGGAGCGCAGGGTGCGCAGGTTGTTGGTGATCTCCTCGCCGGTGCGACCATCGCCGCGGGTCGCGCCATAGCGTAGATAGCCATTTTCGTAGACCAGCGATACCGCCAGGCCATCGAGCTTGGGCTCGCAGCAGAACACCAGCGCCGAGGCGTCGCGCTCCAGCCCCTTGGCCACCCGCTTGCCGAACGCCAGCAGCTCCTCTTCGTCGAGGGCGTTGTCGAGCGACAGCATCGGCACCACGTGCTCGATCTCGGGGAAGCCGCTATCGGGCTTGGCACCGACGCGCATGGTCGGCGAGTCCGGCGTCGCCAGCTCAGGGTACTCGGCTTCCAGCGCCTGCAGCTCGCGCAGGCGCTGATCGTACTCGGCATCGGTGAGCTGCGGCTCATCCTCGACGTAGTAGTGGTAGTTGGCGTTTTCGAGCTGCTGACGCAGGGTCGCGGCGCGTTCCTGCGCCGCTTGTGGGGTCTGGCTCATGGCGTCCGGTTCGATCGCTGACAGGGTGGGGGCATTGTAGCGGAAGGCGGCAGGCAGGCCGAACGCCATCGATGACACCACTGCCGGTACAGGCAGGGGCCATCACGCAGGCGGGAGCCATCGCGCAGGCGGGAGCCATCGCGCAGGCGGGAGCCATCGCGCAGGCTGGGCCCATCAACGACGACGGGGCCCGAAGGCCCCGTCATCAATACCGCTACCGCGTGTCGTATCGGGCTGTGTCAGTTGGCCTGATAGCGATGCAGCCGGTGGCGACGCTCGAACTCCTGCACCCGCTGGCGCGCGAACTCGATCGTCTGTGCGGTCATCACGCTGTGGTTCTCGTCCTTGAGCTCGCCACCCAGATGGCGCACCAGCACCATCGCAGTCTCGAGCATGGCTTCGAACGCCGCGGCGGTGTCATTGGCGCCGGGCAGCGGCATCAGGAAGGTGACCCCAGGGGTGACGATCTCATCCATCTTGTCCAGATCGAACACGCCCGGCTTGAGCACGTTGACCATCGAGAACTGCAGCTCGCTGTCGCTCGCCTCGGTCTCGTAGCGATGGAAGATACCCATTTCACTGAAGCGCAGGCCGCAGGCCAGCATCAGGTTGAGCAGCGTAGTGCCGTCGAAGCCCTCTTCCGTCCGCGCCAGCACGCTGATGACGATGACTTCCTCGGCATTCGACAGGGTTTCGCGGGCCCGCGCCGCACTGACGTGATGGCGCTTGGCGCGCTCCACCGCCGGATGCGTGGTGACCACGTCGCGCCGCGGCGCTTCCTCGTCCTGGGTCGCCCGATCGAAAGCTGCCTGATCGAAAGTCGTCGCATCGGCAGTTTCGCGTACCTCGACTGCCTCCGCGGCGGCCGCGGGCGTTTCACTCGCAGCCGGCATCTCGCCGGCCGGTGTCAGCGCGGTGATCTGCAGACGCGAGGCATCCAGGTGCGGTGTGTCAGCGCGCGCTTGCCGGCCATCACTCGCCTCGGCGGGTTCGGCGGTGGACAGACGCGGCTCTTCATGCAGCCGTTCCTGCGCGCGGGCGTGGGCAGCCTCGTCGCGCGCGGCCGCGGCCTCGTCGCGTTTCTGACCCAGGCGATGGGCGGAGTCGCTGACCCGCTTGGCCCCGGCCTTCATCGCGCTCCTGACATTCTCCTGCATGTCGGCGAACGAGGTGCGCGACTTGTAGCGGCCGAACACACCGCCCTTGATCTGATCGTCGGGAATCCGCTCCTGACGCTTGGGTTCGGCCGGGCGGATGGGTTCGGCGCCATCACTGCTGCGCTCGAACGTCGCCGGCCGGACGACACGTGCCCCTCCATTGGGCAATTCCCAGTTGATCTCGGCCGCACGGGCCTCCTCTTCCGGATCCACGTGGGATTCGGCGTCGCTTCCGCTGGATTCCATCGCCTGGTCAAGGCGCGGAACACGACGTTGGCGCTGTAGACGACGAAAGCCATCGATCACGATGGTCGCCACCAAAACCAGCCCCAGGATGATCAGCCACTCTCTTAGTTCCATGGGTCGTCTTGCCTGTTCGCGGTGCCACTATGCGGGTAGAGGACAACATGCTTGCGGCATGTGGGCTCTAGCATAGCGTGATTTTCCTAAAATGGGCGACTTTTTTTCGTTGTCAAGTAAAGTTTTTGCCCGCCAGCAACCGCCCTTCAATTTTCCCTAATGCTCGACATCCTATTACGCCGATAGCCGCTTTGGCTATTTCGGGCAAGCTCAGGACGCCTCCGCCATCGATGCCGCCTCGTCGACCCCGACCGCGACCAGGCGTGAGACGCCCGGCTCCTGCATGGTCACTCCCATCAATCGTTCGGCGGCTTCCATGGCAATCTTGTTGTGGGTGATGAAGATGAACTGCACGCTCTCGGACATCTCCTTCACCAGTTTCGCATAGCGCCCCACATTGGCATCGTCCAGCGGCGCGTCGACCTCGTCGAGCATGCAAAAAGGCGCCGGATTGAGCTGGAAGATGGCAAACACCAGCGACAGTGCGGTGAGTGCCTTTTCCCCCCCGGAGAGCAGATGAATGGTGCTGTTTTTCTTGCCCGGGGGGCGCGCCATGATGGCCACCCCGGTCTCCAGCAAATCCTCCCCGGTCAGGGTCAACCACGCGGCCCCGCCGCCGAAGACTCGGGGGAAAAGCGTCATCAGGCCCTGATTGACTTGCTCGAAAGTCTGCTTGAAACGGGTCCGGGTCTCTTGATCGATGCGGCGGATCGCACGCTCCAGGGTCTCGATCGCCTCGCTGAGCTCGGCGTGCTGGGCCTCGAGGTAGTCGCGGCGCTCGGCCTGCTGGTCGTACTCCTCGATCGCCGCCAGGTTGATCGCGCCCAGGCGACGGATGCGCTCACCGGTCTCCTCGAGCCGGGTCTGCCAAGCCGACTCGGTGGCGTTGGGATCGAGCGCGGCGCCCAGGGCCTCGGCGTCATGCTGCTGCTCGGCGAGCTGTTCGGCCTGGGCATCGGCCTTGAGCGCGAGCGCCTGGAGCTGCATGCGCCCCTCCTGCAGACGGGTGCGCAGCCCTTCCAGATCGCGCTCGTGCTGCTGGCGCTCGAGCTCGCTCTGGCGCAGCATCTCGCCGAGCTGGTTGGCGCGGTCGCGACATTGGTTGAGGGCGGTCTCCTGCTGGCTGCGCTGTTCGAGCAGCTCGGCCAGACGCGCCTGCTGGTCGTCATCGGGCTGGTTGAGGCGCTCGCGCTCGGCCGCCAGCCCGGCGCAGCGCTCTTCCAGCGCGGCCAGTTGGCTGCGGCTGCGCTGCGCCTGCTGCGCCAGCTCGCCGCGCTGGGTCTCGAGACGCTGGCGCTCCAGCGCCAGCTGCTGCTGGCGCTGCCCTGCCTGCTGCTGCTGGCGACGCAGCTCGGCCAGGCGCTCACGCGCCTGCTGGCGGGTGGCGTCCATGCCGGCGCGCTGGCTGGCCCCCGTCTCGACCTCGGCCAGCGCCTGCTGCCAGCGTTCGCGGGTCTCTTCCAGCGTCTCGCGGGTCTCTTCCAGGCGCCCCTGGCGCGCTTCACACTCGGCGGCGAGTTCGTCGGCGCGCGCGCTGCTGTGCTCGAGCCGGCTCTCCAGGGTGGCCAGCCGCGTGGCCTGCTGCTGGCGCTCGCGGGAGAGGTCGATCTCCGCCTGGCGCAGCGCTTCGAGTCCGCGCTCACTCTCTTCGATCGCCGCCTCGCCCGCGTCTAGGGTCTGCACCAGCGCTGCCAGGCGCTGGTCGATCTCCGCCACCTGCAGCACCAGTGACTCCCGCCGCTGACGCTGCAGCAGCACGCTGTCGCCCTGGGCATCCTGCTCGCCCAGCCGGCGCACCCAGCCGTGGCCGAGCCACAGCCCGTCGGCGGTGATCACGCTGTCACCGGGGGCGAGTTCGGGGTGTGCGGCCCAGGCGCTGGCGCGATCGTCGACACAGCGCACGGCCCCGAGCAGCGCACCCAACGCCGCGCTGCCGCGGGCCTTGGCGGCGAGCGAGTCGGCAGGCACCGGCGCTGTCGACGCCCCCGGGGCGACCAGCGGCAGTTCGCCACTCGCCAACTGCTCCAACGCCTCCCGTGCCGGGGCCAGGTCGGCGACCCGCGCCTTGAGCCAGGGCGCCAGCACCCAGCTCACGCAGCGCTCCCAGCCCGGCTCGACCTCGAGGCACTCGGCCAGCCGGGGGGCGGTGTCCAGTGAGTGCGCGGCCAGCTGCTCGGTCAGGGCGCTGTCGTCATCCGCCAGCGCGGCCTCGATCAGCGCCTCCAGCGAGGCGATCTCGCCCTGGGCGCGGTGGTGCGTCTCGCGCAGGGCATCGCGCTCGCGCTGGGCCGCAGCGAGCCCTTCGCGGGCCTGTTCGCGCTCCTCCTGACGCGCCTCGCGGCGGATCGTCAGGGTCTCCTGGCGCTCGTCGAGAATCGCCAGCGCCGCCTGCAGTTCGCTCCGCTCGGCCTCGAGTTCGCTGACGTCGGGAAGTGCCGCGCGCTGCTGCTGGCGGCGTTCGATCTCTGCCGCCAGCTCCTCGCTCTGGCGCTCCAGACGCTGGATCGCCTCCTGCTCACGCTCGGCCCGGTGGCGGCTGTCCCGCGTCTGCTGATCGATGCGCTCCCACTCCGCCTGGTGGGCATCGGCTTCGGCTTCGGCCTCCTCCAGGCTCTGCGCCAGCGTCAGCAGCGTCTCGTCGGCCAGCTCGGCCTCGGGCGCCAGCGCTTCGAGGCGTTCGGCCAGGGCTTCGCCGCGGGCGTCGTCCTCGCCGGCCAGCGCCGAGAGCGCGTCGCGCTCGCGGCGGGCGGCGTCGAGATCGGCGGCGAGCTGCTGGTCGCGCTGACGCACATGCTCGAGCGACTGTTCCAGCCGCGCGATATCGGCTCCGGTCTGGTAGAAAGCCGCCTGGTGCTGCTCCAGCTCGGCGGCGATCTCGTCATGCCGCTCGCGCCCCTCGGCCAGGCGGTTCTCGCACTGACGCAGACCGAGCACCTCGCGCTCGACCTGATTCTCGTACTCACCGACCCGCGCCGCCTCTTCACGCTGCTGGCTACGCAGCGCGCGCTCGCGCAGCAGCGCCAGCTCGCCGCGCAGGCGATGCTCTTCTTCTTTCAGGGTGCGGTAGCGGCGTGCGGCGTCGGCCTGGCGCTTGAGCCGTTCGAGCTGCTTGTCGAGCTCCTCGCGGATATCGTCGAGTCGTTCGATGTTCTCCTGGGTACGCCGCAGCCGGTTCTCGGTCTCGCGCCGGCGCTCCTTGTACTTGGAGATGCCGGCCGCCTCTTCGAGGGTGGTGCGCAACTCTTCCGGACGCGCCTCGACCAGGCGCGAGATCATGCCCTGGCCGATGATGGCGTAAGAGCGCGGCCCTAGACCGGTGCCCAGGAAGATGTCGGCGATATCGCGGCGGCGGCACTTCTGGCCGTTGAGGAAGTAGCTGGACTGGGCGTCGCGGGTGACCTGGCGCTTGACCGCGATCTCGGCGTAGCCGGCGTAGGCGCCACCGAGGCTGCCGTCGCGATTGTCGAAAAGCAGCTCGATGGAGGCCTGGCCCACCGGTGCGCGGCCGCTGGAGCCGTTGAAGATGACGTCGGTCATCGACTCGCCGCGCAGGGTCTTGGCCGAGGACTCCCCCATGACCCAGCGCACCGCATCGATGACATTGGACTTGCCGCAGCCGTTGGGGCCGACGATCGCGGTCATGTTGCCGTCGAACGGTACCGTGACCGGATCGACGAACGATTTGAAACCCGCCAGTTTGATCGACTTGAGGCGCATGCCGACTGCACGACTCCTTGAATAAGCGCACCGCGAAACGAATCGGCAGAGCCTAAGGCACCGCGGGGGCGATATCCAGCCCGCGCGCGCCGGCCGTCGTCGTCGGCGCGCCTTGCCGCCCACCGCCGGCTTGCTATGATGAAGCCGTTTCCTCGGGAGAAGACGATGACAAATTCCGCACCGAGCTTTCTGCAGCGCCAGCCCCACCTGCCCCTGATCGACGGCCACTGGGAGTCGGTGGACGCCACCGATCTGGTCGAGATCCCACTGCTGGGCCAGGTCGCCGCCGGCCTGCCGATGGAGGCGTGCCTGGACGATGCCACCGTCCACGTGCCCGCCCAGCTGGTGCGACGCAACACCTATGCCCTGCGCGTGCGCGGCGACTCGATGATCGACTGCAATATCTTCGATGGCGACATCATCATCATCGAGCGCTACGAATCCGCCGAGAACGGCGAGACCGCAGTGGTACTGATCAACAACCAGGAAGTGACCTTGAAGAAGCTGTTCATCGAGAAATCCGGCGTGCGCCTGCAGCCGGCCAACGACACCATGGCCCCGATCTTTCTCAAGAACGAGGACGTGCAGGTGCTCGGACTGGTGATGGGCGTCATGCGCAATCCGCCCCAGGCGGCCTGATGCGCTATGCGATTCCCGCACTGGCGCCGGGGGCGATCCACACCCACAGTCTCGAGATCGACAAGAGTCGCTTCGTCACCTGGGTCGCCCACGCCCCGGACGCCGCCGCCTTCGACCGCCTGCTGAGCGAGGCACGCGCCACCTACCCCGATGCCAGCCACCACTGCTCCGCCTTCATCGCCGGCGCCCCCGGCGAGCAAGTGGCGATCGGTTTCTCCGATGACGGCGAGCCCGGCGGAACCGCCGGCCGGCCGATGTTCCAGGCGCTGGAGGGCAGCGGCCTGGGCCAGATCGCGGTGGTCGTCACACGCTACTTCGGTGGCATCAAGCTGGGTACCGGCGGCCTGGTACGCGCCTATACCCAGGCGGTGACCCAGGCGCTGGAGAGCCTGCCACGGCGCGAATTCACCGAGCGCCGCGCGCGGCGGGTACGCGTCGGCTTCGCCCTCGAGGCCCAGGCGCGCCACTGGCTGCAGGCCAACGACGTGCCGGTGGAAGCCGCCGACTACGACGGCCAGGGCGTCGCCCTGACGCTGGCCTGGCCCGCGGATGACAGTCTCGATCTGGCGCTGCTGGAGCAGCGTCTGCGTGGCGAGCTGGAACGCCTCGACGAGTAGGCAACGCGCACCGGCTCACTGCAGGCGCCCCCTCACTCGCTGCAGGCGCTTTTGGCCACATCGTAGGAGAGCTGGATATGGGCGTGGATCAGCTCCCTCGCCGCAGCGATCCCCCGCGCCAGCGCCAGCTCCACCAGCTCGGCGTGCTGCACGTCGAGCTGGGCGCGAATATCCTGATGCGCCGGCGCCATGCGCCGGTAGCGATCGAACTGGTCGTGTAGCTGCTCGATGAAGCGCAAAAGCCACGCTGAGCCGCAGGGTTCGAGCAGGCGGCGGTGGAACTGCAGATGCATCTGCTCCCAGTGTTCGAGCGCATCGGGCTGCTCGTCGGCGCGCTTGAGCCGATGAAAGGCCGCCAGTAGCTCCGCCTCCCATTGCGCGTCACCCTGGCGCAGCGCCGCCTCCAGTGCCTGGACCTCGAACTGCTGGCGTAGCCCGGCGATATCGTCGAGCTCGCGCCGCTTCAGCGCCGGCACGCGAAAGCCGCGCTGGTTCTCCTGCGCCAGCAGCCCGTAGGCGGCGAGGCGGTTGAGCGCCTCGCGCAGCGGACTCAGGCCCACCGCGTAGGTCTCCTTGAGATGGTTGATCGCGAGCTTCTCGCCGGCGACGAAGCGCCCGCGAATCAGATCGCGCTTGAGCGCGGCGTAGACCTGACTCGCCGCCGTGGTGGCATCCAGCGCCGTCGCCGGCGCCTGTCTCACACTCATGCGTTACCTCGCCCTCTGTTCCATGGCGTGCGCCTCGATCTGGCTGTCTGTGTGATAGGCAGACCCAGCGCCATCCGCTTACGTATCCGCCGCCGTCCGCGCCCCGATTTCCCGCTGCCCGCAGGCAACATCCCCCCTCTCGGCCGGGTAGCGCTTGACCCTCGTGTAAAATCGACGTCATAGTAAAAAATCGATTTTTCTAGCATAACCGATCGTACCCTAGGGCGACCACGTCTTCGCCCGGCCCCAGGACACCGCACGGTGCCGCGGCCCGGAGTACGAATTTCAACAACAAGCGCACTCGGGATCGCCGCCATGAGCCTCGCCTTCGACCACAACAACCCCTACCCCTCGCGTCGCAGCGCGACCTATTCGCAGCGTGGCATGGTTGCCGCCTCTCAGCCCCAGGCCAGCCAGGCGGGGCGCGACATGCTGGCCCAGGGCGGCAACGCGGTCGACGCCGCGATCGCCACCGCCGCGGTGCTGAGCGTGGTCGAGCCCAGCGGCAACGGCATCGGCGGCGACGCCTTCGCCCTGGTGTGGATGGCCGAGGCGGATGGCCGCGGCCAGCTCCACGGCCTCAACGCCAGCGGCCATGCGCCGGCCGCGCTGACCCCGGAGGCGGTACGCGCGGCCGGCCACAGCGAGATGCCGCTGCACGGCTGGACGCCGGTGACGGTGCCGGGCACGCCGGCGGCCTGGGCCACCCTGTCGCAGCGCTTCGGCAAGCTCGACTTCGCCACCCTGCTGGCACCGGCGATCCGTATCGCGCGGGAGGGCTTTCCGGTGTCGCCGGTGATCAGCGCACTGTGGCAGCGCGCCGAGGGTGAGTTCCGTGCCCGCGCCGACGACCCCGCGGTGGCCCCGTGGCTCGACGCCTTCGCCCCCCTCGGCCGTGCGCCCAGGCCCGGTGAGCTGCACCGCAACGAGGCCCAGGCACGTACCCTGGAGGCGCTGGCCGAGAGCCGCTGCGAGAGCTTCTATCGCGGCGCGCTGGCGCAGACCATCGACGCCTTCTCGCGCCAGACCGGCGGCTATCTGCGCGCCGAGGATCTGGCCGGCTATACCCCGGAGTGGGTCGAGCCGATCGCCGCCGACTACCGCGGTTATCAGGTCTGGGAAATTCCGCCCAACGGCCAGGGCATGGTGGCGCTGATGGCGCTGCGGCTGATGGAGGGCTTCGACCCCAGCGTGCGCGACGACCCCGAGCTGCTGCATCGCCAGCTCGAGGCGATGAAACTCGCCTATACCGATGGCCACCACCACATCACCGACAGCGGCCATATGCGCACCAGCGTGGCGGCGCTGCTCAGCGACGCCTACGCCGACACCCGCCGGCGGCTGATCGGCGCCACTGCCATCGACCCCGAGCCGGGCAAGCCCCAGGCCGGCGGCACGGTCTACCTGGCCACCGCGGACGCCGACGGCAACATGGTCTCGTATATCCAGAGCAACTATCACGGCTTCGGCTCCGGTGTGGTGGTCCCCGACACCGGTATCTCGCTGCAGAACCGCGGCCACGGCTTCAGCCTCGATGCCGACCACGTCAACGTGCTCGCCCCCGGCAAGCGCACCTTCCACACCATCATCCCGGGCTTTCTCAGCCGTGACGGTATCGGCCTGGGGCCGTTCGGGGTGATGGGCGGCTTCATGCAGCCACAGGGACATATGCAGGTGGTGATGAATCTGATCGATTACGGGCTCAACCCGCAGGCAGCGCTGGACGCCCCGCGCTGGCAGTGGATGGGCGGGCGCCAGATCGGCATCGAGCCCGGCTATCCGCTGCATCTGGTACGCGACATGGCCGCGCGCGGCCATCAGGTCTCGCTGGCGATCGACAGCACCAGCTACGGCCGCGGCCAGATCATCCTGCGTCACCCTGACACCGGGGTCTACTGCGGCGGCACCGAGCCGCGCACCGACTCCAGCATCGCGGTGCTCTGACCATGCGGACCCAGGGTATGCGAACCCAGTGGCAACTGTTTCTCGCCTTCCTGCGCGTCGGCCTGCTCGGCTTCGGCGGTGGCCCCTCGATGATTCCGCTGGTGCGGGCCGAAGTGGTCACGCGCCATGGGTGGATGGATGACACCGAATTCGGCGATGTGCTCGCCATCGGCAATACCCTGCCGGGGCCGATCGCGACCAAGATGGCCGGCTATATCGGCTACCGGGTCGGCGGCCTCGGCGGCTGCCTGATCGCCGTACTGGCCCAGATCCTGCCCTGCATCGTGGCCATGGTGGCACTGCTGGGGCTGTTCACCCGCTACCGCGACCAGCGCTGGATCGAGGGCATGAGCCAGGGTGTGGTGCCGGTGGTGATGGTGATGATGGCGCAGCTGACCTGGGACTTCTGGCAGAAGTCCCGGGCTGCGCTGGGCTGGATCGCCAGCCTGATCATGGGTGTCGTGGCCGGCGGGCTGATCTACGGACTCGATATCCATCCGGGCCTGGTGATCGGCGCCATCCTGGTCGCGGCTCTGCTGCGGCCGGAGCGCAACCGGCGGCGCAAGGAGGCCAGCTCATGATCTATTGGGAGCTGTTCCTGGCGTTCTTCATTCCCAACATCGTCGGCTATGGCGGCGGCCCGGCCATCATCCCGCTGATCGAGAACGAGGTGGTCGGCCGCTACGGCTGGATGACCTCGCAGCAGTTCGCCGAGACCCTGGCGCTGGGCAACACCCTGCCCAGCCCGATCGCCACCAAGATGGCCGGCTACATCGGCTATGACGTGGCCGGCATCGGCGGCAGTGCGGTCGCCACCTTCGCCACCGTGGCGCCGTCGCTGCTGCTGATGCTGGTGGCACTGGGCACCCTCTATCGCTACCGCGACTCGATCAAGGTGAAGTCGATGAGCCAGTGGGTGCGCCCGGTGATCATGGTGCTGATGGCCTACCTGACCTGGTCGTTCGCCGCCGAGGGCGTGGACAACGCCGGCTGGCTACACGTGGCGATCATCGGCGCCGCGGCCACGCTGCTGCTGTGGCGCTTCAAGCTCCACCCGATCTGGGCAGTCCTGCTCGGACTCATCTATGGAGGGCTGCTGCTCGGCTGAGCTGGCCGATCCCCGGTGATCGCGGCAAGCATCCCGGGCCATAACGACAATCTGCGACAGACGACATCCGACGCCATATCCAATGCCAATAAAGGACGATTCGATGTTTCCTCGACTGATCAAGACCACCGGTGGCGCGCGCCGCCGACTCGGCGCCAGCGCCGCCATCGCCTCCCTCGCCACCGGCCTGGGTCTGGGCTCGCTGGGGCTGGGCGTGCTCGGCCTGAGCAGCGCCGCCCAGGCCGACGACTACCCCGACCACGCCATCGAGTTCATCGTGCCCTGGTCGCCGGGTGGCGGCAGCGACTCCCTGATGCGAGTGATCTCCAACGCCGCCGAGCAGTACCTCGGCCAGCCACTGCCGGTGATCAACATGCCCGGGGTCAGCGGCACCCTGGGCCTCAAGGCCCTCGCCCAGAAAGATCCCGACGGCTACACCCTGGGCCAGGTCCACGAGGGGCTGATGGCGGCCCACGCCACCGGTCTCACCCCGCTCGACTGGGATGATTTCCAGCCGATCGCCTCGCTGGCCTCGTCGCCGCAGTATCTGGTGGTCAACGCCGACAGCGGCTGGGAGACCTTCGCCGACTTCGCCGCCTACGCCAAGGCGAACCCCGGCAAGGTGCGCTTCGGTGCCACCCTCGGCGGGATTCCGCATGTCCACGGGGCAATGATCGAGGACGCCATCGGCGCCTCCTTCCGCTACGTCGGCTACGAGGGGACCGGCGCGCGCATTCGCGGTCTGGTGGGCGGGCACATCGACGCCGCGATCGGTGACATCTCCTCCTCGCTGGGCTTCGTCGACAACGGCGATCTGCGCTTCCTCGCCGTGGGCACCCCGCAGCGGCCGGCGCAGACCCCGGACGTGCCGACCTTCAAGGAGCTCGGCTACGACACCCTCAAGCTGAGCATCAACCGCGGCATCGTCGCGCCCAAGGGGATCGACCCGGCCAAGGTGCAGACGCTGGCAGCGGACTTCGAGGCGATGTCCAAGGACCCCGCCTTCGTCGACAAGATGCACGCGCTCGGCGCCGAGGTCGACTTCATGGGCCCCACGGCCTATGCCGACTATCTGGCCGAGGTCGACGCCACCGTCCAGCGCCTCTCCGGCAAGCTGGCCCGATGAGCGCCGACAGCGTCCCGGCCGCCGCCCCCACGGGGCCGGCGGCCGACGGCACCCGTGGTGCGGTGCTGGCCAACCTGCTGTTCAATCTCGCCCTGGGCGCCCTGTTCGCGGCGCTGTTCGTCGACGCCGGCGACCTGCCCTCCTCGATGTGGGAGCCGCTGGGCGCGGGCGCCTTTCCACGCCTGGTCCTGGGCACCCTGATCCTGTTCAACCTGGCACTCGCGCTGCAGGCGGCCATGTCGCTGGGCCAGGCCAGGCGCGGCGCAGGCACCCTCGCCTGGCTCTACCAGCGGCGGCTGGCCTTCGCCACCCTGGCGGCATTCTCGCTCTATGCGCTGGCGATGCCGTGGCTCGGTTTCCCGCTCGCCTCGCTGAGCTTCCTGCTGACGGTGCAGTGGCTGCTCGGCGCCCGCCGCGGGCGGCGTCTGCTGGTGGCGGCGATCGTCGCCGTGGCGTTCGGCCTGGGCCTCTATCTGCTGTTCGGCCAGGTATTCCAGATCCCGCTGCCCACAGGGCGGCTGTGGTAGCCCGACGACGAGGGACCTCTGCATGCCAATGACCGATGCTCTGCTGTCGAGCGTGGAACAGCTATTTTCGCTGGCGACCCTGATCAGCATGCTGATCGGCGTCGTCGCCGGGGTGATCGCCGCCGCCATCCCCGGCTTCACCGTGACCATGGCGATCGTGCTGACGCTGCCGGTGACCTTCAGCATGCCACCGCTGCAGGGCGTGGCGACGATGCTGGCGGTATATGTCGGCGGCGGCTCCGGCGGGCTGATCAGCGCCGCCCTGCTGGGTATCCCCGGCACCCCCTCGTCGGTGGCGACCACCTTCGACGCCTACCCCATGGCACGCGGCGGCGAGCCCGGGCGCGCCCTGGGCCTGGGCATCTGGGCTTCGTTCTTCGGCGCCCTGATCAGCGCGCTGGTGCTGATCGTGGCGGCGCCACCGCTGGCGCTGATCGCGGTCAAGCTGGGGCCGTGGGAGTACTTCTCGCTGATCCTGTTCGCCATCACCGTGGTCGCCAGTCTGGTCGGACACTCGATCCTCAAGGGGCTGATGATGAGCCTGCTGGGGCTGTTCGTGGCGACCGTGGGGCCCGACCCGATGATGGGCGTGGCACGCTTCACCTTCGATCTCGACCTGCTCGCCGCGGGCCTGCCGTTCCTGGTGGTGCTGATCGGGATCTTTGCGGTCAGCCAGCTCGCCGGCGAGGTGGAGAACCCCGACGAGCTGCGCCAGGGGCAGGCGCTGATCGAGGGCCGCATCGCCGTCCGCCCGCTGGCGGTGATGCGCGAGGTGCTCTCGCGCCCGCTCAACCTGCTACGTTCGTCGCTGGTGGGAGTGGTGATCGGCGCGGTACCCGGCGCCGGCGGCAGCATCGCCAATCTGATCGCCTACGATCAGGCCAAGCGCGCCTCGAAGACGCCGCAGCGCTTCGGCACCGGGATCGCCGATGGCGTGGTCGCCTCCGAGTCGGGCAACTCCGCCACCGCCGGCGGCGGGCTGATCCCGATGATCGCGCTGGGCATCCCCGGCAGCGCGGTGGACGCGGTGCTGATGGCGGCACTGATGGTACAGGGAATCAGCGTCGGGCCGCGGCTGATCATGGACAATCCCGACCTGGTCTACGGCATGTTCCTGGCGATGTTCCTCGCCGCCGGCATGGTGCTGGTGTTCTGCCTGCTCAGCCTGCGCTGGTTCCTGCGCATCACCGAGATTCCCAAGTCGATCATCGTGCCGGTGGTACTGGTGTGCTGCGCGGTGGGTGCACTGGCGCTCAACAACCGGGTGACCGACCTCTACCTGCTGATCGGGGTGGGGCTGGTCGGCTATCTGCTGGCCAAGCTCGACTATCCGCTGGCGCCACTGGTGCTGGGGGTGATCCTGGGGCCGATCGCCGAGACCAACCTGCGCCGCGCGCTGATGGCCGACGAGAGCTGGACGCTGTTCTTCACCCGTCCGATCTCGCTGGCGCTCTTGGTACTGGCAGCGCTGTCGGTCGCCTTCAGCATTCGGCGCCTGCTCAAGCAGCGCAGGCCAGGCTGATCGGGTCTCATCGGCGCGCCCCGCGCCGGTGAGACCGACGAAAGTGCACGCCAAGCGTTACGCGCAGGGACGGCTGTGCTAGCTTAGCGACCGAATTTTCCAGGCCGGATGATCCGTATCGCGATGGCACAGCCCTCTTCGCTCTTCCACCTCGAGCCCTCCCCCGTCGGCCGTCTCGGCCTGGCACCCATGGAGGGCGTGATCGACGCCGACACCCGGGCACTGCTCAGCGCCGATGGCGCGCTGGACTGGTGCGTCACCGAGTTCGTGCGCGTGGTCGATGCGCGCCTGCCGCCGCGGGTCTTCCTGCGCCACTGCCCGGAACTGGCCGAGGCCGGCACGGCAGGGCCGCTGACCCCGACCGCGACCCCGGTGACACTGCAGCTGCTCGGCTCCGACCCCGCGGCGCTGGCAGCCAATGCCGAGCAGGCGATCACCCTGGGCGCCACCCGGCTCGATCTCAACTTCGGCTGCCCTGCCAAGATGGTCAATCGCCACGATGGCGGCGCCTCGCTTTTGCGCACGCCGGTGCGGGTGGGGCGCGCAGTGGCGGCGGTCGCCGAGGTGGCCGCCGCCCGCGGCGCCACGGTGAGCGCCAAGCTGCGCCTGGGCTTCGACGACCGCCGGGTGGCGCTGGCCTGCGCGCTGGCCGCCGAGGCTGGCGGTGCCCACGAGCTGGTGGTGCACGCGCGCACCCGGCGCGAGGGTTACCGCCCGCCGGCGCACTGGGAGTGGGTCGCCAAGATTCGCGCCGCTGTCAGCGCGCCGGTGGTGGTCAACGGTGATATCTGGACGCTCGAAGCGTACTGGAAGGCGCGCACGCTCTCCGGCTGCGACGATGTCATGCTCGGCCGCGGCATGCTCGCCGACCCGTGGCTGGCGCGCCGCATCCGCCACTGGCAGGCGAGCGGCGGCGAGCGCCTGGCAGCGACACCGTGGTCTGCCCGCGCCGAGGTGCTGTGCCACTACGCCGCGCGCAAGCAGGCCGCAGGGATGGCGGAGAAGTTCATCGTCTCGCTGCTCAAGCAGTGGCTCAACATCATGCGCGGACGCGATGCCGAGGCCGCCGCACGTTTCACCGCGCTGCGCCGGGAGACCGCGCTGGCGCCGCTGCTGGCGGGGCTGGCGCATCCGGCCACGGAACCCGCGACCTCCCCGGCACCGACACCGGCCTGAGGCGCCAGCGGGCCGGCCAGGGCGCGACAGCCGGCCACCATGGCCATCACGCTCTGGCGCCACGCTCTCCTGAGCCCCTGCCCTGCCTGATCCGGTCGCGACGCGCTAGCGGACGCTGTCCGGCGTCCGGCAGTGCCCATACCGGCGCTGCGCCTCGACACCGCCTGCGCCCAAACGAAAACACCCGCATGCCGAAGCATGCGGGTGTCATCTGTATGGCGCGCCCGGGAGGATTCGAACCTCCGACCACCTGATTCGTAGTCAGGTACTCTATCCAGCTGAGCTACGGGCGCTAAAATCGGTCGAGACGCTAAGTCCCTGGTACTGCTGTGCGATGCTGCTTTCAGTGAGTGGCGCGCCCGGGAGGATTCGAACCTCCGACCACCTGATTCGTAGTCAGGTACTCTATCCAGCTGAGCTACGGGCGCTTGTCACTGATGCTTGTCGCGAGTCGCAGTCGACGTCTTGGCTGTCACTGCGGTTGTCGATCTGTGCCACGACTCGAAGGTCAAACCTCACGATCAATGGCGGAGAGGGAGGGATTCGAACCCTCGATGAGGCTATAAACCCCATACTCCCTTAGCAGGGGAGCGCCTTCAGCCACTCGGCCACCTCTCCCTGATCGACGGCGCGTAGATTACCCATTTCGCCGGGGCTTGTCCAGTCGAAGCCCAAAATTTTTTCAAAAAAACCTCAAAGGATGAATGGTTTACCGCGAGAGGCGAGGCAGGGCGTGGGATAGAGAGCGTAAGAGGAGGATTCCGAGACGAGCCCGAGCCGATAAAGGGGACGACTTCACCAGCCCAGACGGTTCCAGTATGCGCGCTGCGCTATACGCCGGGACCGCCATCTTCGTCTTCGGATTTCTCACGCTGGATGCGCTGATAGATCTCTTCGCGATGAACGGCCACATCCTTAGGCGCATTGACGCCGATGCGCACCTGATTCCCTTTCACTCCCAGGACGGTGACGGTGATGTCGTCGCCGATCATGAGAGTCTCTCCCACTCGACGGGTCAGGATGAGCATTGTCTGATCTCCTTCTCAGGGCCTTCTTCCATTCTCGGGTCACGCTCTCGGGCCGCTTGCGGCGGTCGCTCACCGCCCGAGGAGCGATTATGCGTCATAAGGCCAACCAGGCCAATGACGCCGTTCCATGACAACCCTCGGCTACGTTGAAGAAGCGCTCTCTTCCTTTCACTTCGTCCAACTCACCCTAAGCGTAGAACGCCTGAGACATTCTTGAAGGTTTATTCGGTTATTCGCTTTGGATGCTGTCTTTGTCGAGGCCGAAGGCGGTGTGGAGCGCGCGCACGGCGAGTTCCATCGTCTTCTCGTCGATGACCACGGAGATCTTGATTTCGGAGGTCGAGACCATGCGAATGTTGATGTTCTCTTCGGCCAGCACGCGGAACATCTTGGACGCCACACCGGCGTGCGAACGCATGCCCACGCCGACCAGAGAGACCTTGGCGATGTTGTCGTCGCCGCGCAGCTCACCGCCGCCGAGCGCCGGAATCACGTCATCCTGGAGGATGCGCATGGTCTGCTTGTAGTCGCCCTTGCCCACGGTGAAGGTGAAGTCGGTGTAGTCGCCGGTCGGCGCCACGTTCTGCACGATCATGTCGACTTCGATGTTGGCGTCGGCGATCGGGCCGAGAATGCGCGACGCGACCCCGGGAACGTCAGGGGTGTTGAGCAGCGTCAGCTTGGCTTCGTTGGCGGTGAAGGCGATACCGGAGATCAGCGGTTCTTCCATCGATTCGATTTCCTCGTCTGCCACGATCAGCGTGCCGGGCCCTTCCTCGAAGCTCGACAGCACGCGAAGCGGTACATTGTATTTGCCGGCGAACTCCACCGAGCGGATCTGCAGCACCTTGGAGCCGAGACTGGCCAGCTCGATCATCTCCTCGACGGTGATGCGCTCCAGGCGCTGCGCCTTGGAGCAGACCCGTGGGTCGGTGGTGTAGACCCCGTCCACGTCGGTGTAGATCTGGCACTCGTCGGCGCCCAGGGCCGCGGCCAGCGCCACGCCGGTGGTGTCGGAGCCGCCACGCCCGAGGGTGGTAATGTTGCCCTCTTCGTCCACCCCCTGGAAACCGGCGACCACCACGACCTGACCCTCGTCCAGATCGTCCTTGAGGTCATCGGTCTCGATACGCTGGATACGCGCCTTGGTGTGCGCGCTATCGGTACGAATACCCACCTGCGCCCCGGTGTAGGAAGTGGCCGGTACGCCCAGCTGATGCAGGGCCATGGCCAGCAGCGAGATGGTGACCTGCTCGCCGGTGGAGACCAGCATGTCCATTTCGCGCGGGGTGGGGTCCTCGTTGATCTGGCTGGCGAGGTCGATTAGACGATTGGTCTCGCCGCTCATCGCGGAGACCACGACCACGATCTGGTGACCGTTGTCGCGGAAGCGCTTGACCTTCTCCGCGACCGCCTTGATCCGCTCGACGGTTCCCACCGAGGTCCCACCAAACTTTTGTACGTATAGCGCCATGAGTCTGTTCGTCACTCCCTAGCGTTGTGGGCCGCCCTGGGGTGGCGGCCGCCGTGTATGTCGGTTCAGCCCAACTGATCGGCCACCCACGCATGCACGCTGTCGAGCGCCTGCGGCAGCTGGCTCGGGTCGCTGCCGCCGGCCTGCGCCATGTCGGCACGCCCGCCGCCCTTGCCACCGACCTGGGCTGCCACGTGGTTGACCAGTTCCCCCGCCTTCAGACGCCCGGTGAGGTCGTCGGTGACCCCGGCGATGAGGCTGACCTTGCCCTCCTGCGCCGCGCCGAGCACCAGCACGCCAGAGCCCAGTTTCTGCTTGAGCTGGTCGTGCAGGCCGCGCAGCTCCTTGCCCCCGACCCCTTCGATACGGGTGGCGAGCACGCGCACGCCGGCGACGTCGCGTACGGCGTCGAGCAGCTCGTTGCCGGCCGCGCTGGCCAGCTTGGCCTTGAGCCGCTCGAGCTCCTTCTCCAGCGTGCGCTGACGTTCGAGCACGCTGTCCAGCCGCTCGACCACCTGCTCCGGGCGCGCCTTGAGCCGCGCGCCCACGGCGTTCAGCTCGCGCTCCTGGGCGGCGAACCACGCCAGCGCCTGGTGCCCGGTGACCGCTTCGATACGGCGCACACCAGCGGCGGTGCCGGACTCCGCGACGATATGGAACGGCCCGATATCACCGGTACGCGCCACGTGGGTACCACCGCACAGCTCGATCGAGAAGTCGTCGCTGCCGATGGTCAGCACGCGCACGGAATCGGCGTACTTGGCTTCGAACAGCGCCTGCGCGCCCTTGGCCTTGGCCTGGTCGAGGGTCATCTGCTCGGTGTGGGTCGGCGCGTTGGCCAGGATCTCAGCGTTGACGATGCGGGTGATTTCCGCCAGTTGATTCGGCGTCACCGGCTCGAAGTGGCTGAAGTCGAAGCGCAGGCGCTCGGCGCTCACCAGCGACCCTTTCTGCTGGACATGATCGCCCAGGGTCCGCCGCAGCGCCTCGTGCAGCAGGTGGGTGGCGGAGTGATTGCGCATCGTGGCCTGGCGCAGCGAGGCGTCGACCTGCGGGGTCAGCGTCTGCCCCACGCTCAGCTCACCCTCGAGCAGCACGCCCTCGTGCAGGTGATGGCCCGACTGCTTGCGCGTGTCGGTGACCTGGAAGCGCGCGCCATCGCCGCGCAGATAGCCGGTGTCGCCGACCTGACCGCCGGACTCGGCGTAGAACGGCGTGCGGTCGAGCACCACCACCCCTTTCTGCCCCGCTTCGAGGGTCACGCGCTCGTTGCCTTCGGCGTCGACGATCGCAGTGACCCGGGAGTGATCCTCCAGCCGGTCGTAGCCTGTGAACTCGGTGCTGCCCTCGAGGTTCAACGCGGCCTCGTAGTCGCCACCGAACTGGCTGGCGGCGCGGGCACGCTGGCGCTGCGCTTCCAGTTCGCGCTCGAAGCCGGCCTCGTCGAGGGTCACGCCGCGCTCGCGGCAGACATCGGCGGTCAGGTCATAGGGGAAGCCGTAGGTGTCATAGAGCTTGAACACCGTCTCGCCCGACAGTACCTCACCGTCGAGGGAGGCGAGCGCCGCTTCGAGCAGCCCCATGCCGTGGTCGAGAGTCCGTGCGAACTGCTCCTCCTCCTTGAGCAGCACGCGTTCGATCTGCTCCCGCGCCTGGCGCAGTTCGGGATAGGCCTCACCCATCTCGGCGTCGAGCGCCGCCACCAGCTTGTGGAAGAAGGTGCCGCTGGCGCCGAGCTTGTGACCGTGGCGGATGGCGCGGCGGATGATCCGCCGCAGCACGTAGCCGCGCCCCTCGTTGGAGGGCAGCACGCCATCGACGATCAAGAAGGCGCAGGAGCGAATGTGGTCGGCGATCACGCGCAGTGACGGCGTGGTGGTATCGGCGTGACCGGTGAGCTCGGCGGCCGCCGCCAGCAGCGCCTGGAACAGATCGATCTCGTAGTTGGAGTGCACGCCCTGCATCACCGCCGCCATGCGCTCCAGGCCCATGCCGGTATCGATCGACGGCTTGGGCAGCGGGTGCAGCTCGCCGTTGGCATCCCGGTCGAACTGCATGAAGACCAGGTTCCACACCTCGATGTAGCGGTCGCCGTCCTCTTCCGGGCTTCCCGGCGGGCCACCCCACACCTCGGGGCCGTGGTCGTAGAAGATCTCAGAGCACGGGCCGCACGGGCCGGTGTCGCCCATCTGCCAGAAGTTGTCCTCGTCGAGCCGCGACACCCGCGCCGGATCGACGCCGATCTCGTCGACCCAGATGGTCGCCGCCTCTTCGTCGCTGTGGTGCACGGTGACCCACAGACGCTCCTTGGGCAGCCCCAGCACCTCGGTGATGAAGGTCCAGGCAAAGCGGATCGCATCGGGCTTGAAGTAGTCGCCGAAGCTGAAGTTGCCCATCATCTCGAAGAAGGTGTGGTGGCGCGCGGTGTAGCCGACATTATCGAGGTCGTTGTGCTTGCCGCCGGCGCGCACGCAGCGCTGGGCCGAGGTGGCGCGCACGTAAGGCCGTGGGTCGCGCCCCAGGAAGACATCCTTGAACGGCACCATGCCGGCGTTGGTGAAGAGTAGCGTCGGGTCGTTTTCCGGCACCAGAGAGGCAGAAGGCACGATGGTGTGTCCGCGCTCCTCGAAGTAGTTCAGGAAAGCCTGTCTGATAGCTGCGCTTTTCATAAACAATCCGTAGCGAGAGTCCGTGGCAGAGTCCATGGCGAGAGTCCGTGACAAGAGACCCCGGCGAAGGACCTTGGCGAAAGTCCGTGACGATAGGCGTGCCCACGGCGGCAAACGGACCACGTGGCGACGCGCAGACGGCCGTCTCAGCGGGCAAGGCGCTGCCCCCTGCGGCCATCGCAAGGCGCGTTAGTATAACGTGGTCGACTGTGAGTCTGTCGAGTGCGACACCCATGTCGCCGCCATTCGCCACTGCCGGGCGGGTCGGATCCCCCTCTCCGGCGTGCACCATGCCCCTGATGGGCAGGCGTCCTGTCACCCGTGAGGAGGAGAACGCAGACAGCGGCGCGCACAACAGCTGCGATGAAGGAGCGTGGCGCTGGGGGCGAGGTGAAGAGACTCTGCGAAAGGATCGCGGCGAGAGGGGCACGGTGCGAGGGTCGAGAAGAAACGATGCGAGAGCAGCGCACCAAGGGTGCGCTGCCAGGTGAGGCTGAGAATGAAGCGCCAAGGCAAGGCGCGTGAGACGAAGAGCGCACGCGCGGGGCAAGAAAGAGCGCGCAAGCCAGTGAAAGAGCGGCGCCACGCCAACCAGCCCGGAGGCTCAATCCTCCCAGGCGTGGCGCATGGCGTGGCGCACCTGATCGAAGCCGAATCCGCGACCGGCCAGGAAGCGTTCGCGCTTGGCCCGTTCCCGGGGCGTGCTACCGGGCCCCGTGAAGCGCTTGGCCAGGGCCTGACACGCCAGGTCCTGCCAGTCCGGCGCCTCCGCCTCGAACGCCAGCGCCGCCAGGGCGTCGTCGATCCCGCGCTGGGCCAGGTCACCGCGGATCCGCACCGGGCCGTGACCGAGCTGCACCCGGGAGCGCACGAAGATCTCGGCGAAGCGCGTGTCGGACTGCAACCCCTCCGCGGCCAGCGCATCCAGGGTGACGGCGATCTCATCACGCTCGACGCCCTTGGCCGCCAGACGCTGCTCGAGCTCGGCGCGGCTGTACTCGCGGCGCGCCAGCAGCGCGATCGCCCGCTCCCGGGGTGGGATGTCAGCAGCATCAGCCATGGCGTGCCGCCCTCCTCGGCGCCGACCTGAACACCAATCTTTCCCTCGACCCAACCTTCGCCGACTTCAATCCAACCTTCGCCTACATTTCGATCTACAGCAGCGAGTCGTTGGCGTCGTCGGCCGCAGCCTCGGCTTCCTTCTCTTTTTCCTTCTCCTTGGGCGCGGCGACAGCCAGCAGCTGGGCGCGAATCTGATCCTCGATCTCGGTCATGATCGCCGGATTCTCCTCCAGGTACTGGGCCGCGTTGGCCTTGCCCTGACCGATCTTGCTGCCCTTGTAGCTGTACCAGGCACCGGCCTTGTCGACCAGGCTGCACTGCACGCCCAGATCGATCACTTCGCCGGCATGGTAGATGCCCTTGCCGTAGAGAATCTGGAACTCGGACTGGCGGAACGGCGGCGCCACCTTGTTCTTGACCACCTTGACCCGGGTTTCGTTACCGGTGACCTCGTCACCCTGCTTGACCGAGCCGATGCGGCGAATGTCGAGACGCACGCTGGAGTAGAACTTCAGCGCGTTGCCGCCGGTGGTGGTCTCGGGGCTGCCGAACATCACGCCGATCTTCATGCGGATCTGGTTGATGAACACCACCATGCAGTTGGCGTTCTTGATGTTGCCGGTGATCTTGCGCAGTGCCTGCGACATCAGACGCGCCTGCAGGCCGACGTGGGAGTCGCCCATCTCGCCCTCGATCTCGGCGCGCGGGGTGAGCGCTGCCACCGAGTCGATGATGATGACGTCGACGCCGCCGGAGCGCACCAGCATGTCGCAGATCTCCAGCGCCTGCTCGCCGGTGTCCGGCTGCGACACCAGCAGCTGGTCGAGGTCGACCCCCAGCTTCTCGGCGTAGCTCGGATCGAGCGCGTGCTCGGCGTCGATGAAGGCGCAGGTCTTGCCCTGCTTCTGAGCCTGGGCGATCACCGACAGGGTCAGGGTGGTCTTGCCCGAGGATTCGGGGCCGAAGATCTCGACCACGCGGCCATAGGGCAGACCACCCACACCGAGAGCGATGTCCAGTCCCAGCGAACCGGTCGAAACCACCGGGATGGCGGTGCGTGGCGTGTCGCCCAGACGCATCACGGTGCCTTTGCCGAATTGGCGGTCGATCTGCGACAAAGCCGCGCTGAGTGCCTTGCTGCGGTTTTCGTCCTGTGCCATGAAAGTCTCCTGTGAGTGCGTCGAAGACGAGCCTTGGAAAGCTGGCGTCGTGGAGTGGCGGCCGGAAAAGTGAGCCCGCCGCCTCTGGACACTCCGTCAGCCGGCTCGGCTCGGGAATCCGCGGCGACGGGCGAGACGGCCAGGCCGCCCGATCACTGTATGATTAGCCAGTAGTATGGCGAAAAAAATCGCTCGCGCCTATATCCTCGCGTCGATTTTCCGCATGCGTCGCTGCATTTTCCGGGATCGCGCCCGGCGAGGCCAGCGCCAAGTGCCGCTCAGGCCTCGGCGACGAGGGATTCGAGCAACCCCGCCAGGGCGATCGCTACCGCCTGCGCGCGCACCGTGGCACGCTCCCCCGGCAGCCGGAAGCACGCCACCCGCTGGGCCTCGGCGTCGCCCCAGGCGAACCACACCGTGCCCACCGGCTTCTCGGCGCCGCCGCCGCCAGGGCCGGCCACACCGCTGATCGCCACACCGAGCTCGGCGCCGCTGTCGCGGCAGGCGCCGGCGACCATCTCGCGCACCGTGGCTGCGCTGACCGCGCCGTGCGCCGCGAGCGTCTGCTCGGACACCCCCAGCATGCGCTGCTTGGCGGCATTGGCGTAGGTGACGTAGCCGCTGGCGAAGTAGCCCGAACTGCCGGCGATCGCGGTGATCGCCTCGGCCACGCCGCCGCCGGTACACGACTCCGCCGTGGTGACGAAGCAGCCGGCGGCCAGGCACGCCTCACCCAGGCGTCGGGCAAGCACCTGCGGGTCCTGATCACTGCCGGGAGGCAGCGGATGGTCGGTGGGCAAGCTCATGGCGTCTCCTGCGGCTCGGGCGCTGCACCGGTCTCGTCTGCCGGGCAGGCGCGTCGTGTCATGCCAGTGATGGTATGCGAGTAATCTCAGGTGAGTAGTATGCGAGCTTTGCGCGCCGACGCAACGCGCTCAATCAACGAACGCACCCACGCGGGCGGCTATTCGGCGTCGCGCGGGTAGGTGGGCGGCAGCGGCTGCGCGTGCCCCCCGGCACACAGATCGGCGACCGCGATCTCGAGCAGGATGACCGCCAGTTCGCTGACGTTGACGTTGCGCCGGTTGGCCTCGATCGAGAGCAGCCTGAACGTGGAGTCACTGAGGTGATTGAGCACCAGACGGGCCATGAGGGGGTCCTCGATGCTGATTTCACCCACTGTAACGATTCGCTCGCCGCCAGCGAGACTGAAAACACTACACCTCGGGCATGAACCGGCGTCACCCCCGCCCGGCGATCGGCGATGCAGCGACGCTGACCCCCGTGATAACCTTCAGCCTTTCTCCATGCTTCGCCGGCGCCGCCGGCCCGGGCCCTGCCTCGCGCCTCGCCGCGGACCGGCCCGAGGCCGCGGCGCCCCCGGCGAGGCTCGTGCCCCATTGATGCCCCACGATACCGAGAGAGCCTCCTAAAGCCATGCAGGATACGGCCGCCAGCAAAGCCCAGCAGCACACGCCGATGATGGCGCAGTACCTCAAGATCAAGCGCGAGCACCCCGAGGTGCTGCTCTTCTACCGCATGGGCGATTTCTACGAACTGTTCTACGACGATGCCAAGCGTGCCGCCAAGCTGCTCGACATCACCCTGACCGCGCGCGGCCAGTCCGCCGGCTCCCCGATTCCCATGGCCGGCGTACCCTATCACAGCGCCGAATCCTACCTGGCACGGCTGGTGCGCTCGGGCGAGTCGGTGGCGATCTGCGAGCAGATCGGCGACCCCGCCACCAGCAAGGGCCCGGTCGAGCGCCGGGTGGTGCGTATCGTCACCCCCGGCACACTGCACGACGAGGCGCTGCTGGACGAGCGCCGCGACAATCTGCTGGTGGCCCTGCACCGCCACGGCGAGCGCTGGGGCATCGCCTGGCTGGAACTCTCCAGCGGCCGCTTCGCGGTGCTCGAGGTCGACGGCGAGGCCGACATGCAGGCCGAGATCCATCGCCTGCAGCCAGCCGAGCTGCTCGCCGCCGAAACCCAGGACCTGCCGCCGGCGCTGACCGAGCGCACCGGTCTGCGCCGTCAGAACGACTGGCACTTCGATCTGGAGACCGCCAACCGCCTGCTGTGCGACCAGTTCCAGGTGGCCGATCTGCGCGGCTTCGGCTGCACCCATCTGGAGGTCGCGCTGGTCGCCGCCGGGGTGCTGATCGACTACGCCCGCGACACCCAGCGTTCACGCCTGCCCCACGTCAATGCGCTGAACATCGAGAGCCGCGACGACGCGGTGGTGATCGACGCCGCCAGCCGCCGCAACCTGGAGATCGACATCAATCTCGGCGGCAGCGGCGACAACACCCTGGCCAGCGTGCTCGACACCACTACCACGCCGATGGGGTCGCGCCTGCTCAAGCGCTGGCTCAACCGGCCGCTGCGCGATCGCGCCCAGGTGAGCGCGCGCCAGGCGGCGGTGCAGCTGCTGCTGGAACAGGACGACCATCTGGCTCTGCGCGAGATCCTGAGCGAGGTCGGCGACGTCGAGCGCATCCTCGCCCGGGTCGCCCTGCGCAGCGCCCGCCCGCGGGATCTGGCCCGCCTGCGCGACGCACTCAATGCACTGCCCCAGCTGCAGAGCGCGCTGGGCGCGATCGAGGGCGACAGCGCTCTCGACGACCTGGCCCGGCACATTCGCCCCTACCCGGAGACGGCGGCGACCCTCAGCCAGGCGCTGATCGACAACCCGCCGGTGGTGATACGCGACGGCGGCGTGATCCGCGAAGGCTTCGACGCCGAGCTCGACGAGTACCGCGGCCTGGCCGAACACGCCGGCGACTACCTGGTGAAGCTCGAACTGCGCGAGCGCGAGCGCACCGGCCTGGCCGGGCTCAAGGTCGGCTACAACCGGGTCCACGGCTACTATATCGAGATCCCCCGGGCCCAGGCCCGCGAGGTGCCGGTGGACTATATCCGGCGGCAGACACTGAAGAACGCCGAGCGCTTCATCATTCCCGAACTCAAGGAGTTCGAGGACAAGGCGCTGTCGGCCAAGTCGCGGGCCCTGGCGCGCGAAAAGCTGCTCTACGAGGGGCTGATCGAGACCCTCAACGCCGAGCTCGACGCTCTACAGGCCACCGCCCGGGCGCTGGCCGCGCTGGATGTGCTCTGCACCTTCGCCGAGCGCGCACGGAGTCTCGACTTCGTCCGCCCGCAGCTCGGCGAGACGCCCGGCTTCGAGATCATCGGCGGCCGCCACCCGGTGGTCGAGCACGTCAGCCAGCACCCCTTCGTGCCCAACGACTTGGCGCTCGACGACGCCCGCCGCATGCTGGTGATCACCGGCCCCAACATGGGCGGCAAGTCGACCTACATGCGCCAGGCCGCGCTGATCGCCCTGCTCGCACATACCGGCAGCTTCGTGCCCGCCGAGCGCGCCGAGATCGGTCCGGTGGATCGCATCTTCACCCGTATCGGCTCCAGCGACGACCTCGCCGGCGGCCGCTCGACCTTCATGGTCGAGATGACCGAGACCGCCAGCATCCTCCATAACGCCACCGCCGAGAGCCTGGTACTGATGGACGAGATCGGCCGCGGCACCAGCACCTTCGATGGCCTCTCGCTGGCCTGGGCCAGCGCCGAGCATCTGGCCCGGGCGCGTGCCTTCACCCTGTTCGCCACCCACTACTTCGAGATGACCGCCCTGGCCGAGCAGCAGGAGACGGTGGCCAATGTCCACCTCACCGCCGCCGAGCACAAGGAGGGCATCGTCTTCATGCACCGGGTCGAGGAGGGGCCGGCGAGCCAGAGCTACGGTCTCCAGGTGGCCCAGCTGGCCGGCGTGCCACAGCCGGTGATCGCCCGCGCGCGGGAGAAGCTGGCCAGCCTCGAGCAGCCCCCGGTCGCCCCCGCCGAGCGCGGCGTGGCCGCCCACGCCGCCGCCCCGCAGCAGGCGGACCTGTTCGCGGCACCGCCGCATCCGCTGGTCGAGGCGCTGGAGTCCCTCGACGTCGATGCGCTCACCCCGCGTGCGGCGCTGGAACTGCTCTACGAGTGGAAGGCCCGACAGTAACCCCGCGGCGGGCCGGGCAGGCCCGCCGCGGTATAACACCATTCCCAGACGTTCCCAGCCTCAACTTGCCGCTTCCGGCAGGCGACGCCTAGAATATGGCGCCATTCGAACGTGGCATCCGCGTGCGCATGGCAGATACCCCGCTACGAACAGAACGGGGAGTCGTGAGCGGGTAGCAAGTGTAATAAAAGTGGCCGGTAGAGGCCGCGACCCAGGGACCGTGACCGAGAAAAAGCGGGGCCAGCCGCGTATCCGCCCCGGCAATAGGAGAGATCACCCATGACGTTCGTCGTCACCGAGAACTGCATCAAGTGCAAATACACCGACTGCGTCGAAGTCTGCCCGGTGGACTGCTTCTATGAGGGCCCGAACTTCCTCGTCATCCACCCCGACGAGTGCATCGACTGCGCCCTGTGCGAGCCGGAGTGCCCCGCCGAGGCGATCTTCTCGGAAGACGAGCTGCCGGCGGGTCAGGAGAAGTTCATCGAACTCAATGCGGAGCTTTCCGAAGTGTGGCCCAATATCACCGAGCAGAAGGCGCCGCCGGAAGATGCCAAGGAGTGGGATGGCAAGTCCAACAAGATCGAGCTGCTCGAACGCTGATTTGCTATTACGCAAATCGGACGCAATCGGACGCCCGCTGCCGAAGAACGCAAGAAGGCCGCTCATCGAGCGGCCTTCTTGCGTCGGGCGAACACAGCCCGATCGCCGGTGCTGCCGCAAGCCGGGCACCCTCTCAACAGTGCCCGACTCGACGATCCGTGACTGGCCCTTGCGTTACTGGCCCTTGATCGCCTTCAGCCCCGGGTAGGATACCTTGCCTTCGAGCTCCTGCTCGATCACCAGCAGGCGGTTGTACTTGGCCACGCGATCGGAGCGGCACAGCGAGCCGGTCTTGATCTGGCCGGCGGCGGTGCCCACGGCGAGGTCGGCGATGGTGGTGTCTTCGGTCTCGCCGGAGCGGTGCGAGATCACCGCGGTAAAGCCGGCGTCCTGGGCCATCTTGATCGCGTCCAGCGTTTCGGAGAGCGAGCCGATCTGGTTGAACTTGATCAGGATCGAGTTGCCGATCTGCTCGTCGATACCGCGCTTGAGGATGCGGGTATTGGTGACGAAGAGATCGTCGCCGACCAGCTGCACGCGATCACCGAGCTTCTCGGTGAGGGCCTTCCAGCCATCCCAGTCGGACTCGTCCATGCCATCCTCGACCGAGACGATCGGGTAGGCGTCGCAGAGTTCGGCAAGGTAGTCGGCGAAGCCGGCGGCGTCATAGGACTTGCCTTCGCCGGAGAGATCGTAGGTGCCGTCCTTGTAGAACTCGCTGGAAGCACAGTCGAGGGCCAGGGTGACGTCCTTGCCCAGGGTGTAACCGGCGTCGGAGACCGCCTGCTTGATCACCGCCAGCGCCTCGGCGTTGGAGGCCAGATTGGGAGCGAAGCCGCCCTCGTCACCCACCGAGGTGGAGAGCCCCTTGGCCGACAGCACTTTCTTCAGCGCGTGGAAGATCTCGGCCCCCATGCGCAGCGCCTCGCGGAAGTTGGGCGCGCCCACCGGCTGGACCATGAACTCCTGGATGTCGACGTTGTTGTCGGCATGCTCGCCGCCGTTGAGGATGTTCATCATCGGCACCGGCATCAGGTAGTGACCCGGCTGACCATAGAGCTCGGCGATATGGGCGTAGAGCGGCACGCCCTTGGCGATCGCCGCGGCCTTGGCCGCCGCCAGCGACACCGCGAGGATGGCGTTGGCGCCCAGGTTGGCCTTGTTGTCGCTGCCGTCGAGATCGAGCATGGCCTGGTCCAGCGCGCGCTGATCGCATGAATCCATCCCCACCAGGCGCTCGCGGATCTGACCGTTGACGGCCTCCACCGCCTTGAGCACGCCCTTGCCCAGGTAGCGGCTCTTGTCGCCGTCGCGCAGCTCGAGGGCTTCACGCGAGCCGGTGGAGGCGCCGCTCGGCGCACAGGCGCTGGCGCTGATGCCACCGCTCAGAACGACCTGAGCCTGAACGGTCGGGTTACCTCGGGAATCGAGCACTTCGAGGGCGCGGATATCAACGATCTCAGCCATGTTACGTCGTCCTGTCGGTTGAAAAACTCAAGCAGTGAGCGTGAAGCGTCCGGCACAGCCGCGCGCCGGATGCGGAAAAGCGGACTCATGTTACCAGCTTTCGGCGGTGCGACGAGACGCCGAGCGGAGTTTCGCGGCCATCTGTGCACACCGAGAAGCGCGCACGAATCCCGAAAAGGCAGTACGGGCCCGAAGAGAGTATGCCCCCCCACAAAGAGAGCGGGGGATGAATCGCTTCATCCCCCGCCGTGGTCACTCCTGGTGGCTCGCGCCCTGCTGCCGCTGGCGGTTCGCCTTGTGCTCCAGCGCCGCATTGACGAAGCCGGTGAACAGCGGGTGGCCGTCGCGCGGCGTGGAGGTGAACTCCGGGTGGAACTGGCACGCCACGTACCAGGGGTGATCGGGCAGCTCGATCATCTCCACCAGTGACTGATCGCCGCTCTTGCCGGAGATCACCAGACCGGCCTTCTCCAGCTCGCCGATGAACTGGTTGTTGACCTCGAAGCGGTGGCGATGGCGCTCGGTGATGGCATCCAGGCCGTAGATCGTGTGCGCCCGGGAGCCGGAGGTGAGCTGGCACTCCTGACCGCCCAGACGCATGGTGCCGCCCAGGTCGGAGGCTTCGTCACGCAGCTCGATCTGACCCTCTGCGTTGATCCACTCGGTGATCAGGCCGACCACCGGGTGCTGGGTGTCGCGGGTGAACTCGGTGGAGTTGGCATCGGCCCAGCCGGCCACATGGCGGGCGAACTCGATCACCGCCACCTGCATGCCGAGACAGATGCCCAGATACGGAATGCCGTTCTCGCGGGCGAAGCGGGCGGTGGCGATCTTGCCCTCGACACCACGCTCGCCGAAGCCGCCGGGCACCAGAATGGCATCCTTGCCGGCCAGGCGCTCGGTGCCGTGGCGCTCGATCAGCTCGGAGTCGATGTACTCGACGTTGACCTTCACCCGGGTCTGGATACCGGCATGGGTCAGCGCTTCGTTGAGCGACTTGTAGGCGTCGAGCAGCTCCATGTACTTGCCGACCATGGCGATATTGATCGACTTGAGCGGGTTGAGCTTGGCGTCGAGCACATGGACCCATTCGCCCAGGTCGGCGGCCGGCGCATCCAGGCGCAGCTTGTCGCAGACGATGTCGTCGAGGCCGTGCTCGTGCAGCATCAGCGGAATGCGATAGATGGTGTCGGCATCCTGCAGCGGGATGACCGCGCGCTCCTCGACGTTGGTGAACAGCGCGATCTTGCGCCGCTCGCTCTCCTCCAGCTCGACTTCGCTGCGGCAGATCAGGATGTCCGGCTGGATACCGATCGAGCGCAGCTCCTTGACGCTGTGCTGGGTCGGCTTGGTCTTGGTCTCACCGGCGGTCTTGATGTAGGGCACCAGGGTCAGGTGCATGAACAGCGCACGGCTGGCCCCGACTTCGCTGCGCAGCTGGCGGATCGACTCCAGGAACGGCAGCGACTCGATGTCCCCGACGGTGCCGCCGATCTCCACCAGCGCCACGTCGTACCCTTCTCCCCCTTTGATCACGCGGTGCTTGATCTCGTCGGTGATGTGCGGGATCACCTGCACCGTACCGCCGAGATAGTCACCCCGGCGCTCCTTGCGCAGCACGTGCTCGTAGACGCGGCCGGTGGTGAAGTTGTTGCTCTGGGTCATCTTGGTGCGGATGAAGCGCTCGTAGTGGCCCAGGTCGAGGTCGGTTTCCGCGCCATCCTCGGTGACGAACACCTCGCCATGCTGGAACGGACTCATGGTGCCCGGATCGACGTTGATGTACGGATCCAGTTTGAGAATGGTCACCTTGAGGCCGCGGGCCTCGAGAATGGCCGCCAGCGAGGCCGCAGCAATGCCCTTGCCCAAAGAGGACACAACGCCGCCGGTCACGAAGATATATCGTGTCATGGAAAACCTGTCGAATCGTGGTCGTAAAGCCGTGAGAAAGACCCGGGGGAGAAAGTCGGGCCAGGATGGGACGCCAGACTACCAGAGAGCGGCCGCCGGCTCAATTTGCGCAGCGCGAAAGCGCCGCTCAGCCGTGCACCGCCCGCTGCAGCCGCTCCAGGCGATGGTCGCGGATACCCAGAGCGTGGAGATCACTGACCGTGTTGTCGAGATACTCGCGGCACGAGCCGAGCACGCCGCGGCCGGTGCGCAGCAGCTGGATCACCGTCTCGTCGGACTGACGCCCGATGTAACGGTCATGGGCCGGATTGATCACGAAGGCGATGCCCCACAGAGTGCCGATATCGCTGGCCAGCCGCACCCAGCGCGGCTGATAGGCGCCGGTGAGCATCTCGCGGCGCCAGACCAGGGTCAGCTCACGCTCCAGGTTGGCCGCCGGCACCCGCAGCGCCACCCCACGGCACGAGCCCCCCGGCGCCAGCGCCAGCATCAGCCCCGGGGACTCGGGCGTACCACGGCCGTGCTCGAGCTTGAGGCAGAAGTCGCGATGATAGCCGTAGAGCCGGCAGGTGTGGCGCTCGGCGACCTCGACGCAGGGGTTCCAGATCAGCGAGCCGTAGGCGAACAGATAGACGCCATCGAGCCCGCGGGCGGGCTCGGGCACGCTCGCCAGCATCTCGCGGATGGAGGCGGTCAGCGCCGCCGGCGAGGTCAGCGGCACGTCGGGATAGGTGCGCTCGAAGTAACTGCGCAGGCGGTCCTGTTCGAGCACCTCGCGGGTCATCGCGAGCGACTGCTCGCCCGACTGCGGGTCACTGGCTTGGGAGTCTCTCATGCGGGTTACCCATGGCATTGATCGAGCGGCCGCCGATACGGCGACCTCGGCGGGCCGGCTTGGCGTACCTATTCTAGGACTGGGCGTCGGGCTGGCGTCTGCCCACGCCATAACGCAGCAGCGCATGCAGGCCAATGGCACCGAAGGTGGCGGTACCGATGCCATCCAGAGTAAAGCCCCCGAGGGCCAGCGAGAAGTTGCCCGCGCCCAGCACCAGCGTCACCGCCACCACGATCAGGTTGGTGGTGTCACCCAGATCGACCGCGTTCTGCACCCAGATGCGCGCGCCGGCCACCGCGATCAGCCCGAACACCACGATCGAAGCCCCCGCCAGCACCGGGCCGGGGATAGTCTGGATCAGCGCGCCGAAACGCGGCGAGAAGCCCAGCAGGATGGCGAAACCGGCGGCGGCAACGAAGATCAGCGTCGAATAGACCTTGGTCACCGCCATCACGCCGATGTTCTCGGCATAGGTGGTGACGCCGGTGCCGCCGGCACTGCCCGAGACCACGGTGGCCACGCCGTCGGCGAAGAAGGCGCGCCCGATGTAGGGGTCGAGATCGCGCCCGGTCATCGCGCCCACCGCCTTGATGTGCCCCAGGTTCTCGGCCACCAGGATCACCGCCACCGGGGCGATCAGGACCATGGCATGGGGATCGACATGCGGCGCACTGAAGGTAGGCATCCCCAGCCAGGGGGCGGCGCTGATCACCGAGAAGTCGATCGGCGTGCCCCAGCCGAAGCCGTTGGTGACCAGCGCGTAGATCGCATAGGCGGCAATCAGCCCGATCAGGATCAGCAGCCGCTGCAGCATGCCCCGGGTGAGTACCGCCGCCAGTCCGATGCAGAGCACGGTCACCAGCGCCATGAGCGAATCGAAGGTGGAGCCGGCGACATTAGCCACCGCCACCGGGGCCAGGTTGAGGCCGATGGTCATGACGATGGCGCCGGTCACCACCGGCGGGATCAGCACGTCGATCCAGCGCGTGCCCAGCGCCATCACCACCAGTCCGACCAGGGCGTAGAGCACCCCGCAGGCGATGATGCCGCCCAGTGCCACGCCGATATTGGGGTTGGCGCCGCTACCGGCATAGCCGGTGACCGCGATCACCACACCAATGAAGGCGAAGCTGGAGCCCAGATAGCTGGGCACCCGACCGCCGACGACGACAAAGAACAGCAGCGTACCGATCCCCGACATCAGGATCGCCAGATTGGGGTCGAAACCCATCAGCAGCGGCGCCAGCACGGTGGAGCCGAACATCGCCACGGCGTGCTGGATCCCCATCAATAGGGTCTGCGGGGCGGGGAGCGTCTCGTCGGGGGCGACCAGGGCGACACGCTTGGCGTCGACGCGGCGCCAGTGCGGAAACCAGGATGACATCGGGTGCGTTCTCCAGGGCGTCAGGCCGGCCAGCGCCGGCGCTCTGCCCCCGTCGGGGGCAATCGTTCGGACTCAGGCTTTGCACGAAAACTGCCTACGCTCGCCGGGTTTTCGTGCAAATCCTGGAAGGACAGGCGCGCGACGCCTGGCGCCGCGGACCGCCGCGCATTCTACCGCAGTCGTAGGCCGCTGCCTCTCCCCGTGGTTTCGCGCCACGTCGGCGCAGGGGTGAACTACGCTGAGGCTATCGGTGCCGTCACGCGGCCCGAACGCGAGTTCCCGGCGTCGCCATCGGGGAGGGATGGGGCGCCCGCCACCAGCCAACCAGGGAGTGGATATGCAACGCTATGACTATCTCATCGTCGGCGCCGGCATGGTCGCCGCCAACGCCGTCGACGGCATCCGCGAGCGCGACAGCGAGGGCAGCATCGGCATTCTGGGCGCCGAGTCCCGCGGGCCAGTGACCCGCCCGGCGCTCTCCAAGAAGCTCTGGACCGATCCCGATTTCGGCTACGACAAGATCTGGATGCAGCCGGAGCAGGACCCCGGCACCACGCTCCACGTCGACACCCGGGTCAGCGCCATCGACCGCCAGGCGCGAAAAGTCACCACCCGCACCGGCGAGACCTTCGGCTATGGCCAGCTGCTGCTCGCCACCGGCTGCGAACCGATCCGCCTGGATCTGGCCGAGAGCGAACGGGTGCGCTACTTCCGCAGCGTCGATGACTACGACCATCTGCGCCGGCTGGCGGGCGCAGGCCGCCATATCGCAGTGGTCGGCGGCAGCTATATCGGCAGCGAGCTGGCCGCGGCGCTGATCCAGAACGACTGCCGCGTCACCCTGATCTGCCCGGAACCGGTACTGGGCGGCGGCATGCTGCCGGCCGAGGTCGCCGACCGCCTGCACCAGACTTACCTCGACCGCGGCGTGGCACTGCTCAGCGGGCGCACGGTGAAGACGGGGCGCGAGGTCGACGGCACGGTCACGCTCGAACTCGACGACGGCAGCGAACTCGCCGCCGACGGCGTGATGTTGGGACTCGGGGTCGAGCCGTGCACCGAGCTGGCGCAGGCGGCCGGGCTCGAGGTCGACGGGGGCATCCTGGTCGACGAGCGGCTGCGCACCGCCGACGCCGCGATCTACGCCGCCGGCGACGTCGCCACCTACCCCGACCGCATCCTCGGGCGCTGGCACGCCGAACACGTCGACAACGCCAACTGCCAGGGCGCCGCGGTCGGGCGCATCATGGCCGGCAGCGACGAAGCCTACACCCACACGCCCTACTTCTACTCCAACGTCTTCGATATCGCCTGGAAGGCGCTGGGGCGGCTCGACGCCACGCTGGAGATCGTCGCCGACAGCGCCGACGACAAGGGAATCTACTACTACCTGGAGGCGGGCCGGGTGGTGGGGGTACTGCTGCTCGGCTTCGACGAGGCGCCGCTCGACGCCGCGCGTGAGGTGCTCGCCGAGCCCGGGCCGCAGGATGCCGCCACGCTCACCGGACGCATTCCGCTGGCGTGAGCGGCACGCGAGATGCGTCCGCCGGTTGCCGACGGCTCAGGCCGTCGGCAGGCGGGCGGCCATCACCCGGGAGCGACGCTCGATCTCTTCGAGCATGCCGGCACACTCGTCGGACATGCCACTGTCACGGGTCTTGCCCAGTGCCAGCAGCGCTTCCAGCTGGCGGCACACCGCGCTCGCCTGATCGGCGTCGGCGACATCGCTGTCGAGCACGTGATCTTCCAGCGTGCGCATCAGCGTATTGGCCTGGTCGAGAATATTGCGTTCGAGTCGGATCATGCGGTCACCTTTGGCGTTTGCGATGCAGGGAAAGCGCGCCACTCTAGCGATTCGGCGCCGCCGACACCACCCCGAGTGGCCATCTGCCGCGTCGCCGAGTCGCGCGCTCTCGCGATGATACCCTGAGCGCTCGCTGTCACGGCTTGAGCGCTCGTTGTCACACCTTGAGCTCTCGCTATCATACCTTGAGATAGTCAAGGATCCCCTCGGCGGCCTGACGCCCTTCGTAGATCGCCGTGACCACCAGGTCGGAGCCGCGCACCATGTCACCGCCGGCGAACACCTTTTCGTTGCTGGTCTGGTAGGCGAAGCGCTCCATCTGCGCCGGAATCTCCGGCGCCAGCACCCGGCCGCGATCGTCGACCTCGATCTGGTGAGTCTCGAACCACTCGATCTCGCTGGGCTGGAAACCGAAGGCGATGATCACCGCGTCGCAGGCCAGGATCTCCTCGGAGCCCGGCACCACCTCGGCGCTGCGGCGGCCGTTGGCGTCGGGTTCGCCCATGCGCGTGCGCACCAGCTTGACGCCCTCGACCTTGCCCTCGCCGACCACCGCCACCGGCTGGCGGTTAAACAGGAAGTCGACCCCCTCCTCGCGGGCGTTGGCTACCTCGCGCTTGGAGCCGGGCATGTTCTCCTCGTCGCGGCGATAGGCACAGGTGACGCTGGCCGCGCCCTGGCGGATCGAGGTGCGGTTGCAGTCCATGGCGGTATCGCCGCCACCCAGCACGACCACCCGCTTGCCGGCCATGGAGACGTGGTCCGCGGGGTCCTTCTCGAAGCCGAGGTAGTGGTTGGCGTTGGCGATCAGGAAGTCGAGCGCCTTGTAGACCCCTTCCATCTCCTCGCCGGGGAAGCCGCCGACCATGTACTTGTAGGTGCCCATGCCGAGGAACACCGCATCGTACTCGTCGTGCAGCTGCTCGAAGGTGACGTCGCGACCGATCTCGGTGCCGAGCCGGAACTCCACGCCCATCTCTTCGAACACCGCGCGACGGCGCTCCATCACGTGCTTCTCGAGCTTGAACTCGGGGATACCGAAGGTCAAAAGGCCACCGATCTCGGGGTAGCGGTCATAGACCACCGCCTTGACCCCGTTGCGCACCAGGATGTCGGCACAGCCGAGACCGGCCGGCCCGGCACCGACGATGGCGACACGCTTGTCGGTCCAGCTCACCTTGGACAGGTCCGGGCGCCAGCCCATGGCGAAGGCGGTATCGGTGATGTACTTCTCCACCGAGCCGATGGTGACCGCGCCGAAGCCGTCGTTGAGGGTACAGTCGCCCTCGCACAGCCGATCCTGGGGGCACACCCGACCGCACACCTCGGGCAGCGAGTTGGTGCGGTGGGAGAGCTCCGCCGCCTCCAGAATGTTGCCCTCGCTGACCAGCTTGAGCCAGTTGGGAATGTAGTTGTGGACCGGACACTTCCACTCGCAGTAAGGATTGCCGCAGTGCAGACAGCGGTGCGCCTGGCTGGCCGCTTCGCTGGGGCGGAACGGCTCGTAGATCTCCGCGAACTCCTTGGCGCGGCTGCGGGCGTCCTTCTTCTGCGGATCGCGTCGGCCGACGTCGATGAACTGAAAATCGTTGCTCAAACGGTTTGCCATGATCTCTCTCCTCACTCGCGCCGGCTCCGCCAGCGCTTTGCGCGGCGCTCGAGCCGCGACTTAATCCGGGTAGCCGATCGAGGCTGACTCGATCGGCGAGCAGGTCGAACCGGGGCGGTTCAGTGCCCCGAGGCGCCCGGCGCCCCGGGGCCACCGCCGATCGGGTCCTGGCGGGGCTCCGGGCACCATGCAACGCCGTGATTCGCCTACCCAAGCATTGATGCCGTGCGCTGCATCACTCGGGCTGACGCCGCTTCTTATTTATTCCGGCTGGCGCCTGGATTGGGCCAGCAGGCCGTTGAGGCTCGCAGCCTTGGGCTTGACCAGCCAGAAGTGGCGGATGAAGTCGGAGAAGTCCTCGAGGATCTCGCGCCCCCGTTGGGAACCGGTCTCCGCCACGTACTCGGTGATCACCTCGCGCAGATGGCGGCGGTAGGCCTCCATCGACTCGGTGTTGATGCGGTGGATCTCCACCAGCTCATGGTTGTAACGATCGACGAAGCCGCGATCCTCGTCGAGCACATAGGCGAAGCCACCGGTCATGCCCGCACCGAAGTTGATGCCGGTCTTGCCCAGCACGCAGACCAGGCCCCCGGTCATGTACTCGCAGCAGTGATCGCCCGCGCCCTCGATCACCGCGTGGGTGCCGGAGTTGCGCACACCGAAGCGCTCGCCGGCCATGCCCGCGGCGAACAGCTTGCCGCCGGTGGCGCCGTAGAGGCAGGTGTTGCCGATGATCGCCGTCTCGTGGCTCTTGAAGCGGCTGGCCCGCGGCGGCGTGATCACCACCTTGCCGCCGTTCATGCCCTTGCCGACGTAGTCGTTGGCGTCACCCTCCAGGTAGAGATACAGACCGCGGGCGTTCCACACCCCGAAGCTCTGCCCCGCCACCCCGGTGAAGCGCACCGTGATCGGCGCATCCTCGAGCCCCGCCTCGCCGTAGCGCTTGGCGATCTCGCCGGAGACCCGTGCCGCCACCGAGCGGTCGCAGTTGGTGATCTGGAAGGTGAACTCGCCGCCGGACTTGGCCTCGATCGCGCCGATCAGGGCGTCGTAGAGCTCCTGGTTCTTGGCGCCGGGGTCGTGCGGCACGTTGCGGCTGACCTGGCAGAACTGCGGCGCGTCCGCGGGGACGAAATCGTTGGCCAGCAGCGGGGTCAGGTCGAGCTTGCGCTGTGCCGGTGTCTCGCCCTCGAGACGTTCGAGCAGATCGGTGCGTCCGATCAGGTCGGTGAGCTTGCGCACTCCGAGCAGCGCCATCAGCTCGCGCACCTCTTCGGCGATGAAGCGGAAGTAGTGCTTGACCATATCGACGGTGCCGCGGAAGTGCTCGTCACGCAGCTCCTGGTGCTGGGTGGCGACACCGGTGGCGCAGTTGTTCAAATGGCAGATCTTGAGGTACTTGCAGCCCAGCGCGACCATTGGCGCGGTGCCGAAGCCGAAGCTCTCGGCGCCGAGGATCGCCGCCTTGACCACGTCGAGGCCCGTCTTGAGCCCACCGTCGGTCTGCAGCCGGATCTTGTCGCGCAGGCCATTGATGCGCAGCGCCTGGTGCACCTCGGGCAGGCCCAGCTCCCACGGGCTGCCGGCGTGGCGGATCGAGGTGATCGGGCTCGCCGCGGTGCCGCCGTCATAGCCGGAGACGGTGATCAGGTCGGCGTAGGCCTTGGCCACCCCGGTGGCGATGGTGCCGATGCCCGGCTCGGAGACCAGCTTGACCGAGACCTGGGCCGCCGGGTTGACCTGTTTGAGGTCGAAGATCAGCTGCGCCAGATCCTCGATCGAATAGATGTCGTGGTGCGGCGGCGGCGAGATCAGGGTCACGCCGGGCACCGCGTAGCGCAGCCGCGCGATCATCTCGTTGACCTTGCCACCGGGCAGCTGACCGCCCTCGCCGGGCTTGGCGCCCTGGGCGACCTTGATCTGCAGCACCTCGGCATTGACCAGATAGGCCGGGGTGACGCCGAAGCGCCCTGAGGCGATCTGCTTGATCTTGGAGGAGCGGATGGTGCCGTAGCGCGCCGGATCCTCGCCACCTTCACCCGAGTTGGAGCGCCCGCCGGTCTCGTTCATCGCCTGGGCCAGCGCCTCGTGGGCCTCCGGCGAGAGTGCCCCGAGCGACATGCCGGCGCTGTCGAAGCGCGGCAGCAGCGCCTCGACCGGCTCCACCTCGTCGAGGGGCAGCGGTTCAGGGGCCGGCTTGAGCGCGAGCAGATCGCGCACCGTAGCCACCGGGCGCTCGTTGACCAGCCGTGCAAACGCCTTCCACTGGGTGTAATCCCCCTGCTGCACCGCCTGCTGCAGCTTCATCACCACATCCGGGTTGTAGGCGTGGTACTCGTGACCATGCACGAACTTGACCAACCCACCCTGCTTGAGCCCCTTGCGCGGAATCCAGGCGTCGCGGGCGGAGAGCTCCTGCTGCATCTGCAGCTCGCTGAAGCCGGTGCCCTCGATCCGCGACATCATCCCGGCGAAGCAGGTCTGCATCACCTCGCTGCCCAGGCCCACCGCCTCGAACAGCTGCGAGCCGCGGTAGGAGGAGATCTGCGAAATGCCCATCTTCGACAGAATCTTGTAGAGCCCCTTCTGCATACCCTTGCGATAGTTCTCGCGGGCATCCGCCGGGTTGCCCACCAGCTCACCGGTGCGGTGCATGTCCGCCATCACCTGATAGGCCAGGTAGGGGTAGATCGCGGTGGCGCCGACACCGAAGAACACCGCCATCTGATGGGCATCACGGGCGTAGCCGGTCTCGACCACCAGATTGACCCGCGGACGCAGCGCCAGCCGGGCCAGATGGTGGTGCACCGCACCGGTGGCGAGCAGCGACTGAATCGGCAGCTTGCCCTGTTCCAGCTCGGCATCCGACAGCACCAGCAGCACCTTGCCATCGCGGGCGGCCTGCTCCGCACGCTGGCACAGCGTGTGCAGCGCCTGACGCAGCGTGGTGGTCTCGGGATCGTAGTGCAGCGGCAGACGCACCGGCGCGAACGCCGGGTCATCCTGCTCGACGAGCGCGGTGAACTTGCGCGGCGACAGGATCGGCGTGGTCAGGATCAGCCGGTTGGCGTGCTCCGGGGTCGCCTCGAAGACATTGAGCTCGGCCCCGCAGCAAGTCTCCAGCGACATCACGATCGCCTCGCGCAGCGGGTCGATCGGCGGATTGGTGACCTGGGCGAACTTCTGGCGGAAGAAGTCGGTGAGCAGGCGATTATGACGCGACAGCACCGCCATCGGCGTGTCGTCGCCCATCGACCCCACCGCCTCCTGGCCGCTTTCGGCCAGCGGACGCAGCAGCTGGTCGCGCTCCTCGTTGGTGACCGAGAACATCTTCTGATAGACGTTGAGCTCGTCGAGGGGCATCGGCTGGAAGCGCGCCAGCTCGGTCAGCGCCGACTCGAGATAGTGGGCGTGCTCCTTGAGCCAGCGCTTGTAGGGATAGGCCGACTTGAGCCGCTGGTCGATATCGTCGGTGTGCAGCACCTCACCGGTCTCGGTATCGACCGCCAGGATCTGCCCCGGGCCCACGCGCCCCTTGGCCACCACCGATTCGGGCGCGTAGTTCCATACCCCGATCTCGGAGGAAAGAGTGATATAGCCGTTGTCGGTGATCACCCAGCGCGCCGGACGCAGACCGTTGCGGTCGAGCATGCACACCGCATGGCGGCCCTCGGTCATGACGATGCCGGCAGGACCGTCCCACGCCTCCATGTGCATGGAGTTGTACTCGTAGAAGGCGCGCAGGTCGCCATCCATGGTCTCCACGTTCTGCCACGCCGGCGGCACCATCATGCGCACCGCGTTGTAGAGGTCCATGCCGCCGGTGAGCAGCACCTCGAGCATGTTGTCCATGCTCGACGAGTCGGAACCGGTGGTGTTGACGATCTCGTCGAGGCCCTCGATATCCGGCAACAGGGGGCTGACGAAGTTGGCCTTGCGCGCATTGGCCCAGCTGCGGTTGGCCTCGATGGTGTTGATCTCGCCGTTGTGCGCCATGAAGCGGAACGGCTGCGCCAGCGGCCAGCGCGGGGCGGTATTGGTGGAGAAGCGCTGGTGGAAGACGCAGATCGCCGTCTCCAGCCGCGGATCGCCCAGATCCTGGAAGAAGGTGGGCAGATCGGCGGGCATCATCAGGCCCTTGTAGGAGACCACCTTGGACGACAGCGAGCAGACGTAGAACTCCTCGTCGCCGCGCAGCGCCTGCTCGGCCAGACGCCGCGCCATGAACAGCTCGACGTTGAAGGCGGCATCCGACTGCGAAGGGTCGCCCTCGACGAACACCTGGCGGATGCGCGGCAGGCAGTCGAGTGCCATCGGACCGCACACGCTGGGATCGGTGGGCACGTCGCGCCAGCCCTTGACCGCCAGGCCGCGGGCCTCGAGTTCGCGCTCGAGCACCTGGCGTGCCTCGGCTTCGCGGGCATCGTCATCGGCGAAGAACACGCAACCGACGGCGAAGCGCTCGCCCAGCGCCACGCCCAGCGCCTCCTGCGCCACTTCGCGCATGAAGCCGACCGGCATCTTGAGCAACAGTCCGCAGCCGTCGCCGGTCTTGCCGTCGGCGGCGATACCGCCACGGTGGGTCATGCACGTCAACGACTCGATCGCCGTCTCGAGCAGATCGTGACTGGCCTGCCCCTCCATGTGCGCAATCAGTCCGAAGCCGCAGTTGTCGCGGAATTCGCCGGGCTGGTGAAGACCTCTCATCATGGGCGTGCCTCACAGAACAAGGGAACTTGCGTTCGGTAAAATACAGGGAGATAATATAAGGTTTGTTGTTATTTCCGACTGCTCTAACTGTCGGCTTTCAGCGCCACCTCGCTGCGACGCTGGCGCCGTGGAACGGCGTCAAAAGGCCGCCCAGAATAGCCACTCCCCCGCCGCAACGCAATCGCGCGCCGCCCCACCCTCTGCGATAAAACCATTGAAAATCGAGGACTTATATTTATAACTAAAAAAATTACCTGACAGCTCAACGGCTTAGAGAGGCATCTTCGACTAAAGTCTAAATACTAGCCTCGACACGCATCGACACACACGAATCACCCCCTCACCCCATGCCGATACGACATACTTCATGCCAATTGCATGCATGACCCCACCCTGAGACTGCCGTCGCGATGCTACCCACCAGATCGCGGGTACGCAGCAGGGCGAACACGCCCGTCAGGGAGAGGGCCGGTCAGCGCGGTGACAGCGATAAGGATAGCGCAGCGAAGAAGACAGCCTGGCGGAAGCGCGCGCCGGCGGGGCCACAGGCACACCCTGGGCGCGACGTCTTGGGAATGATGTCTTGGGAGCGACGCCGCGGCGTGAGGCGCGCCACGGCGTCGCTCTCCGGCACGGCAGATGGGCCTACGCCCGCCCCAGTCGGAAAGACGCCGATGGCACCGCCACGGCGGGCATGGCGACCACCGCACGGGCGGGATATTCGGCGGCGTGGCGCCCGCTCAGGCGCGGGGGAAACGCTCGATCAGGCGTTCGAGCATGGCCGGATCGGTGTCGTCATGGATCGCGGCGCGCCCCAGCGCCTCGAGCAGGATCAGCCGCAGGCGGCTGTCGAGATTCTTCTTGTCCAGACGCATGCGCTCGAGGAAGTCATCGACACCCATGGCGGCGGGCGCCACCCGCGGCAGCCCCGCCGCCGCCAGCACCGCTCCGATACGCTCGACCTCGGCGCCGGTGAGCCAGCCGCGCTCGGCCGACAGTGCCGCGGCCATGGCCATGCCGGCACCCACTGCCTCGCCATGCAGCCAGTTGCCGTAACCCTGGTGCGCCTCGATGGCGTGACCGAAGGTGTGGCCGAGATTGAGCAGCGCACGCACGCCCTGCTCGGTCTCGTCCTCGGCGACGATCTCCGCCTTGATCTCGCAGCTGCGGCGAATGGCGTGGCGGATCGCGGCGGCGTCCAGCGCGCGCAGGGCTGGCATTTCGCGCTCGAGCCAGTCGAGAAAGGCAGCATCCCAGATCAGGCCGTACTTGATCACCTCGGCCAGCCCCGCCGAAAGCTCGCGCTCGGGCAGCGTCGCCAGGGTCTGGGTATCGATCAGCACCGCACGCGGCTGCCAGAAGGCGCCGATCATGTTCTTGCCGCGCGGATGGTTGACCCCGGTCTTGCCCCCCACCGAGGAGTCGACCTGGGCCAGCAGCGTGGTCGGCACCTGGATGAAGGCGACCCCGCGCTGGTAGCTCGCCGCGGCGTAGCCGGCCATGTCGCCGATGACCCCACCGCCGAGGGCGACGAGGGTGCAGCGGCGGTTGAAGCCGGCCGCCAGCAGCGCATCCCAGATGCGCTCCACCGAGGCCAGGGTCTTGGTCGCCTCGCCGTCGGGCAGGATCACCTCGCACACCTCGAGATCGGCCCCGCTCAGGGTGTGACGAAGCCGGTCGAGATAGTGCGGGGCGACGGTCGCGTTGGTGACGATCATCACCTGGCGCCCGGCCAGATAGGGCAGCAGGCAGCCCGGATCGTCGAGCAGCCCGGCGCCGATATGGATGGGGTAGGTGCGCTCGCCGAGCGCGACACTCAGTGACTCCATGGCGGCGGAAGGAGACTGCGTCATGACGGGTGACCCTTGTACGAGTGAGCGAAGTGGCGCGCCTGCCGTGGTACGACTAGCGCGGCGGCGAGGCCCCGGCCTGAAGCGGCTGGTTGAGCCGCGTGACCCGACGCACGATATCCGCCACCACGCTTTTGGGGCTGCGGCGGTCGGTGCGCACGACGAGATCGGCGGTGGCACGATAGAGCGGATCGCGCAGCGCGAAAAGGTCGCGCAGCACCTGCTCGGGGTTGGCGCTGCGCAGCAGCGGGCGGTTGCGGTCGCGCGCGGTGCGCCGGATCTGCTGCTCGACCGTGGTCGCCAGATAGATCACGGTACCGCGCTCGCGCAGGTACTGGCGATTGAGCTCGCGCATCACCGCGCCGCCGCCGGTGGCCATCACCACCTCGCTGCGCTGGGTCAGCTCGTCGATCATCGCCGTCTCGCGGTCACGGAACCCCTGCTCGCCCTCGACATCGAAAATCCACGGGATATTCGCCCCGCATCGCGCCTCGATCTGATGGTCGCTATCCAGGAATTCGCGCTGCAATTCGGCCGCCAGAAGGCGGCCGATAGTGCTTTTGCCGGCCCCCATGGGGCCGATGAGAAAAAGATTGGGAAGCGACCGCATCAGCGAATGGCCAGTCTGTCCTCGATGATCTTGGGCGTAATGAAGATCAGCAATTCTACCTTTTCATTGCTCTCCTGGGTATAGCGGAACAGCTGCCCGAGCACCGGGATGTCACCAAGGAAGGGCGTCTTGAACAGCGTATGCAGCTGCTCCGAGGTGAGGATACCGCCAAGCACCACGGTTTCGCCGTTGTCGACCAGCACCTGGGTCTGGATCTCGTTGGTGTCGATCGCCGGCGCGCCATCGAAGCGGGTGTTCGAGATATTGTCGTTGTTGACCCGCAGATCCATGATGATGCGGTCATCCGGGGTGATCTGCGGGGTCACCTCCAGCGACAGCACCGCCTCCTTGAACTCGGTGGTGGTGGCGCCGCTGGAGGACGCCTCCTGGTAGGGCACCTCCTGCCCCTGCTTGATCACCGCGGTGCGCTGGTTGGCGGTGATCACCTTGGGCTGGGAGATGGTCTGGCTCTTGCCCTCGCTCTCCAGCGCGCGCAGCTCCAGATCGATCAGCACGTCACCGGAGAGATAGCCGAAGCTGAAGGCGCTGGCGGGTTGGGTGGCGTTGCCCAGATCGACCGCCAGGCCGCCGCCGTAGGACTGAGGATCATTGCTGGTGGAGGGCACGCTGGAGGGGTCGCCATCGGCGGCACCGCTCAGATTGAGGCGCCCCCCGGCCGGCGACGACATGCCCCAGTTGACGCCCAGCTCACGGGTGGCGCTGTCACGGGCGATGACGATACGCGCCTCGATCTGGACCTGACGCACAGGAATGTCGAGCTGATCGATGGTACGCCGGATCGCCTCCAGTTGATCGCGGGTGTCCTGCAGGATCAGAGTGTTGGTGCGCACATCGACGGTCACCCGGCCGCGATCCGACATCAGTCCCACGCCCTCGCCGCCGCGCAGCAGTCCGGCCAGGGTGTCCGCCTTGGCGTAGCGGATCGGCACGAACTCGGTGACCAGCGGCGCCAGCTGCTGCGACTGCTCACGGCTCTCCAGAGTCTGGCGCTGCAGGCTGGCCAGCTCGCCGGCCGGCGCCACCACCATCACGTCGCCGGTACGCCGCGCCGCCAGGCCGCGGCTCTGCAACACCAGGTCGAGCGCCTGATCCCAGGGCACGTCGACCAGATTGAGAGTGACGTTGCCCTGGACGCTATCGCTGGCGACGACATTGAGCCCGGAGACCTGGGCGATGATCGAGAGCACGTCGCGTACCGGGATGTCCTGGAAGTCGAGGGTCACCGGCTTGCCGCTGTAGCTCGGTGCCGCAGCGCCGGCACTGACGCTGGACGTACCGCCCCCCTCCTCCTTTTGCGGCGCGAGCTCCAGACGCAGCTCGCGCCCCTGCTGGGTCACCAGCGGCTCCATCGCCCGCGTCGCGCTGATCTCGAAGCGCACGCCGTCGGCATCGCGCCGCGGCACGATGCGCGTCACCGCGGTGCCGAAGTCGCTCACGTCCAGGGTCTGGTACTGGGCATCCGGCAGCACCACCCCGGGTAGCGTCAGGGTGATCCGGCGCCCACCCCCGGAGACCGAGGCTGCCACCCCGGGCCGGTCGAGGGTCACCAGCAGCTCACCGTGGTCGGTGTCGCTGCGGCGAAAGTCGAGCGCCGCCACCCGCGGCTGGCGGCTGGCGGCAGCGGCGGTGCGGCCCACGCCCGGTGCTTCGCGCCCGGCTTCGGCGACGAATCCCGGTGTCGCCGCCTCGGCGCTCGCCGCCGGCGCAGCCCCCAGATGCACCAGCAGACGACCCGACTGGCGCTCCAGTCGATAGTCGCTCGCCCCGTCGAGGGCGAACACCAGCCGCGTGCGCCCTTCGCCGGCCAGCACGCGCAGCGACTCGACCCCGCCACTGCCGACCGCGAAGCGACGCTTCGCCAGCGCGCTGGTGGTGTCGAGCAGATCCAGTGCCAGCCGCGGCGGCGCGGCGGTACGGTAGCCGCGCACCTCCGGCACCCCACCGGCGAAGCGTAGCTCGACGTCGAGACGTCCGGGGCCACGCTCGGTGAAGTTCACCGCCGTCAGGCTCGACCCCGCCCAGGCCGGCGCGGCCAGCCCCAGCAGCAGCCAGGCCAGCAGCCCGCTCACCCACCTGAATCGACATGCCATGCTCGTTCTCCTGCTGATCTGCTTGGGGCCATCGCCGCGGCGGTTGGCGCTGGTCGACTTTTCAGACAGCACCCGGGCCCTCATCCCGAATTCTGCGGCGAGGCGGCGGCCTGTTCGCTGGTCGCGGCCAGGCTCAATTGGCGAGTACGCTCGCGCCACGCCCCCTGGGTGTCGCGCACGCGCTCCACCAGGCTCAGGCTGCGCCGCGTGATCTTCACGATGTGCCCCTGATCGCGTCCCAGATAGTCGCCGACGAAGACCCGGTAGAGGCGCCCGTCCGGCGCCCGGATCAGGCCCGACGGGGTCACGCCGACGCTGAGCGTGCCCACCAGTGCGAGATTCTCCAGCGCAAACGCCTCGAGCGGCTGACGCTCGCGCTGCACCCGGGGCTCGGCCGGCGGCACCAGCGCCTCGAGAGTTTTCCCGGCGGGGGCGAAGGGGCTACGCATGGTGCTGCCGTGATAGGCCGCCACCGCATAGCGGGGCATCTCCGGCAGCGCCGCGATCTTGCCCTCCGGCTTGTGGCGCAGCGCCTGCAGCCGCTGCTCGAGCGTGTCCAGGTGGGCATCGCTGCAGCCGGCCAGCAGGGCAGCACAGGCCAGCGCCAGCCCCAGGCGTGCGTGTCCACGCCCCCGTCCACCCCACGTCATGAGCCGGCCCCCGTGTCGGTAGCGTCATCCGCCTCGCGATAGCGGTAGGTCTTGGCCAGCATCTTCAGGCGCAGCGTGGGTGAGTCCGCCACCGGGGCCAGCGTGAAGTCGTGCAGGGTGACGATACGCGGCATGCTGGCGACCTCGGCCAGGAAAGCGGCGATCTGGTGATAGCCGCCACGCACCTGAATATCGAACGGCTGCTCGAAGACGAACTCGCTCGCCACCGCCGGCTGGAGCTTGATGCTGTCGATGTTCAACTGCTGTTCGCGGGCGGCATCGCTGATCGCATCCAGCAGCGCAGGCACCTCGGCGTCACTCGGCAGCTGCTCGAGCACGCGCTGCATGCGCGCCTTCAGCTCGCTCATCTGCTGGCGCATCATCGGCAGATTGACCGCCTGGTAGGAGAGCGTCTCGAAGCGCGAGAGCGCCTGTGTCTCCTGCGCCACCAGACGCGCGTGCTGGGCCCGCGGCGATGACGCCAGCAGCCACTGCATGAGCAGCAAAGCCAGCGTGAATGCCGTCAGCGCGATCAGCGCCTGCAGGCTGGTGGGCCAGGTTCCCGCTTCCTTGAGGTCGAGCTCACGCCAGGGCAGCTCACGCAGCTGACGCGCCTGATCCTGCACCCAGCCCCGCAGACGCTCGCGGCACCGCCGAAGCGACCTCATGGCGTCGACTCCGCGGGTTCGCCGGAGGCATCCACCGCCGGCTGCTCCTCGACGCTCATCTGGAAGCGCCGCGGTGCATCGGCACCGTTGCCGGCGCTGACATCGGAGAGCAGCGGTACGCCCAGCGCCGGGCTCGCCGCGAGACGCCGCATCTGCTCGGAGACCTGGCGGTTGGAGGCGGCCACACCGTCGAGCTCGAGCGTATGGTCGTGGCGCACCAGCTGGGTGTAGTGGACGCCATCGACCAGGGTGGCGGTGAGCTGATCGAACACCTCGACGGTGAGCGGCCGGCTCGCCTGCAGCGTGCCGATCAGGTCGATCTGCTCGAGCATGCGCTCGCGCAGGTGGCGAAAGTCGCGCACCGACTCGATGTCCCGGGTCAACTGCTGGGTATGGCGCTCGATCATCCCCAGCCGAGCCTGCTCCGCACGCACCAGCGCCTGCTCGTGCAGGTCGATCAGCCAGCCGGCGAGCAGCCCCAGCAGCAGCGCCAGCAGCACGCCCCGCTGAAAGCGCCGGGTGCGCTGCTGGCGCTGGCGCTCACGCCATGGCAGCAGATTGATCTCGACACTCATGCACGCACCCGCATGGCCAGGCCGCAGGCGGTGAGCATTGCCGGCGCATCGGCGGCCAGGGCATCGACATCGAGGCGCGGATGCACGCGCATGCCGCCGAACGGGTTGGCCAGCGTCGCCTCCAGCCCGCTCTGGGCGCGCAGCCGATCGACGAAGCCCGGCAGCACGCAGGAACCGCCGGCGAGCACCAGTTGGCGGATCTCCTGCTGGCCGGCGGCGGTATAGTAGAGCTGCAGCGAACGCCCGATGTGCTGGATCAGGGTATCGATGAAGGGGGTCAGCACCTGCTGGCGATAGTCATCCGGAAGGCCCCCGCGCTTCTTGGCCCGCCCCGCCTCCTCGAAGCTGATGCGGTAGCGGCGACTGATGGCGTCGGTGAGTTGGCGCCCGCCGCACAGGTTGTCGCGGCTGTAGACGATGCGGCCGCCCTTGAGCACATGGAAGGCGCACAGGTTGGCGCCGATATCGACCAGCGCCACGGCGTCGGCGTCGGGCGTGTCGAACTGGCTCGCCATATCGCCCCACATGCGCTCCAGTGCGAACCCCTCGACATCCACCGCCACCGCTTCGAGACCCGCCTCGGACAAGGTCGCGGTGAGCAGTTCGATATCCTGCACCCGACAGGCCACCAGCATCACCTCCTGCTGGTCGTCGTAGCGCCGATGGCGTCCCAGTCGCTGGAAGTCGAAGGCGACCTCGTTGAGCGGAAAGGGGACGTACTTCTCCGACTCCATCTGGATGCGCGCCTCGATATCCTCGTCGCTGAGCGAGGCGGGCAGCGTCAGCTTGCGCGTGATCGCCGCCGAGTTGGGCACCGCCACCACCGCCCGGCGCGACTTGAGCCGGCCGTGCTCGACCGCCCGCTTGAGGGTATCGACGACCTCGCGCTGATCGCGGATACGCCGCTCCACCACCGCCCCCTCGCGTAGCGGGCGCACGGCATAGCTATCGATGCGCAGGCGCCCGGCGTGGCGTTCCAGCTCGAGCAGCTTGACCGTGGCGGAGGTGATATCGACCCCGACCAGACCTCTCTGGGATCGTTTCAGGCGTAACACTTCAGGGACCTTTTCGGGCGCAACACTGTCCTACCTCGCCATGAAACCCATTAGCGGGACGCGAAAATGGGGGACGCGATCATCCTAATCCCGTTTAACGGCGGGCCGGCGGCCGACTTGAGACATTTCGTTACACAGATTGCGCGCTGCTTGCAGGAACAGAGGGGGTGGAAACTGGCCCCGATTCGGTCGCGTCCATATAATGCCCGCTGGTTCGACATCCTCAAGGCCAGGGATGGCTGACGCGCGACCGGCCGCACCGACCTCCGTCAAGGAATTGCACTCTGCCCATGAAGCTCTTTACCCGCCTACTGTCCACGGCCTTCTGGCTGCTGCTCTCGCTCGGTGCCGGCGCCCTGCTGGCAGTGGTCGGTGCCGCGCTCTACTTCGCCCCGGGCCTGCCGGATGTCCACCAGCTGCAGAACTACGAACTGCAGACACCGCTGCGCATCTATACCGAGGATGGCAAGCTGATCGGCGAGTACGGCGAGGAGCGCCGTATGCCGGTGAGCTTCGACCAGATTCCCAAGCCGCTGATCGACGCCCTGCTGGCGGCCGAGGATGCCAGCTTCTTCACCCACCCCGGGGTCGATCCCAAGGGGCTGGCGCGCGCCGCCCTGGAGCTCGCCTCCAGCGGCGGCATCCAGTCCGGGGGCAGCACCATCACCATGCAGGTGGCGCGTAACTATCTGCTGACGCTCGATCAGACCTTCACCCGCAAGATTCGCGAGATCCTGCTGGCGCTGCAGATGGAGCAGATCCTGAGCAAGGACGATATCCTCGAGCTCTACGTCAACAAGATCTATCTGGGCAACCGCTCCTACGGCGTCGCCGCCGCCGCCAACACCTACTACGGCAAGCCTCTGAACGAGCTGACCCTGCCGCAGTACGCGATGATCGCCGGCCTGCCCAAGGCGCCCTCCAGCTTCAACCCGCTGGCCAACCCGGAGCGCGCGCTGATCCGCCGCAACTGGATCCTCTACCGCATGCGCGATCTCGGCTATATCGATCAGGCCGCCTACGACAAGGCGGTCAAGGCGCCGATCACCGCCAGCCGGCACATCGCCCAGACCGAGGTCGACGCCCCCTACGTCGCCGAGATGGCGCGCAGCTATGCGGTCGAGCGCTTTGGCGACAAGGCCTATACCGACAACATCCGCATCACCACCACCCTCGACAGCCGGCTGCAGACCGACGCCCGCGACGCCCTGGTACAAGGGCTGATCGACTACGACACCCGCCACGGCTGGCGCGGGCCGGAGGAGAAGGACGTCCCGCCGAGTCTGGTCGAGGCCCAGGACCGCACCGAACGCAAGGGCCTGGAGGAGGAGCTGTCGGAGTCCCCCGAGGTGATCCAGACCGCGCGCCAGGCGGCCCAGAGCAGCCAGGCCACGATCCAGGGCGTCGAGGGTGACGTCAGCAACTGGCTCAAGGTCCTCGAGCGCACGCCGGCCTATGGCCCGCTGCAGCCGGCCATCGTGGTCTCCACCGAAGGCAAGCAGATGCGCGTGCTCGATGCCGACGGCAAGGTGATCACCCTCGACTGGGATGGCCTCAAGTGGGCGCGGGAGTACCACAGTGCCAAGTGGCGCGGCGGCGTGCCGGCCAATGCCGCGGCGATCGCCAGCCGCGGGGATCTGGTGCGTATCCTGCGCGATGGCGATCACTGGCGTCTGGGCCAGCGCCCGGGCGCCGAGGGCGCGATCGTGGTGCTCGACCCCAAGACCGGCGCGATCGAGGCACTCCAGGGCGGTTTCAGCTTCTCCGCCAGCAAGTTCAACCGCGCCATCCAGGCCCAGCGCCAGGTCGGCTCCAACTTCAAGCCGTTCGTCTATCTGGCCGCGCTGGAAGAGGGCGGCATGACCGCGGCGACCATCATCAACGATGCCCCCATCGTGATGGAGCAGTTCGGCGCCGACGACTGGCGCCCAGAGAACGCCGAGCAGCGCTTCCTCGGCCCCACCCGGCTGCGCGTGGGCCTCTACACCTCGCGCAACCTGGTGACGATTCGCGTGCTGCAGTCGCTGGGGCTCGACAATGCGCTCAACTTCCTCGAGCGCTTCGGCTTCTCCCGCGACCGCCTGCCCCACGGCCTGTCGCTGGCGCTGGGTAGCGCCTCGCTGACGCCGCTGGAGATCGCCAACGCCTACGCGGTCCTGGCCAACGGCGGCTTCCAGGTGTCGCCCTGGTACATCGACAAGATCACCCAGGGCAGCCACAACACCGTGGTCGAGGAGGCCAACCCGCTGGTCGCCTGCCGCGACTGCGCCGCCGATGCCACCCAGACCGAGGTCGACGGCGAGCCGCGCCGCATCGCACCCCGGGTGGTCGAGCCGGATGCGCTCTATATCCTGCGCAGCATCCTGCGCGACGTGATCGAGAAAGGCACCGGACGCGGCGCCCTGTCACTCAACCGCGCCGACATCGTGGGCAAGACCGGCACCACCAACGATCAGCGTGACGCCTGGTTCTCCGGCTTCAACAACTCGCTGGTGACCACCGTCTGGGTGGGCAAGGATGACAACTCGACCACCGCCGAGTATGGCGCCCAGGCCGCGCTGCCGATCTGGAAAGCGTTCATGGGCCCGGCGCTCAAGGGCACGCCGCAGGTGATTCCCGAAGCACCGGCGGACATCGTCACCGTGCGCATCGACCCCGACACCGGCAAGCGCCTGCACGACGACCAGCCCGGCGGCATCAACGAGATCTTCCGCAAGCAGAACGTGCCCGACTACCAGCCCCGCGGCATCAAGCCGGAGCTGGAAGACCAGAGTGGCTCCCAGGGCACCGGCACCTATGAGGCGATCTTCTGAAGCGCCTCGGGCGGCGCTCCCGCCGCCCCGCCGTCTGCCCCGCCACGCTCGCCGTGGCGGCCCTCGGGCCGGGACCGGGGTTCCGTTCCGGCGCCATCGTTCGTCGCCCCCACGCGGAGAGAGATGCCATGCCCTTGCCCCGCTGCCGCTGGCTGCTGCTCGCCACCTGCCTGCTGGCCTCGAGCGCACCCGCCGATCTGTTCTACGCGCCGCCGGCACCCGACGACGACACGCCCAACTTCAGCGGTAGTGCGGAACTCGGCTATACCCGCCTGACCGGCAACAGCAACACCCAGACGCTGCTGGCCAAGGGGCGCCTGACCTGGCTGACCGGGCGTTTCACCCACACCTTCCGCGCCGAAACGCGCAGCGTGCAGGACAACGAGAACACCACCAGCGAGCAGTATCTGGTTGCCGGACGCGAGCGCTACGAGCTGAGCGACGACAACTATCTGTTCGGCTTCGCCCGCTGGGAACGCGACCGCTTCAGCGGCTACGACTGGCAGTTCACCACCATCGGCGGCTACGGACGTCAACTGCTCAACGGCCCCACCCACACCCTCTCCGCCGAAGTCGGCCCCGGCTATCGCCACGACGACTACGCCGACAAGAGCAAGGGCAGCGACGACCTGCCGCTGGCCTACTCGGCACTCGACTACACCTACAACTTCAGCGAGGACATCTCCTTCGATCAGGAGATGTCGGTGGAAGCGACCCATATCAGCGTGACCACGCGTTCGCTTTCGACCATCACCTCGCAGCTCAACTCGCACCTGGCGCTGCGTGTCGCTTACGACGTCAAGAGCAACACCCATCCACCGCCGGATGCCGACGCCCGCACCGACACCACCACCTCGGTCTCGCTGCTGTATAGCTGGTGAGTGTATGGCTGGTGAGCACGGCGGACGCCGCAACCACACCACGCTGACATACCCGGCGACCGCCGGTTCTCACGGATACCCCAAACGCAACTGCCGCCCCGAAGGGCGGCAGTCGTGTCATTCAGAACGCCACGGCGATCGCGCTCAATCGCTCAACCGTAGATCTCCTTGACGCTCTTCAGCGGATAGTGCGCCGGATAGGGCTTGCACGCCACGCCACTGTCGATGGCGGCCTGGGCCACGGCCGCCGGGATGCGCTCGAGCAGGCGCGAGTCCACCGGCGTGGGGATGATGTAGCCGCGACCGAAGGAGAGCGCATCGAGCTCGTAGGCGTCGAGCACCTCCTGGGTCACCGGCTCCCGTGCCAGATCCTTGAGCGCATGCACCGCGGCGATCTTCATCGCTTCGTTGATCGTGGTGGCGCGCACGTCGAGTGCGCCACGGAAGATGAACGGAAAGCCGAGGACGTTGTTGACCTGGTTGGGGTAGTCGGAGCGTCCCGTTCCCATGATCACGTCGCTGCGGGTCTGGCGAGCCAGATCCGGGTGGATCTCCGGGTCCGGGTTGGAGCAGGCGAACACCACCGGGTCGGCGGCCATCCGGCTGAGCTGCTCGGCACTGAACAGGTTGGGGCCGGAGAGGCCGACGAAGACATCCGCCCCTTCGATGGCGTCATCCAGGGTGCGGCACTCGGTCGGGGTGGCGAACTGCGCCTTGTATTCATTGAGGTCGTCACGCCCGGCATGGATCACGCCCTTGCGGTCGAGCATGTAGATGTTCTCGGCGCGGGCACCGCACTCCAGCAGCAGCTTCATGCAGGCGATCGCCGCGGACCCGGCGCCGAGACACACGATGCGCGCCGCATCCAGGGTCTTGCCGGCGATGTCGAGGGCGTTGAGCAGCCCCGCCGCCGTGACGATGGCGGTACCGTGCTGGTCGTCGTGAAATACCGGAATGTTGCAGCGCGCCTTGAGCGCGGCTTCGATCTCGAAGCACTCCGGGGCCTTGATGTCCTCGAGATTGATCCCGCCCCAGCTCAGCGCGATGTTGGCGACGGTATCGATGAACTCCTGCGGCGAATCCGCCTCGACCTCGATATCCACCGAGTTGATGCCGGCAAAGCGCTTGAACAGCACGCCCTTGCCCTCCATCACCGGCTTGCTCGCCAACGGCCCCAGATTGCCCAGCCCCAGAATGGCACTACCGTCGGACACCACGGCGACCAGGTTGCCCTTGCCGGTGTAGAGATAGGCATCCTCGGGGTTGGCGGCGATCTCGCGACACGGCTCGGCGACCCCCGGGCTGTAGGCCAGCGCCAGATGCTTGGCGGTCTGCGTCGGCTTGGTCAGCTCGACCGAGAGCTTCCCCGGAAAAGGCTTGGCGTGGTAGTCGAGCGCAGCCTGGCGCTTGTCGTCACTCATGGGCTTTTTCTCGTCTTCAGATCATTGGGTGGCGCCAGACTAACGGAAAACCCCGCCCCGGACAACGCGAACACGTTGATGGAGCTTGGCGACCATTGAATACTTTTTTGCCTCATATCGCAGCCATTTGCTGCAACTTATACCTGAGCGACCAACCATAGAGCATCCCTTATTACGACGTGTACACGCTATCCGCTTGCCATGCAGGAGAGTCGGCTCCGGGAAGGACGCGGTCCCAGCTGGGGGAAGAAAGATAAGAAACAGAAAGAAGATAAGAGGGAGAAGCGCGCGTGGCACCTGAAGAGACGCGGGCGCGATAGTGCAGTAGAAACGCTGATGACCGGCACCGTGACGCCAGGATCAGGATCGGCACGGCGGCAGCGGAGACGGCGAGCGGTCGGCTCAGAGCGGCCAGAGGGGTGAAGGCAGGGTTCGCAAGGGCCAGAACGACAATGCCCCGGCCAGGGCCGGGGCATTGTTTTCGGTCAGCGACGTTTTCGGTCAGCAACCGGGCCGAGCGCGAACGCCCGGCGGGACGTCGTTCAGCCGCGACGTACGGCAGCACCGAAGCGCTTGTTGAAGCGCTCGACGCGACCACCGGTGGTCGCCTGCTTCTGCTTGCCGGTGTAGAACGGGTGGCACTGGGAGCAGACGTCGATATGGAAATCTTCGCTCGCCGTGGTACCGACGCTATGGGTCGCACCGCAGGAACACGTCGCGGTGACCTTCTTGTATTCGGGGTGAATAGCCTGTTTCATCGTGAAGCCTCGCTGGCAGTGTACCGCCACCTGATCGTTTGCCAGGCACCGTACACGGATAGGGATTAGCGGTTGACTCCCGCGCGACCGGAACGCCTGGAATCCCGAAGTCTCGCGGCACCGGACTTGCCCGGCGGCGCCACCTCGGATAAAAGACGCACCCTACGTCGGAAGGCGCAGCATTCTAGCACTGTTCTGAATGGAGGCCAATTGGCAGATTTCAAGCCCGACGCCGCAGCGCCGGCCACGCAGGCGCGCGTGCTGCGGGTCGCCGTACCTACCCCGCTGCGACGACTGTTCGACTACCGCCCCGCTGGTGCCCCACCGGCCGGTGGCTGGCGCGCGGGCATCCGGGTCAAGGTCCCCTTCGGGCGCCGCGAGCTGGTGGGCATCGTCATCGCCTGCGCCGCCGAGAGCGACTTGCCACTGGCCCAGCTCAAGCCGATCGTCGCCTGCCTCGACGCCGAACCGCTGCCGGCGGACTGGCTGTGGCTGTGCGAGTTCACCGCGCGCTACTACCAGCATGCGCTGGGCGACACCCTGCACAACGCCCTGCCGGTACCGCTGCGCCAGGGTCGCCCGCTGGAAGCGCGCACCCGCGAACGCTGGCGTCTGGAGACCGCGGAGACGACGGCGCTGGAAAAGCTCGGCCGCGCGCCGCGCCAGCGCGAGCTGGTCACCCTGCTCGCCCAGCATCGCCACGGCCTGGTCACCAGCGCGGTCAGCGCCCAGGGCTTCACCCGGGCCCAGCTGCAGGGCCTCACCCGGCGCGGTCTGGTCAGCTGCCACGAAGAGCCACTGACCGCGGCGGCGGCACTGTCGGGGCCGCTGCTGGCGACCCCGGCGCTGACCCTCAACCGCGAGCAGGCAGCGGCGCTGGCGGCACTGCACGAAGGGCTCGATCGCTACCACCCCTGCCTGCTCCACGGCGTCACCGGCAGCGGCAAGACCGAGGTCTATCTGCAGTTGATCGAAGCCGTGCTCGGCCAGGGCAAGCAGGCGCTGGTGCTGGTACCGGAGATCGGTCTCACCCCGCAGACCCTGGCGCGCTTTCGCAAGCGCTTCCGGGTGCCGGTGGTGGCACTGCACTCCGGGCTCACCGACCTCGAGCGCCTGGACGCCTGGGAGGCCGCGCGCAGCGGCCGCGCGCCGGTGGTCATCGGCACCCGCTCGGCGATCTTCACGCCGCTGGCAAGGCCCGGGGCGATCATCGTCGACGAGGAGCACGACGGCTCGTTCAAGCAGCAGGATGGCCTGCGCTACCACGCCCGCGATCTCGCCATCGCCCGCGCCCACCGCGAGGGCATCCCGATCCTGCTGGGCAGCGCCACACCATCGCTGGAGAGCCTGGCCCAGGCGCGCAGCGGGCGCTACCGCCATCTGCGTCTGACCACCCGCGCCAGCCGCCACGCCTCGGCGCGGCTGGAGCTGACCGACCTGCGCGGGCGCGTGCGCCAGGGCGGGCTGATCCCGCCGGTGATCGAGGCGATCCGTCAGGCCCTCGCGGCGGAGGGGCAGGTGCTGGTGTTCATCAATCGGCGCGGCTTCTCACCCTCGCTGGCCTGCCATCAGTGCGGCTGGATCGCCGAGTGCCGTCACTGCGACTCGCGCCTCACCCTGCACCGCCAGCCGCCGCGCCTGGTGTGCCACCACTGCGAGCACCAGCAGCCGCAGCCGGACGCCTGCCCCAGCTGCGGCAGCGCCGATCTGCGCCCCCTCGGCGCCGGCACCGAGCGCACCGAGGAGACGCTGGCGACACTGTTTCCCCAGACCCCGATCTATCGCATCGATCGCGACAGCACCCGGCGCAAGGAGGCGCTCGACCAGGTGCTCGGCGAAATCCGCCGCGGCGAGCCGAGCCTGCTGGTCGGCACCCAGATGCTGGCCAAGGGCCACCATCTACCCCACGTCACGCTGGTGGTGGTGGTCAATGCCGACGCCGGGCTCTATGCCAGCGATTTCCGCGCTCTGGAGCAGAGCGCCCAGTTGCTGATCCAGGTCGCCGGGCGCGCCGGCCGCGCCGAGCGCCCCGGCCGCGTACTGGTGCAGACGCTGCACCCGGACGACCCCAACCTGCGCCTGCTGGCGGACAGCGGCTACGATGCCCTTGCCTACCAGCTACTGGAGGAGCGCCGCCTGGCCGCGCTGCCGCCCTACCGCCACCTGGCACTGGCGCGCTTCGAGGCGGTCAAGGAGGACGATGCCCAGGCCACGGCCGATGCCGCCGGCGAGGCGCTGCGCGAGTGGCTGGCCGCGCGCGGCTCGCCGGTGCACGCCCTGGGCCCGGTGCCGGCGCCCATGGAGCGGCGCCAGAACCGCTACCATGTGCAGCTGATGCTCAGCGCCGAGCGCCGCAGTGCGCTGCACGAGGCCGCCGCCTGGCTAGTCACGCGGCTGGAGCAGGAGAGCTCGCGCCGGGTGCGCTGGTCGCTGGACGTCGACCCGATGACGCTGAGTTGAGGGCGGACCGCGCCAGGGTTTAAAGCCTGTGCGCAATCATCGATAATGGCGGCCCTTTTTCCGCGTCGCGACGGCCAGGGAAACACGGCATGAATGCCTGCGCGAGCGAACCGCTCGCCGATTCATTCAGCGCTTCCCCAACGTCGCGGTGTATTCCGCAGCCGAATTCCCGCGCCAGCCCGGGTGACGATGCCCCGGGCGACAGGCCCCACGACTACGAAGCAGGCCATGAAAGAGACGATTATCCAACTGCTCGACGACGCCGTCGCGACACTCAAACAGCGCGGCGAGCTGCCGGCCGACGCCAATCCGGCGATCAAGGTCGACCCGGCCCGTGACAAGGCCCACGGTGACTACGCCACCAACCTCGCGCTGGTGCTGGCCAAGCCGGCCGGCCTCAAGCCGCGCGAGCTGGCCGACAAGCTGGTCGCGGCGCTGCCGGCGAGCGACGCCGTGCGTCAGGTGGAGATCGCCGGGCCCGGATTCATCAACTTCTTCGCCGCCACCGACGCCATCGCCGGTGTGGTCAGTGCCATCCTCGACGCCGGCGACACCTTCGGTCGCAGCCTCAAGGGTGCCGGCGAGAAGGTGCAGGTGGAGTTCGTCTCGGCCAACCCCACCGGCCCGCTGCACGTCGGCCACGGCCGCGGTGCGGCGATCGGCGACTGCTTGAGCCGCCTGCTCGAGGCCACCGGTTTTGATGTCACCTCGGAGTTCTACTACAACGACGCCGGGGCTCAGATCGACAACCTGATGCGCTCGGTCAAGGCGCGCGTCCACGGGTTCACCCCGGAGGATGCCGAGTGGCCGGAGGACGGCTACCGCGGTGACTATATCGCCGACGTCGCCACGGCCTACCTGGCCGGCGAGACGGTGACCGCCGACGACCGCGAGGTGACCGCTGCCGCCGACCCCGAGGACGAGGCGGCGATCCGCGCCTTTGCCGTGGCCTACCTGCGCCGCGAGCAGGATCTCGACCTCAAGGCGTTCGAGGTCGAGTTCGACGTCTACTTCCTCGAGTCCTCGCTCTACGCCGAGGGTCGCGTGGAGGAGACGGTCGAACAACTGATCGCCAACGGCCACACCTACGAGGCCGACGGCGCCCTGTGGCTGCGCACCACCGCTTTCGGTGACGACAAGGACCGGGTGATGCGCAAGTCCGACGGCAGCTACACCTACTTCGTGCCCGACGTCGCCTACCACCACAACAAGTGGCAGCGCGGCTTCACCCGGGTGATCGACGAACAGGGCGCCGATCACCACTCCACGGTGACCCGGGTGCGCGCCGGGCTACAGGCGCTCGAGGTCGGCATCCCCCAGGGCTGGCCCGACTACGTGCTGCACCAGATGGTGCTGGTGACGCGCTCCGGGGTCGAGGTCAAGCTCTCCAAGCGTGCCGGCAGCTATGTCACCCTGCGCGACCTGATCGACGAGGTCGGCCGTGATGCCACGCGCTATTTCCTCGCCGCACGCCGCGCCGATTCGCAGCTCACCTTCGATATCGACCTGGCCCGTTCGCAGACCAACGACAACCCGGTCTACTACATCCAGTATGCCCACGCCCGGGTGTGCAGCGTGCTGCGCAAGGCCGAGCGTGACGGCCAGGCGTTCGACCACGCCACGGCCATGGCCAACCTGGAGCGCCTCGACGCCGAGCAGGAGAAGGCGCTGATGAACCGCCTGGCACGCTACCCCGATACCGTGGAGCGCGCTGCCGAGGCCCGTGAGCCGCACCAGATCGCCCAGTATCTGATCGATCTGGCGAGCGATTTCCACACCTGCTACAACGCCCAGAAAGTCATGGTCGACGATGCCGGACTGCGCAACGCCCGTCTGGCTCTGGGTCTGGCCGCGCGCCAGGTGATCAGCAATGGATTGGCGCTGCTCGGTGTCAGCGCTCCCGAGGAGATGTAGAGGATGGCCAGACGCCCCGCGCAGAACTCACGTGCCGCGCCCAAGGGCGCGACCACCCGCGCCCGCGCGCGCAACGCCGGCAAAAGCCAGGGGGTCGGCGGTATCCCCGGCTGGCTGTGGGCGATCGCCGGTCTGATCGGCGGTTTCGCGCTGTCGCAGTATCTCGACCACAGCTCGCCGGAACCGGTGGCCGCAGTGGTGCCCAAGCCGGCCAGCCAGTCGAGCAGCAGCGCGGCCAACAGCGGCGCCAGCAGCAGCGAGGGCGGCAAGGCGGGTACCAGCAGCGCCCAGCCGGCCACGCCGACCTTCGAGTTCTACACGCTGCTGCCGGAAACCGAGGTGATCGCGCCGAACAGCAGCAATGGCAGCTCCCCCGAGGTCACCGCCAAGGCCAGCCAGGAGGCGGCCGCCGACGACGCCGCCAACCAGACCAAGCAGCCCGCCGCGACCGGCAGCTACATGCTGCAGGCAGCGTCGTTTCGCGATATCGCCGACGCCGAACGGCTCGCCAACCGGCTCAAGGATTTCGGCCTGCTGGCCAAGATCACCGACGTGCGCGCCAACGGCAACCAGATCTGGCACCGGGTCCAGGTCGGCCCCTATCGCGACACCCGTGAGCTCAATCGGGCCCAGGATCTGATGGTGACTCAGGGTATCGAGCCGCTGATGATCCGGCTGCAGAACTAAGAGGGTGTTTACAAACTGCCTGCGCTCGCCAATACGGCGTTAAAATCGGCCTCAAAATGCTCATTTACCCCGTGTAAACTCCGCTTTTTCGATCGATTTTGCCTTGTCTTGCCTTCGCTCGCCGAATTTGTAAACACCCTCTAAGCACTGCCTGAAAAACAGTGAGCTCGCCTGCCCGGATCGGTCACTCACACCGATCCGGGGTGGCGGGCTCGCTTTCGCCCACCCTTCACTGCGTTGCCCCGCGTTTCCTGCATAGCCGCGTGTTCCCTGCACTGCCTCGATCGACTGCCTGTCGCCTTCGATGGCCCGCTTCGCTTGATTTCCGCCCGCACCGCCCACACCTCTGCCAGCACGGCGCATCGCGATATTGCGATGCCGCGCGTCTTTTTCGGCGCCGTCGGGTGGTTGCCGGCCGCCCGGCCCCCAGCGGTCGCGGCGGATCGTTTCAGATCGGCTCCCGACGGCGCGCCACAAGGAGTAGCTTGATGACCACAATCGTATCCGTGCGCCGTGGCGACCAGGTCGCGCTGGCGGGAGATGGCCAGGTATCGCTGGGCAACACGGTGATGAAAGGCAACGCCAGCAAGGTCCGCCGGCTCTATCGTGGCCAGGTGCTGGCCGGTTTCGCCGGCGGCACCGCCGACGCCTTCACCCTGTTCGAGCGCTTCGAGGCCCAGCTCGAGAAGTACCAGGGCCACCTGACCAAGGCGGCGGTGGAGCTGGCCAAGGAGTGGCGTACCGACCGCGCCCTGCGCCGCCTCGAGGCGATGCTGGCGGTGGCCGACAAGAGCGCTTCACTGATCATCACCGGCAACGGCGACGTGGTCGAGCCGGAGCGCGGCATCATCGCCATCGGCTCCGGCGGGCACTTCGCCCAGGCCTCGGCCCGCGCGCTGCTCGAGAATACCGAGCTCAGCGCCCGCGACATCACCGAGAAGTCGCTCAACATCGCCGCCGACATCTGCGTCTTCACCAATCACCAGATCACGCTCGAAGAGCTGTGATGAGAGCGAATGCCATGACCCAGGATACTTCCAACGCCCAGGCCGCCCTGCCGGCGCCGACCCATACGCAGTCGGCCATGACCCCGCGTGAGATCGTCCATTCGCTGGACCAGTACATCATCGGCCAGCACGACGCCAAGCGCGCGGTGGCGATCGCCCTGCGCAACCGCTGGCGCCGTATGCATCTGGACGAAGACATGCGCGGCGAGATCGTGCCCAAGAACATTCTGATGATCGGCCCCACCGGGGTGGGCAAGACCGAGATCGCGCGGCGTCTGGCCAAGCTCTCCGGCGCGCCCTTCCTCAAGGTCGAGGCGACCAAGTTCACCGAGGTCGGCTATGTCGGCCGCGACGTCGAGTCGATCGTGCGCGATCTGATGGAGATGTCGATCAAGATGGTGCGCGAGCAGGCCAAGACCGAGGTGCGCAACAAGGCCGAGGACGCCGCCGAGGAGCGCATTCTCGACGCCCTGCTGCCGCGCCCCCGGGGCAGCGAGTACGACAGCGGCCGCGACGACTCCGGCACGCGTCAGGTATTCCGCAAGAAACTGCGCGAAGGCCAGCTCGACGACAAGGAGATCGATATCGAGGTCACCCCGGCGAGCCAGGGCATCGATATCATGACCCCGCCGGGCATGGAGGAGATGACCAACCAGCTGCAGAGCCTGTTCGCCAACATGGGCAAGCAGAAGACCGAGAGCCGTCGGGTCACGGTCAAGGAGGCGTGGAAGCTGTTGCAGGACGAGGAAGCCGCCAAGCTGGTCAACGAGGAGGAGATCAAGCAGCGCGCGCTGGAAGCGGTGGAGCAGAACGGCATCGTATTCCTCGACGAGATCGACAAGGTCGCCAAGCGCGGCGAGTCCGGCGGCAGCGGCGGCGACGTCTCCCGCGAGGGCGTGCAGCGCGACCTGCTGCCGCTGATCGAGGGCTCCACCGTCTCCACCAAGCACGGCATGGTGCGCACCGATCATATCCTGTTCATCGCCTCCGGCGCCTTCCACCTCTCCAAGCCCTCGGATCTGATCCCCGAGCTGCAGGGGCGCCTGCCGATCCGGGTCGAGCTCACCGCCCTGACCCCGGATGACTTCAAGCGCATCCTGACCGAGCCCTCGGCGGCGCTGACCAAGCAGTATCAGGCGCTGCTCGGCACCGAAGGGCTGGAGGTGCAGTTCACCGAAGACGGCATCGCCCGGATCGCCGAGATCGCCTGGCAGGTCAACGACGGCACCGAGAACATCGGCGCACGCCGCCTGCACACAGTGATGGAGCGGCTGCTCGAGGAGGCCTCCTATCAGGGCGGCGACTTCGACAGCCCCTTGGTGGTGGATGGCGCCTACGTCGACGCACAGCTCGGCGAGCTGGCGGTGGACGAAGATCTGTCGCGCTATATTCTGTAACCTCAAGCACCGCAGGCATGCCAATCGCGTGCCTGCGGCCATATCGCCACGGCGGCCTCGACGCCCGCAGGACTCGACACACCGAGGTCTTACTCATGGCCTGCAGGGGTCTCGGGGCCTGCGGGCGTCTTGCGTCGCCGCTCTCGTTGGCTTCACATGGGCGCCTGCACCGCACCAGGAGATTTCGCCATGTCCGCCCCAGTCCCTACCCGCGTGCACTACCACAAGCGCGACCGCGAACTCGAACTCGGCTATGCCGACGGCACCCACTACCGCCTGGCGATCGAGCTGCTGAGGGTCTACTCGCCCTCGGCCGAGGTCCAGGGGCACCACCCCAGCGAAGCGGTGCTGCAGACCGGCAAGCGCCACGTCGGACTGCTCGACGTCACCCAGGCCGGGCGCTATGCGCTCAAGCTGCACTTCGACGATGGCCACGACAGCGGCCTCTACACCTGGGACTACCTCCATGCGTTGGCGACCGAGCAGGAGGCGCGCTGGGCCGACTATCTGGCGAGGCTGGCGCGTGCCGGGGCCTCGCGGGAGCCGAGCACGATCCAGATCCATCAGGTGTGATGGCGGAGGAGACGCCGAGTCAGTGTCAGCGCGGACTCGGCGTTCGCCGCGAATCGCCGCGAATCGCCGCGTGACGCGACGCTTGCACGCTAGCCCGGCCGGTGCTCACCAGACTCCATCTCATGTGCCCTCTTGCGTGCGTCGGCAGCCTGTCCACCGAGCGCCCTTGTACCCCTTTTCGCTCATTGATCGACTCCGTAGCGCCGGGATCGAACCCGACAGTACAACCGAATTTGTAACAGTATGTTAAAGGATCAGACATTCTCCTCGCCGACAATGCCGCTTCAGCGTCGGGCTCGGATGATGCTCGAGCCCGCTCGACCTCGTCCCGACAGGAGAACCCAGCAATGGACAGTAGAGATTGTCACCCCTTTCACTGGCACTGGCTGATCACGCTGTCCTGGCTGATCATGTCGCTGTTGGTTACCGGTTGCAGCAGCAGCGATGACAACGAGACCGCCAGCGACGACACTTCTCGATCATCGATGAACACGTCCGAGCCACCCAAATCCGGCGTTTCGGAGAGCCGAAACGCTTTTACCCTCGCCGTCCTGCCGGACACCCAGAAATATGCGGAGAACTCGCCCGAGCGATACATGGCGCAGACACGCTGGATCGCCGATCACTACGCCGAGGAGAAGATCGCCTTCACAGTGCACTTGGGCGATGTGGTGGAGAACACCAGGTTCAACTGTGACGACCCTGCGGCCTGGACCCAGGAGTGGGAGCGCGCACGGGAAGCGATGGCCCTGCTAGAGGCCAACCCCGCAACGCCCTACAGCATTCTGGCCGGTAATCACGACGTGTGCGACCCACGACAGTGGGAGTCCGATCGCGACTTCTCTCGGGAGCCTTTCCTGCAGAACTTCTCGCCCCAGCGGCAAGCCGCCAACTTCGCTACCTACCAGGGGCAGGCGCAACTCGACAATGGCACACCGGCGCCTTGGGGCGGCTTCGACAGCTACCATATCTTTACCGTCAACGACTTCTGGGAAGACGGCTCTCCCCAGTCTTTCATCGTACTGGCGCTCGACTGGCGCCCCTCGGAGACCACCCTGCGGTGGGCGAGTCGCGTGCTCAAGGAGCATCCCGATCTACCCGCCATCTTGACCACCCACCAGTTGATGAATATCGGTGAAGACGGTGAGAGCGCGATCTTCAGCGAGGTCGGCCCCTATTTCTGGGACAACCTGGTAAGAGACAACGATCAGATTTTTCTCACCATCAATGGTCACCATCATGGCGAGGCCACGCTGGAAGCGCGCAACGCCTACGGACGCAAGGTGGTCATGGAGGTGGTCGACTACCAGTCAGGCTACTGGGGCGGCAACGGCATGCTGCAATTGATCACGTTCGACCCTGAGGGCCAGGCGCTACATTTTCGTTCCTTCTCTCCCTGGGTAGCGCAGATCCCCGAGGCCGAGCGCTCTTCGGTAGATGAGCTCGAACGCTGGAAATACAGCATCGATATGGATTTCCGCGAACGTTTTGCCAACTTCAACCAGAACAGTCTGGTGGAAAACGCACCCGGCAACGTCGAAGGCACGCTGGCGCACTGGATTTTCGATGACCGATATCGCATCACCTCGCCAGGCAGTGGCGCAGGTTTCATCGATGTGTCCGGCAACGGCAATTCTCTGAGTACCGCTACACTCGGCGACCCCGAAGCATCGCTTTTCGAGGTGCGAGATATCGATCCCCCTTATGGCTATGCCAAGGGCACCGCGACCTTCCGTGGCGACAACAGCAAAGGCGGTTTCTATCTCGAGACCACGGCACCCGGCCTGGCCTTCGAAAAGAGTGCTGCCGGCAAACAGGGTTACCTGCCGCAGTACACCATCGAGGCGGTGTTGCGGCTGCCAGCAGACTGGACACCCGGTGAGAACGCCTGGTCGGGTGTGCTGACACACCAACCTTCGGCCACCCAAGTCTGCCAGCTGCATCAGCTATCTTGCGCCAGCGGCGACCCCTCACTGGGCCTGGCCATCTCCAGCCTGAGAGAACTGCAGTGGCTCAGCGTGCCGCAAAACGGCAACACGCGGAGCAACTGGTCCTGGGAGATCGATCGCGACCGCTGGTATCACGTGGCCGTGGTCAACGACGGGAAGCGCACGCAGATGTATGTCAACGGCGCGCTGGTGATGCGTACGGGTTACGAGCAATCCGGCTTGCTGGTTCAGCCCGGCAGCGAGTGGCTAGTCGGTGCCAGCTCCTGGGAGGGCAAGCCGGACACCCCCTTCGCCGGCGATATCGCCGAGATTCGCATCAATAACCGCCCACTGGACAGCTCGGAGTGGCTCTACAGGCCTCAGGGCTTGTAAGCAAAACCGGTTAGCAACCAGGCAGGGCAAAAGCCGAACCGGGCTGGTGTACCCGTTCACAGGGGCTCGAGGCGCCTGTAAATAGGTACGCCAGCTCTTCAGACGTTCCTAACGTTGTCCAGTGAACCGGCTGTCAAGGCGGCATGGTCGGGCACACGCCAGCGATGGCGCTCCGGCCGTGCGCTCGTTTACGCTCCGGATGCGCCGGTATCAGACGCCCCCATGCCGATCGTCGGGAGCCCCCCCTCCACCAGACAGTGTGCAAAGACAAGGCCCAGGCCAGACGCTACAATGCACCATCGACAGAGTCAGCGAAGACTCGTCCCGCCTGCCCTCGCCGCGGCCGCCGTCGTTGGCGTTCGTGCGGCGATCTACAGCGTCTTTTCGGGGAGAAGCACATGGACAAGCGCACGACCGACTTCGGCTACGAGCAGGTCGCGGTCGAGGAGAAGGCCGCCCGGGTGGCGGACGTCTTCCACTCGGTGGCCGCGCGCTACGACGTGATGAACGACCTGATGTCGTTCGGTATCCATCGGCTGTGGAAACATCTCACCCTGGAGCGCAGCGGCGTCCGCGCCGGCCACCGGGTGCTCGATATCGCCGGCGGCACCGGCGACCTGACGCGGCAGTTCGCCAAGCGTGTCGGCCCCAGCGGCCGGGTGGTGCTGGCCGATATCAACGCCTCGATGCTGCGGGTCGGGCGTGACAAGCTGATCGACGGCGGCGTCGGCGACAACGTCGAGTACGTGCAGGCCAACGCCGAGAGCCTGCCGTTCCCCGACAACAGCTTCCACTGCATCACCATCGCCTTCGGCCTGCGCAACGTCACCGACAAGGACGCGGCGCTGCGCTCGATGACCCGCGTGCTCAAGCCCGGCGGGCGTCTGCTGGTGCTGGAGTTCTCCAAACCGGCCAATGGTCTGCTCTCCAAGGCCTACGACCAGTACTCGTTCCGGGTGCTGCCGCAGGTCGGGCGGCTGGTCGCCAACGACGCCGACAGCTACCGCTACCTGGCGGAGTCGATCCGCATGCATCCGGATCAGGAGACGCTCAAGGGCATGATGCAGGCCGCCGGACTCGAACGGGTCGAGTACACCAACATGACCGGGGGCATCGTCGCCCTGCACCGCGGCATCAAGCTCTGAGCATGTCTGGCGTGGTCGATAACTTCACGCTGGTGGCCGCGGAGCGGGCCCTCGCACGCCTGCTGGCACGGGATCCGGCGACGCCCGCCCGCCTGCGCGCCCTCGAAGGCCGCAGCCTGCGCCTGGTCAGCGCCACCCCGCCGCTGGCGCTGCGGGTCAGCTTCGCTGACGCCGGCATGCGTCTCTCCCGGGTCAGCGACTGGCAGCAGCACGACGATCTGGTGATCGGCGTCGACCGTCATGTACTCGAGCGCTGGGTCGCCGGCGATTCGCTGGAGCGGCTGCTGTTCAATGGCGATCTTGACGTCAGCGGCGATACCGGCATGCTGGCCCCGCTGCAGGCGCTGCTGCTCGATCTCGATCTCGACTGGGAGGGCGCCCTGGCCCAGACCCTCGGCGCCACCCCGGCCCATGGCCTGGCGCAGGCGCTCGGCTATCTGACCCGCCAAGCGCGCACCAGTGCCGGCGAGTGGCAACGCGACTGGCGCGAGTATCTGTTCGAGGAGGCGCGATTGGTGGCCGGACACGATCAGCTCGAGGTCGCCCGCGACGCCCTGAGCGCACTGCGCCTGCGCGTCGACCGACTCTCGGCGCGGGTCACGCGGCTGCAGCGCGAACACACGGCCAGCGCCGCACAGGAGCCGCATCCATGAGTCTGCGGCTTTTGCGTATCGCCTGGACCGTCTCCCGCTACCGTCTCGATACTCTGGTGCCCCAGGAGCGCCTGCCACCAGTACTGCGCTGGCTGTGGCGCTTCGCCCCGGCCAGGCTCATCCCTACTGGCAGCCACTCCCGCGGCGAGCGGCTGCGGCTGGCGCTGGAGTCGCTGGGGCCGATCTTCGTCAAGTTCGGCCAGATGCTCTCGACCCGGCGTGACCTGCTGCCGCCGGACATCGCCGACGAGCTCAAGCGACTGCAGGATCAGGTGCCGCCGTTCCCCGGCGAGACCGCCCGCGCCATGGTCGAGAAAGAGCTGGGCCAGCCGGTCGCCGAGGCCTTCGCCAACTTCGAGACCGAGCCCATGGCCTCGGCCTCGATCGCTCAGGTGCATGCTGCCGAGCTGCATACCGGCGAGCGGGTGGTGGTCAAGATCATCCGACCCGGCATCGAGCGCACCATGCGCGAGGACATCGGCCTGCTCTACACCTTCGCGCGCCTGCTGCGGCGGGTGCCGGAGGCGCGCCGGCTGAGGCCGGTGGAGGTGGTTCAGGACTATGAGGCGACGCTGTTCGATGAGCTCGACCTCAACAAGGAAGCCGCCAACACTTCGCAGCTCAAGCGCAATTTCCAGGGCTCGCCGCTGCTCTACGTGCCCAGCATCTACTGGTCGCTGACCCACCGTCAGGTGATGGTGCAGGAGCGCATCGAGGGCATTCCGGTGGCCGACGTGGCGGCGTTGAAGGCCCAGGGCACCGACCTCAAGAAGCTCGCCGAGCATGGCGTGGAGATCTTCTTCACCCAGGTGTTCCGCGACAACTTCTTCCACGCCGACATGCACCCCGGCAATATCTTCGTCTCCCGCGAGAACCCCACCGAGCCACGCTATATCGCCATCGACTGCGGCATCGTCGGCAGTCTCACGCGGGAGGACCAGGACTACCTGGCACGCAACCTGCTGGCCTTCTTCCGTCAGGACTACTACGAGGTGGCGGTGCTGCACATCGAGTCCGGCTGGGTCGGCGAAGGCACCCGGGCCAACGAGTTCGCCTCCGCGATCCGCGCGGTGTGCGAGCCGATCCTGGAGAAACCGCTCAAGGACATCTCCTTCGGCCAGGTGCTGCTGGGCCTGTTCCAGACCGCCCGGCGCTTCCAGATGGAGGTGCAGCCGCAGCTGGTGCTGCTGCAGAAGACCCTGCTCAATATCGAGGGGCTGGGACGTCAGCTCTATCCGGATCTCGATCTGTGGAGCACCGCGCGGCCCTACCTCGAGCGCTGGATGCGCGAGCGCGCCGGTCCCAAGGGCTTCTGGCAAACGCTCAAGAAGCACGCCCCGGAGCTGGCCCACCAGTTGCCGGAGCTCCCGGTGCTGGCCCACCAGGCGCTCTCCGAGCGCGATGAGCAGCGCCGTCAGCGACGCCAGCAGACCGCCGCCCTGAGCGGCCTGCAGCAGCGCTTCGAACGCGCCGGTGCGCGCGCCCGACGGCTGCGCCTGGGGCTGCTGCTGCTGGCACTGGCGCTGGGCTGGCAGCCGATGCTCGGCTGGGCCGAGCAGCAGCCGTGGCCGGTGGTGGCCGCGGCGGCGCTGGGGGTGGCGCTGCTCGCCTGGCGCTGAGCGCGGGCCGCCCAAAGCGGCCCGGCTCGCGAACCGCTTATTTAGACTCAGGATTGTCATCTCATGAGTGATACTCTCGAACGATTGGCCGCCGTGCTCGCCGAGCGCCGCGATGCCGACCCGCAAAGCTCCTACGTCGCACAGCTTCATCACCGGGGTCTCAACAAGATTCTGGAGAAGGTGGGCGAAGAAGCGACCGAGACGCTGCTTGCCGCCAAGGACGTCAAGGCCGATGATGAGCAGAGTCGGCAGGCACTCGTCGGCGAAGTCGCCGATCTGTGGTTCCATAGTCTGGTCATGCTCTCGCATCTGGAGGTCGACCATCGCGCCGTGCTCGACGAGCTGGCCCGGCGGTTCGGCGTCTCCGGCCTGGACGAGAAGGCCGCGCGGCAGCCAAGCCCGTAAGCGCTACCTAGGATCAATTCAGCGTCAATCGTGTCAGCGCCTCGGCGCATGCCTCAAGGAGTAAGGTTATGTTGGGTGGTATCAGTATCTGGCAGTTGCTGATCGTGCTCGGGATCATCATCTTGATCTTCGGCACCAAGAAACTGCGCAACGTCGGCAGCGATCTGGGCGGCGCGGTGAAAGGGTTCAAGAAGGCGATGCACGACGAGGACGGCAAGGAGAAGTCGGAGAGCACCTCCCAGCAGCGCATCGACCACTCCCAGCAAGCGTCCCAGGACAGCCGCTTCGATAGCGACGACATCAAGTCGAGCGCCGACGACAAGGCCGAGCGCAAGTAAGCGGCGATGTTCGATATCGGCTTTTTCGAACTGCTGCTGATCGGCATCGTCGGCCTGCTGGTGCTGGGGCCGGAGCGCCTGCCTATCGCCGCCCGCACCGCAGGGCTTTGGATCGGCCGTATTCGCCGCAGCGTCGCCAACATGCAGCGCGAGATCACCTCCCAGCTGGAGGCGGAAGAGCTGCGCCAGAAACTCGCCGAGCAGCAGCGCAAGCTCGACGAGGGGGTCGGGCGGGTCAGACAGGAGGTCGAGCAGGGTCAGCGCCAGCTCGACGAGGGCGTGGGCCGGGCTCGGCACGAGGTCGAGAAGACCCTCGGCAGCGACGAGGCCCGCCGCGGCACGGCACGCGCCACATCGGACGACTCGACGCCGACCGACGCCGTTTCGCCCGATGCCGCCTCGTCCGAACAGGCATCGGTGCCACACTCGCCGCAACCGGATGACCCGGCCCCGGCGAAGCACTTCGACGCCGTATCGCCCCCCGCCGATCCGCCGCCACGACCCGCGGATGATCTGCCCGCACCGGCGAGCGGTACCGAGGACAAGGATTCGAATACCCGATGAGTGACGCCTCACGCCCACCGGAGGAAGAGCAACCGCAGGCCCCGCTGATCGAGCACCTCATCGAACTGCGCTCGCGCCTGATGAAGGCGGTGATCGTGGTGATCGCCATCTTCGCCGTGCTCTACGCCTTCTCCAACGATATCTACCGCTTCGTCGCCGAACCGCTGATCGCGCTGCTGCCAGCAGGCTCGCGCATGATCGCCACCGAGGTGACCTCGCCATTCCTGGCCCCGTTCAAGCTCACCATGGTGGTCTCGATCTTCGCCGCCGTGCCGGTGATCCTGTATCAGGCCTGGGCCTTCATCGCCCCGGGGCTCTACCGTCACGAGAAGGCGATCGCCTTTCCGCTGCTGGCGTCGAGCATCGTGCTGTTCTACTGCGGCGCGGCCTTCGCCTACTACGTGGTGTTTCCGCTGCTGTTCAGCTTCTTCGTCCACACCGGCCCGCAGGACGTGCAGGTGATGACGGACATCAACGCCTATCTCAATTTCGTGCTGAAGATGTTCTTCGCCTTCGGCGTGGCGTTCGAGATCCCCATCGCCACTTTCCTGGTGATCTGGACCGGGATCACCGACGTCAAGAGCCTGACCAGGAAGCGTCCCTATGTGATCCTGATCTGCTTCGTCGTCGGCATGCTGCTAACCCCACCCGACATCATCTCGCAGAGCCTGCTGGCGGTGCCGATGTGGCTGCTGTTCGAGGTCGGCATCCTGTTCGCGCGCCTGGTACGCCGCCGACGCGAAGACGCCGATACCGATACCGATACCGACACGTCGCGCTGATCCCGGCGGCCGCCGGTGCTCGCCGGCCTCGGCTCGGCGATGACGCCGCGGCCGCTGACCTCTCTCCGCCCTGTCCGGTACAGGGTTGTTATACTGGGCAGGCACCCTGATGCCCATGTCATCGTTTTGTCATTCGGCGCTGATAGCGTTGCCTTCGGCGTCGCGGGGCGGTGTCACACCCGTCTCGTCGCTTCTGTGGAGATTCCCATGCGTCATTCCCTGTCCCGTCAGTACCCCGCCACCCGGATGCGTCGACTGCGCAAGCGTGAGTTCTCCCGCCGCCTGGCGCGGGAGTCGGCACTGACCACGGACGATCTGATCCTGCCGGTATTCGTGCTCGACGGCGAACACCGCCGCGAGGCGGTCCCCTCGATGCCCGGCGTCGAGCGGCTGTCGATCGACGAGCTGCTGCGTGAAACCGAGGAACTGGTAGCGCTGGGGATTCCGGCGATCGACCTGTTTCCGTTCACCCCGCCGGAGAAGAAGAGTGCCGACGGCGCCGAGGCGTGGAATCCGGATGGAGTGATCCAGCGCGCCATCCGCGCGCTGCGCGAACGCTTCCCCGAACTCGGCATCATCACCGACGTGGCGCTCGACCCCTACACCACCCATGGCCAGGACGGCATTCCCGACGAGCACGGCTACCTGCAGAACGATCGCACCATCGAGGCGCTGATCAAGCAGGCGCTGTCGCATGCCGAGGCCGGCGCCGACGTGATCTCGCCGTCCGACATGATGGATGGTCGCATCGGTGAGATTCGCGCCACCTTCGAGCGTGAAGGGCTCCACGAGACCCAGATCATGGCCTACTCGGCCAAGTACGCCTCGAAGTACTACGGCCCCTTCCGCGACGCCATCGGCTCCAGCGGCAATCTGGGCCAGGCTGACAAGTTCAGCTACCAGATGGACCCGGCCAACACCAACGAGGCGCTCCACGAGACCGCCCTCGACATCCAGGAGGGTGCCGACATGGTGATGGTCAAGCCGGGCATGCCCTACCTGGACGTGGTCCAGCGGGTCAAGGAATCCTTCGGCGTGCCGACATTCGTGTATCAGGTGAGCGGCGAGTACGCGATGCACATGGCCGCCTTCGAGAAGGGCTGGCTCGACGCCGACAGCGTGATTCTGGAATCACTCACCTGCTTCAAGCGCGCCGGTGCCGACGGCATTCTGACCTATTTCGCCAAGCGCGCCGCACAACTACTCAACGCCTGATCACCGCGGGCGCGTCTGCCCGGGTGCGGGACATCATTGTGGAGAACAGTCGATGACAGACACCCAGGACACGCCCGGCCCCGCTCGAGAACTCGCCAGCAGCAGCCTGCCGGTCGACGATGGCAGCTCGCCGCCCCTGCGGGTCAACCGCACCCGCAAGGGCATCCATGCCAAGGCGACCCCCTCGCCGCAGGCGGACCTGAGTGACCCCACGCTCTACTTCAACCGCGAGTTGTCACACCTGCAGTTCAATATCCGCGTGCTCGAGCAGTCTCTGGATCCCTCGCATCCGCTGCTCAACCGGCTGATGTTCCTGCTGATCTTCTCCTCCAACCTGGACGAGTTCTTCGAGATTCGAGTCGCCGGACTCAAGCACCAGCTGGCCCTGGCCAACGAGGAGGTGGGCGCCGACGGTCTGCCCCCGGCGCGCACGCTGGAGGAGATCTCGCGCATCGCCCACGAGCAGGTCGACCGCCAGTACCACATTCTCAACGACGCGCTGGTGCCGGCACTGGAGGAGCAGAAGATCCGTTTCCGCCGTCGCTCGCAGTGGACCCCGGCTCAGGCAGCCTGGGTCGCCGACTACTTCGAGGAGGAGATCGCGCCGGTGATCAGTCCGATCGGGCTGGACCCCTCGCACCCCTTCCCACGGCTGGTCAACAAGAGCCTCAACTTCATCGTCGAGCTCGACGGCACCGATGCCTTCGGCCGCGAGGGAGGCCTGGCGATCCTGCCCGCGCCGCGCTCGCTGCCACGCTTGATCCGCCTGCCAGAAGCGCTGTGCGAGGCGGGCTTCACCGACTATGTGTTCCTGTCGTCGATGATCCACGCCCACGCCCACGAGGTGTTCCCCGGCATGGAGGTCGAGGGCTGCTACCAGTTTCGCCTGACCCGTAACGCCGATCTCTCGGTCGACCCGGAGGAGGTCTCGGATCTGGCCTCGGCGCTGCGTGGCGAGCTGCTGGCACGGCGCTACGGCAGCGGCGTGCGCCTGGAGGTGGCCGACAACTGCCCCGACAACCTGATCGACTTCCTGCTCCACCAGTTCGAGCTCGGCGAGGCGGACCTCTATCGGGTCAACGGCCCGGTCAACCTGACCCGGTTGATGTCGGTACTCGACGACGTCCAGCGCCCCGACCTGCGCTACCGCTCCTTCACCCCGGGGCTGCCCAAGCAGGTCCGCGGCGACGTCAACCTGTTCTCGATGATCAGCCAGGGCGATATCCTACTGCACCACCCGTTCCAGTCGTTCACCCCGGTCGAGGAGCTACTGCGCCAGGCCGCCCGCGACAGCGACGTGATGGCGATCAAGCAGACCCTCTACCGTACCGGCGCTGACTCCTCGATCGTCAGCGCTCTGGTCGAGGCAGCGCGCGGCGGCAAGGAGGTGACCGTGGTGATCGAGCTGCGGGCACGCTTCGACGAGGCCGACAACCTGGCGCTGGCCTCGCGCCTGCAGGAAGCCGGGGCCATCGTCATCTACGGGGTGATGGCCTACAAGACCCACGCCAAGATGATGCACATCGTGCGCCGCGAGAAGGGCGAACTGCGCCACTATGCCCATCTGGGTACCGGCAACTACCACGCCAAGACCGCCAAGCTCTATACCGACTACAGCCTGATGACCGCCAACGAGGCGATCTGCGAGGATGTCCACCGGGTCTTCCAGCAGCTCTCCGGCATGGGCAAGCCGCGCAAGATCAACACCCTGCTGCATGCGCCCTTCACCCTCCACGACACCCTGGTGGCGATGATCGAGCGCGAGGCCAAGTTGGCCGAGAGCGGCAAGAAGGCGCGCCTGGTGATCAAGTGCAACGCGATCACCGAACCCAAGCTGATCCGCGCGCTCTATCGCGCTTCTCGGGCCGGCGTGCGCTGCGATCTGATCATCCGCGGCATGTGCTGCCTGCGCCCCGGCGTGCCGGGTATCTCCGAGAACATCAACGTGCGCTCGATCATCGGCCGCTTCCTCGAGCACACCCGGGTCTACTACTTCAGCAACGACGGTGCCCATGAAGTGTGGTGCTCCAGCGCCGACGCCATGGAGCGCAACATGTTCCACCGCGTCGAGACCTGCTTCCCGCTGCTCGACAAGAAGGTCGCCCAGCAGGTGCGCAAGGACCTCGACACCTACCTGCTCGACAACTGCCAGAGCTGGGTGCTCGACAGCGAAGGCCAGTACCACCTGCAGGAGAGCGGTGACGCCGAACCGATCAGCGCTCAGGAGACCCTGCTCTACGCCTACGCCAGCCAGGCCTGAGAGAGCAGTCGCCGCGCCCGGCCAGGGCGCGGCGCCTTCCCTTTCCCGCTCCTCTCAGCGACTCCCCTCGCCCGTTGAGGCGGCACTCCCTGCGCCTGGACAGCGATTTCCGACGCCAGCCCTATCGCTTGTCCTTATCCCTGACACGATCAATATCGCCGTCTATCACCGCCCTCCCGACCCGCACGCCACTGTCCTCACCTTCTGGGTTCTCCGAACCCGTGAGCTCACGCCCTGGATGCTCACCTCACCGGTACAGGGCTCGCGCTGACAGCGGCTGCGGATGCCTCGCGCCTCTGGGTATCACACGCCTAAGCGCCCTTCCCTCGGCCCCTGCCGCTGACGTACGCCCCGCATGCGCTCCCGGTGCAGGCCCCAGATGCAAAAGGGCCGCGCAGTGCGCGGCCCAGAGCTTGTGTGACGACTTGCTTGGTGTGACGAGATAGCCGTGGGTCAGACCGCGATCTCACCGCCATCACGCTTGCGGATCACCACGGTGGAGGCCCGCGGACGGATCTCGCCCGAGGTGGCGACCGTCGCATCCTGCACGCTGGCATCAGGATTGGCCGGCCAGTTGCCCGGGTGCTGGATGTTGATGAACAGCGAGGTCTTGTCCGGCGTAGCGAAGATACCGGTCACCTCACAGCCGTTGGGGCCGACGGCGAAGCGCTTGAGCTGGGCCTGGTCGGCAGCATCGATCACCGCCTTGTCGCCCGGACCGCGGCTGACACTGCCCGGCACCACCGCCAGCACCTGGTCGTTGGTGTAGTCGGTAACCTTGTCGTAGCCGTTGTCGGTCTCGATCCACAGGATACCCTTACCGTCGCCGCGGTCGTCGTACCACAGGCCGTCGGGGCTGGCGAACTGGTTGAGCTCGGTGAGCCCCGAGTAGTTGTCGGCATCGCTCTCGGCGGCGCCGAACACGAAGATCTCCCACTCGAAGCTGGTGCCCGCCGGGGACGGCTCATGCCAGCGGATGACCTGACCACCCTCGTTATCCGGGCGCGGGTTGGGGCCGTTGACCGGGGCAGTGGCATAGCCCACGCCCAGCTCTTCGACGTCGCTGCCGCCATTGGTATAGGTGGCGGCGGTGCCTTCGGCAGTACGCTTGGAGTTGTTGGTCAAGGTCATGTAGACCTCACCCGACGAGGGATCGACGGTGCCCCACTCGGGGCGGTCCATCGGTGTCGCACCCATGAAGTCGGCGGCGTCGCAGGTGTTGATGATCACCCCGGCGAGGTCACGCTCGTTGGCCAGCTCGAGCGCCTGCCACAGCGGACGGCCGTCACGGGTGGTGGCATCCGGCGTCAGCGGCAGCCAATCACCGCTGCCATCATCGTTGAAACGCGCCACATAGAGGGTGCCCTCGTCGAGATACTTGGCACCGATCGCCAGACGGTCGTAGTCCTGACCGGGGCGGTTGGCGTCCTGGGGGTCCCACTTGGCCTTGGAGACGAACTTGTAGATGTACTCGTTGCGCGAGTCGTGACCGGTGTAGAACACCACCGGCTCGCCTTCGATCACCTTGCCCGGCCAGCACCCTTCGTGGCGGAAACGGCCGATATGGGTGCGCTTGAGCGCGGCAGTCTCGGTGCTCACGCTGGCGGTATTGCCGTAGGGGTCGATCTCCACCACATAGCCGAAGGTGCGCGGTTCGTTACGGTAGTCGCCGGATGCAGAAGCCGCGCTCGGCGTGGCGTCGAAGCGCGCGAACTCGCCGTTGGTGCCCCCCTGGGCGGTCTCCCAACCGTAGCGGCTACGGCCCGTGGGCACCCCCAGGCGATCGTCATCTTTGTAGCGGCCGCTGGCCTTGGTGAAGACATTGGGCCAGTTCTCCTCACAGGTGAGGTAGGTGCCCCAGGGGGTGAAGCCGTTGGCGCAGTTGTTGTTGGTGCCGCGGGTGCGCGTCCCGTTGGTGGAGTAGGCGGTCACCACGTAGTCGCTACCGCGCACCGGGCCGGCGAGTTCGATCGGCGTAGCCGAGGTGAGGCGGCGGTTGTAGCGCGAGCCGCGCTCATCGTTCCACTGGCCATCGCTGCCGAGCTTCAGCTTGACCAGGGTCACGCCGTGGGCGTTGATCTCGGTGCGCGCCTCGTCGGCCGGACGCGCGCCCTCTTTGGCGTTGGTCGGGCCGCCCTGCGGTGCCCATAGCGCGCTCTGGTCGATGTACTCGTTGTTGAGCGCCATGATGAACTCGCGCGAAGCGCTCTCTTCGCTCAGCGCGAAGTTGTGCATGCCGTCGTGGTTCATGCCCACGCTGGCCGCCTGATATTCGGGGGTGACGCGGCGGTCCGCGGACCAGGCGCCGACACTGTTGTCGAGCGGGGTGCCCCAGGGGATCAGCACCTGGGCGACATAGCCTTCCGGCACCACAACCGCATCGGTGCGCGAACCGCGAATCGAAGCGAATGCCAGCGCCAGCGGCGTGGCTTCCGACGAGCCGCCGCCGGAGCTGCCGTTGTCGTTACTGTCGTCGCTGCTGCAACCGGCCAGACCGAAGCCGCCGAGCAGGCCCATCGCGGCCAGGCCAGCGCCACCCTGCATGATGCCGCGACGCGAGATGCGACGCGACAGCACTGACGAGAACGGCTCGTTGCCGCTCTGGTTGAGAACGCGATGATCCTCGATTTCCTTGCTCATGGGGTGTCCCCTCTCTTTGGAGTCATTCACTAATGACGGTCTTCTGATCCACGGCGCCCGGACCGGCGATACGCGCCGCCGGCCACTTGGCGATCCAGTGCGTGCGGCCACCGGAATGCGTTACCCGGAGGCAACTTAGAGCAGCAAAGTGACAACACCATGACGACTTGACGGCAGCGCCACAGCGGTCGCGCCGTCATAAAACCGTCATCCCCCAGTCATTAGGATGCCGAGTCCGGCGGCGGCGAAGACCGTACGCCGCGTTGGATCATTCGCGGGAGCCTCATGACTGACCCCCTTTCCACCGCCGCCCAGGCCGCCACCGGCCGGGGCTGCGACTCGACCCGTCGGCGCCTGATCGGCACCCTGCTGGGCGCCGGACTAGGCGCTGGCCTGAGTGCCGGAATGAGCGGCTGCGCCGCGCCGCTGACAGCCAGCGCGCGCGCACCGACCCCAGGGCGCCAGGTCGAGATCTTCTATCTGGCCGATACCCTGGAGTGCCTCGGCCCCACACGGATCGTCGCGCCCGCCACCTATCTCGGCCCGGCCGAGATGCTCGGCGCCGCCCCCTGGGCCACGGCGGCCGGCGTCACCACGCTGGCGGGCAGCGCTGCCGCCGAGTGGGCCGCACTCTATACGCCGCGCAGCGCCGCCCGGCGCCACACCGCAGGCTATGGCGGTCTGGCCGCGCAGCTCGATCGGCTGCGCCGGGAACTCGGTACCGAACGCACCCTGACACTGGAGAACGGCCAGTGCTGGAGTGGCAGCGGCCTGGGCCATCTCGCCAACGGTAGTGCCGGTGTCGCCGCCAGCCGCCTGCTGGCCAGCGACGCCCGGGTCAGCAGCGACGAGCGCACGCTGTGGCCACAGCGTGCCGCAGCGCTCTACCGCGACTACGCACGCCCGGTGCTGGGCAATCTGGCCGCGCCACCCGCCGGCGTCAGCGCGGCGACCCGCTTCGAACGCGATGGCGTCCAGGTGGCGGTGGTCGGCGCCAGCGACCCCAACGCCCTGGACGAGACCCGCTCCCTCGATCAGTGGTACCAGACCCTGGCCGAGAGCGTGGCAAAGGCCGCCGCGGAGGCCGAGCTGGTGGTTCTGCTGGCCGATACCGGCAGCGCCACCGCGCGCTGGCTGGCGGCGCGGCTGCCACAGGTCGATCTGGTGCTGGCCGCCCGTGGCCAGGATTTCTGGCCCCGTCTGATCGCAGTCGACAATGCCCACGGCGCCCCGGTACCGCTGTGTCTCCCCGGCAGCCACGCCAGCGGCTTCTTTCATCTCAGCTGCCGCAGCACCCGCGACGGCTGGCAGATCCACGCCGAGTTCCAGCGCAACGACATCGCCGCGGACGCTGCGGCCGCCGATCACCAGGCGCGCTTCGACGCCCTGCGCGCACCCTACGCCGGCTGGCTCGACCGCCCGCTGGGCAGCGCCCCCGACTGGCTGTGGCGCCGCGACAGCGTCGGTGGCACCTGGGATGGCCTGATCGCCGCCGCCCTCACCGGGGATAGCGACACCACCCGCGCGCTGCTGCCGGGGCTGCGCCATGACACCCTGCTGGCCCCTGGCGAGACGATCACCCGCGACCACCTGTGGCGCCTGAGCGGCGGCCATCCGGCCCGGGTCGTCGAGCTGGCACCGCACGCCGAAGCGCTGGCGCGCCTGCTCGAACGGGCGCTGGACAACAGCCTGGGTACGCCGCTGATCCTCAATGACAGCCGCGACCTGCCGCGTCTCTCGGCGACCCACTGGACGCTCGACTACGGTGCTGCCACCGGCGCGCGCGCCCATCTCGACGCGCTGCCCGAAGGGCTCACCTGGCGCAGCTTCAGCGCCCGCCCCCAGGCCGGCGGCGAACCGCTGTGGCAGCGCCTGGAGCGCTATCTCGGCGACCACGGCGGCACGCCGCCGGCCCCCACCCCGCCGAGCCTCGAGGCGCGCTACGTCGACGGGCATCCCGGTTGGCATCCGCAGGCGCGTCTGAGCACATGACCCTCCCGGCCTGGCTGAGCGCCCCGGCACAGTGGCTGGCGCTGTGTCTACTGGCGTGGCTGGCGGCCCAGGCGCTGACCGGCACGGCGCGGCTGCTGGCGCCGGCCGCCCCCGTCTTGGCGCCGACGACGGTCACCCTCGACCCCGCCGCGCTGCCGCCGGTACCCACAGCCTGGCAGCAGCAGGCCGCCGAGACGGACACGCGCATTCCGCTCACCGACCTGCCCTACCGCGTGGTCGGCCGGGCACTGAGCGAAAGTGACGCTAACTCGCTGGTGGTGCTGGCGACGCCCGACGGCCAGCGCGCGCTGATGCCGGGCGACCGCATCGCCGCCGACATCACCCTGGCACGCATCGACGACGAGGGTGTGGTGCTGTCCCGCGCCGGGCGGCTGGAGCGGCTGCCCTGGCCCGAACCGACCGCCGCGCCGAGCGGGGGCGTCTCGCTCGCCGCCCCGACCACCGCCGCCACCGTTTCTTCATCCACGCTTTCGGAGTCATCCCCATGAGCTCCCTGCCATCTCGATCGGCGCTCACGCTGCTGCTGGCCCTGCTACCAGCGCTGCTGCTGGCGACCCCGGCGCTGGCCCAGTCACAGCCCCAGACGCCCACGGGCAAAACGGCCGGTGCCACCACGGATGCCACCCCGCGCTATGACGTCGACTTCCAGGAGACCAGCCTGCGCGAATTCATCGACAGCGTGGGGCGGATCACCGGCCATGAGTTCCTCGTCGACCCGCGGGTCCAGGGCACCATCTCATTGACCAGCCAGCGGCAGTTGAGCGCCGACGAGCTCTACCGCCTGTTCCAGAGCGAGCTGCAGATCAACGGCTACGCCACGGTCCCGCTCGGCGGCGGACAGGTACGTATCGTGCCGGCCCAGGCCTCGCGCACTCAACCGCTGCCGCTGGGCGACGCCGCCCAGGGTGCCAGCGTCGCCACCGGCGTGATCGAGACGCGCAATCTGGACGCCGCCACCCTGGCCAACGTGCTGCAGCCGCTGGTCGACAGCCAGGTGGGCACGGTCACGCCATGGCCGGAGAGCCATCTGGTGGTGGTCACCGACTGGCGCGACAACCTCCAGCGACTGACCCAACTGGCCCAACGCCTCGACCGCCAGCGCGATCTCCAGGCCGCGGTGCTGCCGCTGGCGCACGCCTCTGCCGACGAGCTCGCCGACACTCTGGACACGCTGATGCAACGCGAGGGCGGCGGTCAGGTGAAGGTGGTGGCCAACCCGCGTGCCAACGCCCTGGTGGCCTACGGCGACCCCGCCGGGCTGGCCCGGGTGCGCCAGCTCGTCGCCTCGCTGGATGCGCCCCAGGCCCAGGCCCAGGCCCAGCAGCGCAACACCCGGGTGATCTATCTCAACAACGTCAGCGCCGAATCGGTGGTCGCGGTGCTCGGCGGGCTGACCGGCGAGCGCTCCCAGAGCGCGGGGGGCACCGACTCCAGAAACCAGGTGCAGCAGCTGCTCCAGCGCGCCAGCGGCGGCGATAGCGCGCTGCAGGGCGGCCGCCTCGGCGCCATGGGTGACACCGGCGGCAGCGGTCTGCCCGCGCTGCCGGATGCCACCAGCCGCAACGCCGCCGTCGCCGGTACCCTCGGCGCCGGCGACGAAGCGGTCGGCTTCGCCGTCCACCCTTCGACCAACGCCCTGGTGCTGATCGGTCCGCCGGCGCGGCTCGACGCCTACGCCAGCATCATCAAGCAGCTCGACATCCGCCGCGCCCAGGTGGCGGTGGAAGCGATCATCGCCGAGATCACCGAGTCCCGCGCCAAGCGCCTCGGCGTGCAGTGGCTGTTCGGCGATCTCTCCGGCAGCGGCACCGTGCCGGTGGGCGGTTTCAACTACGCCGCCAACGGCCAGCCGGGGATCAATGCCATCGCCGGTGCCGCCGCACGCAACGACACCAGTCAGCTGGCGCGGCTGCTCGGCAGCATCACCGGGGCCAGCGCCGGGGTCGGCCGAATCAGCGACAGCGGGGTGAGCTTCGCCGCCCTGCTCGGTGCGCTGCAGAGCGACAGCGAGACCAACCTGCTGTCGACCCCCTCGCTGACCACCCTCGACAACGCCCAGGCCTATATCCTGGTGGGCCAGGAGGTCCCTTTCGTCACCGGCTCCACCACCTTCAACGAGAACCCCTACCAGATCATCCAGCGCGAGGATATCGGGGTCAGCCTGCGCATCCGCCCCTCGATCAGCTCCGACAACACCATCCGCATGGACATCGTCCAGGAGGTGTCGTCGATCGACCCCAACGTCCAGGCCTCCGACGTGGTCACCAACAAGCGCGAGATCGAGACCTCGGTGATCACCCGCGACGGCGGCATCGTGGTGCTCGGCGGGCTGATCAGCAACGCCGGCAACTCGAGTTCGGCGCGGGTGCCGCTGCTGGGCGATATTCCGCTGCTCGGCAAGCTGTTCCAGTACAACCGCGACGATCGCGAAAAGCGCAACCTGATGGTGTTCATCCGCGCCCGGGTGCTGCGTGATGCCGCCCAGATGGACAGTGCCACGGCTGAAAAGTACCGCTACATGCGCGCCCAGCAGCTGCTCGCCGGATTCGACGATGACCAGGCGCTGGCGCCCTGGACGGCGGCGAACACGGCCGTCGGCGGCATGTCTTCGGCTGCCGCGGGAATGGAGGGTGCGAGAAGGGATGGCGCGGCGCCGAGCGCGCCGGGGCAGCCGCGCTGGAGCGCACTGTTCCCCGATCAGCGCAGCCGCCTGGGGAGCCTGGCGCCATGACCGCGACACCGAGCCTCTCCGCCAACGACGATAGCGTCGCACCGCTGCCCTATCGGCTGGCCAAGCGTGCCGGGGTGGCGCTGGCCCCGGGCGCCCACGGCTACCGCCTGCTGTGCCGTGACACCACCTCGCCGCTGCAGCTCGAGGTGCTGCAGGATATTCAGCGCCGCCTGGGCCGCGCCGAGGGCTGCGAGTGGCTCGACGGCGACACCTTCGAGGCCCGTCTGGCCGCGCTGCACGATGGTGAGCGCGCCGACAACGCAGCGCTGCTGGAGGGCCTGGCCGAGCACGTCGACCTCGACAGCCTGATGCAGGAGCTGCCACGCGCCGAGGATCTGCTCGAGAGCGAGAACGAGGCGCCGGTGATCCGACTGATCAACGGCGTCTTCTCCGAAGCCCTGCGCCTGGCCGCCTCGGACATCCACGTCGAGCCGTTCGAGCGCGAGCTGGTGATCCGGCTGCGGGTGGATGGCGCCATGCGCGAGGCGCTGCGTCCGCCACGGGTGCTGGCGCCGGTGCTGATTTCGCGGATCAAGGTGATGGCGCGGCTCGACATCGCCGAGAAGCGCCAGCCCCAGGATGGCCGCATCACCGTGCGCGCCGCCGGCCGCGACGTCGATATCCGCGTCTCTACCCTGCCCGGCATCCACGGCGAGCGGGTGGTGATGCGTCTGCTCGACAAGCACGCCGCGCTGCTCGACCTCGACCGCCTGGGCATGCCGCCGGCCGTGCTCGAGCGCTACCGCCGGGTACTCGAGCAGCCCAATGGCATCCTGCTCAACACCGGGCCCACCGGCTCGGGCAAGACCACCACCCTCTACGCCAGCCTCAATGCGCTCAACGACCGCAGCCGCAACATTCTCACCGTCGAGGACCCGGTGGAGTACGCCATTCCGGGTATCGGCCAGACCCCGGTCAATCCCCATGCCGGGCTGACCTTCGCCCGCGGCCTGCGCGCCATCCTGCGCCAGGACCCGGATGTGATCATGATCGGCGAGATCCGCGATCTGGAGACCGCCGCCACCGCGGTGCAGTCGAGTCTCACCGGCCACCTGGTGCTCTCGACCCTGCACACCAACAGTGCGCTGGGAGCGATCGCGCGCCTGCGCGACATGGGCATCGAGCCGTTTCTGCTGGCAACCAGCCTCAAGGGAGTGATGGCGCAGCGCCTGGTGCGTCGGCTGTGCCCGGCGTGCTGCGAGTGGCGCCCGCGCCGGGCCGATGACGCCCAGTGGCTGTCCGGCATCGAGACGCTGTCGCGGCTGGCCGAACCCCAGGGCTGCGACCACTGCGACCACAGCGGCTACCGCGGCCGTCTGGGGCTTTACGAGTTCATCCCCATCGACGCCCGACTGGCCGGCCTGATCCATGAGCGCGCCCCCGAGGCGGCGCTGGCCGAGTACGCCTTCGGCCAGGCCGGCGCCCAGAGTCTGGCGCAGGCGGCGCTGGCGCGGCTGGCGGCGGGCGAGACCGCCCTCGACGAGGTGCTGCGTGCGATCCACCGCTGAGCTTGCCCCCCGCGCTGACCTCAAACTGCCATCGTCCGTGGGTCAGACTACGGCGCCATCTACGCCCGTCATGACCGTCGCGATGCGTGACGGGTGCCATATCGACATCGCTACTGGGGAGAGTCGATGCCCACCTATCGCTATCTGGCCCTGAGCCCCGACGGCCGCCGCCAGCGCGACGTGCTGCAGGCCGAGAGCGAGCGCCAGGCGCGCCAACTGCTGCACGAGCGTGGCCTGTTCCCGCGCCGGCTGGCGCTGGTGCGCGATGCCGGCGCCCCGGGGCGACCGGGCCGCGGGCGCCTCGATCCCACCAGCCTGGCGCTGCTCACGCGCCAGTTGGCGACCCTGGTGGAGGCGGGCATTCCGCTCAGCGACGCCCTCGACGCCCTCACCCGCCAGGCCGAGCGCCAGCGCGAACGCGCGCTGCTGCTGGCGGTGGGCAACCGGGTGCGCGAGGGCCACTCGCTGGCCGACAGCCTGCGCCCCCACTCGAGCTTCGACCTGCTCTACCGCTCGCTGGTCGCCGCCGGCGAGCGTGCCGGGCGCCTGGCGCTGGTGCTCGAACGCCTGGCCGACCATCTGGAACGGGTCCAGGCGCAGCGTCAGAAGGCGCGCACCGCGCTGGTCTATCCGCTGGTGCTGGCGGGGGTGTCGCTGGCGGTGGTGAGCGGGCTGATGACCTGGGTGGTGCCACGCCTGGCGCAGCAGTTCGAGCGCTCCGACATGGCGCTGCCGTGGCTGACCCGGCTGATGATCGGTCTCTCCCAACTGACGCTGAGTCTGGGGCCGTGGCTGCTCGCCCTCCTGCTGCTGGGCCTGCCGCTGGCGCTACGCGTGCTGCGCCGTCCGGCGCCGCGGGCACGGCTCGATGCCCTGCTGCTGCGCCTGCCACGCCTGGGCGAGCTGATCCGGCTGCTCGACACCGGGCGCCTGACCCGCACCCTGGCGATCCTCACCCGCAGCGGCATCGCCCTGCTGGAGGCGCTGCGGGTGAGCCGCGACACCCTGGGCAACCATGGCATGCGCGAGGCGGTGGCGCTGATCGAACAGCGGGTCGAGAGCGGGGTCAGCCTGCACCGGGCGATGCAGGAGTCGGGACGCTTCTCGCCCTCGCTTCTGCACATGGTCGCCAGTGGCGAGGCCAGCGGCACCCTGGACAGCATGCTCGAGCGCATCGCCGATGCCCAGGAGAGCACCTTCAACCGCCGTGTCGACATGGCCCTGGCGCTGTTCGAGCCGCTGATGATCCTGGTCATGGGCGCGGTGGTGCTGACCGTGGTGCTCGCCATCCTGCTGCCGATCATGCAGCTCAACAGCAGCGTGGCGCTGTGACGCCCAGCGCGCCGCGCCGACGCCATCAGCGCCCATCCGCCATTAGTCCATCGGCAATCATTAGCCCGCATGCCATAAGAGAGGAAACGCCATGACACGCCCTCCCCGCCCCGGCCACCAGTCCGGCTTCACCCTGCTCGAGATCATGGTGGTGATCTTCATCATCGGTCTGCTGGTGGCGATCGTCGCCCCCAATGTGCTGAGCAATCAGGACGATGCCATGCAGCAGAAGGCGCGCGCCGATATCTCGACCCTCGAGCAGGCCCTCGACATGTATCGTCTCGACAACTACCGCTACCCCACCACCGAACAGGGCCTGGCGGCGCTGATCACTCCGCCCCAGGTCGCACCGCTGGCCGAGAACTACCGCGAAGACGGCTATATCCGTCGGCTGCCGGAGGACCCCTGGGGCCACCCCTATCACTACGCCAGCCCCGGCCAGCATGGCCGGGTCGACCTCTACAGCCTGGGCGCCGACAACCAGCCCGGTGGTGAGGGCATCGATGCCGACATCGGCAACTGGATGCTGTGAGGTCTCGTGGCGCCCGGGGCTTCTCGCTGATCGAACTGCTGGTGGTGATCGTGATCATCGCCCTGGGCTCGAGCCTCGCCGTGGCCTGGCTGGCGGGAACGCACCCCGGCGAGCGGCTCGACCGCGAGGCCCGCGAACTGGCCGGCGCATTCCGCCTGGCCGCGGATGTCGCCCGGGCGCGCCAGCGGGTGATCGGCTGGCAGCCGCTGGCCGAGGGCTACCGCTTCGTCAGCTGGCAGCCCGGCCACGGCTGGCAACCCTTCGGCGAACGCCTGGGGCTAGAACCACAGCGCTGGGACCCGCCGCTGCAGCCCAGCCGTCAGCCGCCGGCCGCCGACACCACCACGCCCTGGCTGGTGTGGCTGCCCGACGGCGAGGTGGTGGGCGCGCATATCCGCCTGGCGGGCGATGGCGCCAGCCGTACCCTGGCGGTGGATGCGCTCGGGGTCAGCGTGACAGGCAGTGGGCGATGAGTGTCAGGCACGCCCAGCGCGGCTTCACTCTGCTCGAGGTGGTGGTGGCGCTGTTCATCCTGGCGCTGATCGCGGTGATCGTCGCCCAGGGCGTGCAGCAGCGCGTGCGCATCGCCGAGAGTGCGGCGCGTCGTGCGCCGCTGCTGCTGTGCGCGCGGGAGTTCGAGAGCCGCGCGGCGCTCGACCACTACTGGCCGGGCCTGGGCACCCAGCAGGGCGAACTGAGCCAGGCGGGACACACCTGCTGGTGGCGCCTGACGGTGAGCGCCACGCCGATCCAACGCCTGCGTCAGGGGCGCCTGGCGCTCTACGACGACCCGGCCCGTGCGCACCCGGTACTCACCTTCACCCTTTATCTGGCACCGCCATGAGACCGCCAGCCGAGTCGTCGCCGCGCCAGCGCGGCTTCACCCTGCTCGAAGTGATGATCGCCATCGCCCTGACCGCGCTGGTCGGCATCGGCGTGGCGGCACTGGTCAACCAGCTGGTGACGGTCCGCGAGCGCTTCGCCGAGCCGCCGCCGCTGGCAACGGAGATCGACTTCAGCCGTCTGCTCACGCGGCGCCTGAAGGCGCTGGTACAGCGCCCGGTGCACGAACGCGGCCTGGTGCTGTTCAACCTGCCGCTCGCCTATCGCGCCGACCTGTCACGGCTGGAGTGGGTCTCGCTGGGCGCGGCAGCGCTGCCGGTGGGCGACTTCTACACCCGCCTGCGCCGCCAGCGCCTGCAGTGGGATCGCGACGGCGCCACCCTGACGCTCGACTCCAGCGGGCTGCTCGACGCCGCCGGTGAGCCCGAGTGGCAGCGGGTGGCGGCACTCGACGACGTCACTGCGCTGACGCTGGAATTCTTCGCTGCCGGGCGCTGGCTCGCTGCCCCGCCGCCGAACGGGATCGCCCAGGGCGTGCGCGTGCAGTGGCAGCGCCACGGCCGGCCGGTGACCACCACCGCGATACTGCCGGAGCTGCTGCCATGATCCCGCCGTCGAGCGCCCGCCGCGGCTCCTCGGGTGCACCGCGCCAGACCGGGGCCGCGCTGCTGATGGTGCTGCTGGCGCTGGCGCTGGTGAGCGTCACCCTGAGCGCACTGACCCTGCAGGGCCGGCGCGAGCTGACCCGTCTCGAGCTGCTGCAGCAGGAGACCCAGGCCGAGTTCTACGCCCGCGGCGCGGAGATCATCGCCCGCCGCGCGCTCACCGACGCTGCGGTGCGTCACGCCGATCTGTGGTGGCAGACCCTGGCCGGGCGCCCGCTGCGCTACCCCACCGACGCCGGCGAGCTGCACCTGGTGGTGCACGACCTGCGCACCTGCTTCAACCTCAACGCCCTCGGCGGCAGCCAGGCCGCACTGGCCCAGCGCCAGCTGCTCTACTGGGTGGCCAACTACGCCGGCGAGCGCCTCACCGACATGAACCCGGGCGAGTTCGTTGCCCGTCTCGCCGACTGGATCGATGCCGACAACCTCTCCCGCGTCGGCGGCATGGATGGCGCCGACTATGCGCGCCTCGACCCACCCCGGACGAGCGCCGACACCTGGCTCCGCGATCCCAGCGAGATCAACTGGCTGGCGCCTCTGGACAGTCGCCGCGTCGGCCGCTTCGGCGAGCTCTGCACCCTGCCCGACGACGGCCCCTGGCGGCTCGATCTCAATGCCCTCGGGCCCGGCGACCTGCCGCTGCTGGATGCGCTGTTCGAGGGCCAGGTCGATCGCGGCGCCCTGGCCACGCTGCTGCGCGACCGCCCGCCGGGGGGCTACACCAGTCTCGACGCGATGCGCCAGGTGCTCGGCGGCGATGCGCCCTGGCTCGACCGCTACGGCGGCCGCCTGCGGCTGACCCCGGACTATGTGGCGCTGGATATCCGCATCCGCCTGGCGGGTCAGCACTATGACTTCCAGCGCCTGCTGCTGGCCGAGGGCACCAGCGCCTTCTACCCGCTGCAGCCGGCCGCGCGGGTGCGGGTGCTGAGCCGCCGCAGCGGCTACCCCAGCGACCGGCTCACCGCCACATCCCCGGACGCCGCCGATCCGGCGGCGGATAATCTCTTCACCCAGGAGCAGCCCTGATGCGCCGACCCGGACGCCCGGCGCGCGCCGCCGCCCGCCTGCTCGTCGCCCCACGCGAGCGCCTCGCCCCCGGCGACGACACCCTGGCCTGTATCGACTGGTGCCTCGAAGGCGCCACCCCACAGACGCTGAGCGCCGCCAGCCCCCCCGAAGCCTGGCAGGCACTGACGCGGCTGGCCGTCACCCACCCGGTCACCCTGCTGCTGCCGGCGGACGCGGTCAGCCACTTCCATCTCGCCGCCCCGCGCGGGCTCAAGCGCCGCGAGTGGCCGCTGCTGCTGGAGACGGTAACCAGCGATGCGGTGGATCAGCTCCATCTGCATCCGCTGCAGCGCGGCCGCGGCCACCTGGAGTTGATCGCCCTGCCGAGCGCCGAGCTCGCCGCCTGGCACGCCTGGGCGCAGCGCCTCGGCCTGGCCCCGGCGGGCTGGAGCTGCGCCTTCCTGGCGCTGCCGCGGCCGGCAACACCGGATCAAGTCACCCTCCTCGATGACGGCAGCCACCGGCTGTGCCAGAGATTGGCCCCACCCGCGGCGCCGGGCGCCCCGGAGACCGTCCAGTGGCTGGCGTGGCCACGCGACTGGCCGCTGCCGCCGGCCTGGCGCGAGCGCGACTGCCAGGTGGTCGATGGCGCCATCGAGCCCCCTGGCGACACCGGCCAGCCACGACAGTGCGACGACCACCGAGGCGATGGCGAAAGAGACGACGACAGGAACGCTGGCGGCGAAGCGGCCGCCGAGCAGGCCCGGCGCCGCAGCCTCACCTGGTTGGCGGCGAGCCCCCCCGCCGCACTGCCCTTTGCAGACACCAGCGGTCCGCGCTGGCCCGGGGCTACCTGGCGGCCGCCACGGCGCACGCGCTGGCTGGCGGGGTCCATCGCACTGCTGGCACTGCTCGACGCCTCCCTGTGGCTGGCCACGACCTGGCGCGCAGAGGCCGCGGCCGGGCAGCAACAGGCGGCAGCGCTGGCCGCCCGCTTCACCATGGCCCCGCCGGCCGATGCCCAGGCCGCCTTGGCCCGGCGTGAAGCGGCCATCGAGGCCCTGGCGCAGCGCAACCGCCAACTCAGCGAGGCGCTGGCACAGGCCACGGCACAGCTCGCCGCCACGCCCTGGCAGCTATCCCGGCTGGCAGTCAACGGGAACCAGGCAACGCTTTCCTGGCGCTACCCCGAGCCGCCGGCGCCGGTGGTGGTAACCCGCGCCCGTCAGCGGCTGGCTGCCCTGGGCGAGCCGCAATGGCAGCCAGGGCCAGGCGAGCTGAGCCTGGCCCTGACCCTGTCCGCCAACGCCCTGGAGCCTAGCCCATGAGCCGATTCACCTTGCGCCTGCCCGCCCGACTGGCGCCGCTGTGGATGGCGCGCTCGGGGCGGGAGAAGGGTCTGCTGATACTGGCGCTGGTCGGTGTGCTGGCCTACGCCGGCCACGCCGTGCTGACACATCTGCCCGCCGGGGGCGAGCCATTCACCGCAGCGAGACCGGACCCGAGCCTGCTGCGGCTGCCGCCGATCGAAGCGGTGAACGTCGAGCACTGGCGCAGCGCCGCGGTGGAACATGGCCTGGCACTGACCCGTATCGAAACGCATGACGACAGCGTCGTGACCCGCGGTGAGGCGACCTCGCCCGAGGCGCTCAGCGAGTTCGCACGCTGGGCGGCGCAGCGCGGCTGGTGGGCGGTGGCGTGGCAGCTCGAACGCCGCGATGGGCGCAGCCTGGCGCTGGAGGCGCGCTGGCGTAGTCAGCTCGAAAGACCGGGTTCGGGGCCAGAGTCAGGGCCGGAATCAGGGCCGGGTTCGGGGCCGGAATCAGAGCCGGGGCCGGGAAAGGCGGCGCTGGACACCACAGCGACGGGGAGCCCCTGATGAGACGCGGTATCGCTATGCTGGGCACGCTCGGCGCTGGGCTGACCATCGCCCTCACCTTCGTCCTGACGCTGGCTTTGGACTGGCCGCTGACGACCTTCGGCCCGCGGGCAGCGATAGCGCGTGACGTCACCCTGATCGCCCCCTCGGGGACGCTGGCGGCGGGCCGCGTGGCGCGCGTCGCCTGGCGCGCCGATGGCTGGCCGCTGGCCCTTGGGCCCCTCGACTGGACACTGGCCTGGCCCGGGCAACTCGCGCTGACCCTCGGTGAAGGCGACGGTGCCTGGCACGCCCGCGGCGCCTGGCATGGTCTCGACACCCGCTGGACGATCACCGGTGGCGACCTCGATGCGCTCGATCTCTCGCGTCTGCCACTGGCGCTGGCGGCGCGCTGGGAGGGGCAGCTCGATATCACCCTGCGCGGCACGCGCTGTCTCGCCAGTCACGGCGCGCTGACGGCATCGGATGTCGTGTTGCTCACCCCGACCCGGGTCGCGCTGGGCCATGCCCGGCTGCAGTTCGCGTGCCGTGGCGGTGCGCCCCAGCTGCGGTTGAACCTGGAACAGGGTCAGGATCTGGCACTCTCGCTGACGCTGACGCCTGGCGCCAACGGCGGCCAGGGCGAGCTGCGCGGCCGCATCGCCGACAGCCATCCGCTGGCCGAGTGGCGTCGACGCCTGGACCCCAGCGCCAGCGGCGAACGCCTGGAGCGCCATTTCCGCTGGTAGCGGTCTCTGGATAACGCCTGCGTGAACCGCAGGCTCGTCAGCCGCGTAGCCGTTCGGCAGCCCGGATGAGCTGCTGCTCAGTGGTCTCCCAGCCCAGGCAGGCATCGGTGATCGAGACACCGTAGCGCAGCACCGGCGGATTGAGCGGCTGCTTGCCCTCGAAGAGGTGACTTTCGAGCATCACCCCCATCAGCGAATGCTCACCGGCCAGACGCTGGTCGACCACGCTGTGCAGCACCTCGGTCTGGCGGCGGTGATCCTTGCGCGAATTGGCGTGGCTGCAGTCGACCATCAGCCGCGGCGTCAGCCCGGCCTGCTCCAGCGCACGGCGACTGGCGGCGATACTGGCGGCATCGTGATTGGGTCCGGCCTGGCCGCCGCGCAGCACCAGATGGGTGAAGGGGTTGCCGGGGGTCTCGATCATCGCCGGCGTGCCCTCGGCGGTGACTCCGAAGTGGCGATGCGCATGCGCCGCCGACTGCATCGCCGCCACCGCCACGTCGACATTGCCCTGGGTGCCGTTCTTGAAGCCGACACAGGCGTCGAGCCCACTGGCCAGCTCGCGGTGGATCTGCGACTCGGTGGTGCGCGCGCCGATCGCGACCCAGCTCAGCAGATCATCGAAGTAGGCCGCGGCCATCGGCTGCAGCAGCTCGGTGGCCACCGGCAGGCCCAGCGCGGAGATATCGCGCATCAGCCGGCGCGCGCTGGCCAGGCCCGCCGCCATATCGTCGCTGCCATCCAGGTGCGGGTCGTAGGCCAGCCCTTTCCAACCCACCGTGGTGCGCGGCTTCTCGACGTAGACGCGCATCACCAGCAGCAGGCGGTCGTCCACGCTGGCCTGCAGCGCGGCCAGACGCTCGGCGTACTCCAGCGCGGCGTCGGGGTCGTGGATCGAGCACGGGCCGACCACCACCAGCAGGCGCTCGTCGCGGCCGTCGAGCACCGCGCGGATGGCCTCGCGCTGACGCGCGACGCGGGCAGCCAGCATGGGTTCCAGGGGGATCGCTGCGCGCAGCTCGGCGGCGCTGGGCAGGGTCAGTTCACGTCGGCGCGGGGCGCTCTCGGCGGCGGGCTTCAGGGCAGATGTCACGGCGTTCATCATCATCTCATTCCAGGGTTGGGGCCTGAAACGCGAGAACCCCCGGAGGGCTGCTCCGGGGGTTCTCGATACGCGGAAGGCAGCCCTGGTGGGGCGTGCCTCGCGGGTTCAGGTCATGTCGACCGACCGACGGGCACGCCAGTCCTAAACCAATAGCCATAACCGAAACCAAAACCCGCATACGCGACGACACTGCCGAAGAGATCGGCAACAGCGGCAGCGTGGATGGCGGGGTTGGGGGTCATGGGCTCTCTCGCGTAGATCGTGCCTCTATCCTAACGTCTCGCTGACATTTGACAAGCACCGCGTGTGAGCGAGTCCCGCACCGCGCTGCGGACGGGCCTCGGGCGGAGCGGGCAAGACACCGTGCGTGAATCTGTGGTAAACCCCGGGCAGGGATCGCACGCGCCAGAAAAATCAAAGGATAACGATGACCTACCCGCCCCCCGACACGCTGGCCAGCCAGCTCGCCGCGTGCGCCCGCGGCGACGACCGCGCCTTCGCCAAGCTCTATCGTGCCACCAGCCCGCATCTCTATGCGCAGCTGCTGCGTATCGTTCGTCAGGAGGCAGCAGCGCAGGACTGCCTGCAGCAGGTCTATCTGCGCGTGTGGCAGGCCGCTGGCCGTTATGACGCGAGCCGCGCCCAGCCGATGACCTGGCTGTCGACGCTGGCACGCAACGCCGGCATCGACTGGCTACGCCGCCAGCGACCGCAGGCGCCGGACAGCGAGGCCCTGATCGAAGCGCTGCCCAGCGAGGATGACATCGAGCACGCCAGCGATATCGCGGGCCAGGCAGACTCGCTCAATGCCTGCCTCGACGAGCTCACGCCGCAGCAGCGCCAGGCGCTGGAGCTGGCCTATTTCGAAGGCATGACGCATCACGAGCTCGCCCAGCAGCTGACGGCACCGCTGGGCACGGTCAAGAGCTGGGTCCGCCGCGGGCTGGAGAGGTTGAAGTCATGCATGACACGCTTCGCTTGAGCGATCCCGAGGCCCGCGAGCTGGCGGCCGGTGAGTACGTGCTGGGGACCCTGACACGGCGCCAACAGGCCGAGTTCGAGGCGCTGCTCGCGGTCAGCCCCGACCTGCAGCAGAGTGTCGCGGCGTGGCGCGAGCGGCTGCAGTCGTTCAACGCCCGGCTGACACCGGTCGAGCCACCCGCCGCGCTATGGCCGCAGATCGCCGCCCGGGCCGGGCTGGAGCGCCGCTGGTGGCGGCGTCTGGGGCTGTGGCAGGGGATCAGCGCCCTCTCCACCCTGGCCGCCCTGGCATTGGCGGCACTGCTGATCGCCGCCCCCGCGCCGCCAATGATGGATGGCGACTATGTGTTCGTCGCCAACGCCGAGGGTGGCCGTCCGGGCTGGCTGGTCAGCGCTTCCGACAGCGGCGAGATGCGCATCCAGACCCTGGCCCCGGGCCCGATGCCGGCGGGCATGGCGTGCGAGCTGTGGATGATGGACAACGGCAAGCCGGTATCGCTGGGCATGCTGCCGAGCAGCGGGCAGAAAAGCATGCGCTTGCCCGAACCGATGCGCGCCCAGTTGCGCAGCGCCGACCTGGCGGTCAGCCTGGAGCCGCGCAGCGGCGCTCCGGCGGGCAAGCCCAGCGGGACCATGCTCGATCACGGCAAGCTGGTGCCGATGCGCAGCGAGCCATTCTCGCTCTAGGGGCGGTCCGAACGGCACAGCAGAAATGCGCGGCGGCGCGCCGGGAGTCACGACACGCCGCCGGGCGACGATCGTGCGTACGCTTAGTCCGCGCCCAGGGACTCCCCGCCATCCACCACCATCACGGTACCGGTGACATAGTCGTTGTCGAGCAGATAGCGCAGGGTCTGATAGATCACCCCGGGGCCCGGCACCCGTCGGTTGGGGTGCGTGGCCTCGCCGAGCATCACCAGTCCCGGGGCGATGGCGTTGACCTGGATATGCGGGGCGAAACGCGCGGCGAAGGAGAGTGTCAGACTCTCCAGCCCGGCCTTGCTGGCGGCGTAGGCGGCCTGCTCGGCGGCTCCGCGGCGCACCACGCTGTCGGTGATATGGACGATGTCGCGCTGCGGCTCCTGACACGCCTCGAGCAGCTCGCGCACCGCCAGGTTGATCAGATACGGCGCCTGCATGTGCACCTGAAACAGCCGCTCGAAGGTCTCCCCCGCGGCCTCGGGGCCGGGGTCTGCCAGCCATTCGCTGGCGTTGTGCACCACCGCGCGCAGGCTGCTCACCTGCGCCTTGAGCCTGGCGATGAAATCTTCGGTCCCGGCGCGGGTAGCGAAGTCTGCCTGCAGGGTGAGCACGCCGCGGGCACGCAGCGCCGCCACCGCCTCGCGCTCGCGGCGGTAAGTGACGATCACCGGATGGCCATCGTCGAGCAGGCGCTCGGCGCAGTGCAGGCCCAGGCGCTGGGCGCCGCCGGTGATCAGGATCGGCGACTGGCTCACGGGCGCTCGTTCTCCTCGCCGGGGCTGAGCGGCGCCGCCTCCGGGTCGGCTTCCGGCAGTGGCAGGAAGGGCACGCGGGGGGCGTAGCTGAAGACGTCGGAGTGGACCTGCTCGGCCACCAGCCCCAGCGGCGCCAGGGTGTCGACGCAGGCGTACACCATGCCGGGAGAGCCGGCCAGATAGATCTCGACGCCGTCGAGGGTCTGGATCTCGGCGGCCAGCACCGCATCGATACGCCCGGCGTGCCAGGTCACCCCGCTGAGCGTCTCGGGCGCGTTATCGAGATTCTCCACCACGGCGTGGAAATTGACGTTGGGATGGTCGCTGGCCCAGGCCCGGGCAAGGCTCTCGGCGTAGAGATCGCGGCGCTCGCGCACCGCCCACCACAGCGACAGCGCACGCGTGGGATTCTCCGCCAGCGCGGCCTCGGCGATCGCCTTCAACTGGGCAAAGCCGGTACCGGCACCGATCAGCAGCAGCGGCGCGCTGCTCTGCGCCGGCAGCGTGCACTCACCATGGGGCAGCCGTACCGAGAGCCGCGCACGGTGGGTCAGCATCTCGCGCAGGCGCGAGGAGTGCGTACGCTCGGGCCAGTGCTGGATATGCAGTTCCAGGCGCCCTTCGCCGTTCTCGGCACAGGCGATCGAGAACGGCACCCAGGTGTCGTCGTCCACCGCCAGCTCCAGATACTGGCCCGGGGCGTGGGCGATCGCCTCGGCCCGCCCCTCGAGCATCACCCGGAACACGTCGGGAGTCAGATCCTCGACCGATTCCACCTGGCAGGTCAGGGTTCTGACCGTCATGTTCACCTCTCTGTTCGCATGCCCACTGTTCGAATGCCGATTGTTCGACTGCCCACTGCTTGCCTGCAGGCCCTGTGCCTTGGTCGGGGCGCCGCCTCGGCGTCGACGCCGAACCCCGACCTCAGGCGTCGGGCGTCTTGCCCGCACGCGCCGCGGGTGGCGCGATATCGATCCCGTACTCGTCCCAGCGCGCGTCGACCCGCGTCTTGACTGCCGGATCCATGACGATCGGCTCGCCCCACTCGCGGGTGGTCTCTCCGGGCCACTTGTTGGTGGCATCCAGGCCCATCTTGGACCCCAGCCCTGCGGTCGGCGAGGCGAAATCGAGATAGTCGATCGGGGTGTTCTCCACCATCACCGTATCCCGCGCCGGGTCCATGCGCGTGGTGATGGCCCAGATCACGTCCTCCCAGTTGCGCGCGTCGACGTCGTCGTCGAGGACGATCACGAACTTGGTGTACATGAACTGACGCAGGAAGCTCCACACCCCCATCATCACCCGCTTGGCGTGCCCCGGATACTGCTTCTTCATGGTCACCACCGCCATGCGGTAGGAGCACCCCTCCGGCGGCAGATAGAAGTCGACGATCTCCGGGAACTGCTTGCGCAGGATCGGCACGAACACCTCGTTGAGTGCCAGCCCCAGAATCGCCGGCTCGTCCGGCGGACGCCCGGTATAGGTCGAATGATAGATCGGATCGCGGCGATGGGTCAGCCGCTCGACGGTGAAGACCGGGAACTGCTCGACCTCGTTGTAGTAGCCGGTGTGGTCACCAAACGGCCCCTCCGGCGCCATGTCGTCGGGGTAGATGTAGCCCTCGAGCACGATCTCGCTGGAGGCCGGCACCTCCAGATCGGCGTGACCGCACTTGACCAGCTCGGTGCGCGAGCCTCTGAGCAGCCCGGCGAAGGCGTACTCGGAGAGGGTGTCGGGCACCGGGGTCACCGCGCCGAGAATGGTCGCCGGATCGGCGCCCAGGGCCACCGCCACCGGGAACGGCTCACCGGGATGCGCCTGCTGCCATTCGCGGAAATCGAGCGCCCCGCCGCGGTGGGAGAGCCAGCGCATGATCAGCCGGTTGCGCCCCAGCTTCTGCTGGCGGTAGATCCCCAGGTTCTGGCGCGACTTGTGCGGCCCCTTGGTCACCACCAGCGCCCAGGTCACCAGCGGCGCCACGTCCCCCGGCCAGCAGTGCTGAATCGGCAGCTGATCGAGATCCACCGCATCGCCCTCGAGCACCACCTCCTGGCACGGCGCCGAGCGCCGCGTCTTCGGCCCCATGCTCATGACCTGCTTGAAGATCGGCAGTTTGTCCCAGGCGTCACGCAGCCCCTTGGGCGGGTCCGGCTCCTTGAGGAAGGCGAGCAGCTTGCCCACCTCGCGCAGCGCCTCGACGCTCTCCTGGCCCATGCCGAAGGCGACCCGCTGCGGGGTGCCGAACAGATTGCCCAGCACCGGCATGCGGCTGCCCTTGACGTTCTCGAACAACAGCGCCGGCCCGCCGGCGCGCAGGGTGCGGTCGCAGATCTCGGTGATCTCGAGGTAGGGATCCACCTCGACGCTGACGCGCTTGAGCTCGCCGCGCGCTTCCAGCGCCGCGATGAAGTCGCGCAAATCGTGATATTTCATGCTGTTGCCCGCATCCTGCTGGTCAAGAACGCAAAAAGGGCAGCATAACATGCTGCCCTTTCATTGCATCTCTGCTCAATGTCCCAATACCGACCCCTCGCGGCCTGGTATCGGATCGAGCGATGGCAAGGCGGACGACGAGCCAACGGCGTGTACTTGCGTCATGAGCATGGCGAGTCGGCGTTCAACACCGTAATGCCGAGCGCAGACCGATGTTATCTGCGCTTCATGGCCTCGAAGAATTCCAGATTGGTCTTGGTATCTTTCAACCGATCGATCAGGAACTCGGTGGCCGCCACGTCGTCCATCGGATTGAGCAGCTTGCGCAGGATCCACATGCGCTGCATCTCATCCTCGGAGGCGATCAGATCCTCGCGCCGGGTACCGGAGCGGCGGATATTGAGGGCCGGGTAGACGCGGCGCTCGGCCAGCTTGCGGTCGAGGTGCGCCTCCATGTTGCCGGTCCCCTTGAACTCCTCGAAGATCACCTCGTCCATCTTGGAGCCGGTGTCCACCAGCGCCGTGGCGATGATGGTCAGGCTGCCGCCCTCTTCGATGTTACGCGCAGCCCCGAAGAAGCGCTTGGGCTTCTCCAGCGCGTGGGCGTCGACACCACCGGTGAGCACCTTGCCGGAGGAGGGCACCACGGTGTTGTAGGCGCGCGCCAGGCGGGTGATGGAGTCGAGCAGAATGACCACGTCCTTCTTGTGCTCGACCAGGCGCTTGGCCTTCTCGATCACCATCTCGGCGACCTGCACGTGGCGTGCCGGAGGCTCGTCGAAGGTAGACGCCACCACCTCGCCGCGCACGGTGCGCGACATCTCGGTCACCTCTTCCGGGCGCTCGTCGATCAGCAGCACGATCATGTGGCACTCGGGGTTGTTGCGCGTGATCGAGGTGGCGATGTTCTGCAGCATCAGTGTCTTACCCGCCTTGGGCGGCGACACGATCAGACCACGCTGGCCCTTGCCGATCGGTGCGGTGAGGTCGATCACACGGGCGGTGATGTCCTCGGTGGAGCCGTTGCCGATCTCCATCACCAGCCGCTCCTGCGGGAACAGCGGCGTCAGGTTCTCGAACAGGATCTTGTGCTTGGCGTTTTCCGGCTTGTCGAAATTGATCTCGTTGACCTTGAGCAGCGCGAAATAGCGCTCACCCTCTTTCGGCGGCCGGATCTTGCCGGAGATGGAGTCGCCCTTGCGCAGGTTGAAGCGCCGGATCTGCGACGGCGAGACGTAGATATCGTCCGGGCCGGCGAGATACGAAGAGTCGGCGCTGCGCAGGAAACCGAAACCGTCCTGGAGAATCTCCAGAACCCCATCTCCATAGATATCTTCACCGCTCTTGGCGTGCTTCTTCAGGATCGCGAAGATGATGTCCTGCTTGCGCGAACGGGCAAGATTATCGATGCCCATTTCCCGGGCGATATCCAGCAGCTCAGGAACGGATTTTTGCTTGAGTTCGGTTAGATTCATGAGTTCGGTCAGAAATGGCTCGTGTCGCAGGCAATGGCGGTTGCCGGATGAAGAAAGAAAGGACAAGAGGCGGTCAATGCATACGCCGCGCGGCGCGTTCAGTCGTCCCAGAAGCCGGGCTGTTCGTCTGGATGGCCGGTCACCGTGACGTTGATAGACCGGTTGGCCAAAGATGCCGGGAGAGCGGTTCGATTCGCCTGTGATCTCTCGGACGGTCGTCCGAAAGACGCAATGTCGATCCGGTGATCGGAACTGGGGTGACTGACGACTTGGGGGACCGCGAGGCGGTCGAGAAGCATTCGGAACAGGCGAACGTCCCGATGGTAGACAAGCTGTCCGGCGAACGCAAGTCATTCGATGGTGGCAGATGCCGCACGGCGTTCAGCTCCGCGCAGCCTCGTCGCAAAGCTGCGCGAGCTGGCTCCGGGAGAGCGCCCCCACCCGCGAAGTGCGCGCCTCGCCGTTGACGAACAGCGTCAGCGTGGGCGTGCCACGTACCCCGTAGCGCTCGGCCAGGACTGGCTCACGGTCGACGTCGACCACCCCCACCGGCTGGTCGAGCGGCAACCCGTCGCCGCTCGTCGCGAGCGTTGCCAGCAGGCTTTCGCAGGGTTCACACCAGGCGGCCACGAACACCGCCAGCCGCGCCCCGCCGGGACGCTCGCGCCAGGCGTCGAAGGTGTCGCCGTCGAGCTTGAGTCTCTGCGTCATGACTGCCTGCCTGAAGGGGGTCTCTGAACGCAGCATGCAGAGCGGCGCGCCGATTGACAAGCCCGAGAGGGCAACGCAACCTTGCACTCACCTTTTTCCGCCGCGGGACGCCGGCGGCCGGCCCCGAGGGCGCCGACAGCGACGTCCCGCGCCTTGTTCAGTTCGCCGTCGAGGACGCCACGCCATGAGCGGGAAGCCGACCGCCCCCGAGACCACCCGTCGCCTGGCAGCCATCGATCTCGGCTCCAACAGTTTCCACCTGCTGGTCGCCAACTATCAGGATGGCCGTCTGCAGGTGGTCGCCAAGATGGGCGAGAAGGTGCAGCTCGCCGCCGGCCTGGATGCCGACGAGAACTTTACCCCGGCAGCGATGGAGCGCGCCCTGGGCTGTCTCGAGCGCTTTGCCCCCTTCCTCGCCGAGGTCGCGCCGGGCGACCTGCGTATCGTGGGTACCAACGCCCTGCGCGCCGCCCACAATGCCCACGCCCTGATCGAACGCGCCGAGGCGCTGATCGGCCATCCGATAGAGATCATCGGCGGCCGCGAGGAGGCGCGCCTGATCTATCTGGGTGCCGCCCACGCTTTGGCCGAAGTGCACGGCCGGCGGCTGATCGTCGACATCGGCGGCGGCTCCACCGAGTTCATCATCGGCGAGGATTTCGAGCCCCAGGCGCTGGAGAGCCTGCACATGGGCTGCGTCGCCTATACCGGCGCCTTCTTCGCCAACGGCGACATCAGCGAGAAACGCTTCCGCCGCGCCGAGATGGCGGCGCTTTCCGAGCTCGCCAACATCCAGAATGGCTACCGCCGTCTGGGCTGGCAGGACCCGATCGGCTCCAGCGGCACGATCAAGGCCGCGGCCGCGGTCATCGCCGCCAACGGCGAGGGCGATGCCGGGGTCATCGAGCGGGACGCGCTGCTGGCACTGCGCAAGCGGCTGATCAATTGCGGCCACCTGGACAAGGTCGCCATGGAGGGGCTCAAGGAGGATCGGGCGCGGGTGTTCCCGGCCGGGATCGCGATTCTCTGCGCGGTGTTCGAGGCCTTCGATCTCGAACGCATGCGCTACTCCGACGGCGCCCTGCGCGAAGGGGTGCTCTATGATCTGGTCGGGCGCAACACGCCGGAGGATTCGCGCCGCCACAGCGTCGAACAGATGATGCGCCGCTACAGCGTCGATCTGACTCACGCCGACAACGTCGAACGCAGCGCGCTGCACGCCTTCGATCAGGTGCGCAAGGCGTGGGGACTCAACGCCGAGCAGCGCCTGTTCCTGGCCTGGGCGGCACGCCTGTGCGAGATCGGCCTGGCCATCTCGCACAGCCAGTTCCATCGCCACGGCGCCTATCTGCTGGAGTACTCCGACATGCCCGGTTTCTCGCGTCCGGAGCAGCAGGCGCTGGCGTTCCTGGTACGCGCCCACCGGCGCAAGTTTCCGCACAAGGAGCTCGAGGCACTGCCCGAGGCGACGCGCCCGGCCTACGCCCGGCTGGCCCGACTGCTGCGCCTGGCGGTACTGCTCAACCACTCGCGACCGGAGCAGGCAGTCGACGACTTCCAGCTCGACGCCCAGGGCGAGACCCTGACGCTGACGCTACCGGCGGCGCGCCTGCACCCACTTGTGCTCAACGACCTCGAAGAGGAAGCCAGCTATCAGCGCAGCGTCGGGCTGACGCTGCGCTACAACGAGTAGCGCCGCGCGCTCGCGAGATCGCGTTCGCTCATGCGGTCGCGGGCAGCGGCATCTGCTGCCAGCCCGTGGCGCTCGCCACCCCAAGCACCGCCACCAACGTCTCGCCGTGCCACACCAGCGGCACCCGTTCCCGCACCCACGGCGGCAGGCCCGCCTCCTGCAGCAGCCGCTTGACGTCGCGATGACCGCGCGAGGCCAGGCACAGGCGCTCGCCGCCGCGGCGCAGGGTCACCCGCAGCGCAACCGCGGTGCTATCTGCCGCCCCGGCGCGATCTGTCTCACCCACGCTGCCGCCGGCGGCGTCGGCAGTGGGCATTAACTGGTAGCGGTAGGTTCCCCAGGGCGTGGCCAGCGCCCCGCGGCCATCCCAGTTGGCGCACCACTGTGGGTCCACCGGTGTCAGCATCGCCAGCAGATAGAGCGACCCGCGCCATACCCGCGCCTCAGCCCCTGGCCAGACGACCCTGACCGCGCGATCGTGGCCGGCCTGCCACTGTCGCCGCAGTTCGGCCAGGCGCGCCGCGGGCGGTGTCGGCAGCGCCAGGCGGGCCAGGGCGTGACGCACCAGCAGACGCTGGCGCGCGGGGCTCAGCGTCATCAGCGATACCAGCGGTAGACACCCCGGGTCGCCACCGGCGCGGGCGAGATCGCTCTCGGCCAGCTCGGCGAGCAGTTCATCCGCCTCCGCCAGCCAGGCGGTACTGCGCCCCACCGCCGCGGCCGCCCCAGGCCAGCGCTCGGCCAGCGACGGCGCGACCCGATGGCGCAGGAAGTTGCGATCTTGCTGGAGTGCTTGATTGGTGGGGTCTTCGCACCAGGCGAGATCACACTGCTCGGCAGCGGCACGCAGCGTCGTCCGCGCCTCGCCGAGCCAGGGACGCACGATCTCGAGGCCTCGCCAGTGCCGCCGCAACGGCATCCCGGCGAGCCCGGTCACGCCGCTGCCGCGCAGCGCGGCGAGCAGGAAGGTTTCGAGCTGATCGTCAGCATGCTGGGCCAGCCACAGCACGTCGCCCGGCGCCAGGGTGGCGGCGAACGCGGCATAGCGTGCCTCCCGCGCAGCCGCTTCGAGCCCCTGCCCTGCCGGCGTCACCGTGACCGGCACCACGCTCAGCGGCACCTCGAGTGCCGCACACAGTGCCCGGCAGTGATCCACGAAGGTCGTCGCCGCGGGCTGCAGGCCGTGGTCGACATGGATCGCCTGCAGCGCCATACCGCGCGCGCGCGCCGCCGGCGCCGCCCGGTTCAGCAGCAGTGACGAATCGAGACCGCCGGAGAGCGCCACCCACAGCCGTCGCCCCGGGGCCAGTGGCGCCAGGGCTTCAGTGATGAGGGCATCGAGAACGTCGACAGAGGAGAGAGAGTCGGCCACCGGTGGACCTCCTGAGCGCGTCTCGGCAAAGGAGAGCGTGACGCGGCCAGGCGTGATCTTACTGCGGGGCGCCGTAGGACATCAGGCGCTCATAGCGGCGCGCCAGCAGCGCGTCGGTGTCCATCCCCTGCAGCCGGTCGAGGCTGCCGAGCAGCGCCTCGCGCACGCTCTCCGCGGTCTTCTGGGGCTGACGGTGGGCGCCGCCCAGCGGCTCGTCGATCAGGGTATCGACGAAGCCCAGCTCCTTCAGCCGCTCGGCGGTGATCCCCATCGCATGGGCCGCTTCGGAGGCTTTCTCGGCGCTCTTCCACAGAATCGAGGCGCAGCCTTCGGGGGAGATGACCGAGTAGGTGGAGTACTGCAGCATCTGCAGCTCGTCGCAGACGCCGATGGCCAGCGCCCCGCCGGAACCGCCCTCACCGATCACGGTGGCGATGATCGGCGTCTTGAGCCGCGACATCACTGCCAGGTTGTAGGCGATCGCTTCCGACTGGCCGCGCTCCTCGGCGTCGATCCCCGGATAGGCACCCGGGGTGTCGATGAAGGTCAGCACCGGCATCTTGAAGCGCTCGGCCATCTCCATCAGACGGCACGCCTTGCGGTAGCCTTCCGGGCGCGGCATGCCGAAGTTGCGGCGCACCTTCTCCTTGACGTCGCGCCCCTTCTGATGACCGATCACCATCACCGGCTTGCCATCGAGCCGCGCCACGCCGCCGACCAGGGCGGCGTCGTCGGCGAAGTTGCGGTCACCGTGCAGCTCGTCGAACTCGGTGAAGATGCTGTCGAGATAGTCCAGCGTATAGGGGCGCTGCGGATGCCGCGACAGCTGCGTCACCTGCCAGGCGGTCAGGTCACGGAAGATCTGCTCGGTGAGCTTGCGGCTCTTCTCTTCGAGCTTGCCGATCTCGTCGCTCAGGCTGATGCGGCTGTCGTTCCCGACCAGGCGCAGTTCTTCGATCTTGGCCTGAAGTTCGGCAATCGGCTGTTCAAAGTCCAGATAGTTGGGATTCATAGGGCGTCTACTGTGATGTCCTGGCAACCTGAAGCGTGCGGCGTACGCTGCGGCGAAAACGCGTCATTATCGCACCCTCACGAGTGTTAGCAACCGCCGTCAACCGCCGCGGTAGCGCAGGGCGACCGATTCGTGGCCCTCGACGTCGCGCAGCGCGGTGATCAGCTCATCGCTGGGCGATACCCGCCACGCCTCGGCGAGCTCGAAGCAGCCGCTGGCACTGGCGTTGCGATAGCGCACCCGCACCGGCAGCCCGCGCTCACTCAGCCACGGCGTCAGGCTGTCGTGGAGCGAGCGCGAGAAGCGGCCGTTGAGACGCGCGCCGTCGACGCTGAGCTCGATCGCTTCGCCGAAGCGGGCGCGGGCGTCCGCCATCAGCGTGACCTCCTTGCTGCGCAGACGCAGACCGCCGGAGTAGTCGTCGCTGGAGACTTCGCCCTCGATGATCAGCACCTGGTCGGCGTTGAGCTGGCCGCGCACCTGATCGAACAGTTCGCCGAACAGCGACGCCTCGATGCGCCCGGTGCGGTCGTCGAGGGTGACGAAGGCCATGGTGTCGCCGCGCTTGGATTTCATGGTACGCATCGCCACCACCAGCCCGGCCACGCGCTGCGGCTCCCGCGACGGCTTGAGATCGACGATCCGGGTGGCCACGAAGCGCTTGAGCTCGTGCTCGTACTCGTCGATCGGGTGGCCGGTGAGATAGAGCCCGAGGGTATCCTTCTCACCGGCCAGGCGCTCCTTGTCGCTCCAGTCGCGGGCGTGACGATAGTCGGCATAGACGTCGCCATCGGCGGTATCGACGAAGGCCTCGCCGAACATGTCGATCATGCCCAGATTCTGGTTGGTCTGGTTCTGCGACGCGGCCTTGAGTGCGGCGTCCAGCGAGGCCGCCATCACCGCCCGCGACGGCCCCAGGTTGTCGAGCGCGCCGGAGCGGATCAGCGCCTCGAGGGTGCGCTTGTTCATGCGCTTGCCGTCGATGCGGCGGCAGAAGTCGAACAGATCGGTGAACGGCCCTTCGGCCTGACGAGCCTCGACGATCGCCGCGATCGGGCCCTCGCCCACGCCGCGGATCGCCCCCAGGCCATAGACCACCCGGGCGTTGTCATCGACGGTGAACTTGTAGGCGCCGACATTGACGTCCGGCGGGGTCACCGTCAGTCCGATATGGCGACACTCCTCGATCAGCGGCACCACCTTGTCGAGGTTGTCCATCTCAGTGGAGAGCACCGCGGCCATGAACGGCCCCGGGTAGTGCGCCTTGAGCCAGGCGGTCTGATAGGAGACCAGCCCGTAAGCCGCCGAGTGTGACTTGTTGAAGCCGTAGCCGGCGAACTTCTCCACCAGGTCGAACAGGTTGCCGGCGAGGTCGGCATCGATGCCGTTGTTGGCACACCCCTCCATGAAGCCGGCGCGCTGCTTGGCCATCTCCTCCGGCTTCTTCTTGCCCATGGCGCGGCGCAGCATGTCCGCCTGCCCCAGGGTGTAGCCGGCCAGGACCTGGGCGATCTGCATCACCTGCTCCTGGTAGAGGATGATGCCGTAGGTGGGTTCGAGAACCGGCTTCAATAACTCGTGCTGGTAGTCCGGGTGGGGATAGGCCAGCTCGGCACGGCCGTGCTTACGGTTGATGAAGTCATCCACCATGCCCGACTGCAGCGGCCCCGGGCGGAACAGTGCGACGAGGGCGATCATGTCCTCCAGCGAGTCGGGCTGCAGGCGCTTGATCAGCTCCTTCATGCCGCGGGATTCGAGCTGGAACACCGCCGTGGTCTCGGCCTTCTTGAGCATGTCGAAGGTCGGCTTGTCGTCGAGCGGGATGGTGCCGATATCCAGCGGCCCCTGGCCCTCGCGGCCGCGCACCACATCGACCATCTCCAGCGCCCAGTCGATGATGGTGAGCGTGCGCAGGCCGAGGAAGTCGAACTTGACCAGCCCAGCGTCCTCGACATCGTTCTTGTCGAACTGCACCACCAGCCCGGAGCCGTCCGGCTCGCACAGCAGCGGCGAGAAGTCGGTGAGCTTGGTCGGCGCGATCACCACCCCGCCGGCGTGCTTGCCGGTACCGCGGGTGATGCCCTCGAGCTTGAGCGCCATCTCCCAGATCTCGGCGGCCTCCTCGTCGAACTCGAGGTACTCCTTGAGCTGCGGCTCCTGCTCGATCGCCTTGGCCAGGGTCATGCCGACCTCGAACGGGATCAGCTTGGAGAGCTTGTCGCCCATCGAGTAGGGCTTGCCCTGGGCGCGTGCCACGTCGCGCACCACCGCCTTGGCCGCCATGGTGCCGAAGGTGACGATCTGCGATACCGCGTTGCGGCCGTAGCGGTCGGCCACGTAGTCGATCACCCGGTCGCGCTTCTCCATGCAGAAGTCGACATCGAAGTCGGGCATCGAGACACGCTCGGGGTTGAGGAAGCGCTCGAACAGCAGGTCGTACTCCAGCGGATCGAGATCGGTGATCTTGAGCGCGTAGGCGACCAGCGAGCCGGCCCCGGAACCACGCCCCGGCCCCACCGGGATGTCGTTGTCCTTGGCCCACTGAATGAAGTCCATCACGATCAGGAAGTAGCCGGGGAAGCCCATCTTGAGAATGATGTCGAGTTCGAAGTCGAGGCGCTTGCGGTACTCGGGCTCGTACTCGGCGAGCACGCGGCCGGGATAGATCGGGTTGTCGCCCTCGAACAGCTGCTGCAGGCGCTGGCTGAGACCGTCATGGGAGATCTTGCGGAAGAAGGTGTCCTGGGTCATGCCCTCGGGAATCGGATACTCCGGCAGGAAGATCTCCCCCAGGCGCACCGTGGCGTTGCAGCGCGCCGCGATCAGCACACTGTTCTCCAGCGCCTCGGGGATATCGGCGAACAGCGCCGCCATCTCCTCCGGGGTCTTGAGATACTGCTCCTCGGTGTACTTGCGCTCGCGCCGCGGATCCTCCAGCGCCTTGCCCTCGCCGATCGAGACTCGGGTCTCGTGGGCCCAGAAGTCCTCGCGGGCGAGGAAGCGCACGTCGTTGGTGGCCACCACCGGGGTACCGGTCTCGCTGGCCAGGCGCACGGAGTGGTAGACGCACTCCTCGTCGTACTGCCGCCCGGTGCGCTGCAGCTCGAGATAGAAGCGCCCGGGGAAGTGCTGGTTCCACTCCGCCAGCAGGGTGCGCGCGGTATCGACGTGCTCGGCGATCAGAAAGCGCCCGATCTCGCCCTCGCGCGCCCCGGAGAGCGCGATCAGCCCTTCGCTCTGTTCGAACACCCACTGCTTGTCGAGGATCGCCTGGTTCTGGCGCTGGCCGTCGGTCCAGGCGCGCGAGATCAGCTCGGTCAGATTGCGGTAGCCGGTGTCGTTCATCGCCAGCAGCGTGAGCCGGTAGGGGTGGCTCTCGTCGTGGGCGTTGTGGAGCCAGAAGTCGGCGCCGATGACCGGCTTCAGGCCGGCCCCCTGGGCCGCCTTGTAGACCTTCACCAGGCCAAACAGGTTGGTGTCGTCGGTGACCGCCACGGCCGGCATGCCGGCCTCCACGCTGGCATTGATCAGCGGCTTGAGGCGAACCAGGCCGTCGACCAGGGAGTACTCGCTGTGAACACGGAGATGAACGAAAGGTGTAGTCATGACGAACTCGAGATCGGGCGGCGAATGAGTGACCGCGACAGGATACCAGCTTGGCCCCGGGCAAGCAGAGACTCCCGGGAATAGGACCGGCCAAGGGTCAGGAGAACAGTGCCAGCTGCTCGCGTACCGGGGCGAACGAGCGCCGATGCGCCGCGAGCGGCCCCCAGCGGACGAGCGCATCCAGGTGCTCGCGGGTGGGGTAGCCCTTGTGGCGGGCGAAGCCATACTCGGGATGACGCGCATCCAGCTCGGTCATCTGGGCGTCGCGTGCCACCTTGGCCAGAATCGACGCGGCGCTGATCGCGGGGTGGCGCAGATCGCCCTTGACCACCGCCTGCCCCGGACAGACGTGGCCCGGCAGGCGGTTGCCGTCGACCAGCAGATACTCCGCCGCCAGCGGCAGCGCATCGATGGCGCGGCGCATCGCCAGATGCGTGGCGTGATAGATATTGAGCTGGTCGATCTCCTCCGGCGAGGCCTCGGCCACCGCGAACGCCAGCGCCTGCTCGCGGATGCGTAGATCCAGCGCCTCGCGACGGGCCGCACTCAACCGCTTGGAGTCGGTCAGCCCATCGATGGGGCGCGCCGGATCGAGGATCACCGCGGCCGCCACCACCGCGCCCACCAGCGGGCCGCGACCGACTTCGTCGACGCCGGCGAGACGCTCGCCATGGTAGTCGATCACCAGTTCGGGATAGGTCCGGGGGGCGCGCTTGGCGGGCATGGCTGGTCTCTCAGGCGGAGGTGGCGGTGACGCTGAGCGCACCCTGCTCGACCAGTTCGAGCACCGCACTGGCGGCGCGCTCGCTGGCACCGCGTTGCAGTCCGGCATGCAGCTCGGCGAAGCGCGTCTCCAGCGCCTCACGCCGGGCACTCTCCTCGAACCAGGGCGTCAGTGTCTCGACCAGGCGCTCGGCATCGACCGCGTCCTGAATCAGCTCCGGCACCAGCCCCTCCTGGGCGATCAGATTGGGCAGCGAGATCCAGCGTGTCTTGACCAACCGCTGAGCCAGCCAGTAAGTGGCCGGCGCCATGCGATAGGCGACCACCATGGCACGGTGACACAGCATGGTCTCCAGCGCCGCGGTGCCCGACGTCAGCAGCACCGCGTCGGCGGCGGTCATCGCCTCGCGCGAGCGGCCATCGCAGAGCGTGACCCGGTCGGCCAGCGGCGGAAAACGTTCGAGCAGTGCCTCGAGCTCGCGCCGACGCTGCGGCGAGGCCGCGGGGATCACCACCTGCAACTCACCCAAGCGCTCGCGCAACGCGGCGGCGGCGCGCAGGAAGATCTCGCCCTGGAAGCGCACCTCGTTGCTGCGCGAACCAGGCAGCAGCGCCAGGGTCGGCGTGACCGGGTCGAGCCCCAGCGCCTCGCGCGCGGCGCCGCGATCGTTGACCAGCGGCAGCTCGTCGGCCAGCGGATGGCCGACATAGGCCACCGGCACCCGATGCTCGGCGTAGAACGCGGCCTCGAACGGCAGAAAGGTGAGCATGGCATCGACCGCCCGCGCGATCTTCTTGACCCGGCCCTGACGCCAGGCCCAGACCGAGGGGCTGACATAGTGGGCGGTGCGGATGCCGCGTTGGCGCAGCTGAAGCTCGAGGCCGAGATTGAAGTCCGGGGCGTCGATGCCGATCATCACGTCGGGCCGCCAGGCGAGTGCATCGCGCTTCAGATGGCGGCGCACCTTGATCAGCCCCGGCAGGTGCTTGAGCACCTCGACCAGCCCCATCACCGACAGAGTCTCCAGCGGATAGAGGGACTCGAGCCCCTGGGCCTGCATGCGCGGGCCGCCGATGCCGCGGAACTCGACGTCGGGGCGGCGCTGACGCAGCGCCTGCATCAGCCCGGCACCGAGGATGTCGCCGGAGAGTTCGCCGGCCACCAGATAGACACGCATCCTGCCCCCGGACCGGCTAGCGGATGATGCCGCGCTGGGAGACCTTGAGCGAATCGACGAAGCGCTGGGTCTCCTCGAGCGCGAAGCGGCTCTCGATCTCGGCGATCGCCTGCTCCAGGGTCAGCCCCTTGCGGTAGACCAGCCGGTACCCCTCACCGAGGGCCTTGATCGCCTCGGCGGAGAAGCCACGGCGCTTGAGTCCGATCGAATTGAGCCCGTGGGGCGCGGCCGGGTTGCCGCTGACCATGATGAAGGCCGGGATATCCTTGGTGATCGCCGAGCAACCGCCGACCATGGCGTGCTCGCCCATGTGGCAGAACTGGTGGATCGCCGACAGCCCGCCCAGGATGGAGTGGTTCCCCAGGGTGACGTGGCCGGCCAGGGTGGCCTGGTTGGCCAGGATGCAGTCGTCGCCGATCAGGCAGTCGTGGCCGACGTGGGAGTAGGCCATGAACAGATTGCGGCTGCCGATGGTGGTGACGCCACGATCCTGCATCGTGCCACGGTGGATGGTCACGCTCTCGCGGATGACGTTGTCGTCACCCACCTCCAGGCGGGTGGGTTCACCGGCGTACTTCTTGTCCTGGCACTCCTCGCCCACGGAGGCGAACTGGAAGATGCGATTGCGCTGGCCCAGGCGTGTCGGCCCCTTGATCACCACGTGCGGGCCGATCACGCAGCCCGCATCGATCTCGACATCGGGACCGATCACACTGTACGGGCCGACCTCGACGTCAGCGGCCAGACGCGCAGAGGGATCGACGATGGCGGTGGGATGAATCAAGCGATTTTCCTCTCGGCACAGATGATTTCGCCCTCGCAGGCCAGCTCGCCGTCGACGCTGGCGCGACAGGCGAACTTCCAGATGCCGCGCTTGCCCTTGATCACGTCGGCTTCGAGCTTGAGCTGGTCGCCCGGCATCACCGGGCGCTTGAAGCGCATGTTGTCGCTGCCCACGAGGTAGTAGACGTAACCGTCGGCGGGCAACTTGTTGACCGTCTTGAAGCCGAGGATACCGCAGGCCTGGGCCAGTGCCTCGATGATCAGCACACCCGGCATGATCGGATGATGGGGGAAGTGGCCGTTGAAGAAGGGTTCGTTGATGCTGACGTTCTTGTACGCCACGATCGATTCGCCCAGCGTGATCTCCATCACGCGATCTACCAGCAGAAACGGATAACGATGCGGTAGATACTCACGAATCTGGTTGATGTCCATTATCATCAATACGACCTCTGAAATAACGAAATGCCTGCCATAAAGGCAGGCACACGGAGGTAAAGCGGCGTTCACCCATGTGGGCGGGCATTATACAGGCGCACTACATGGCTGCCAGTCTTTCACCCCCGCGCCGGTTGCCGTTCTGCCCCCGTTCACGCATCGCGTCGGCCACGCTCGAGTCGTGTCAGACGCTTGGCGATCTCGTCCAACTGCTTGAAGCGTACCGCGTTCTTGCGCCACTGACTATTCGACATCGAGCCCGTGCCGGAGGAGTAGACACCCGGCTCGAGAATCGAATTGGTGACCAGACTCATGCCCGTCACCTGGACCCCGTCGGCCAGGGTCAGATGGCCCGAGAGCCCCACCCCGCCGCCCAGCAGACAGTGACGGCCGACCTTGGTCGAGCCGGCGATGCCGACACAACCGGCCAGCGCGCTGTGATCGCCGATCTGCACGTTGTGGGCGATCTGCACCTGGGAGTCGATCTTGACCCCGTTACCGATCAGGGTGTCACCCAGCGCGCCGCGGTCGATGCTCGAACAGCTGCCCACCTCGACGTCGTCCCCCAGACACACTCCACCGAGCTGAGCGATCTTCTCCCAGTGGGCGCCGTCGTGGGCGAAGCCGAAGCCATCGCCGCCGATCACGCAGCCGCTGTGGAGAATCGCCCGCTGTCCCACGCTGACGCCGTGATAGAGGGTGACATTGGCGTGCAGACGCGAGCCCTGGCCCAGGGTAGTGTCGGCACCGATGAAGCTGCCGGCACCGATCACGCAGTCATCGGCGATCTCGACCCCGGCCTCGATCACGCAGTGCGCGCCGATCTCGACCCGCGCCCCGATCACCGCATCGGGGGAGACCACCGCGCTGGGGTGGACGCCCTGCGGGTCGCGGTTGGTCAGCGGGTCGAACAGCCGCGACAGCTTCGCGTAGCCCAGATAGGGATTGTCGAGCTCCAGGCGCGGGCACGGGCAGGTCTCGCCGTGGGCCGGGTGCACCAGCACCGCACTGGCCCGGGTATCGGCCAGATACTTGAGATAGGCGCGATTGGCGAGAAACGCCAGATCGCCCGGAGCGGCATCGGTCAGGGTCGCCAGGCCGCTGACGCGGAGGTCGGGATCACCGACCAGACGAGCCTCGATGCGCTCGGCGAGTTCGCCGAGCGTGTAGGAAGCGGGGGCAGCACTCTTCATGAACGGGGGCCGTTCTCGATCGTCAGTTGAGTGAGTTGAAGATCTTGGTCACTTCGTTGGTGATGTCCAGGCTGTCGCCGGAGTAGACCACCGCGTCGCGATCCACGACCATGTCGAGCCCACGCTGCTTGACCACACGCTGGATTGCCTGGTCGAGCTTGGGCTTGGCGCTCTTCAGATACTGCTGTTCGGCCTGCTGCTGAGCCTGGGCGATCTGGCCGCGCAGCTGCTGGAACTGGCTGCCCTTCTGACGCAGCTGCTGCGTCACCGAGTTGCGCTCGGACTCGGACATCACGTCACCGTTCTTCTGCAGCTTCTCCTGCAGCTGCTGCAGCTGCTGACCGAGCGCCTCGGCCTGCTTCTGCTGCGGCCCGATGCGATTCTTCAGCTGGTTCATCGATGCCTGTGCCGACTGTGAGGACATCAGCGCCTGGCGCCAGTCGAGCACGCCAACGTCGGTGGCCATCGCCGGCAGGGAAACCATCGTCATGAGCCCTAGCCCGAGGGCACCTATTACCTTGCGCATCCGCGCCTCCTTGAGCCTACGCTCTCGATGAATGGAGCTTGATGAGTGGAGCTTGGTACATCTCGCCCCGGCAGAGACTGCCGTGGCGCTTCGCGGGAGTCGCCCTGCCCCCTGGCGGCGCCCGTTACGGGGCGCCACCGGGGGCGTCGATCGGCGAAAGCCTCCCGTCAGAAGGTCTGACCCAGCGAGAACTGGAATACCTGCGGGTCGTCGCCATCCTTCTCGTTGAGCGGCTTGGCCACGCTGAAGGTCAGCGGCCCCACCGGCGTCAGCCAGGAGAGCCCCAGGCCGACGCTGTAGCGCAGATCGCCCAGGTCGACGCCGCTCTTGCAGCTGGAGGTCATGCCCTCGGGCACGTCGTAGCAGTCGGTCAGGAAGGTGTTGCCCCCGTCCAGGAAGATACTGGTCTGCAGCGAGCGCCGATCTTCGACCCACGGGAACGGGTAGATCAGCTCCGCCGAGCCCTCGACCAGCACGTTGCCGCCCAGGGTATCGTCATCGCCATTGCCGCGCTTGGTGGTCTTCGGTCCCAGCGTGTTGCCGGTGTAACCGCGCACCGAGCCCAAGCCGCCGGCGTAGAAGTTCTCGTAGAACGGATAGGGGTCGTTGGAGCCCAGAGTGTCGGCGTAGCCCAGGTTGCTGCTGAACTTGAGCGACCAGTCCGGGTTGAGCTCGAACAGTTTCTGGCCACGATAGCGCAGCTTGTAGTACTCGGCGTCGGAGCCGGGCACCGCGGTCTCCAGCGAGACGCGCTGATAGCTGCCCGCGGTGGGCATGATGCCCCGGTTCAGGTTGTTGCGGGTCCAGCTCGCGGTCAGCTTGTAGTTGAGGAAGTCCGAACCCTGGTCATCGACGTACTGCACGATCTCGGCCGGGGTGTCGTCGTAGGTATCGATCGACAGACTTTCGAGGCCGACACCGAAGTTCAACCGCGACAGATCGTTGATCGGATAGCCGAAGTTGATGTTGCCGCCGTAGGAGTCGGTGGAGTAGGTCGAGATGTCGGAGTCTTCGTAGTTGGTCTCGCGGTAGAAGACGTTGTAGCCGCGCGAGATACCATCCAGCGTCCAGTACGGATCGGTATAGCCGAAGTTGATATTGGTGAAGGTGTCACTGCGCTGGGCGCCGATGTTGACGCGGTTGCCGGTCCCCAGGAAGTTGTTCTGGGCCAGTGCCGCGCCATAGATCACCCCGGCGCTCTGGGAGAAGCCGACGCTGGCCGAAATCGACCCGGAGGGCTGCTCTTGGACGTTGTAGGTGACATCGAGCTGGTCCGGCTCGCCGGCGACCGGACGGGTGTCGACGTCGACCTGCTTGAAGAAACCGAGCCGCTCGAGCCGCTGACGCGACTGCGAGATCTGGTCGGTGGAGGCCGGCGCCCCTTCCATCTGCACCATCTCGCGGCGCAGCACCTCGTCCTGGGTGGTGGTGTTGCCCTCGAAGTTGATCCGACGCACGTAGGCGCGACGGCCCGGATCGACGCGGAAGGTCACGTCGACGGTGTCGCTGCTCTCGTGCACCGTGGGCACCGCCTTGATGTCGGCGAAGGCGAAGCCCTCGGCGCCGAGCTTCTGGCGCAGCGCCTCGGAGGAGGCGGTGAGCTTGCTCTGGGAGAAATACTCGCCGGGCTTGGCGGTCACCAGCGAGCGCGCCACCGACTCGTCCATCTTGAGATCGCCGTCGAAACGGATCTGGTCGAGCTTGTAGCGCTTGCCCTCGTCGACGTTGATGGTAACGAAGATGCGCGACTTGTCGGGGCTGATCGAGACCTGGGTCGAGGTGATGCGGAAGTTGACGTAGCCGCGATCGAGATACCAGGAGCGCAGCGTCTCCAGGTCACCGGAGAGCGCCTCGCGGGAGTACTTGTCGTCGGAGAACCAGCCGAAGAACCAGCCCGGCTTGTCCTCCAGCTTGAACAGATCGCGCAGGGTATCGTCGTCGTAGGCCTGATTGCCGACCACGTTGATCTGGCGAATCTTGGCGACTTCACCCTCGTTGATATTGATATTGACGCGTACGCGGTTGCGCTCGAGCTGCTCGACCGAGGTCTCGATGTTGGAGCTGTAACGGCCCTGAGACTGATAGAGGCGCTCGAGTTCGCGCTGCATCTCCTCGAGAGTGGAGCGCTGCAGCACCTGCCCTTCGGCGATGCCGGCGTCACGCAGCCCCTTGCGCAGGTCGTCGTCGGATATCTGCGAGTTGCCCTCGATGTTGATCTCGGCGATCGAGGGACGCTCGACCACGTTGATGATCAGGACGTCGCCGTCGCGCGAGAGACGGATGTCGTCGAAAAGCCCGGTCTGGAACAGTTTCTGCGCGGCGTCGCCCAGTTGCTGATCGTCGACCCGCTGGTCGGCGCTGACGGGAAAGGCGTTGAATACCGATGCCGCCGAAACGCGCTGCAGCCCCTCCACGCGAATATCCGAAATCTCGAATGGTGCAGCCAGCGCCACAGGCGAGCTGGCCAGCAACAGTCCTGCCAATCCGATGGTCTTGAGTTTCATGCAATCAGTCGCTTCTCTGGGGTCCGCCCGCGTATCGAACAGGCACCTTATACATTTCCCCCAGTGACTGACAAGGCCAGGCCCGCCGATCACCGAGGTCTTTCCTTCGCCGCCCGTCGTCATCCCTCGGCGGGCACAGCCCTGCCTGCTAGAGCCGCATCAGATCGAAATAGAGGGCCATTACCATCAGACAGCCGACCAGCGCCACGCCGATCTTGAGCCCCATGGCCTGGGCATTCTCCGACACCGGCCGCCCGCGCACCAGCTCGATCAGGTAGTAGACCAGATGACCGCCATCGAGCACCGGGATCGGCAGCAGGTTGAGCACCCCCAGGCTGATCGACAGGTAGGCGAGGAAGCCGACGAAGGTCTCGACCCCGCTGCGCGCCGAGTCGCCGGCGATACGCGCGATGGTGATCGGCCCGGAGAGATTCGAGGGCGAAATCCAGCCCACTACCATCTTGCGGATCGAATCGGCAGTGAGCCAGGTCATCTCGCCGGTCTTCTCGAGCGCCTGACCGACCGCGGCCAGTGGCCCGTAACGAATCTCACGGCGATACTCCGCCGGCCAGGTGACGCGCTCGGAAGCCGCGCCGACATAGCCGATGCGCTCGCCATCCTCACCCTCGCGAACCGCCGGGGTGAGGGTCAGGGTGCGCGTCTCGCCACCCCGCGACAGGGTCACCTGCAGCGGCCGGCCCGGGTGTGCGCGCACCGCGTCGACGAAGCCCGTCCAGTCGTCGAGCTCATGCCCGTCGACGCGCAGCAGGCGGTCGCCGGCCTGGAGCCCGGCCTTGGCCGCCGGGCCGTTCTCGAGCACCTGCCCCAGCACCGCCGGCGCGGTGGGCCGGAACGGCACCACGCCGAGGGTGGCCAGCGGCTGCGGCGGATCCTGGCGCACCAGCCAGCCGCTGACCGGCACGCGATGGACATGGGTCGGGCCTTCGGCGCGTTCACGGGTGGTCACGCTCAGCACCCCATCGGCGCCGATCGCCGCAATCAGCTGCAGATTGACGTCGTTCCAGGAGGGCGTCGACTCGCCCTGCACGCTGACGATCTCCTGGCCCTGACGCAGCCCGCCCTCGGCCGCCGGCGACCCGGGCACCACCTCGCCCACCACCGGTGCCACCGTGGTCGTGCCGTAGACGAACAGCGCCCAGTAGGCGACCACCGCCAGCAGCAGATTGGCGATCGGGCCGGCGGCGACGATAGCGATCCGCGCCCACACGCTCTTGCGATTGAAGGCGTGCTCGCGCTCGGCCGGGTCCACCGGCCCCTCGCGCTCGTCGAGCATCTTGACGTAGCCGCCGAGCGGAATCGCGGCCAGCGCGAACTCGGTGCCATGGCGATCGCGGCGCGACCACAGCGGCTTGCCGAAACCGACCGAAAAGCGCAGCACCTTGACCCCGCAGCGACGCGCGACCCAGAAGTGGCCGAACTCGTGAAAGGTGATCAACAGGCCGAGCACGACGATGACGGCCAGCACATTCTGGAGCGCATCCATCACGCCCGCCCCCTCTAGAAGGATCCGGTCAGCCGGATCGTTGTTGCAGCAGCGCCTCGGCGGTACGCCGGGCGCGTGCATCCTCGCACATTATCACGTCGAGCGAATCGGCCGCGTGCACCTCGAGCGCCTCGAGGGTCGCCGCTACCACCCTGGCGATCCCCGGAAACGACAGCCGGCCGGCGAGAAACGCCTGCACTGCGACCTCGTTGGCGGCGTTGAGCACCGCCGGCGCGGTGCCGCCCGCCGCCATCGCCTGGCGCGCCAGGCGCAGGCAGGGAAAGCGCTGCTCGTCGGGCGGCTCGAAGTCGAGCCGCCCGACCGTGAACAGATCGAGCGCTGCGACCCCGGCATCGATACGCTCGGGCCAGGCCAGTCCGTAGGCGATCGGCGTACGCATGTCGGGATTCCCCAACTGCGCCAACACCGAGCCGTCGCTGTAGCCCACCATCGAATGGACGATGCTCTGGGGGTGCACCACCACCTCGACCTGGGCCGGGGTGGCATCGAACAACCAGCACGCCTCGATCAGCTCCAGCCCCTTGTTCATCAGGGTGGCGCTGTCGACCGAAATCTTCTGCCCCATCGACCAGTTGGGGTGAGCGCAAGCCTGGGCCGGCGTCACCTCGGCCAGGTCGGCACTGGCCCACTCGCGGAACGGGCCACCGGAGGCGGTCAGCAGCAGGCGCGAGACGCCAAGGCGCTCGAGCCCGCCGCGATGCTGCATAGGAAGACACTGATAGATCGCATTATGTTCCGAATCGATCGGTAAAAGTGTCGCCCCGGCGCGCGCCACCGCCTGCATGAACAGACTGCCGGACATCACCAGCGCTTCCTTGTTGGCGAGCAGCACGCGCTTGCCCGCCTCCACCGCCGCCAGCGTCGGCAGCAGTCCCGCGGCGCCGACGATCGCCGCCATTACCACGTCGGCATCGGGATCACCGGCGACCTCGATCAGCGCCTGCTCGCCGCTGCTCACCTCGGTGGCGACATGGCCGGCAGCGCCCAGTTCGGCGCGCAGCCACTCGGCGTCCGCGGCGCTGCCGATCACCGCACGCGCCGGCGACCACGCCAGACACAGGTCGCGCAGCGCCTCGCGGGAGCGCTGAGCAGTCACCGCGTGCAGCCGGTAGCGCTCGGGATGACGCGCCAGCACGTCCAGGGTGCTGCGCCCGATGGAGCCGGTCGCGCCGAGCACGCTGACCTTCAGGGGGGAGGATACGGTCATGCGGGGTTATCCCAGCCAGGGGCTAATCAGCGCGAACAGCGGCACTGCCGCTGTCAGGCTGTCGATGCGATCGAGGATACCGCCATGCCCGGGGAGCAGATGGCTGGAGTCCTTGAGGCCACTGAAGCGCTTGAGCATGCTCTCGAACAGATCGCCCACCACCGAGACCATTGCCACCAGCAGTGCCAGTAACAAAAGCCCCAGGGCCTGCCCCAGATCGAAGGGCAGCCACAGCGCGTAGGCGAGCGCCAGCAGCGCCACCGCCACCCAGCCGCCGTAGACCCCTTCCCAGGATTTGCCGGGGCTGACGTGCCGGGCCAACTTGCGACGACCGAAGCGGCGTCCGGAGAAGTAGGCGCCGATATCCGCCAGCCACACCAGCAGCAGCACGAACAGCAGCCACTCACTGCCCTCCTGGCGCAGCTGATAGAAACCGACCCAGCACGGGAACAGTACCCACACTCCCATCGCCAGACGCACGCCGGGGCGCTGCCACTCCTGGGTGGCATCGGGATAGCGGATGACCCAGCGGGCATTGGCCAACCAGCCGAGCACGCCCAGCCAGAGTGGCCAGTGGGCGGATGCCCAGCCGGCAAACCACGCCAGCAGCAGCAGCAGCGCCAGCGCGGCCGTGTAGGCCAGGCGCGGAGCGGTAGCGGCGAAGCCAGCGAGACGTGCCCACTCCCAGGCGCCGAGCAGCAGCACCAGGGCGGTGAACAGCGCGAAGGCGCCGCCGTCGAGTCCGAACAGGCCAGCCAGCGCCAGCGGCGCCAGTATCAGTGCGGTGAGAATCCGTTGCCTAAGCACCATTCGCCTCGACTTGCTGTTGGCTCATGCCGAAGCGGCGCTGGCGCTGGCGAAAATCACCCAGCGCGGCATCGAACGCGGCGGCGTCGAAATCGGGCCATAGCTGCGGCGAAAACACCAGTTCGGCGTAGGCCAGCTGCCACAGCAGGAAGTTGGAGATGCGCTGCTCGCCGCTGGTACGGATGCACAGATCCACCGCCGGCTCGCCAGCCAGGCAGATTTCGCTATCGAGCAGCGTCTCGTCGATCTCTTCCGGGGCCAGCTCGCCGTCGGCCACCCGCCGGGCCAGCCGGCGCGAGGCCTCGGCGATGTCCCAGCGGCCGCCGTAGTTGGCCGCCACCACCAGGTGCAGGCCCGGATTGTCACGGGTCTGCGCCTCGGCACGCGCCATCTGCTTCTGCAGCGAACTGGAGAAGCGCCGGCGGTCGCCGATGATCGACAGCCGGATGCCGTTGTCGTCGAGCTTCTTGACCTCGCGCTTGAGCACGAGCATGAAGAGCTCCATCAAGGCACTGACTTCGGCCGAGGGCCGGCGCCAGTTCTCGCTGGAGAAGGCGAACAGTGTGAGGGTGCCGATGCCGAGCTCCGCCGCCCGGCGGATCACACTGCGCAACGACTCGACCCCAGCGCGATGTCCCTGCGCACTGGAGAGCCCCCGGGCGCGCGCCCAGCGATTGTTGCCGTCCATGATGATCGCCACATGGCGAGGCACCGACGACGTCGCTAAAGCGTCACGCGACTGCATGTCTGTCATGATATCTCGCAAGCCGGATGGGCGGCGGCGACACGCGCCTCATGCCCGTGCCGCCGTCGAACCTTACACCTGCATCAGGTCGTGTTCCTTGGTTTCCAGAAGCTTGTCGATCTCGCTGACGTACTTGTCTGTCAGCTTCTGGACCTCCTCTTCACCGCGACGCTCGTCGTCCTCGGTGATCTCCTTGTCCTTGAGCAGGGACTTGAGGTCGCTGTTGGCGTCGCGGCGCACGTTACGCACCGCCACGCGGGCGTTCTCGGCCTCGGCGCGGGCCTGCTTGATGTAGTTGCGGCGCGTCTCTTCGGTCAGCGGCGGCATCGGCACGCGGATGACGGTACCCGCGGTGGCCGGATTCAAGCCCAGATCGGAAGTCATGATCGCCTTCTCGATCTTCTGCACCATGGTGCGTTCCCACGGCGTGACGGCGAGCGTGCGCGCATCCTCGACGTTGACGTTGGCGACCTGGTTGAGCGGCACGTCGCTGCCGTAGTACTCGACCATCACCGCATCCAGAATGCTGGGGTGGGCGCGCCCGGTACGAATCTTGTGGAAGTTGGTCTGGAGCGACTCCAGGCTCTTCTTCATGCGCCCTTCGGCGTCTTTCTTGATGTCGTCGATCATGTCCTAAACCTCAATCAATCAGCGTGCCTTCTCGTCCACCGACCACCAGATTCAACAGCGCGCCAGGCTTGGTCATGTCGAAGACGCGAACCGGCATGTCATGGTCACGCACCAGACAGATGGCGGTCAAATCCATCACACCGAGCTTCTGGTCGAGGACGTCATCATACCCCAGGCGCTCGTACTTGATGGCATCCGGGTGCTTGACCGGATCCTTGTCGTAGACGCCGTCGACCTTGGTGGCCTTGACCACCACGTTGGCATCGATCTCGATGCCACGCAGACAGGCAGCTGAGTCGGTGGTGAAGAAGGGGTTACCGGTGCCCGCGGAGAAGATCACCACGTCGCCGGAGGTGAGATAGCGAATCGCGGTGCGGCGATCGTAGTGCTCGACCACGCCGCTCATGGGAATCGCCGACATCACCCGCGAGCGGATGTTGGAGCGCTCCAGCGCATCACGCATCGCCAGCGCGTTCATCACCGTCGCCAGCATCCCCATATGGTCGCCGGTGACCCGCTCCATGCCGGCGGCATGCAGTGCCGCGCCGCGGAACAGGTTGCCGCCGCCGATCACCATGCCTACCTGTACGCCGATCCCCACCAGCTGGCCGATCTCCAGTGCCATGCGGTCGAGCACCTTGGGATCGATACCGAATTCCTGCTCTCCGGTCAGCGCCTCGCCGGAAAGCTTGAGCAGGATGCGCTTGTACTTCGACTTTTCGGTGGGCTTGTTCGAGCGATCGACGACGTCGGACATGGGGTCTCTCCTGGTGATTGCGGGGCGTGTCGGCAGGACCGATGGAGGAGCGCGATTCTCATCCAGCGGATACGCGAAGGCGTGCGCTCTCGCGCACGCCATCACAGGGAGCATGAGCGGACGCCTGGCGACCACCGCTCCCGACAGAAAGCATGGGGCTCAGCGGCGAGCCTGTTCCATGACTTCCTTGGCGAAATCGACCTCTTCCTTCTCGATGCCCTCGCCGACCTCGAAGCGCGTGAAGCCGACGACTTCGCCGCCAGCAGTCTTGGCGTATTCGGCCACGGACTGGTTCGGGTCCTTGACGAACGGCTGCTCGGTCAGGCTGTTCTCGGCCAGGTACTTCTTCAGACGGCCCTGGACCATCTTCTCGGCGATTTCGCTCGGCTTGCCGGCCATGTCCGGCTGCGCCAGGATGATCGCTTTTTCCTGGTCGAGCTGCTCCTGCGGCATCTCTTCCGGACGGGCGACGACCGGGTTGATCGCGGCCACGTGCATGGCGATGTCCTTGGCCACCTCGGCGTTGCCACCCTTGAGCACGGTCAGCACACCGATACGGTCGCCGTGGACGTAGGCACCGACCACGCCACCTTCAGGCGCATCGACGATCACCGCGCGGCGCACGGAGATGTTCTCGCCGATCTTCTGCACCAGCTGGTTGCGGGCGTCTTCCAGCTCACCGTCCATGACCGCGGCGATGTCTTCGGACTTGGCCTCGAACACCTTGGCCAGCACCTTGTCGGCGAAGCTCTTGAAGTTATCGTCGCGGGACACGAAGTCGGTCTCGGAGTTGACTTCGAGCATCGCCCCGTAGCTGCCGTCGGCGGCCACACGGGTGAGGATGGCGCCTTCGGCGGCGGTACGGCCGGCCTTCTTGGCTGCCTTGAGGCCAGAGTTCTTGCGCAGATCTTCGATCGCACGCTCGATGTCGCCCTCGGCTTCGGTGAGTGCCTTCTTGCACTCCATCATGCCGAGACCGGTACGCTCACGCAGTTCCTTGACTAGAGAAGCGCTGATAGCTGCCATGTGAGTCCCTCTGAGAATCGCTGTTTCGTCTGACGAACGGCGCCCGCGGGGCACCGCTGCGGGTGTAAAAAGGGGGCTCGATAGCCCCCTGTGTCTGCGCTGATGTCGGCGATCCGGTGACCGCCCTGCGGGAGCACGCTCAACGCAGACGCGATGCCTGCGGCGTTACTCGGCCGCGGCGTCGCTGGTCTCGCTGACTTCGACGAACTCGTCCGGACGACCTTCCTTCGCCTTGGCGCAGGCATCGGCGATCGCCTGCACGTAGATCTGGATCGCGCGGATGGAGTCGTCGTTACCCGGGATGACGTAGTCGACGCCGTCCGGGTTGGAGTTGGTGTCGACCACACCGATGACCGGGATGCCCAGCTTGTTGGCTTCGTTGATCGCGATGCGCTCGTGGTCGACATCGATCACGAACAGCGCGTCGGGCAGGCCACCCATCTCCTTGATACCGCCGATGGAACGCTCGAGCTTCTCCTGCTCGCGGGTCGCCATCAGGACCTCTTTCTTGGTCAGCTTCTCGAAGGTGCCATCTTCACGCATGGTCTCGAGTTCACGCAGACGCTTGATCGACTGACGGATGGTCTTGTAGTTCGTCAGCATGCCGCCCAGCCAGCGGTGGTTGACGAACGGCTGACCGACACGATTCGCCTCTTCCTTGATGATCTTGCTGGCGGAACGCTTGGTACCGACGAACAGGATCTTGTTGTTGGAAGCGGCCATCTTCTCGACCACGCCAGTGGCTTCGAGCAGCGCCGGCAGGGTATGTTCGAGGTTGATGATGTGAATCTTGTTACGCGCGCCAAAGATGTACTGACCCATCTTCGGGTTCCAGTAACGGGTCTGGTGACCGAAGTGTGCACCTGCCTTGAGCAGGTCGCGCATGTTGACTTGTGCCATGGTGACTCCTGAAGAATCGGGTTGGGCCTCCACACACCCCATGGATCCGACCGTTCGGCGTTGCCGTCACGGCACCCGGGACCATGTGTCGGTGCGTGTGTGTTTTTTCCGGTGACGCCCCCAGACGAGTGCGTTCACCGCCACTGTCGCGTCGACCGCACGTACCGCACTCGCCTTATAGGCAGTGGGGTCGCTTCGCGTCCCTGGGGCATGAGGCATCTTCTATCTCGTGCCGCGTCAGGACGGGAATTGCAGTCGAGCGCGCGGCTTTATACCATAGAACCCACGCAAGATGAAGTCGCCGGTCGTCGAAGCCACTGCCTCGACGCCGTCTCCGTCGTCTCTTCACCACGGCCTGCGACACCCACCGAACTCCGCTGCGAGAGCGCATGAACATTCCACGCAAGACACCCGACGAAATCGAAAAAATGCGCGAAGCCGGCCGTCAGGCCGCCGCCGTGTTCGACATGATCACCCCACACGTCGTCGCCGGCGTCTCCACCGGCGAGCTCGACCGCCTGTGCCACGACTTCATCGTCAAGGAACTCGGCTCGACCCCGGCACCGCTTAACTACCACGGCTTCCCCAAGTCGATCTGCACCTCTCTCAACCACGTCGTCTGCCATGGCATCCCCGATTTCGACAAGAAGCTAAAGCATGGCGACATCATGAACATCGACATCACCGTGAAGACCGCCGACGGCTATCACGGCGACAGCAGCATGATGTTCGTGATCGGCGAGACGATCCAGGGCGAGCGCCTCTGCCGAGTGACCCAGGAGTGCCTCTACAAGGCCATGGCCGAGGTGCGCCCGGGTGTGCGCCTCTCCACCATCGCCCGGGTGATCCAGGCCCACGCCGAAGGCTTCGGCTATTCGGTGGTGCGTGACTTCTGCGGCCACGGCATCGGCGCCGGCTTCCACGAGGAGCCTCAGGTGCTGCACTATGACGGCTATGCGCCCGAGGCCGACGCCGAGCTGGCGCCCGGCATGTGCCTGACCATCGAGCCGATGCTCAACGCTGGTGGCTATCGCACCAAGGTGCTGCGTGACGGCTGGACCGCAGTGACCAAGGACAAGAGCCTGTCGGCACAGTGGGAGCACACCCTGCTGGTCACCGACACGGGCGTCGAGGTGCTCACCGCCCGCGCCGACGAAGACCTGAGTTTCCTCTCCGCCTGACCGGCCCCTGCCCGCCCGGGGGTCGCCTGGCGCCCCCCTTCATTGATCGGGAGCGCTCGCGTTCATGCTGCTGCATCACTACCGGTTCCAGCCCGACGAGTCCCTGTTCGACGTCGCCGCATTCCGTGCCGAGCTCGCCCGTGAGCGCCAGCCCATCCCGGCGTTCAAGCAGGCCCTGGCGACTCTCCACCAACGTCTCGATGCGCGCTTCCGCCAGGGCAGCGATATCCGCGACCTGGTTCACGGCCGCGCCTGGTGCCTGGATCGGCTGCTCGAGGTGGCCTGGGAACGCTTCGACTGGCCCGACGACGGCATCGCCCTGCTCGCGGTGGGCGGCTATGGCCGCGGCGAGCTGCACCCCTACTCCGACATCGACCTGCTGCTGCTGCTCGAGCACGACGACGACACCCCCTATCGCGAGTCGCTGACCGGCTTCATCACCTTTCTATGGGACATCGGCCTGGAGATCGGCCAGAGCGTGCGCTCGCTCAACGACTGCGAGCGCGAGGCCCGCGCCGATATCACGGTCATCACCAACCTGCTCGAGACCCGCACCCTGGCCGGCCCCGAGCGGCTGCGCGGGGCCATGCGCGAGCGTCTGTCGGCGCGCCACATGTGGTCGTCGGCGGCGTTCTTCGAGGGCAAGTGGCAGGAGCAGATCAGCCGCCACTACAAGCACAACAACTCCGAGTATCACCTCGAGCCCAATATCAAGAGCGCCCCGGGCGGGCTGCGCGACATCCAGATGATCGGCTGGGTCGCCAAGCGCCACTTCGGCCCGCTGCGCTACGAGGACGTGGTCGCCCAGGGCTTCATGAACGATGCCGAGCTGCGCATCCTGAGCCAGGGTCAGGCCTTCCTGTGGCAGGTGCGCTACGCCCTGCACATGCTCACCGGGCGCGCCGAGGATCGCCTGCTGTTCGACCACCAGCGCGCCCTGGCAGCGCTGTTCGGCTATGTCGACACCCGCGAGCGGCTGGCGGTGGAGCAGTTCATGAAGGCTTACTACCGCCACGTCACCGCCCTGGCCGGCCTCAACGACATGCTGCTGCAGCACTTCGACGAAGTGATCCTGCGCGCCGGTGAAGCGCTCGAGGTGAAGCCGATCAACCCGCGCTTCGAGACCAAGGGCGGCTATATCCAGCTGCGCCACCCCAACGTTTTCGTACGCCGCCCGGGGGCGCTGCTCGAGCTGTTCCTGGTGATGGCCCAGCACCCCGAGATCGAGGGCGTGCGTGCCGACACCATCCGCCAGATCCGCGACCACCGCCATCTGATCGACGACGCCTTCCGTCAGGACCTGCGCCACCAGAGCCTGTTCATGGAGCTGCTGCGCAGCGGCGGCGACGTCCCCACCCAATTGACGCGGATGAACCGTTACGGCGTGCTGGGCAAATATCTGCCCGAGTTCGGCGAGGCGGTGGGGCTGATGCAGCACGACCTGTTCCACATCTATACCGTCGATGCCCATACCCTGCGCCTGCTGAGCTTTCTGCAGCGCTTCCGCGAGGCCCGCGACAGTGACGAGTACAGCGTCGCCATCGAGGTGATCCAGAAGCTGCCCAAGCTCGAGCTGCTGTGGATCGCCGGGCTCTATCACGACATCGGCAAGGGGCGCGGCGGTGACCACTCCCAGCTGGGCGCGGTGGATGCCGCCGACTTCGCCACCCGCCATGACCTGTCGCCCTGGGACACGCGCCTGGTGGCGTGGCTGGTAGAGCACCATCTGCTGATGTCGAAGACCGCGCAGAAGCGTGACATCTCCGACCCCGACGTGATCCACGCCTTCGCCCGCACCGTGCGCGACGAAGTTCATCTCGACTATCTCTACGTGCTCACCGTGGCCGACATCAGCGCCACCAACCCCTCGCTGTGGAACGGCTGGCGTGCCTCGCTGATGCGCCAGCTCTACACCGAGACCCGGCGGGTGCTGCGGCGCGGGCTCGACAACACGATCGACCGCCAGGGCTGGGTCAGCGAAACCCGCGAGGAGGCGCTCGGCCTGCTGCGCGCCATCGGCGCCGACAGCGAGCGGGTCGAGGCGCTGTGGCAGACCTTCGGCGAGGACTACTTCCTGCAGTACACCGCCAGCGAGATCGCCTGGCAGACCCAGGGCATCCTCGCCCATCAGGAAGCGCTGCCGCTGATCCTGGTCAGCGCCCCCAGCGCCGACATGACGGAAGGCGGCACCAAGATCTTCATTCACACACGCTCGGTGGACGACCTGTTCGCCGCCACCGCCGCGGCGATGGAGCAGCTGGGGCTGTCGATCCACGACGCACGCATCGCCACCTCCAGCGACGACTGGACGCTCAACACCTTCATTCTGCTCGACGACGACGGCGATGCGATCCGCGATCCGGCGCGACTCGAGGAGGTGCGCCGCTATCTGGTGGAGGAGCTCGACGACCCCGACGACTACCCGCAGATCGTCAGCCGTCACACGCCGCGCCAGCTCAAGCACTTCAAGGTGCCGATCGAGGTGATCATCGAGCAGGACCCGGCCAACGAGCGCACCTCGCTGGAGCTGATCGCCCCCGACCGACCAGGCCTGCTGGCGCGGGTCGGGCGCATCTTCATGGAGCAGAACATCGCGCTGTCGGCGGCCAAGATCGCCACCCTGGGCGAACGCGTCGAGGACGTCTTCTTCATTACCGACAAGCAGGGCCGCCAGCTGACCGACCCCGAGGCCCAGCGCCGCCTGCGCGAGCGCCTGTGCGAGGCGCTCGACGTCTGACCCGGGGCATGACGACCCGGTTTGAGCCGTGGTGCCGGGGCGCCTATAATCGGCGGCTTTGCGACACTGCGAGCGGCCGGCGACCATGACCACCACCCTGTATGGCATCAAGACCTGCGATACCTGCCGCAAGGCGCGGCGCCAGCTCGCCGACCAGGGCATCGAATACCGCTATCACGACCTGCGCGAGGATGGCCTGGATGCCGAGCTGCTCGATCGCCTGCTCACCGCGGCCGACTGGCAGACGCTGCTCAACACCCGCAGCACCACCTGGCGCGGGCTCGACGATAGCGACAAGCAGAACGTCGACGCGGTGCGAGCACGCGAGCTGATGCTGGCCCACCCCACGCTGATCAAGCGTCCGCTGCTGGCCCAGGGCGAGGGGCTGATCGTCGGCTTCGACTCGGCACGCTACGCCGCCCTGGGGTCGTGACAGCCGCCATACCACCCGATATCGCCACTCTCACAACCCCATTCACCGCCTTCATGATCAAGAGGATTTCGCGATGCTGAGCTTCGCACTAGGAACCGGCACCCAGAACACCCAGGGCGACTGGCTCGAGGTCTACTACCCGGCACCGCTCTACCAGCCTGCCGAGGCCGTGGTCAGCGCCGCGCGTCAGGCACTGAAGGGCGGCGAGGATGAAGTGGTGAGCTTCCTGCCCGAGCATTGCGCCGAACTGGCCCAGGCACTGCGGGATGCCGGCGCCCCCGAGCAGGCGGAGGCCGCCGAGGCGTTCGCCACGGCCCAGCGGCCGCTGGTCGCGGTGTTCCTGGCAGAGGACCACGCGCCGGCGAGCGTGCCTGAGGTCTATCTCAAGCTGCATCTGCTCTCGCACCGCCTGGTCAAGCCGCACGGGATCCAGCTCGACGGCATGTTCGGCCTGCTCAAGAACGTCGCCTGGACCAGCGAAGGCGCCATCGATGTCGAGGAGCTGCCCGCCCGCCGTCTCCAGGCACGCCTGGCCGGCCGCCCGCTCTCGGTCGACTGCGTCGACAAGTTCCCCAAGATGACCGACTACGTGGTGCCCAAGGGCATCCGCATCGGCGACACGGCGAGGGTGCGCCTGGGCGCCTATCTGGGCGAGGGTGTCACGGTGATGCATGAAGGCTTCTGCAACTTCAACGCCGGGGCCGAAGGGCCGGGCATGATCGAAGGCCGCATCTCCGCCGGCGTATTCGTCGGCAAGGGGTCCGACCTGGGTGCCGGCTGCTCCACCATGGGCACCCTCTCCGGCGGCGGCAACGTGGTCATCAGCATCGGCGAGAACTGCCTGATCGGCGCCAATGCCGGCCTCGGCATCCCGCTCGGCGACCGCTGCACCATCGAGGCCGGGCTCTACGTCACCGCCGGCGCCAAGGTGACCGTGCTCGACGACCAAGGCGAGGAGGTAGAGACCGTGGCCGCACGCGAACTCGCCGGTCAGAGCGATCTGCTGTTCGTACGCCACTCGGTGAGCGGGCGCCTGGAGTGCCGGACCAACAAGAGTGCCGTGGCACTCAACGACGCCCTGCACGCCCATAACTGATCCGGCCGGAGCCACCATGTCTGACGCGCCATCGACGACCGCGCCCTCTGCCACCCAGGCCCTGGCCCTCGAGCTGCTCGCGCGGCCGTCGGTCACGCCGGACGACCACGGCTGCCAGGCGCTGATGATCGAGCGCCTGGCGCGGCTCGGCTTCAACGTCGAGCGCATGACCATCGGCGGTATCGACAACTTCTGGGCTACCCGCGGCCAGCACGGCCCGGTGCTGGCCTTCGCCGGCCACACCGACGTGGTGCCCAGCGGTCCGGAGAGCGCCTGGCAGTATCCGCCGTTCGCTCCGCGCATCGATGCCGAGGGCTTCCTGTGCGGCCGCGGTGCCGCCGACATGAAGGGCAGCCTGGCGGCGATGGTCACCGCGGTGGAGCGCTTCGTCGCCGAACACCCCGACCACGCCGGACGTATCGCCTTTCTGATCACCGCCGACGAGGAGGGTCCGGCGATCCACGGCACGCGGGCCGTGGTCGAGCGTCTGCGCGAACGCGCCGAACCGCTCGACTACTGCATCGTCGGCGAGCCCTCCTCGACCCGCACCCTGGGTGACGTGATCAAGAACGGCCGGCGCGGCTCCCTCGGTGGCGTACTGCGGGTGCACGGCATTCAAGGCCATGTGGCCTACCCGCACCTGGCGCGTAACCCGATCCATCAGGCGCTGGCGGCACTGCAGGCGCTGGTCGACGAGCACTGGGACGCGGGCAACGAGTTCTTCCCCGCCACCAGTTTCCAGATCTCCAATCTGCATGCCGGCACCGGCGCGACCAACGTGGTGCCCGGGGAGCTGGAGGTGACCTTCAACTTCCGCTACTCCACCGAGGTCACCCAGGCCGGACTGCGCGAGCGCGTCGCCGCCCTGCTCGACGCCCACGGCCTCGACTACCAGCTGGAGTGGACGCTCAACGGCGAGCCCTTCCTCACCCCGGGCGGCCTGCTGCTCGAAGCCGCACGGGCGGCCTGCGAACAGGAAGCCGGCATCACCCCGACGCTCTCCACCTCGGGGGGCACTTCCGACGGGCGCTTCATCGCCACCCTGGGCACCCAGGTGATCGAACTGGGCCCGGTCAACGCCACCATCCACCAGGTCAACGAACGCATCCGTGCCGAAGACCTCGATATCCTGAGCCGCGTCTATGAAGCGACGCTGGTGCGGCTGTTCACCTGAGGAAGCCATGCAGCGTTTTCCCGACATCGAGATCTACCTGGCCCAGGCCGACGTCGACGCCATCACCGCCTGGCTGCGCGAGGCGCTGGACGACGACGCCCTGACGCTTGCACGCAGCGGCAAGGGCATCTGGCGCGGCAAGGCGACACGCGAGGCGCGCCCGATCAATATCATGCTGGTGGAGCGCGCCGCCGATCACTTCGCCAGCCTGTGGTTCGACTGCGACGCCACGCCCTGGCCCCGCGACACCGATTGCGCCCGGGACGCCGCGGCCCAGCTCGGCTGCGAAGCGCGCTGTTCGCTCGGCGGCTGGCAGCCGGGCGACGACCCTGACCGTTTCTGGCAGGTGCTGCCCGAAGGCCAGGAAGGCACCATCGACTGGCCCGACCCCGGCCAGTGAGCCCAAGGCCCGTCCCGGGCCGCGGGCATCCTCTATACTGCGCACACTGCGCTGTCGCCATGGCGCCGCACGGGCCCGCCCGTGGCGGTGACCTCGGCGACGGCGCCCCATTCGCGTTCAGGCCCATCAATAACCGGGCCACATCAGGACAAGGAGGTCCCGCGTGGCAGAATCCAAAGCGGTCATCTTCGCGGCCATGGGCGGCAACCTCGCCATCGCCGTGACCAAGTTCGTCGCCGCCGCCATCACCGGCAGCTCGGCCATGCTCTCCGAAGGCATTCACTCGGTGGTCGACACCGGCAATCAGATCCTGCTGCTGCTCGGCATGCAGAGGGCCAAGCGGCCACCCAGCGAGCAGTTCCCGTTCGGCCATGGCAAGGAGGTCTACTTCTGGAGCTTCGTGGTCGCGCTGCTGATCTTTGCGGTGGGCTCCGGGGTCTCGCTCTACGAAGGGGTGGTGCACATTCTTCACCCCGAGCCGATCGAATCCCCGCTGATCAACTACATCGTCCTGGGCCTCGGCATTCTCTTCGAGGGCGCCTCCTGGGCCTTCGCGCTCCACGCCTTTCGCAAGACCAAGGGCAAGTGGGGCTATCTCGAAGCGGTCCACCGCGGCAAGGATCCGTCGATGTTCGTGGTGGTGTTCGAGGACTCCGCCGCCCTGCTCGGCCTGCTGGTCGCCATGGCCGGGATCGGCCTCAGTCAGTGGACCGGGCTGGCCATCTTCGATGGCATCGCCTCGGTGGTCATCGGGTTGATTCTCGGCGGCACCGCGATCTGGCTGGCGATGGAGACCAAGGGGCTACTGATCGGCGAAGCGGCCAACCGCCATGTGGTCGACGACATTCGCCAGCTTTCGCGTGACGCCGAAGGGATCGAGCAGGTCAACGAGGTGCTGACCATGCACATGGGCCCGGACTTCGTCCTGGTCAATCTGAGCGTGCGTTTCGCGCGTAACGCCCGGGCGGAGCAGATCGAACGCACCATTGTCGAGCTCGACCGCAAGATCAAGCAGCGCCATGACGCGGTCAAGCGCATCTTCGTCGAGGCCGAGGCGCGCGCCGGGGTGGACAACAGAGAGCAAGAGAACAAGCCCGGCGGCAGCGGTGGCGAGATGCCCGCCCCTGCCGGCTGATACCGCGGCGTCACGCCGGGCCGTGCCCCTCCGCCGGACATAAAAAAACCGCCCCCGACGTCAGGCGCCGGGGGCGGTTGGGGTCGTTGAGATGGTGGCTGGTGCTCAGGTGATGACGGTGACGTCGTCGGCCTGCAGCCCGCGATCGTTCTCGATCACGTGATAGCGCACCTTCTGCCCCTCGGCGAGGGTACGGTGGCCCTTGCCGCGAATGGCGCGGAAGTGGACGAAGACGTCTTCGCCGCTGGCGCGGGTAATGAAGCCGTAGCCCTTGTTGACGTTGAACCACTTCACTTCGCCCAGCTCGCGGTCGTCGTTCTCGACGTCTGCCAGCATGGCGGCAGTCACCGCCTTGGGTGTTGCCGGCGACAACAGCGAGACCGTCAGCGTCGCCAGCAGCAGGACAATGAAGACCGCCAGGACCGTGGCCGCATACATCGCCGAGACACCCTCGACGTTCAGAAACCAGGTGAGATCGGTGGCCAGGACGCTACTGATCAGGGTGATCAGCAGACCGATCAGCAGTGGCGAGGGAATGGAGAGGAGTAGACTGATCAACGTACAGCGTAGAAAGACCTTGCTATTCATGGATTCTCATATCTCTAGACGTCGGGATAGCGGAACGCGCACCGCCCAGGGGCGGGCAGGTAAGGGAAGCGCTGAATAAATCGCCGAGCGAGATGAAAGACAACGCGCACGGAGCTCAGAAGGCGAGACATAACATGGGGTTAGGCGAGCCTTCGAGTACCGCGCAACGCAGCCATTCGCTCGTGCAGGCATTTATGCAGTGGTTCCTAAGGTTGTGATACTGACTACTTGTATTACCAATGACCGGCCTCATATAGCGCCGGCTGACGATCCTCGAACAGACATGCCAAAGGTGCCGTGAATGAATGATGAGACACAGCCTTCGAAGTCTAACACGGCAAATCCCGCCTCGCTCAGGTCGGCCGAGGCGCGCCTGGAGGCGCTGGAGAGTCGCCTGACCTATCAGGAGGATTGGCTGGAAACGCTGGATGCACGGGTGCGTGAGCAGTCCGCCGAGATCGAGCGGCTGACCCGGATCAACGCCCTGATGCAGCAGCGCCTGCGGGAACAGCGCAGCGCCCTGGATGCCCTCGACGGCGGCAGCGAGAGCGCCCACGAGCGCCCACCCCACTACTGAGCGCAGCGGCTAGGCGGGCGCCTCTCGGCGCTCGCAGCGGTCGTCCCCCGACGGGGTGCCCTATCTAACGCAAGCGGCCCGGCATCTGCCGGGCCGCTTGTCGTTTACCGCCGCGCCATGCGCAGCGGCGCCATCACTCCAGGCCGTCGAGATAGCGCTCGGCATCGAGCGCTGCCATGCAGCCGCTGCCGGCGGAGGTGATCGCCTGGCGATAGACGTGATCCATGACGTCACCGGCGGCGAAGACACCGGGCACGCTGGTGGCGGTGGCATTGCCCTCGAGCCCCGAGTGGACACGGATATAGCCGTTGGCCATCTCGAGCTGGCCCTCGAAGATACCGGTGTTGGGGGTGTGGCCGATGGCGATGAACACGCCCATGACATCGAGCTGCTTGGTCTCGCCATCCAGCGTCGAGCGCAGACGCACACCGGTGACACCGCTGCCGTCACCCAGCACCTCGTCGAGGGTGTGGTTCCACTCGACGGCCATGTTGCCGTTCTCGACCTTCTCGAACAGCCGATCCTGAAGGATCTTCTCGCCGCGCAGGCCGTCACGGCGGTGCACCAGGGTGACCTTGGAGGCGATGTTGGAGAGATAGAGCGCCTCCTCCATCGCGGTGTTGCCACCGCCCACGACCACCACTTCCTGGTTGCGATAGAAGAAACCGTCGCAGGTGGCACAGGCCGAGACGCCCTGCCCCATGAACTGCTGTTCGGAGGGCAGGCCCAGGTAGCGGGCGCTGGCTCCGGTGGCGATGATCAGCGCGTCGCAGGTATAGGTGCCGTTGTCGCCCTTGAGCGTGAACGGGCGCTGGCGCAGCTCGACCTCGTGGATATGGTCGAACAGCACCTCGGTCTGGAAACGCTCGGCATGCTTGCGCATGCGCTCCATCAGCTCCGGCCCCTGCACCCCGGCATCATCGCCGGGCCAGTTGTCGACGTCGGTGGTGGTGGTCAACTGACCACCCGCCTGCATGCCGGTGATCAGCAGCGGCTTGAGATTGGCGCGTGCCGCATAGACGGCCGCGGTGTAGCCCGCCGGGCCGGATCCCAGGATGATCAGACGTTCGTGACGCGCGTCGCTCATGGCTACCTCGGTTGAATGAAACGGTTGAACGGTGGGTACGCTATACAGTCGGCGTGATAAGGCAAAACGCCCTGTGGGATGATCCGCTGACCGAATCATGCCACAGGACGCCAATCGAGGACTCGCCGCGGCGAGCCCAGACGCCGGAGGCGACCCGCTGGGTCGCCTCCGGCGTGTGACTGCTTACAGATGGTCGGCGTGGGCGCCGAGGTACTTGGCCACGCCTTCGGCGGTGTCCTTCATACCTTCCTGGCCCTCTTCCCAGCCCGCCGGGCACACTTCGCCGTGGGTCTGGTGATACTTGAGCGCCTTGACCATGCGCAGCATCTCGTCGACGTTGCGGCCCAGCGGCAGGTTGTTGACCGTCTGGTGCTGTACCACACCCTCTTCGTCGATCAGGAAGGAGGCGCGCAGGGCAACGCCGGCTTCCGGATGCTCGATGCCGTAGGCCTGGCAGATCTCGTGCTTGACGTCAGCCACCACCGGGAAGCCGACTTCGCCGATGCCACCGGCGTCCGGAGAGGTCTTGCGCCAGGCGTAGTGGGTGAACTGGGAGTCGATCGAGGCCCCGATCACTTCCACGCCGAGCTCCTTGAACTGCGCCAGACGGTTGTCGTGCGCGATGATCTCGGACGGGCAGACAAAAGTGAAGTCCAGCGGCCAGAAGAACAGCACGCGCAGCTTGCCGTTGGTCTCGGAGAACCGGAAATCGTCCTTGATGGCACCGTCGGGCATGACCGCAGCGGCTTCGAAATCCGGGGCTTGGCGTCCTACGAGTACACTCATGGGCTTCTCCTGTCGTAGCATGGGTGGGGAGTAGAGAAATCGAAGCCGATTAGACTAACGACTGACTCCTTGATACTTCAATTTAATTGCCACAATCAAGGATATAGGCAATCACTATCGATCATGTGACGTCGGCGTCCGTGTCGCCGACCGCCGTCACCTATAGCACGTCATCGTCGGTGGCCAGGGTGACTGTCTCCAGCTCCCCCTCGGCATCCACGTCGACGCGCAGTTGAATCGGCTGGCAGCACACCGCGCAATCTTCCCAGGTCACGTGGCCGCCAGCACTCACGTCGAGCAGCAGCGTGAATGGCGCATCGCAGTAGGGGCAGTGCACCGGCCATTCGCGTAGCGCTTCATATGCCATCACGCCTCCTCATCCATGCCATCACGACACTTTCGCGTCGTCACCGACGCCATCGTCGCGGGCTGCATCGTCGCTGAGCTGAGCTAAGCTTGAATTGGTGTCGGCAGGCGCGACTTTCAAGGCCCCACTGCCATCGGTGTGCAGACGATCGAGAGGCGCGCGGGATTGAAAAGACATGCTATGGTGCCCATGCTTATTGTCGACAACTTTATATCGACCGCGTCATGTCGCAGAAACGACCCCACGCAAAGATTGGAAAATGTATAGAGCGCGCCGCCAAGACGGCCGCCAGCCAGGAGCCCCCGACGGCCACGATGCCGTCGGACCGTCGCTAAGGAACCGGACCGGCAGCCATCGAAAGATCCATGGCCGCGCCGCCCAATGAGGAGGATGATCCATGTCTAACGCCCCCGGCCAGACGCTGACGTCCCTCGACGTCAACGGCAAGACCTTCCACTACTACAGTTTGCCCAAGGCGGCGGAGAGCCTCGGCAACATCGACAAGCTGCCGATGACGCTCAAGGTGCTGCTCGAGAACCAGCTGCGCTATGCCGACGACGAGAGCGTCGCCGCGGAGGATATCGTCGCCCTCGCCGAGTGGCTGAAAGCGGGCAAGTCGACCCGCGAGATCGGCTATCGCCCCGCCCGCGTGCTGATGCAGGACTTCACCGGTGTGCCCGGCGTTGTCGATCTCGCCGCCATGCGCGACGCGGTGAAGAAGCTCGGCGCCAAGGCCGAACGCATCAATCCGCTGTCGCCGGTGGATCTGGTCATCGACCACTCGGTGATGGTCGACCACTTCGGCGACAAGTCCGCGTTCAAGGACAACGTCGCCATCGAGATGGAGCGTAACCAGGAGCGCTACGAGTTCCTGCGCTGGGGCCAGAACGCCTTCGACAACTTCCGCGTGGTGCCGCCGGGCACGGGTATCTGTCACCAGGTCAACCTGGAGTACCTGGGCAAGACGGTGTGGACCAAGGAGGTCGACGGCAAGACCTACGCCTTCCCCGACACCCTGGTGGGCACCGACTCCCACACCACCATGATCAACGGTCTCGGCGTGCTCGGCTGGGGCGTCGGCGGCATCGAAGCCGAGGCGGCGATGCTCGGCCAGCCGGTATCGATGCTGATCCCCGAGGTGGTCGGCTTCAAGCTGACCGGCAAGCTCAATGAGGGCATCACCGCCACCGACCTGGTGCTGACGGTAACCCAGATGCTGCGCAAGAAGGGTGTGGTGGGCAAGTTCGTCGAGTTCTACGGCGACGGCCTCAAGGATCTGCCGCTGGCCGACCGCGCCACCATCGCCAACATGGCCCCCGAGTACGGCGCCACCTGTGGCTTCTTCCCGGTCGACGAGGAGACCCTCAACTACCTGCGCCTGACCGGCCGCGACGAAGATCAGATCGAACTGGTGAAGGCCTATACCCAGGCTCAGGGGCTGTGGCGTGAAGCCGGTGCCGAGCCCACCTTCACCGACACCCTGCACCTGGACATGGGCGAGGTCGAAGCCTCGCTGGCCGGACCCAAGCGCCCGCAGGACCGGGTCGCGCTCTCCGACATGAAGGCGACCTTCGAATCCCTGATGGCCGGCGAGCAGCCGGATGCCTCCCACGAAGAGAAAGCCAAGTGGACCGGCGAAGGCGGCGATACCGCCATCGGCGCGCCGCCCGCCGACGGCGAGGCCTACAACAGCGGTGCCGATTACCGTACCGGTGACAGCCAGGAGGTGACCTACGACGACGAAACCTTCTCGCTCAATCACGGCGCCGTGGTGATCGCCGCGATCACCTCCTGCACCAACACGTCCAACCCCAGCGTGATGATGGCCGCCGGCCTGCTGGCGCGGAAGGCCAAGGAGAAGGGGCTGACCACCAAGCCATGGGTCAAGACCTCGCTCGCCCCCGGCTCCAAGGTGGTCACCGACTACCTGGCCGCAGGCGGCGTGCAGGACGATCTCAATGCGCTCGGCTTCAACCTGGTGGGCTACGGCTGCACCACCTGTATCGGCAACTCCGGGCCGCTGCCCGAGCCGATCGAGAAAGCGGTCAACGATGGCGATCTCACCGTGGCCTCGGTGCTGTCGGGCAACCGCAACTTCGAGGGCCGCGTGCATCCGCTGGTCAAGACCAACTGGCTCGCCTCGCCGCCCCTGGTCGTTGCCTACGCCCTGGCCGGCAACGTGCGCAAGGATCTGTCGAAGGAGCCGCTGGGCAAGGATCAGGACGGCAATGACGTCTACCTCAAGGATATCTGGCCCTCCCAGGCCGAGATCGCCGAGGCGGTAGAAAAGGTCAAGACCGAGATGTACCGCAAGGAGTACGCCGAGGTCTTCGACGGCGACGAGATCTGGCAGTCGATCGAGGTACCGGAGAGCGAGGTCTACGCCTGGTCGAAGGACTCCACCTACATCCAGCATCCGCCGTTCTTCGAGGACATGGGCAAGGAGCCCAAGCCGGTCGAGGACATCCAGGGTGCGCGCGTTCTGGCCAAGCTGGGTGACTCGGTGACCACCGACCACATCTCGCCGGCCGGTTCGATCAAGCCCGACAGCCCCGCCGGCAAGTACCTGCAGGAGCACGGGGTGGCGGTGAAGGACTTCAACTCCTACGGTTCGCGCCGGGGCAATCACGAAGTCATGATGCGCGGCACCTTCGCCAACGTGCGTATCCGCAACGAGATGCTCGACGACGTCGAGGGCGGCTATACCCGCCACGTGCCCAGCGGCGAACAGATGTCGATCTACGACGCGGCGATGAAGTATGCCGAGGACGACACCCCGCTGGTGGTGATCGCCGGCAAGGAGTACGGCACCGGCTCCTCCCGCGACTGGGCCGCCAAGGGCACCCGCCTGCTCGGCGTGCGTGCGGTCATCACCGAGTCCTACGAGCGCATCCACCGCTCCAACCTGATCGGCATGGGCGTGCTGCCGCTGCAGTTCCCCGAGGGCGAAAGCCGCGAATCCCTGGGCATGACCGGTGACGAGATCGTCTCCGTCGAGGGCCTGGCGGATCTGAGCCCGGGTGGCAGCGTCAAGGTGACCATCGAAAGCGACAAGGGCACCAAGAAGATCGACGCCCTGTGCCGTATCGATACCGCCAACGAGCTGGAGTACTACCGCCACGGCGGCATCCTCCACTACGTGCTGCGCAGCATGCTGTGAGGCGTTGACGCCTCGCTGCTACAGAGCCCCGTCGGCCCCCTGGGTCGGCGGGGCTTTTTCATCGGCAGGCCGTGCGGCCAGCCAGCACTCGAGATCGTGCTGCGCGGTCTCCAGCCTCTCCAGGTTGAGCGTACGCGTGGAGATCGCCCGCGACAGCGCGCGCACGCGCTTGTTGAGCCCCGGCAGCGCCTGCTCCTCGCCGTTGACCCCGAGCTTGTCGTAGAGCGTCAGCAGTCGATTCTGCACCGTGCGCAGCGACAACCCCTGACGCTCGGCGATCAGCCGGTCCTGCAGCCCCAGGGCGAGATCCAGCAGGACCGCATACTCGCTCTGGCTGAGCGAGTGTCGCGGCGAGGCGCTGCGCCGGCGCAGGCGCTGGATCTCGCGATCCATCATCACCTGCCCTTCCAGCAGCACTGCCCGCAGCACCAGCTTGAGACGCTCGCGGCTGGCGGTCTTGAGCACGTAGCCATAGGCGCTGTGGGCCGGCACGATGTCGGCGACCCCGCGCAGATAGGCCTCGTCGGAGTAGTTGGACCAGAACAGGATGCGGGTGCGCGGGCGTTCGTGCCAGATGGTGCGTGCGGCCTCGATGCCGTTGCGCCGCGCCATCTGCAGGTCCATCACCACCGCCTCGAAGCGCCCGGCGCGCGCCGCCGCTTCGCCCTGCAGCCCGTCCTGGACGTGCAGCGTCTCGGTCACCTCCGGCAGCGCCTCGGCGATCACCCCCTGCAGGAAGGAGGCGTGGAACTGATCATCCTCCACCACCAGGATCTTCATGCGGCGATCTCCCCCGGCGGCAGCGCCAGACGCACCGCGACCCGGGTGCCGACGTGCTCGAAGATATCCAGGGTGGCACCGATCAGCCGCGCCCGGGTGCGCATGTGGACCAGCCCGGACTGACGCGTGCCGGCATTGGCGAGCCCCTGGCCATCGTCATCCACGCTGACGCACAGGGTGTTCTCGGCCGCCAGCGTCACATGCACCTCGATGCGCTCGGCGCGGGCATGTCTCGCGGCATTGTTGATCGCCTCCTGGACGATGCGATAGAGCGCGGTGCGGGTCTCCCCGGGCAACCGGTCAGGGGCGCCCGCGGTGAGATCCTCGACCAGGATCTGGATGCGCTCGCCCTCGGTGGCTCGCTCCAGATGATCGCGTACCGCATGGTGGAAGCCGAACAGATCGAGCAGCTTGGGCGCGGTGCGATCGATGATGCAGCGCAGGTCGTCGATGCTCTGGGCCAGCGCCTGCGCCAGTGCCTCGCGGCTGGGCGGTGGCCCCGCGCCCTCGAGCTCGCGCAGCAGGCGGGTCAGATCGGCCAGGGTCTGGTCGTGCAGGTCCATGCCGATGCGCTGCCGCGCCTGCTCCAGCGCCTGGGTCAACTGCAGCGATCCCTGGCGCAGCCACTCCTCGCTGGCCTGGGTCTGACTGCGACCGTGGGCCTGCTGGCGCAGCTCGGCGGCGCCGTGCAGGGCGTGGAACACCGGCGCCAGCGGTGCCGCCAGACGCTGGATCAGGGCCACGTCGGCGGCCTCGAAGTGGTCGGCCTCGCGATGCGAGACGCTCAACGCACCGATCACCTGGCCACCGCTGCGCAGCGCCACGTGCACCCGGCTGCGTAGTTGATGAGCGAAGATCGGCTCGCAGCAGGCGCCGGCGAAGATCTGTCGCGGATCGAGCAGCGCGTTGGCGCTGACCATCAGCGGCACAGAGCCGTCGAGCACCGAGCGGATCGGCGAGCAGTCGAGCCGCGTACGTCGCGCCGACCAGTGGGTGCTGATGCCCACTTCATAGCTCACCGACCACTCGGGCCCGTCGTGGAGGCAGACATCGGCATGGGTGAATGGCAGCAGCGGCGTCAGCGCCTCGGCGACCCGATCGAGCGCGCCCTGGATATCGCTCGCCGCACCCAGCAGTGCGGGAAGCCGCAGCAGCAGCGCGGTGACCGCGGCCTCACGCGCCGCCGAGGTCTCGCCGGGCGACGTCGCTGCCAGGGGCTGGGGGGTGGTCGTCTCGCTCACGCCGAACTCCTCTCTCTCATGTCCTGCTTGGCCCGAACGGCCTGCAGGGCCCAGGAGACCTGCAGGGCCATGGGACGTGCACGCACCCGGACGCGTGAATCTCGGGCACGAACCGGACGCCGGGGCGACCAGCATAGCGGTATCGCCGGCGCCTTCCCCTCATCCTTAAGTTGAGGACCAAACTGCGGGAACCCGCAGCATTTGTGCGGGGGGCCGCCTTTACACCTCAGGCCGCCACGCCCAACCATGGATCCACCTGGACACGCGTCCAATACCACGCCCCGCCCGGGGCGATTTCCGCACCGCCAGCGCGACCCGATCGCGACGGCGGGCGGCAGGAGAGATGGGAGCCGAGCATGACCCCGGATAACGACAAACGGCGCTGGCGGGCCGGCCTGCTGGGGCTGGCCTTGAGTGCCGCGGCGCTGAGCGCGCACGCCGACACCCGTGGTGAGGCAGCAGCCTCGCCGCAGAGCCCAGCCCGGACTCAGGTCGAAGGCCAAACCCAGGCCCCACCTCAGGAGAGTGCGACCGCGGACAAGCGCATCGCACTGTCCAACAACTACGCCGGCAACGCCTGGCGCCAGCAGATGCTCGCCGCCTGGCAGGCGCAGACCGCGCCGGCGGTCAAGACGGGTGTGGTCGCCGCCGCCGATGCCTTCACCATCGGCGAGAACCAGCCCACCGATCAGGCCGCCCAGATCCAGAACCTGATCCTGCAGGGCTACGACGCCATCGTGATCGACGCCGCCTCGACCACCGCCCTCAATGGCGCGGTGCAGGAGGCCTGCGACGCCGGCGTGGTAGTGGTCTCGTTCGACGGCATCGTCACCGCCCCCTGCGCCTGGAAGATCGTCAACGACTTCCACGCCTGGGGCCGCGAGCAGGTCGACTACATGGCCAAGCGCTTCCCCGACGGCGCCAACCTGCTCGAGGTGCGCGGGCTGCCGGGCACCTTCGTCGACGACGATCTGCATCAGGGCATCGTCGACGAGCTCAAGCACTACCCCAAGCTGCATATCGTCTCCTCGGTGGAGGGTGACTGGGCCCAGGACGTGACCCAGCAGGCAGTGGCCGGTGTACTCCCCTCGCTGCCGCACATCGACGGCGTGCTCAACCAGGGCGGCGAGGCCTACGGCGTGGCCCAGGCATTCCGCGCCTCGCAGCGCGAGATGCCGGTGATCATCTTCTCCAACGCCCAGGACGAGCTGGCGTGGTGGGCCGAGCAGCACCGCAAAAACGGCTACCAGAGCATCGCCATCTCCAATGCCCCCGGCATCGCCGTGGTCGCCTTCTGGGTGGCACAACGTATTCTCGCCGGCGAAGACGTACCCAAACAGCTGACGGTGCCGCTCTATCACATCCGCCAGGACCAGCTCTCCGAGGTGCTGGCGCATACGCCCAAGGGATCGGTCGCCGACCAGATCTTCACCCGTGCCGACGTCGAAAAGCTGATCCAGCAAACCCGAAAGGCGGCGGCACCGGGTACCGAAGCGGCCGCTGCACCCGCGAAGGCCAGCGCCGCGACCCCGGCCCCCGCTCAGGAGCCCAAACCATGAATACCCCCCAGCCAGTGGAAGCGGTGGTGGCCCTGCGCGGCGTGCACAAGCAGTTCGGCGCGGTCAGGGCAATCGATGGCATCGACCTCACCCTGGCCCCCGGCGAGTGCGTGGGCCTGGTGGGCCACAACGGCGCCGGCAAGTCGACCCTGGTCAATCTGATCAACGGCACGCTCAAGCCGAGCCAGGGCGAGATCGACAGCCACGTGACCCGCGGCGGCCGCGGCAGCGCCATCCGCTCGGTGTTCCAGGAGCTCTCGCTGTGCCCCAACCTGAGCGCGGCCGAGAACCTGCGTATCGCTCACCCCACGCTCAAGGGGCTCGGCTGGCGCCGCCGCGCCGGGGCAGAGATCCGTACCAGCCTGGACCAGGTGTTTCCCGGCCACGGTATCGATACCGACGCCCGGGTCGACACCCTCTCCATCGCCCAGCGCCAGATGATCGAGATCGCCATCGGCTTCGCCCCGCGCGGCGGCCAGGCGCGATTGGTGATCCTCGACGAGCCCACCTCGTCACTCGATGCGGGTATCGCCGAGCAGATGCTGGCCCACGTCGAGCGCTTCTGCGCCGAGGGCGGCACGGTGGTGTTCATCTCGCACATGCTGGGCGAGATCTTCCGCGTTGCCAGCCGCATCGTGGTGATGCAGGACGGCCGCGTGGTGGCCGAGCGTGAAAGTGCCGGGTTCGACCGCGACTCGCTGGTCGACGCCATGGGCCACGTGGCGCAGCACGCGCCGAGCGGTGAACAGCGCCGGCATGCCGAGGGCAGCGCGCCGGCCGGGGCGGCGAGCGAGACAGTGATCGAGGATGCCGCCGGGCTGAGCGCGCGGCGTGGCGAGATCGTCGGCCTCGCCGGGCTCGCCGGCCACGGCCAGGCCGAGGCCCTGGCCAAGCTCTACTTCGCCGGCACTTCCGGCTGGCGCGCACCGCGAAAGCCCCGGATGGCCTTCGTCGCCGGCGACCGCGGTCGCGACGGGGTGCTGCCGCTGTGGTCGATCCTGCGCAACCTGAGCCTCTCGGTGCTGCCGGCCGGGGCCCGTCGTGGCGCGGTGGATCGCCGCGCCGAGGCGACGCTGGGCCGCGAGTGGCAGCAGCGCATCGGCATCCGCAGCGACGACCTGGGCAACCCCATTACCTCACTCTCCGGCGGCAACCAGCAGAAGGTGCTGTTCGCCCGGGCGCTGGCGTCGAGCGCCCCCATCGTGGTGATGGACGACCCCATGCGCGGGGTCGATGTCGGCACCAAGCAGGAGGTCTACGCACTGATCCGCGCCGAGGCCGACGCCGGCCGGACTTTCCTGTGGTACTCCACCGAAACCGAGGAGGTGTGTCAGTGCGATCGTGTCTTTGTCTTCCGCGACGGCAAGATCTCGGCCGAACTGAGCGGCGCCGAGATCAGCGAAGAGCGCATCCTGGCCGCCTCGTTCGAGATGCAGGAGAACTGAGATGACCCGTCATTCGATCTCACCGCGCAAGCTGCTGCCGCTCATCTCGTTCAGCGTCCTGCTGATCGCGACCTTCGCCCTGCAGGAGCGGGCGATGAGCTATCTGGGCCTGAACCTGCTGTTCAATCTGACCATCCCCATCGCCCTGGCGACCATCGGCCAGCTGCTGATCATCATGGTCAACGACATCGACCTCTCGGTGGGTGCATTCGTCAGCCTGGTGGCGTGCATCGTCTCCACCCTGCTGGTGCAGCACCCCTGGCTCGGCTGGCTGGCGCTGGCCGGCCTGGTGCTCGCCTACGCCGCCCTGGGGGCGCTGATCCACCGCTTCGACCTGCCGGCGATCGTGGTCACCCTGGGCATGTCGTTCATCTGGGGTGGGCTGGCGCTGGTGATCATGCCCGCCCCCGGCGGCACCTCGCCGGAGTGGCTGCGCGCAATGATGACGGTCAAGCCGCCGCTGGCGCCCATGGCGGTGGTGGCGGCGCTGTTGATCGCCGCCGCGGCGCATCTGCTGATCATGCGCTCGGGGATCGGCACGGTACTGCGTGGTCTGGGCGGCAACTCACGCTCGGTGGCCCGCGCCGGCTGGCGCCTGAGCGGGCTCTATGCCCTGACCTACGGCCTCGCCGGGGTCTTCGGGGTGCTTGCCGGCCTCACCCTGGTGGGGCTCTACACCTCATCCGGGGCCAGCGTGGCCTCCAGCTATACCCTACTCAGCATCGCCGGGGTGATCCTCGGCGGCGGCGAGTTCATCGGCGGCCGGGTATCGCCGATCGGTGCGGTACTAGGGGCATTGACGCTGTCGCTGGCGGGGTCGCTGCTGGCCTTCATGCACATCTCGCCGGACTGGCAGATCGGCGCCCAGGGTGCGGTGCTGATCCTGGTACTCGCCGCGCGCCTGCTGTTCACACGCCGCGAAGCGCTGCTCTGAGGCTCATCTCCACGCGACTCCTCTACTAACTGCAAGGATCGACGCCATGCAAAGCCTGATCTCGCGGCCCTGGCTCTGGGCCTGGCTTGCCGCCATCGCGGTCTTCGCCCTCTCCATCGCCCTCTCCGGTGCGGCCCAGGCGGGCGGGCTACTCTACGCCGCACTCTCTTTCGGCGCCTTCGCCGCCATCGTCGGCATCGGCCAGATGCTGGTGATCACCCTGGGGCCGGGCAATATCGATCTCTCGATCCCCGCGGTCATGACCCTGGCCGGCACTCTCGCCCTCAAGGCGATGGACGGCGCTCCCGGCACCGCGCTGCTGGGGCTGGGCGTCGCCCTGCTGGTGGGCCTGGGCGCCGGCGCGGCCAACTTCGCGCTGATCCGGCTGCTGCGCCTGCCACCGATCATCGCTACCCTCGCCGCCTCGCTGCTCTATCAGTCGCTGGCGATCTGGTCCAACCGCGGCCTGCGCATCAAGCCACCGGCGGCGCTGGCCGACTTCGCCACCGGGCGAACCCTGGGGGTGCCCAACGTGGCGCTGATCGGCGTGCTGCTGGCGCTGGTCGTATGGTGGCTGCTGGAGCGCGGGCTGTGGGGGCGCTGGCTGCTCGCCACCGGCCAGAATCCACGCGCAGCGAGGCTCGCCGGGGTCCCGGTGGAGCGCGTGCGCGCCAGCGCCTACCTCAGCGTGGCACTGCTGGCAGGACTTGCCGGCTATCTGCTGGCAAGCTTCTCCGGCGGCGCCGCACTCAACATGGGACAGCAGTATCTGCTGCTGTCGATCGCCGTGGTGGTGATCGGCGGCACCTCGATCGCCGGCGGCTTCTCCAATGTGCCCGGGGTATGGGGTGCGGCCCTGTTCATGTTCCTGGTGGTGTCGATGCTCAATGCCTATGGCTTCGATGCCGGCGCACGCATGATGCTGACCGGGGTGATCATCATCGCGATCGTGGTCGCCGCCAACGCCCGGAGACGCCGCGCATGATTCCTACCCCGGACCATCTCAACACTCGCGATCCGCGCTTCGCGCGGCTGGTTCACCCCATGGCGCCGCTGACCCGGCTGGCCACCGGCTTCACCTGGACCGAGGGGCCGGTGTGGTTCGGTGATCACCAGTGTCTGCTGTTCTCCGATATCCCGACCCAGCGCCTGCTGCGCTGGTCGGCGCACGACGGCGTCACCACTTTCCGCGAGCACACCGAATTCAACAACGGCAATACCCGTGACAACCAGGGACGCCTGGTGAGCTGCCGCCACGGCCGCCGCGACGTTATTCGCACCGAGCCCGATGGACGTCTCAGCGTGCTCGCCTCGCACTATGCCGGCGGGCGGCTCAACTCGCCCAATGACGTGGTGGTGAGCCGTGACGGCGCGATCTGGTTCACCGACCCCACCTATGGGCTGATCTCCAATTTCGAGGGTTACCGCACCGAGCCCGAGCAGCCCGCCCGCCACGTCTTCCGTCTCGACCCCGAGACGGGTGCTCTGGCCGCGGTGGCGAGCGACTTCGTCCAGCCCAACGGGCTCTGTTTCTCTCCCGACGAGCGCCTGCTCTACGTGGCCGAGAGCGGTGCCACCCACGACCCCACGGTGGCACCGGTGATCCGCCGCTTCCGGGTCAGCGGCGAGACGCTCGAGGACGACGGCATCTTCGCCGAGATCGGCGCCGGCGTGCCCGACGGCATGCGCGTGGACCGCGAGGGCAACCTGTGGTCGTCGGCGGCCGACGGGGTGCACTGCTTCGCCCCCGACGGCACCCTGCTGGGGCGCATCCTGATCCCCGAGACGGTCTCCAACCTGTGCTTCGGCGGCAGCGACGGGCAGCGCCTCTACATCACCGCCACCACCTCGATCTACAGCCTGTTCGTCGATGTCCAGGGCGCCGAGTGGTGGACCCAGTGCCAACGCGAGGCGTGACCCGCGAGCCGCGACGCACCCGCGGCGGCGAGGCGCTGTCGGGCCCGCCGCCGATCCCTTAGACTTGGCGGCTTGGCGACCGGACATCGCGGCAAAGACCGCGCCGGCTCAGGAAACGCTGAATAAATCGACGAGCGAGATGAAGCGCAAGGCGCATGGAACACAGACTCGAAGCAACGCGTAGAGAACGCCCGTAGGGCGGCCCGCCAGGGCAAGTTGCCGAAGGCAACGCGTCACACGAGACATAACATGGGGTTAGGCGAGTGTTCGACCGGGCTGGCGCACCAGTACCACGCAACGCAGCGATTCGCTCGCGCAGGTATTTATGCAGCGTTTCCCTCAAGTTCATCCATAGGGAACCCCGCATGACCCAAAACGTCGATACCCGGCCGCAGCCGCTCTCCGCCGGCATGATCTACTGCCACGGCTGTGGCAAGCCGATCCACGAGAGCGCCAGGAGCTGCCCGCACTGCGGCGCCGTCGCGCGCAGCGCCAGGAGTGGCCGCAGCAAGTGGAGTGCAGCGATCCTCGCCTTTTTCCTGGGCGGTTTCGGCGTGCACCGTTTCTACCTGGGCCAGCCGATCGTCGGCCTGATCTATCTGCTGTTCTGCTGGACCCTGGTGCCGGCGCTGATCGCCCTCTTCGAGTTCATCTACTTCCTGGTGATCAGCGAAGAGAAGTTCGACCAACAGTACAACCGCTGACGGCAGCAACAGACCGGCAAGAAGCCGCGGGGACGGGACTTGGAAGCCTTTCAGTAGATAACCATTAGATGAAGAGGGCTTCTCCGGCGACAGGGCGTCGCAAGGGCGCTGTGAACCCTTGCCTGGGCGCTACCTTTGCCATCCGTGGCAAAGGACCCTCGCTTTGCCCTGCCTCCGGCGCCCATCGTCAGAAGGTTTGGCAATGAGCGCTTAGCAGGTGATGCAAAACGAACGGCGCGCCCCCGAGGGGACGCGCCGAATATCGCTTTGAGGGACGTGCCAAAGACCGCTTCGACGGACACCCCATATTGCCGCGCTCAGATCGAGCGGCGACGGTACTGACGGTAGCGCGGATACCAGAAGTGGCCGTGGATCGCATCCCACAGCACTTCGTCACTGGAGGTCAGCGCGACGCCATCCTGCTGCGCCTGCTTGCCCACGGCGAAAGCGATCTCCTGGCTGATCTCGCGGATATCGCCGAGCGACGGCAGCAGCGCCCCTTCGCCGGTCTTGACGATCGGCGCGCTCTCGGCCAGCGCATTGGAGGCGGCCATCAGCATGTTGTCGGTGACGCGATTGGCGTTGGCCGCAATCACACCGAGCCCGATGCCCGGGAAGATGTAGGAGTTGTTGCACTGGGCGATGGGAATCTGACGCCCATCGATCTCCACCGGCGCGAACGGGCTGCCGGTGGCGACCATGGCCTGACCGTGGGTCCAGTCGAGCACGTCCTGCGGCGTTGCCTCGACCTTGGAGGTCGGGTTGGAGAGCGGCATCACCAGCGGATTCTCGCAGTGACTGTTGAGCGTGGTGATCACCTCTTCGGTGAACAGCCCGCGCTGCCCCGAGACGCCGATCAGAATGGTCGGCTTGGCATTGCGCACCACGTCGATCAGCCCACGGGCATCACCATCGAAGTCGAGCGCGTCGGGGTCGTGGGCCAGACGCCGCTGGAAGTCGTGCAGGCCATCCATGTCGGTGGTCAACAGACCGTTCTTGTCGACCATGAAGACGCGCTTGCGCGCCTCGGCGTCGGAGAGACCCTCGCGGGTCATCGCCACCACGATCTGCTCGGCGATACCGCAGCCGGCGGAACCGGCGCCGGCGAAGGTGATCACCTGATCGCTGAGCTTGGCGTTCTTGGCCTTGCACGAGGCCAGCAGGGTCGCCACGCACACCGAGGCGGTGCCCTGGATGTCATCGTTGAAGCAGCACAGCTCGTCGCGGTAACGCGCCAGCAGCGGCATGGCGTTAGTCAGCGCGAAGTCTTCGAACTGCAGCAGCACGTTGGGCCAGCGGCGCTTGAGCGCTTCCATGAACAGGGTGATGAACTCGGCGTACTCCTCCGCCGAGACGCGCTCGTGGCGCCAGCCCATGTACATCGGATCGTCGAGCAGCTTCTGGTTGTTGGTGCCCACGTCGAGGGTGATCGGCAGGGTGTAAGCCGGGCTGATACCGCCGCAGGCGGTGTAGAGCGAAAGCTTGCCGATGGGGATGCCCATGCCGCCGATGCCCTGGTCGCCGAGACCGAGAATACGTTCACCATCGGTGACCACGATCACCCGCACCTTGTCCTTGGTCGCACTGCGCAGGATGTCGTCCATGCGATGGCGGTCGGGATAGGAGATGAACAGTCCGCGGTGGTTGCGATAGATCTTGGAGAACTCCTCGCACGCCTCGCCCACCGTCGGGGTGTAGATGATCGGCATCATCTCCTCGAGGTGCTCCTCGAGCAGGCGGAAGAACAGCGTCTCGTTGTCGTCCTGGATACCGCGCAGATAGATGTGCTTGTCGAGGTTGTTCTGGCACATCGTGTACTGGCGATAGGCGCGCTCGACCTGCTCCTCGATGCTTTCGACGTTCTGCGGCAAGAGCCCCAGCAGATTGAACTCGACCCGCTCTTCGCTGGTGAAGGCACTGCCCTTGTTGAGCAGCGGCATCTCCAGCAGCGTCGGGCCGGCGTAGGGAATATAGAGGGGGCGCTTGGCGTGATCGGACATGAATCGGCTCTCGCGATGACCTACGGATGAAAAGCGCCAGCCGGACCGAGCATGACGCCCCGCAACGGGGCCAGACCGGGAAGTGGCGCGCTATCGTTATCGCCCCACCGGCGGCGCCTGGCGGGCGGGCGACCGGCTACCGCCGGTCGAGGGTCGCCCAGTATGCCACTTGGCGGCGCCAAAGACATGTACCGGCGCGGTCACGGAACCGGGCGCGCGCCGTACGGGCACGAAAAAGCCCCGCCGTGGCGGGGCTTGGCACGCCGTGGCTCGCCGCTTCAGCAGCTGGCAGCGACCGGCCTGGCCGGACCGGAGAAGAACAGCGGACGCAGCCGTACACCCAGCATGTTGCCGGCGAAGGCGGCCACCAGCCACAGCCAGCCGTGCAGACTGCCCGAGGCGATACCGCTGAAGTAGGCGCCGATGTTGCAGCCGAAGGCGAGCCGCGCGCCGTAGCCCAGCAGCAGCCCGCCGATGACCGCGGCGGCGACCGAACGCAGCGGAATGCGCAGGCTCGGTGCGAAACGACCAGCCAGCGATGCCGCCAGTCCCGCCCCCAGGATGATGCCGAGATTCATCACCGTGGTGATGTCGCTGAAGATGCTGCTGTCGAGCGAGGCGGCACGTCCGGGGTTCTGCCAGTAGCCCCAGGCGGTGACATCGCCGCCCACCGCCTGGAACGCCTTGGCGCCCCACAACGCGAACGCCGAGGTGATCCCCCAGGGGCGCCCGGCCAGCGCCAGGGTCAGGTAGTTGAGCAGCGCCAGACCGATGGCCCCGGCCAGGATCGGCCACGGACCGGTAAGCCAGCGCGCACCACCATGGGGCACCCGTGGCGCCTGCTCCAATTGCCCGTGGCGGCGTTTCTCCATCACCACCGTGAAGGCGGCAATACCCGCAAACAACACCAGACTGGCGGCGATACCGCCCCCGGTGCCGAACAGATCGATCATCGAGGTGGGCTGGAACGCCGGCAGGCTCTGCCACCAGGCGAAGTGCGCCGTGCCGATCACCGAGCCGACGATGAAGAAGGCGAGCGTGATCAGCATGCGCGCATTACCGCCGCCGACGGTGAACAGCGTGCCCGAGGCGCAGCCGCCACCGAGCTGCATGCCGACGCCGAAGAGGAAAGCGCCGACGATCACCGAGACGCCGATCGGCGAGACGAATCCCCGCACCGGCTCCCCGAATAGTGAGCCCGCGCCCAGCGCGGGGAGAAACAGCACCACCGCCAGCGCCAGCATCACCATCTGCGCGCGCAGACCGCTGCCGCGGCGCTCGGTGATGAATACCCGCCATGCCGAGGTGAAGCCGAAGGAGGCGTGGTAGAGCACCATGCCCAGGGCACCGCCGATCAGCATCAGCCAGCCCTGACGGCCGCCGACGAAGAGCCCCACGGCGAGCGCACCGAGTACCAGAAGCAGCGCGGCGAACCACGCCTTGGGCGAGAGCCGCCCCAGCCCGGGCGGCGCGGTTTGTGTCAATGTCGTCATAAGCGATATCCCTTTTTAGACCGGAATCGAATGGGCGATACCTTAGTCTTTTGGTCAGGAATTCGAAAACGACTAGATATTCTTTATATAGACGAAAGTGTTATATGCCCCGATCGATGCCGTCGCCTGCCGGATGCCCAGACGGCAACGAGCCGGCGCAGGGCCGGCTCGTCGGGTTAGCGGGGTGTGGCGCCACGAAGTGACGGGCAGCCGAGCTACTGGAAGCGCCCCAGCCCCACGGCCACCCGCAGCCGTTCCATCAGCGTATTGGCTTCGGCGCGGGCGCGCTCGGCGCCACGCTGCAGGACCTGTTCGATATGCCCGGGATCGTTCATCAGCGCCTCATAGCGCTCGCGCGGTCCACTCAGGTGCGCATCGAGGTACTCGAACACCTCGTTCTTGGCCTCGCCCCAGCCGATCCCTTCGGCATAGCGGCGACGCATGTCGGCGCTCTCCTCGGCCGTGGCGAAGGCGCTGTAGATCTGGAACAGGGTGCAGGTTTCCGGGTCCTTGGGTTCCCCGGGCTCCAGCGAGTTGGTCTTGATCTTGCGTACCAGCTTCTGGAGTTTCTTGGCCGAGACGAACAGTGGGATGGTGTTGTCGTAGCTCTTGGACATCTTGCGCCCGTCGAGCCCGCGCAGCACCTCGACCTTCTCGTCGACGATCGCCTCGGGCAGGGAGAAGTAGTCACCCTTGTAGATATGATTGAAGCGCCCCGCCATGTCGCGGGCCATCTCGATATGCTGGATCTGGTCACGCCCAACCGGCACCTTGTGGGCGTTGAACATCAGGATATCGGCGGCCATCAGCACCGGATAGCCGAACAGCCCCATGGTGACGCCCCGATCCGGGTCGGGGACACCGCCCTCTTCGTTCTCCGCGACCGCCGCCTTGTAGGCGTGGGAGCGGTTCATCAGCCCCTTGGCGCAGACGCAGGAGAGCAGCCAGGCGAGTTCCGGGATCTCGTGGATGTCGGACTGGCGATAGAAGATCGCGTTGTCGGTATCCAGCCCCAGCGCCAGCCAGGTGGCGGCGATCTCGAGCCGCGACTGCTGCACCCGCTGCGGGTCCTGCGCCTTGATCAGCGCATGCAGGTCGGCGAGGAAGTAGTAGGACTGCACATCGGGATTCTGGCTCTCGGCGATCGCCGGCTTGATCGCGCCGACATAGTTGCCCAGATGCGGCGTACCCGTGGTGGTGATGCCGGTAAGAACGCGTCGCTGGCTCATGAACTCTTCGATCGATGGGAGAGTGGACGGGAAATGGCGAATGGCGGCAGTTTACCTTGCCGCCCGTGCCTTAGCGAACCCACCCTGGTGCAGCCACCCTCGACATGGCGGGGACGCCGGGGCTCAACCGATATCGACCAGGGTCACGCCCACCAGCAGATAGATCGCCAGTGACACCAGCGCCACCGCCAGCGCGTAGGGAATCTGGGTGCGCACGTGGTCCATGTGGTCGCAGGCGGAGCCGGTCGAGGCAAGCACCGTGGTATCCGACAGCGGCGAGCAGTGATCGCCGAATACCCCCCCGCCGGCCACCGCGGCGATGGTGGCGTAGACCAGCGGCGTCAGCGTATCGCCGGTGAAGACAAAGGCCACCGGTACCGAGATCGGCATCATGATCGCGAAGGTGCCCCAGGAGGAGCCGGTGGCGAAGGCGATCAGCGCCGCCAGCAGGAAGGTGATCGCCGGCAGTAGCGTCGGCGAGAGCCAGTCGCGGCTGATCTCGACGATATAGTCGGCGGTGCCCATCTCCTTGGAGAGCTGATTGAGCGAGTAGGCCAGGGCCAGGATCAGAATCGCCGGCATCACCCCTTTCATGCCGGCGGTGGCGGTCTTCATGATGTCGTTGAGCGGGATGCCCTGCAGCCGCATGATCACCCCCAGCACCACCGCCGCGGCCAGGAAAGCTTCCATCGTCTTGGCCGAGCCCATGACCACGAAGGTGCTCACGCCGACGCCGATCACGATCAGCACCGGCAGCACGAAGTTGAGAAACAGGTGAGTGCGCACGCCCTCGAACGGCTGCAGGTCGGTCAGCTCCTCGCCGAGCAGCGGATCGGCGCCGTCACGAAACACCTTGCCCTCGTTCTGGGCACGCGCCTCGGCGTGCTTGAGCGGGCCGAACAGCGGTACTACGCCCACGATCACCAGCCCCACCACCAGCACCGAGAGCCAGGCGTAGAGATTGAACGGCACCGCGTAGACGAACGCCTGCATGGCCTCACCCGCGGTGTCGATCGGGCCCATGCCGATCAAGAGCCCCGAGATGAATACCGCCCAGCCGGTGATCGGTACCAGTACGCTGACCGGCGCCGAGGTGGAGTCGGCGATATAGGCCAGCTTCTCCCGCGAGACACGGTAGCGGTCGGTGAGTCCGCGCAGGGTGGAGCCGACGAACAGCGGGCTGAAGTAGTCGCTGAAGAACACGAACATGCCCATGAACCAGCCCACCAGCTGGACCCGCACCCGCGACAGCGCCCGCGCCTCGACCCAGGCGGTGAAGTTGCGGATCGCCCCGGTGCGCTGGAAGAAGGCGATGACGGTACCGATGAACAGCTCCAGCAGCAGGATCCACGAGAAGTCCGTGGTCCCCAGCGAGCGCTTCAACAGGGTGGGAAAACCCAGCGGCCCCTGCCCCATGATCGATACCCCCACCACGCAGGCCACGGCCAGCGAGAACACGGTATTGCGGGTGGCGAAGGCCAGGACGATGGCGAGACAGGCGGGCAGCAGCGAGAGCAGCCCATAGTGCATTTGCGGATCCATGCTGACTCCTTGGGTGTTGTTGATGTTGTTATCGAACCGGGATCGTCGTCTTGCGCTTGCTGGCGCCATCACTCGTGGCGCCTAGGCCTCGTCGCGGCCCCGGCGCTGCTCCACGCGGCGGATCGCTTCGAACGCCAGGCGCCGAATCGGCGCCGGTGGCATCCAGCTGGCGCGGCCGAACAGCGCCGGGATGTCCTCCGCCGACCGCCCCAGCGCCAGCCGTGCCAGCGCCTCGCCCAGCACGCTGCCCTTGACGATGCCGCCGCCGTTGCAGCCCGCCGAGACGTAGAGCCCCGGGCCGATCTCGCCCCATAGCGGCGCACCGTTGTGGGTCAGCCCGGTGGTGCCGCCCCAGACCTGCTCGAAGCCGACATCGGCCAGTTCCGGATAACGCGCCGCCAGGCTCGCGGCCAGCCCGACGGCCACCTTGGCCGGGTCGCGCTCGCGCTCGTAGTCGTACTGGGCGCGGATCATCAAGCGCCGGTCGGCGGTGGTGCGCAGGGTGCAGCCGAGCCGGTGCGCCGGCAGCAGCCCCCAGGGCGTTCCGGCCACCGCGGCGGTATGGGCAGGCGTCAGCGGCGCAGTCAACGCGGCGTAGGTATAGATGGCGGTGAGGCGTGACCGGTCGGCACCCAGGGCGCGGGCAAAAGCGTTGTTGGCCAGCATCACCTGGCGCGTGCGGATCTCGCCCTCGGGGGTGGTCACGCGCCAGCCATCGCCGTCCCGGGTCAGTGACAGCGCCGGGCTCTGCTCGTAGCAGGTGACCGCCGGCGGCAGCGCCGCCACCAGCCCGCGAATCAGCGCCGCCGGCTGCACCAGATAGCAGTCCGGCGAGTAGAGCCCCTCGGCGTAGTAGTCGGTGCCCAGGCGCTCGGCCAGGGCCGCGCGATCGAGACGGCGGTAATCGAGCCCCGCGGCGTGCAGAAACTCGGCGTAGCTGGCCAGCGCCACGCGCCCGGCGGCGCCCCGAGCGGCACGGAAGGTGCCGCTGCGGGTCAGTTGGCAGTCGATGGCGTGGGTATCGACCTGCGCCTTGAGTGACGCCATCGCCTCGCGGCTGAGGCGGTTGAGGGTCGCCATGCGCGACAGCGCCCCACTGCTGGCATCGTTGGCCAGCGCGATCTCCAGCATGAAGCCGGAGTTGCGCCCCGGGCTGCCGTCGCCGAGGGTCTCCGCCTCGAGCATCACCACCCGTCGGTCGGGCGCCAACGCCTGATAGGTACGCGCGGCGGCGACCCCGGTGTAGCCGGCACCGACGATCACCAGCTCGGCGCGCTCGTCGCCGCGCTGGCTCGGCCCGGGCGTGCGCGCCGGCAGCAACGCCTGCCAGCCACAGGGGCTGCGATGACTGGGGTGAGTGGCGAGGTGCGGCGCCAGGTGGGGAGCTCGCGTCATGTTCAGGACTCCGGCTGCAGCAGACCGTGGAGATCGGCTTTCAGGTCGGCGACCTCGCTGGCCATGGCGGTGATCAGCGTGGCGCGGTGCGCCTCGCTCAGACGCGACTTGAGCAGCGAGCAGCTGAAGGCGCCGAGACAGCGCTCGCCCGGACCGAGTAGCGGCATCGCCAGACCGGTGAACTCGGGCAGGCTCGAACCCTCGACGCCACGTGCATGCCCATGGGCATGGCAGTAGTCGATCTCGCGGCGTACCGCAGCGACATCGATGGCGTAGTCGCGCATCAAGCACTCGCGATTGGCCTCCAGAATCCAGGCCCGCTCGCGTTCCTCCAGCGACGCCAGCAGTGCGATCGAGGCCTGGCCCACGCCCAGCGGCACACGTCCGCCGATGGACGCCACAAAGCCCCCCACCGGGTAGGCCCCGTTCTGGATCTCCAGGCAGACTGCATGCAGGCCATCGTGGGCGAAGAGATAGAAGCTGCCGCCCAGGCGCTGGGCCAGCGCCAGCAGCCGCGGCCGCGCCAGATCGCGCAGCTGGGCGCCATTGCCCGCCTCGGCCCCCAGTACCAGCAGCTCGTAGCCGAGCAGATAGCGGTGACGCAGCGGCGAGGGGCGCAGAAAGCCCTCCTCGCGCAGCCCCTTGAGCAGGCGGTAGATGGTCGGTCGGCTCAGCTCGGTGGCGTCGAGATAGTCATCGATACCCGCCCCTCGGGCGCCACAGGCGGCGGTCACGCGCAGCAGCGCCATCACGTGGCGCAGGGTCGAGGGCGTGTGTGAGGCGTCACGGCTGGCAGGCACGGTCATGGCTCGGCGGCGAATGTCGTTCGAGCATACCGAGACGCGCGGGCGAATTCGTCTCGCTATGCGAGACTCGACATCCGCGCTCGGCGGGTCTGGCGGGCTACTGGCTCAGCGTCTCCCGGCGCGGTCAGGGACAAGCCCCGCCGCACCTACGGCCTCCACGGCGCCGCCACGAATGACGGCGCAGAGGTCAGGGTCACGCTCAGCGCAGGCAGCTGTCGGCAGCGACCGCGTCGATGCCGAACGCCTCGCCGACCGCGGCGTAGGTCAACTGGCCGGCGTGGACGTTGAGCCCGGCGAGGAAATGGGCGTCATCAGCCAGCGCCTGCTGCCAGCCCTTGTCGGCCAGGGCGATGACGAACGGCAGGGTGGCATTGGTCAACGCCTGGGTGGAGGTACGCGCCACCGCGCCCGGCATGTTGGCCACGCAGTAGTGGACGATGCCATCGACAATGTAGCTCGGCTCGGCATGGGTGGTGGGACGGCTGGTCTCGAAGCAGCCGCCCTGGTCGATCGCCACGTCGACCAGCACGCTGCCGGGCTTCATCTCGGCGAGCATGGCGCGGGTGATCAGCTTGGGCGCCGCCGCGCCGGGCACCAGCACCGCGCCGACGATCAGATCGGATTCACGAATCGCCTGCTCCAGGGTCTCGGCGGTGGAGTAGACGGTGCGGATGGCACCCTGATAACGGTGATCGAGCACCTCGAGGCGCGCCAGCGACTTGTCGAGGATGGTCACCTCGGCGCCCAGCCCGAGCGCCATGCGCGCAGCGTTCTCGCCCACCACGCCGCCGCCGATCACGCTGACCTTGGCCGGCGCCACGCCGGGCACCCCCGGCAGCAGGATGCCGGCACCGCCCTGAGCCTTCTCCAGGCTGTGCGCGCCGGCCTGAACCGCCATGCGCCCGGCGACTCGGCTCATCGGTGCCAGCAGCGGCAGCCCGCCCTGGGCGTCGGTGATGGTCTCGTAGGCGATGCAGGTGGCACCGCTGTCGAGCAGCCCGCGGGTAAGCGTCTCCTCCGCGGCCAGATGCAGATAGGTGAACAGGATCTGGCCCGGGCGCAGCCGCGCCACCTCCGCCGCCTGGGGCTCCTTGACCTTGAGGATCGCCTCGGCCTCGCGCCACAGCACCTCGACGTCATCGACGATCTCCGCCCCGGCCTCACGATAGGCGTCGTCGGGGTAGCCGGCACCGCCACCGGCGCTCGCCTCGACCGACACCCGATGGCCACGGGCGAGAAGTTCACGCGCGCCGCCCGGGGTCAGGGCGACGCGATACTCATGGTTCTTGATTTCCTTGGGGACACCGATATGCATGGCGGATTCCTCGATCGTGATTTGTCGTTGGGGGGATCGAGCGGATTACAGCACAGCAGCCATATCGACGGGATACCTGATAAAAAAAGACGAAAAAATCGCGCATCGACCCAATCTTGCCACGAAAATTCTCGTCAATAGACGCGAAACAGCAGAAAAGACTAACAAACTGCCGGAGAGATCACCGCACCGCCGTAGACCTCGACGAAGCGTGCCGGCATGCGTCGCGGCCGGCCGCTGGAGAGTTCGATGCAGGCGAAGCGGGTGTGCGCCCGCAGCAGCGTGGCGCCGGTGGTGTCATTGCGCAGCTGGAAGCGTCGCTCCAGCGTCAGGCGGCCATCGCAGGCGACGATCCAGGTGGCGATCTGCAAGCGATCGCCCTCGAACGCCGGGGCGAGATAGTCGAGCTCGTGGCGGTGCACGACCATGCCGCGGTCGAGCGCGCGGTAGTCCTCGAGCCCCAGCCCCAGCGCCCGCGAGTGGGCCCAGCTGGCACGCTCGACCCAGCGCAGATACTCGGCGTTGTTGACGTGTCCGTAGTGGTCGATATGGCTCGCCTCGACCGCGATGTCGAGGGTGAAGGGGTGGGGTAGATCCCAGCTCATGCCGTCCTCCTGCAGTGGCTGTCAGGCCGGCGCCGAACCAGCGGGCGGGCGCGGGGCAGCGCACTGCCAGCAGGTGTCGAAGGCACCTGCGAGGCGCTCGCCGCAGCCGGGGCAGACCCAGTCGGCGGGCACGTCCGCCGGCCCCTCCAGCGCCTCGTGCAACAGCACCCAGGCACGCTCGTATTCGGCCCGGGCCACCCATACCTGTGGCTCGCACTGGTCCATTGGCAACTCGCCGGCGGCGCCGGCCAGGGTCATGTTACGCAACTCGACGACGATACCCGCGCTGTCGATGACATTGCGAACATGACACACCAGCAAGACATTGGGATGACGAAAGAGGCAGACTAGCGCCGTCATCGCCCCCCCCCTCTTAATTGCGGAAGACACGCACACCGAGCGCCTTGAGATAGGCAGTCTCGGGGATCGCCGGGTGGATCGGATGGTCGCCGGCCTGGCCGCCGCGATAGAGGATCTGACCATGGCGGTCCTGATGGCGCACGGCACCGCGCACGCACTCGACCAGACGCTCCTCGGCCAGATGCATCGAGCAAGACGCCGACAACAGCAGGCCATCGCGACCGAGCAGGCGCATCGCCTCGCGATTCAGACGCGCGTAGGCGCGCTCACCGTTGGTGATGTCCTTGCGCTTCTTGATGAAGGCCGGCGGGTCGAGCACCACCACGTCGAAGCGCTCGCCCTCGGCGCGCAGCGCGGTCAGTGCCTCGAACACGTCGCCGTGGCCCACCGCCACCTGCTCGTGCAGGCCGTTGAGCGCCGCGTTCTCGGCCACCCGCTCGAGCGCCGACTCGGAGGCGTCGATGCAGAGCACTTCGCTGGCACCGTGGGCCGCCGCCTGCACGCCCCAGCCACCGACATAGCTGAACAGATCGAGCACCCGCTTGCCGGCGACCAGGCCGTTGAGCCAGGCACGGTTGGCGCGGTGGTCGTAGAACCAGCCGGTCTTCTGGCCATCCAGCACCGGCGCGACGAAGCGCACGCCGTTCTCCTCCAGCAGCACCTGCTCGGGGAGCTCGCCGTGCACCACCGCCACTTCCGACTCGAGCTGCTCGAGCCGGCGGCCGCTGGAGTCGTTCTTGAACACGATCGCCCGCGGCGACAGCACCTTGTCCAGCGCCGCGATCACCTCGTCGCGCACCCGCTCCATGCCCAGGGTATTGAGCTGCACCACCAGCACGTCGTCGAAACGGTCGACGATCAGCCCCGGCAGCAGGTCCCCCTCGCCGTGGACCAGACGGTAGAACGGCTTGGCGAAGAGCCGCTCACGCAGGCCGAGGGCCTGATTGAAACGGTGCACCAGCAGCGAGCGGTCCAGGCGCACATCGGCATCCCGCGAGACCACCCGGGCACAGATCAGCGAGTGTGGATTGACGTAGGCCACCCCCAGCGGCTTGCCGTTGGCGGCCTCGATCACCGCCTGGGCGCCGGGTTCGAGCTCCTTCAGCGGCGTGGCCTGGATATCGATCTCGTTGGAGTAGAGCCACAGATGGCCCGCCTTCAGGCGGCGGTCGGCGTTCTTCTTGAGGCGCAGGGTCTGGGGCACGGAGGACTCCATGGGCAGATTGGGAGGATCGGGGCGCATTCTAACAGTATCGGAGCCAGGCGCTCAGCGCTGACAGAGCGGACAGTAGACGCTGGCGCGCTGCCCCAGGGTCACCTGGCGCAGCAGGTGGCCGCACTCGCGGCACGGCTCATTGGCGCGGCCGTAGACGTTGAGGCGCTGGGCGAAGTAACCGGGCTCGCCTGTGCCGCTGACGAAATCGCGTAAGGTCGTGCCACCCTGGGTGATCGCCGCTGCCAGCACCGTCTTGATCGCCTCGGCCAGGCGTGCGTAGCGCTCGCGCGAGACGCGTCCGGCGGCGCGGCGCGGATCGATCCCGGCCATGAACAGCGCCTCGCTGGCGTAGATGTTACCTACCCCCACCACCACGGCGTTGTCCATGATGAACGGCTTGATCGCCGCCCGGCGCCCCCGCGACAGGGTGTAGAGACGCTCGCCGTCGAAATCGGGCGACAGCGGCTCCGGCCCCAGCCGCGCGAGCCTCGGGTCGGCGCCGGCCTCCGTCGCCAGCCAGTCGACGAAGCCGAAACGGCGCGGATCGTGGTAGCGCAGGATGGCGCCACCCTCGACCACCACGTCGACATGGTCGTGCTTTCTGGGCAGATCGCCCACCTGGGCCAGGCGCAGGCTGCCGGACATGCCCAGATGCCACAGCAGCGAACGGCTGCCCACCGGCAGCAGCAGGTACTTGGCGCGGCGCGTGAGCTCGCCGAAGCGCGCGCCGATCAGCGCCGACTCCAGATCCGCCGGCACCGGCACGCGCAGGCTGCGGCTACGCACGATCACCTCGACGATCTCGCGGCCCTCGACGTGGGGCGCGATACCGCGGCGGGTGGTCTCGACTTCGGGGAGTTCCGGCATGGCAGATCCTCGGGAATCACGATCGATGACGACGAACGCGGGCACGGCCGACTGCGCTCACCCGCGGCAGGCCACAGGGCCAGGCGCGCTCAGGTGCCGCCGGCGCGACAGGTACAGACGCGCCCGGGACGGATGCGCCGGGCCTAAACGCGAAGACCCGGCCGAGGCCGGGTCTTCGTGCTACGCAAAAGCCGGATCACTTGATCTTGGCTTCCTTGTAGATGACGTGCTTGCGAACGACCGGATCGTACTTCTTGAATTCAAGCTTGTCCGGGGTGTTACGCTTGTTCTTGGCGGTGGTGTAGAAGTGACCGGTACCGGCACTGGACACCAACTTGATCTTGTCACGCATCTCTCAGACTCCTTAAATGCTGGCGCCGCGCTTGCGGATGTCGCTGAGCACCGCTTCGATGCCTTTCTTGTCGATGATGCGCATGCCCTTGGAGGAGATGCGCAGCTTGACGAACCGCTTCTCGGACTCGACCCAGAAACGATGGGTGTGCAGGTTCGGCACGAAACGACGACGCGTCTTGCGCTGTGAGTGCGAGACGTTATTACCAGTCACCGGACGCTTACCGGTAACCTGACAAACTTGGGACATGGAAGCCTCCGACCACTGGCGGGTTATGCAGATTTAGCTCGGGCAAACCACGAAAAATGGCTGGCGTCCGCCTTCTGCCCTGTTTCAAAGGGCGTACTTTATACCAGACCCCCCACCCTGCCGCAAGCGCACGGGCGCTTTTTAACGCCAAGCGCAGCGCCCGGCATCGACTCCGCCGCGCTCACAGCCAGCCACGTTCGACGAACGAAATCACCTCGCCGTCGCCCACCACGAAGTGGTCGAGCACGCGGATATCGAAAAGCCCCAGCGCCTCGCTCAGGCGCTCGGTGACACGGCGATCCGACTGGCTCGGTTCAGCCAGGCCGGATGGGTGATTATGGGCGAAGATCAGCGCGCCCGCGTTGTGGGCCAGCGCCCGGCGCGCCACTTCCCGCGGATAGATCGAAGCACCATCCAGCGTCCCTTCGGCGAGAATCTCGAAGCGAATCACCCGGTGCTGGTTGTCCAGGAACAGCGCCGCGAACGCCTCGTGGGGAAGATGACGCAGCTGGGCGCTGAGAAAGCGGCGCACCAGGGTCGGCGAGGTGAGCGCGGCGTCGCGCTCGAGCAGACTGCCGAGATGGCGCCGCGAGAGTTCCAGCGTTGCCTGCAACTGAACGTACTTGGCCTCGCCTAGCCCATGCTCGGCGCAGAAGCGCTGGCGATCCGCCTCCAGCAGCGGCCGCAGACCGCCGAAGCTGGCGAGCAGGTCCCGCGCCAGGTCCACCGCCGAGCGCCCCTTGACCCCGACGCGCAGGAAGATCGCCAACAGCTCGGCATCGGAGAGCGCCGAGGCACCCAGCGTCAGCAGCTTCTCGCGCGGGCGCTCGCCCGCTGGCCAGTCGTTGATGCCCATATCCGCCTCTCCTCTTCTCTGACCGGTCTCCTCTTTACCCGGTCCCTCTCACCTGCGCTTCTCTGCCTGCACGTCTCTGCCGGGCCCCTGCGCTACCCGACCTGCACCGCGGGCGGCGCGACCGCCAGGGCGTTGGCGCCACGCGGACTTCCCTCGCCCTGAAAAGAGATCGGCCACCACGGCAAAAACTGTGGGCCGCGACGTGGCGTACAAGGACGTGGCGTACAAGGACGTGGCGGCCTCACGCAATCGATGTGGGGCCACCAAAGTCGAATCGCCAAGCCTCGCAGGCAACTACCATACTAGATAGACAAGGAAGACAAAGACGCCACCAGGGCGCCTGTCCACGCCATTCAGCCCCGCTCCAGACGAGGATCGCCGTGAGCCAATCGCTCTACAGCCTATGGGACGCCAGCGCGACCGGCCCCGTGCGCCAGCGCCTCTACGACACCCTGCGCCAGGCGATCATCCGGCTGGCGCTGGCCCCCGGCCAGGCGCTCTCGGAGAAGGAGATCGCCGACACCTTCGCGGTCAGCCGCCAGCCGGTGCGCGAGGCGTTCATTCGTCTTTCCGAGGCGGGGCTGGTCGAGGTGCGCCCCCAGCGCGGCACCTTCGTGGTCAAGATTTCGCCCAGAGCGGTCTACAGCGCGCGCTTCGTGCGCGAGGCGATCGAGGTCGCGGTGGCCAAGTCGGCAGCGGAGTCGGGGCTCTCCCGGCGCGGTCTCGACGAGCTCTACGAACTGGTCGAGCGCCAGCGGCGCACCCTGGGCAGCGACGACTACGAGCGTTTCTACCTGCTCGACGAAGCCTTCCACCAGACGCTGTCGCGGGAAGCCGGCCACGCCTCGGCGTGGCGTTTCACCGAAGAGGTCAAGGCGCACTTCGACCGCGTGCGCTACATCAGCGTGCCCGACGGTACGCCGCTGGAGACCCTGGTCGCCCAGCACGAGCGCATCGTCGGTGCCATCGCCGAACGCGACCCGGCCGCCGCCGAGCGCGCGGTCCAGGCGCACCTGCGCGAGCTGCTGACCTCGCTGCCGCGTCTGATCGAACGCCACCCCGAGCTGTTCGCCGAGTGCTGAACAGACCGCCACCGCCGCCGGAGAGCGCATGAAAATCATCGACGCCCGCGTCATCGTCACCTGCCCGGGACGCAACTTCGTCACCCTGAAGCTCGTCACCGAATCCGGCATCCATGGCATCGGCGACGCCACCTTGAACGGCCGCGAGATGGCCGTGGTCGCCTATCTGCAAGAGCATGTGGTGCCGGCACTGATCGGCCGCGACGCCAGCCGCATCGAGGATACCTGGCAGTACCTCTATCGCGGCGCCTACTGGCGTCGCGGCCCGGTCACCATGAGTGCGATCAGCGCGGTGGACATGGCGCTGTGGGACATCAAGGGCAAGGCGGCCAATCTGCCGCTCTACCAGCTCCTGGGCGGCAAGAGCCGCGAGCGGGTGATGACCTACGCCCACTGCACCGGCAAGGAGATCGACAGCTGCCTCGAGGAGGTCGCCCGTCACGTCGAACTGGGCTACAAGGCCGTGCGCGTCCAGGCCGGCGTACCCGGGATCGACACGATCTATGGCGTGGCCAAGCGCGAAGGCGAGCGCTACGAGCCGGCGGACGCCGAACTGCCCGCCGAGCACGTCTGGAGCACGGAGAAGTATCTCAACCACGTGCCCAAGCTGTTCGCCGCCGTACGCGAGCACTTCGGCCACGAGCTGCATCTGCTCCACGACGTCCACCACCGGCTGACGCCGATCGAAGCGGCACGGCTGGGCAAGGCGGTAGAGCCCTATCATCTCTTCTGGCTGGAGGATTGCGTGCCCGCCGAGAACCAGGAGAGCCTGCGCCTGATCCGCGAGCACACCACCACGCCGCTGGCCATCGGCGAGGTGTTCAACTCGATCCACGACTGCCGCGAGATGATCCAGAACCAGTGGATCGACTATATCCGCACCCCGCTGACCCACGGCGGCGGCATCACCCACGTGCGCCGGATCGCCGATTTCGCCTCGCTCTATCACGTGCGTACCGGCTTCCACGGGCCGACGGACCTGTCGCCGGTGTGCCTCGGCGCAGCGGTTCACTTCGACACCTGGGTGCCCAACTTCGGCATTCAGGAGCACATGCCCCACGACCCGCTGACCGATAGCGTCTTCCCCCACGACTACCGCTTCGAGGCGGGGCACTTCGTGGTCGGCGAGGCACCGGGCCACGGTGTCGACATCGACGAAGACGCCGCTGCCCGCCACCCCTACAAACCCGCCAGCCTGCCGGTCAACCGGCTCGAGGACGGCACCCTGTGGCACTGGTGATGTGACACGCAGCGCCACCGCCGGCGCGTGGCGAATCGCCCCGGCGCAGGCCGCACCATTTTTCAGGAGAGTTCGATGCCAGCCTTTCACATCAGCGCCCCGCACGCCTTCAGGGTCGCCGAGCAGCCCGCCGGACGCCTCGGCCGGCTCGGTTTCCACCTGATACCAATCGATCTGCTCGCCAACCCTCCAGAACGGGCACACCAGGTGCGGGGGCGAATCGCGCCCTGACGCCCTGCCAGGCGGGTCGCGGCGTCACTCGCTCCGGCCCGTCGTCCCCGCGGCACAACAGTGACAACGCCGCGTCACCTCACCCAAGGAGTTTCACGCCATGTTCTCCACCCCGACCCTCAAGCAGCTACTCGCCGGCGTCGCGCTCGGCGCCACTCTGGTCGCCAGCCAGGCCACCTTCGCCGCCGACTACACGCTCAAGTTCGGCCACCTGGCCAACGCGCAGAACATCTGGAACAAGGCCGCCCTCAAGTTCAAGGAACTGGTGGAAACCCACTCCGATGGCCGGATCGAGGTCCAGGTCTTTCCCAACGAGCAGCTCGGCAACGAGATGGATGTGATCAACAGCATCCAGCTCGGCACCGCCGACATGACCATCACCGGCGAGAGCCTGCAGAACTGGGCGCCCAAGGCGGCGATGATGGCGGTGCCTTACCTGTTCAAGGATGCCGACCAGCTGCGCCGTGCCGTGGAGGGCGATGTCGGCAAGCAGATCGAAGCGCAGATCACCGAGCGCACCGGCCTGGTGCCGCTGGCCTGGTTCGAGCGCGGCCCGCGCGAGCTGACCTCCAACCGCCCGATCAAGAGCCCCGACGATCTCGACGGCCTGCGCCTTCGCGTACCCAACGTGCCGCTGTTCGTCGATACCTGGAAGGCACTCGGCGCACGGCCGACGCCGATGGCGTTCAGCGAAGTGTTCACCGCACTGCAGCAGAACACCATCGAGGCCCAGGAGAACCCGCTCAGCCTGATCGAGAGCGCCAGCTTCAACGAGGTGCAGAAGTACGTCGACATGACCGACCACGTGCGCAGCTGGATCTACGTGGTGATCGGCAAGCAGAAGCTCGAATCGATGCCCGCTGACCTGCAACAGGTGGTGCGCGATGCCGCCAGCCAGATGCAGACCTATGAAGAGACGCTGTTCGCCGCCGACCAGAAGCGGCTCGAACAGGCGCTCAAGGACAAGGGCATGACCTTCGTCGAGGTGGACCAGGCGGCCTTCGCCAAGAAGGCCAAGCCGGCGGTGCTCGACGCCCTGAACGACGAGCAGCGCGCGCTCTATAAAGAGATCCAGGCGCTCTGAATTAGGCACTGTCTGAAAAGGACTGCGCTCGCCCATGCGGCGTTAAAAATCGGCTCAAAATGCTCATTTACAACCCGTAAACTCCGCGTTTTCGCCGATTTTTGCCTTGCCTGGCCTTCGCTCGTCGACTTTTCAGACAGCACCTAGGCGTTCTGAACCAGACGTCGCCCGCCGGTGACGCCTCGCCGCAGGGCAAGCGCCACCGGCAGGCGTCTGCGCGTGCACCTTCTCTTATTCGGAGACTCCCATGACGCACCCCATCCCGGAACCCCCTTCGGTCGACGTCCAGGAAGGCCTCGAGGTGCTGAACCGCGTGCCTCGCCTGGGCGGGCCGCTGGGCAGGCTCGCGGCGCTGCTCGACCGCGTGCTGCTGACGCTGGCGGTAATCGCGCTGATCGGCCTGTCGCTGACCGTGCTACTGCAGGTGGCTTCGCGCCTGTTCCTGCCGATCACCCTGGCCTGGACCGAGGAGCTCACCCGCTACCTCTTCATCTACATGGTCTCGCTCGGCGCCGGGGTGGTGCTGCATCGCCACCGTAACGTCAATGTCGAGCTGTTCCACGCACGCCTCACGCCACGCGGGCGCGCCCTCTATCTCATCGTGATCTCGCTGATCACCCTCGGCTTCGTGGTGATGGTGCTGCCCGGCGCCTGGCAGTTCGCCCAGATCGGCGCCTTCCAGACCTCGCCGACGCTGCGAATCCCGATGATCTACATCTTCTTCTCCTCGGTGCTGCTGTTCGCCTCGCTCGCGTTCTACGCGGCGATCTGCACCCTCGAGGGGATCATGGCCCTGATCCGCCCGGCGCCCGACGCCCGGAGTGAGTGCTGATGGATATCGCCGTTCTCTTCATCACCTTTCTGGCACTACTGCTGCTCGGCCTGCCGATCGCCTTCTGCCTGGGCGTCTCCTCGGTCGCCTATCTGCTGCTCGGCGGCATCTCGCTGACCATCGTGCCGCAGCGCATGTTCTCGGGGATCGACGCCTTCGTGCTGCTGTGCATCCCCGGCTTCGTCATGGCCGGCAACCTGATGAACGTGGGCAATATCACCCAGCACATCGTGCGCTTCTCCAACGCCCTGGTCGGCCATGTCCGCGGCGGCCTGGGGCTGGCCAACGTCGGCGGCTCGATGATCTTCAGCGGTATCTCCGGCACCGCGGTGGCCGATGCCGCCAGCATCGGCTCGGTGATGATTCCGGGGATGGCCAAGAGTGGCTACGACAAGCCGTTCGCGGCCGCGGTCACCGCGGCCTCCTCGACCATCGGCCCGATCATCCCGCCCAGTGTGCCGATGATCATCGTCGGCTCACTCTCCGGCATTTCGGTCGGGCGCATGTTCCTGGCCGGCGCCGTGCCCGGCCTGCTGCTCGGCGTGGCGATGATGATCACCGTTTACTGGCTGGCGGTGAAGCGCGGTTACCCCAAGGAGCCGCGCGCCTCCTTCGGCACCCTGCTCAGGGAGGGGCGCAGCGCTTTCTGGGCGCTGCTGATGACCTTCATCATCCTCTACGGGATCATCGGCGGGCTGTTCACCCCGACCGAGGCGTCGATCGTCGCCAGTCTCTACGCGCTGCTGGTGGGCGCCTTCGTCTACAAGGGCATCAACTGGCGCAATCTCGGCGGCATCCTGACGGACACCGTGATCACCTCGGCCTCGCTGATGCTGCTGGTGGGGCTGGCCAATCTGTTCGGCTGGATTCTCACCAGCCAGCAGATCCCGCAGCTGATCGCCAGCGCGATTCTGGGCTTCAGCGACAACCCCATCGTGGTGATCCTGATCCTCAACCTGATCCTGCTCTTCGTCGGCGCCTTCATGGAGACCATCGCCGCACTGATCATCCTGTTTCCGGCGCTGCTCGGCGTCGCCACCGGTATCGGCATGGATCCGATCCATTTCGGCGTGATGGCGGTACTCAACCTGATGATCGGGCTGACCACGCCGCCGGTGGGGGTGTGCCTGTTCGTGGTCTCGAGCATCGGCAAGCTGCCGATGCTGCGCGTGGCGCGGGCGATCGTGCCGTTTCTGATCTGCAATCTTCTGGTACTGCTGCTGGTCTCCTTCGTGCCGGCGCTGTCGCTGTGGTTGCCCAACCTGCTGATGGGAGCGCCCTGAAATGTCACCCAGCGAGATCCATGTCGAACGTCACCCGGCCGCGCGGCTGCCCCGCCAGATCGGTATCGTCCATCTCGGTCTGGGCGCCTTTCACCGCGCCCACCAGGCGGTCTACCTGCAGCAGTGCCTCGAACGCACCGGTGACGAGACATGGGGCGTCTGCAGCGCCAACATCCGCGCCAATCGCACCCTGGTCGAGCAGCTGCGCGCCGGCGGCCTGCGCTACCACGTGGCCGAATACCGCGACAGCGAGCACCTCGACCTGCGCCAGATCGGGGTCATCCGCGAGGCGCTCTACGCCGGCCCCGACGGACCGGACCGGGAGGCGCTGCTGGCGCGGATGAGCGACCCTGCCGTTCGCATCGTCACACTGACGGTCACCGAGAAGGGCTACTTTCTCAATCCGGCGAGCGGCGAGCTGCTCACCCAGGCCGAGCCGATCGCCCACGACATCGCCAATCCAACGACGCCGCACACCGCACCCGGCCTGCTGGTGGCGGCGCTGGCCCGGCGCCGCGCCGCCGGCACCCCGCCCTTCACGGTGCTCTGCTGCGACAACATGCCGGCCAATGGCCAGCGCACCCGCCGCGCGGTGGTAGCACTGGCGCGCCGGCAGGACAGCGCACTGGCCGCCTGGATCGAGGCCAACGTCGCCTTCCCCTCGAGCATGGTGGATCGCATCGTGCCGGCGATGACCGACGCGGACCGGACGCGCCTGGCAGACCTGGGTGTCGACGACCCGGCGGCGGTGGTGTGCGAAGCGTTCCGCCAGTGGGTGATCGAGGAGAGGTTCCCCCAGGGCCGGCCCGACTGGGCGGGCGATGGGGTGGAGATGGTCACCGACGTGACGCCGTTCGAGACCATGAAACTGCGCCTGCTCAACGCCGCCCACTCGCTGCTCGCCTATCTGGGTGCGCTGGCCGGCATCGAGACGGTGGATGTCGCCGTCGCACGCCCGGCGCTTTGCGGGCTGCTGCGGCACTACTGGCAGCGCGAGGCAGCGCCCACCCTCGACCTGCCGGCGGGCAGCGACGCTGCGGCCTATACCGAGCGGCTGCTGGCGCGCTTCGGCAATGACAGCCTGCGTCATCGGCTACAGCAGATCGCCATGGATGGCTCGCAGAAGCTGCCCCAGCGCTGGCTGGCCGGCGCGCTCGAGAATCGGCAGAAGGGCCGGTCGCAGGCGGCGACGGCGCTCGGCGTCGCCGGCTGGATTCGCTACACCGCCGGCACCGATCTCAGCGGCCAGCCGCACGCGGTGGACGACCCCCTGGCAGAGACGTTCGCCACGCTCCATCGCCGCCACGGCGACGACCCCGCCGCACTGATCGACGCCTTTCTCGCCCTCGATGCCCTCTTCCCCACGGCACTGCGCGACGATAGGCCATTCGCCCAGCAGCTCCTCGACGCGCTGAGGCGACTGCAAAACGACGGCGTGGAGTCTGCCATTGCCGCCTTGATACCCACCGCTTCTGATCGGGACGCTTGATCATGGAACATACCTGGCGCTGGTTCGGCCCCAAAGACCCCATCGGCCTCGGCGAGATTCGTCAGGCCGGGGCGACCGGCATCGTCACCGCGCTGCACGAGATCCCCATCGGCGAGATCTGGTCGCGCGCCGCCATCCTCGAACGCAAGCAGCAGATCGAGGCGGCGGGGCTCACCTGGTCGGTGGTGGAGAGCGTGCCGGTTCATGAAGCGATCAAGCAGGGGCTGCCGGAAGCCGAACGCTATCTCGACAACTTCCGCCATACCCTGGCCAATCTCGGCGACTGCGGAATCGATGTGGTCTGCTACAACTTCATGCCGGTGCTCGACTGGACCCGCACCGATCTCGCCTGGCCCCTGCCCGCCGGCGGCACCGCCCTGCGCTTCGACCACACCGCCTTCGCCGCCTTCGACCTCTACCTGCTCGCACGCCCCGGCGCCGAAGCCGATTACGCCAGCGCCGAGCGCGACGCCGCCCGTGCCTACCTCGACCAGCTCGATGCCGCCGCCCGCCAGCGGTTGATCGAGACCATCATCGCCGGGCTACCCGGCGCAGAGGCGCACTACACCCTCGAAGACTTTCGCCACGCCCTGGCCGCCTACCGGGATATCGATGCCGAGCGCTTGCGCGTCAATCTGGCCACCTTCCTGCGCGCCGTGGTTCCCGCGGCAGAGGCAGCCGGGATACGCCTGGCGATCCACCCCGACGACCCGCCGCGCCCGCTGCTGGGGCTGCCACGGGTGGTCTCCACCGCCGCCGATGCGGCCTACGTGCTCGACAGCGCGCCCAGCCCGGCCAACGGTCTCACCTTCTGCACCGGCTCCTACGGCGTGCGCGCCGACAACGACCTGGTGGCGATGGTCGAGCGCTTCGCCCCACGCATCCACTTCGTCCATCTACGCGCGACCCGCCGCGAGGCGGACGCCTCGAGCTTCCACGAAGCCGGCCATCTGGAGGGTGACGTCGATATGGTCGGGGTGATTGCCGCGCTGGTGCGCGAAACGCGCCGGCGCCAGCGCGATGGCGGTGCGCGCCTGCCGCTGCGCCCCGATCACGGCCACCACCTGCTCGACGATCTGCAGCGCGACACTCGCCCCGGCTATCCGCTGATCGGCCGCCTCAAGGGGCTCGCCGAGCTGCGCGGGGTGGAAGCGGCGGTGAACGCGCTGCTCCGCTGAGCCCAGCGGGTGCCGGAGGGACGGTCTTGGCGGCGAGATACGCTGACTAGGCTATGGTGAAGTCACACCCTCATCCCTCGGGAGCCTCACCATGCAACGATCCTTTGCGTTCGCCCCCAGCCAGCGCCTGGCTACCCTGGCCATCGCCGCCACTCTCGCCGCCACCCTCAGCGGCGGCGTCTCCAGCGCCCTCGCCGCCGATGCCGGTGCCGCACAGGCACAGCCGGAGAGCGACCGGGTACTCAGCGGCGACGAGATCCAGCAGCGGGTGTGGGGGCACCGCGTCCACGGCGCCATGGCCAATGGCCAGTCCTACGACGAGACCTATGCCGCCGACGGCAAGATCCAGGGCGACGGCTACACCGGCCAGGCCAAGATCGTCGACGACCGCATGTGCTTCGACTACGGCAGCGACAGCGTCGAGTGCTATGGCGTGCGCGCCGCGGGCGATGACCGCATCGAGTGGCTAAAGCAGGGCGAGGTCGCCGGTGAAGGGGTGATCGAGGCGCCGGCCCAGTAGGCCAACGAGCCTGCCGGGGTGGGAGCGCGCGTTCCGCCCCGGCGCCCTGCGGTGGTAAGGTAGCGCCAATGTTTCAGGACACGTATCCCATGTCGCTACCCCTCGGGCCGGGACTCGCCGGCACCCGCATCCTGCTCGGCATCAGTGCCGGTATCGCCGCCTACAAGAGCGCCCATCTCGCCCGCCTGCTGAAGAAGAGCGGCGCCGAAGTGCGCGTGGTGATGACCGACGGCGCTCAGGCTTTCATCACCCCGCTGACGCTGCAGGCGCTCACCGGTGAGCCGGTGCGCACCTCGTTGCTCGACCCCGAGGCCGAAGCCGGCATGGGCCACATCGAGCTGGCGAAATGGGCGGATATCATCCTGATCGCCCCGGCCACCGCCGACCTGATGGCCCGCCTGGCCCACGGTCACGCCGACGACCTGCTGACCACGCTGTGCCTCGCCACGGAAGCCCGCTGCCTGATGGCACCGGCCATGAACCAGGCGATGTGGCGTCACCCGGCGACCCTGGCCAATGCCGATCGGCTGCAAGAACTGGGCTGGACCCTGCTGGGGCCGGATGCCGGCGATCAGGCCTGCGGCGATGTCGGCCTCGGGCGCATGCTCGAGCCGGAGACGATCTTCACCCGGCTGCAGCAGGCGCTCGACCCCGCAGCGGCCATCTCGACCCAGGATCTCGCCGGCCGCCGGGTGGTGATCACCGCCGGACCGACCCGCGAGGCGCTCGACCCGGTGCGCTACCTCTCCAATCACAGCTCCGGCAAGATGGGCTACGCCCTGGCCGCCGCCTGCGCCGCGCGGGGCGCCCAGGTGACGCTGGTGAGCGGTCCGGTGGCGCTGGCGACGCCGCCCGGCGTGGCGCGTGTCGACGTACTCTCGGCGTGTGAGATGCTCGCGGCCGTGGAAGCCGCACTCCCCTGCGAGCTGTTCATCGGCTGCGCCGCGGTGGCCGACTACCGCGCCGCCAGCGTTGCCGAGCACAAGCTGAAGAAGGGCGACGACACCAGCGGCATGACGCTCGAACTGGTGCGCAATCCGGATATCGTGGCCACGGTGGCTGCGCGTTCCGAGCGCCCCTTCTGCGTCGGCTTCGCCGCCGAGACCCAGGCGCTGGAAACCCATGCCGGCGACAAGCTTTCGCGCAAGCGCCTCGATCTGATCGTGGCCAACGACGTCTCCCAGGCAGGACTCGGCTTCGGTAGCGACGACAACGCCGCCACCCTGCTGTGGCGGGAAGCGGACGAGGTGCGCCGCCAGGCGCTGCCGCCCCAACCCAAGACGGCGCTGGCCACGGCGATTCTCGACCACCTGATAACGCGCCTGCCCTGACGTCCCCCCGTGCCGGCACACACCCATCAATGGACGCCGCCCTGCACGGCGGCGTTCGCCGGCCACCAAGCGATGGTAAGCTAGTGCCGACTTCTGCTGCCGCCCGCCGTCGCGGTGGCGATATTCTATTCATCACGTTTTTGCAGGAATCACGTTTCGTCATGACCAGCCCCGCCTCGCCCGCGCCCAAGCTCGCGGTCAAGATTCTCGATCCGCGCGTGCACGACTATCCGCTGCCCCACTACGCCACCGAGGGCAGTGCCGGCATGGACCTGCGCGCCCTGCTCGACGCCCCGCTGACGCTGGCCCCCGGCGACAGCGCGCTGGTGCGTACCGGCCTGGCGATCCATATCGGCAATCCGCAGCTCGCCGGCGTGGTGCTGCCGCGCTCCGGGCTGGGCCACAAGCACGGCATCGTACTGGGCAACCTGGTCGGCCTGATCGACTCCGACTACCAGGGCGAGCTGATGATCTCGGTCTGGAACCGCGGCCGCGACACCTTCACGCTGGAACCCGGCGAGCGTCTGGCCCAGTACGTGCTGGTTCCGGTCATGCAGGCCGAGCTCGAGATCGTCGAAGACTTCGTCGCCACCGAGCGTGCTGCCGGCGGCTTCGGCCATTCCGGCCGGCAGTGACCAGCGCCCAGGATAGAAATCCTGAGGCGACAACCGTGAAGCGAGCAAGGAGAGTCGCGTGGCGCTAGGCGCAACCATCTACAAGGCCAGGCTCAATCTGAGTGACCTGGACCACCACTACTACGCCACCCACGCCCTGACCGTGGCATGCCACCCCTCCGAGACCGCCACCCGCCTGATGGTGCGGCTGCTCGCGTTCATCGACAACGCCCACACGCTCAACGCGCCGGCCAATCAGGCGCCGGGCGAACTGAGCATGACCCGAGGCCTGAGCAGCGACGACGAACCGGATCTGTGGCTCACCGCCGCCGACGGGCGCATCCTGGCCTGGATCGAACTGGGCGAGCCGTCGCTCAAGCGTATCAAGCAGGGGCTCTCCCGCGCCGAGACGGTGCTCGTCTACCCCTACTCGCCGCGCAGTGCCGAGCAGTGGTGGAGAAAACTCGGCGACGACATTCGTGCCCTGCCCCGGGTCCGCGTGCTGAGCGTGCCGGCGGCTCCGCTGGAGGCGCTGACCGGCTGGGTAGAGCGCAACATCACTCTGGACGCCACGCGCATGGAGGGGCAGTGGCTGCTGACCGATGGCCAGGCCACGGTATCGCTGGAGTTCGAGCGCTGGAGCGGCCCCGCCGAGGAGACCCCATGAACCGAGACCCACAGACACCCGCCAACGCAGTGCCCGCCTCGATCTTTCGCGCCTATGACATTCGCGGCGTGGTCGGAGAGACCCTCACCGAAGAGGGCGTCGAGTGGATTGGCCGCGCCATCGGCAGCGAAGCCGAGGCCCGCGGCCAGCAGTGCGTGATCGTCGCCCGCGACGGGCGCCACTCCGGGCCCGCCCTGGCGGCGGCGCTGATCCGCGGCCTGCGCGCCGCCGGCATTGATGTGATCGACATCGGCCGGGTGCCGACCCCGGTGCTCTACTTCGCCACCGCCACCCTGGCCGAGAGCGCCAGCGGGGTGATGGTCACCGGCAGTCACAATCCGCCCGACTACAACGGCCTGAAGATCGTGCTCGATGGTGTGGCACTCTCCAACGAGGCGATCACCGCGCTGCATACGCGTATCCGCCAGGGTGACCTGAGCCACGGCGAGGGCCGCCTGGAAAGCCGCGATCTGAGCCAGGCCTATCTCGACCGCATCCTCGGCGACGTGCACCTGGCGCGGCCGCTCAAGGCGGTGGTGGATTGCGGCAACGGCGTCGCCGGCGAGCTCGGCCCCAGGCTGATCGCAGCACTGGGTGCGGATACCGTACCGCTCTATGCCGAGATCGACGGTGACTTCCCCCATCACCACCCGGACCCCGGCAAGCCCGAGAATCTGACCGATCTGATCGCCGCCGTAGCCGCCCACGACGCCGACATCGGGCTGGCGTTCGACGGCGACGGCGACCGTCTGGGCGTGGTCACCCCAGCGGGAGAGATCATCTACCCTGATCGCTTGCTGATGGCCTTCGCCGAGGACATGCTCGAACGCAACCCGGGCGCCAGGGTGATCTTCGACATCAAGTGCACCGGCCATCTGCCCCGGCGCATCGAGCGCGCCGGCGGCGAGCCGGAGATGTGGCGCACCGGCCACTCGCTGATCAAGGCCCGCATGCGCGAGACCGGAGCCCAGCTCGGCGGCGAGATGAGCGGACACATCTTCATCAAAGAGCGCTGGTACGGTTTCGACGATGGTCTCTACGCCGCCGCCCGGCTGCTCGAGATCCTGGCGGGCCAGTCGCGGGACGCGAACGCCTTCTTCGCCGACTATCCGCAGGACCCGAGCACGCCGGAGCTCAACGTCGCGGTCAGCGACGAGACCAAGTTCGCCATCGTCGCGCGCCTGGCGGAGAATGGCGATTTCGGCCCGGACGGCGTCAAGACCTCGCTGGACGGCATTCGCGTCGACTACCCCGACGGCTGGGGGTTGTGCCGCGCCTCCAACACCACACCGATGCTGGTGCTGCGCTTCGAGGGCCAGGATCAGGCCGCGCTCGAACGCATCCAGGGATATTTCCGCCACGCCCTCGAGGCCGTGGTGCCCGACGCGACGCTGCCGTTCTGAGCGCGCCGGGGCAGGCAGGAACAGGCATCAAGGGACATTCATTTCAACCTGGGAGCAGTGACGACTCATGAGCGTTAGCCCACGCGACCCGCGCCACGTGGTCGAGATCCTTTCCGAGGCGCTGCCATACATCCAGCGCTACTCGGGCAAGACGATCGTGGTCAAGTATGGCGGCAACGCCATGACCGAGGACACGCTGATCGACTCCTTCGCCCGCGACATGGTGCTGATGAAGGAGGTCGGCATCAATCCGGTGGTGGTCCACGGCGGCGGCCCGCAGATCGGCCAGCTCCTGGCCCGGCTCAACATCGAATCGCGCTTCGTCGACGGCATGCGCGTCACCGATGCCGAGACCATGGACGTGGTCGAGATGGTACTCGGCGGCCTGGTCAACAAGAGCATCGTCAACCAGATCAACCAGTGCGGTGGCAAGGCGATCGGCCTGACCGGCAAGGACAGTGCCCAGATCCGTGCGCGCCAGCTCAAGGTCGAGCGGCGCACCCCGGAGATGACCGCCTCGGAGATCATCGATATCGGCCATGTGGGCGAGGTCGAGCACATCTCCACCGATCTGATCGAGATGCTCTCGAAGGCCGACTACATTCCGGTGATCGCGCCGATCGGGGTCGACGCCGAGGGCCACAGCTACAATATCAATGCCGACCTGGTCGCCGGCAAGGTGGCCGAGGCGCTGAAGGCGGAGAAGCTGATGCTGCTGACCAACGTCGCCGGCCTGCAGGACGCCGACGGCAATGTCATGACCGGGCTCTCCACCGAACAGGTCGACGCGCTGATCGCTGACGGCACCATCTACGGCGGCATGCTGCCCAAGATCCGCTGCGCCCTGGAGGCGGTCAAGGGCGGTGTGGGCAGTGCGGTGATCGTCGACGGCCGGGTGGTCCACTCCACCCTGCTGGAGATCTTCACCGACGCCGGCGTCGGTACCCAGATCGTCGCACGCTAGCGCACTTTCGACGCGGGCCAGGAAGGCCCGCTCCGCTCTGCCTCGTCCGGGTCGTCATCGCCCCGGCAGCGCAGGGGGCGGAGTCACTCCAGGCAGGAGCCAAGACACCACTACCGACAAGAACGCTCATGACGCAGGCAACTTCAACGCTCTCCCGCCGCGAGCAGATCCTCCAGGCACTCGCACTGATGCTGGAAGAGGACAGCGGCAAACGTATCACCACCGCCGCCCTGGCGCGCCAGGTCGGTGTCAGTGAAGCGGCGCTCTATCGCCACTTCCCCAGCAAGGCGCGCATGTTCGAGGGGCTGATCGAGTTCATCGAGACGAGCCTGTTCGAACGCATCCGGCGGATTCTCGAAGAGACGCCGGAGGCCCTGGGGCGCTGCGAAAAGATCGTGCAACTGGTGCTGATGTTCGCCGAGAAGAACCCCGGGCTCAGCCGACTGATGGATGGCGACGTGCTCACCGGCGAGACGGCGCGGCTGCGCACGCGCATGTCTCAGCTGTTCGAGCGCCTGGAGACCCAGTTCAAGCAGATCCTGCGCGAAGCCGAACTGCGCGAGGGGCTGCGTCCACGGGTCGCCGTCTCGGCCAGCGCCAATCTGCTGGCTGCCTTCGTCGAGGGTCGCATCAGTCAGTACGTGCGCAGCGATTTCCGCCACCTGCCGAGCGCCCACTGGGAAGACCAGTGGACCCTGCTCGGCGCGCAGTTGCTGATCGGGCGCGCCACCACCAGCGCCTGACCCGACACCAGCCGGCGTGACACCGGGGAACTAAAAAGCCCGGCCATGCATCAGCATGGCCGGGCTTTGTATGTCTTGGCAGCGTCTACAAACGCCTAGGCCTGAGTTGACGCGCCAAGTCTGGGATGACACGCCAACAGCATGAACCGGCAACGCCTGACGGCGCGCCGGTCCTCGATCAGGCAGCGAGAGCGTCGCCCAGTTGCTGCTTGATCTTCTTCATGGCGTTCTTCTCCAGCTGACGGATACGCTCCGCGGAGACGCCGTAGACGTCGGCGAGCTCGTGCAGCGTCGACTTCTCCTCGGAGAGCCAGCGCCGCTGCAGGATATCCCGCGAGCGGTCGTCGAGCAGCGCCAGCGCATCACGCAGGCGGCGGGTGTAGTCCGCCTCCCAGTCGTCGGCTTCGAGCTGCGCCGCCGGGTCGAAGCTGCTGTCCTCGAGATACTGGGCCGGGGCCTGGTAGCTCTGCTCGTCGTCTTCGCCGGGGCTGGCGTCGAAACCGGCGTCATAGGCCGAGAGCCGACCTTCCATCTCGCGCACCACCTTGGGCTTGACGTCGAGATCCTTGGCGATGGCGTCGACTTCGTCGTTGTTCAGCCACGCCAGGCGCTTCTTGGCGCTGCGCAGGTTGAAGAACAGCTTGCGCTGCGCCTTGGTGGTGGCGATCTTGACGATCCGCCAGTTGCGCAGCACGTATTCGTGGATTTCGGCCTTGATCCAGTGCACCGCGAAGGAGACCAGGCGCACCCCCTGATAGGGGTCGAAGCGCTTGACCGCCTTCATCAGGCCGACGTTGCCCTCCTGGATCAGATCGGCCTGGGGCAGACCGTAGCCCGAGTAGCTGCGCGCGATGTGCACCACGAAACGCAGGTGCGACATGATCAGCCGGCGCGCCGACTCCAGGTCGTCCTCTTCGTGCAGGCGCACCGCCAGGGCGTGCTCCTCTTCGGCCGTCAGCACGGCGATGCCGTTGACCGCCTGGATATAACCGTTGAGGTCGTGGCCCGGCGAAAGGTTTCCGATGGGTTGAAGACTGGTGCTCATATGCCGTGTCTCCATGCTAGGCGGTGCCCGGTTGCCGAGCGCACTATCGCTCGGGCGTCGCATCGCACCGCCGCAGGTTGTTAGGCCTGTCTATGATCGAGGAATGCTTCTATGACCCCGAGTGTAGACAAAAGTTCAATCGTTGAGCCAGCGCGACCCGGCGTTGGGACGGCTATCGACATCATGCCTCGAGACTATGACTACCCCGAGTGAAACGATGACCATGCCAGCCGCTACTGCCATTCCAAGCTGACGTGAAGATGACGCAGACGTCGCGTGCCGTCTCGATCGGTACGCGCTAGCGCGGCTTGGTCTCCGCCAGATGACGACCGACGGCGAGCCACGCGCCCAACCAGCCCAATAGTGTACTAAAAAGCAGCAGAAAAACCGAGTTGGACACGCCTAAAGTCGGTAGTGCGAAGCGCGCGCCGTAGCTCTCGGCCAGCGCGTTCACCGGCGCGGCCAGCCAGTTGCCCCCCAGGGCCAGTATGCCCAGCGCCAGCAGGCCGCCGCCGAGCCCGTACCAGGCGCCGCTGTAGAGAAACGGCCGCCGTACGAAGGCGTGGGTGGCACCGATCAGGGTCACCACTTCGATCTCCTGACGCCGACTCTCCACCGCCAGGCGGATGGTATTGCCCACCACCAGCAGTACCCCGAGCCCGAACAGCAGGCCCAGCGCCAGCGCCACCCGCTGGCCCAGCGCCGCCAACTGCTGCAGGCGGTCGAGCCAGGCCAGATCGAGGCGCACTTCATCCACCCCCGGCAGCTGGCCGAGACGCTGGCTCAACGCCTGCACCGCGGCCGGGGAGGGGTCATCCGGTGTCACCACCACGCTGGCCGGCAGCGGGTTGCGCTCGAGCTGGCTGAGCGCGTCGTCCACCCCCAGCGCGCGCTGGAACTCGTCCAGCCCCTCGGCGGCAGTCACCAGCCGCGTCCCGGCCACGCCGGGCTCGGCACCCAGCGTCTCGGAGAGCGCCAGGGCACGGCTCTCGTCGATATCGTGATCGAAGTAGACGGTCAGCGTGGCGCTCTCGTCGAGCTGGGCATCGAGCAGCTGGGCGCTGTCCAGCACCAGCCACAGTCCGGCGGGCAGGATCAGCGCAATGGCGATCGCCAGCATCGTCAGCAGCGTGGCCAGCGGACGCCGTACCAGGCGCAGGGCACTGTCGCCGAGCATGGCGCGATGGTGACGCAGCCAGGCCCGCCCGCCCCCGGCGGGCCCCGGTCGGGCGCGCTGGGCGCCGCGCGGCGCCGGCTGACGTTCGCTCATGCCGCCTCCCCGTCGCGGACCAGGCGCCCCTCGCGCAGCTTGAGCACGCGATGGCGCAGACGCGCGATCAGGGCCAGGTCGTGGCTGGCGATCAGCACCGTGGTGCCGATGCGATTGAAGTCCTCGAACAGCCGCATGATATCGGCCGAGAGCTGGGGGTCGAGGTTGCCGGTGGGCTCATCGGCGAGCAGCAGCGCCGGTTTGTTGACCACCGCACGGGCGATGCCGACCCGCTGCTGTTCGCCGGTGGAGAGTTCGATCGGCAGCGCGCGCTCGCGGTGCAAGAGGCCGACCTTGTCGAGCGCCGCGCGCACCCGGCGCGCCGCCTCGTGGGGCTCGATCCCCTGGATGGTCAGCGGCAGGGCCACATTGGCGAAGATATCGCGGTCGAACAGCAGCTGGTGATCCTGGAACACCACCCCGATCTGGCGCCGGTAATAGGGCACCTGGCTGAGGTGCAGGCGGTCGAGATCGTGCCCGGCGACCAGCACGCGCCCGCGGGAAGGACGCTCGAGGCGCATGATCAGCCGCAGCAGCGAGCTCTTGCCGGCGCCGGAGTGGCCGGTGAGGAACAGCATCTCACCGCGCTCGACCCGGAAATTGATATCGGCGAGCGCCTCGAAACGCCCGCCGTAGCGCTTGCCGACATGCTCGAACGCGATCATGAAGCGGCGTCACCGTCCCGGTCGAACAGCGCCTTGACGAAGGTGTCGGCATCGAACGGACGCAGATCGTCGAGCGTCTCGCCGACCCCAATGAAACGGATCGGCGTGCCCATCTTCTTGGCCAGGGCGAAGATGATGCCGCCCTTGGCGGTGCCGTCGAGCTTGGTCAGGGTGATGCCGGTGACCGGAATCGCCTCGTCGAAGGTGGTGGCCTGGGAGATGGCGTTCTGGCCGGTACCGGCGTCGAGCACCAGCATCACCTCGTGGGGCGCGGAGGCGTCGAGCTTGGCCATGACCCGCTGCACCTTCTTGAGCTCCTCCATCAGGTGGCTCTTGTTGTGCAGCCGCCCGGCGGTGTCGGCGATCAGCACATCGACCTTGCGCGCCCGCGCCGCCGCCACCGCGTCATAGATCACCGAGGCGCTGTCGGCACCGGTGTGCTGGGCGATCACCGGCACCCGGTTACGCTCGCCCCATACCTTGAGCTGCTCCACCGCCGCGGCGCGGAAGGTGTCACCGGCCGCCAGCATCACGCTGCGGCCCTCGTTCTGGAAGCGCTGGGTCAGCTTGCCGATGGTGGTGGTCTTACCCACCCCATTGACCCCGACCATCAGGATCACGAACGGCCCTTCGCCCTTGGGCGGCAGCGTCAGCGGCTGGGTCACCGGTTCGAGCAGCGCCGCCAGCTCCTCCTGCAGGGCGCGGTAGAGCGCATCGGCATCGGCGAGCTCCTTGCGCGAGACGCGCTCGGTCAGCCGCGCGATGATCTCGCTGGTGGCCTCGATGCCCACGTCCGCCAACAGCAGCTGGGTTTCGAGATCCTCCATCAGCTCGTCGTCGATCTGCTTCTTGCCCAGCAGCAGATCGGCGATGCCATCGGTCAGATTGGCGCGGGTACGCCCGAGACCGGCGCGTACCCGCGCCAGCCAGCCGCCCTTGGGCTTCTCGCGCGGGGCCGGGGGCGCCTGCGCCGGCAGACTCTCGGACGCGCCGCTCTCGGCCGGCAGCGGCTCACTGGCGGCGACCTCGGCGGGGGCCGCCTCGGCCGCTGCCGCCGGCGCCATGTCGGTAGCGGGCTCATCCTCGGCCAGCGCCTTGGTATCGCTTTCGTTCAGCGCCGTGGCATCGCTCTCGCTCGGCGCCGTGGCATCGTGGGCCAGTGCCGTCTCGCGGCTCGGCTCGGCCGGGGTTTCGCCGAGGGCGGAGGTCGCGGCCTCGTCGGCCAGCGGGGCATCCAGCGCCGCACGGGCGGCGGTCGTCTCGACCGGCTCGGGGGCGTAGTCGACCGCAGCGCCGCGCTCGGGGTCGGCGGCCTGCACCACCTCGTCTGCGGCGGACGCCTCAGGCTCGGGGTGCACCTCCTGCACCGCGGCGTCCGCTGTCGGCGCCTCGGTCTCGGCGGCGCGGGCCTCCTCGGCGGCGCGCGCTTCGGCCGCCTCCGCTTCCCGGCGGGCGGCTTCCTGCTCCTGCTGCTGTTTCTTGCGGCTCTTGAATAGTCCGAACATGGATGACTTCGCTGCTGATGGCCGTGGCGACGACGCCTTCCCGGCGGGCGTAGACACGGCCTCGGAAAAGGTCGATATCGAGCGTCAATCCTATCACCGCGAGGGTGGCGGGGGTACAATTGCGCGCCATGAATCGACGTCGATCCCAGCGTGGCGCCCCGGGCGGGCGGGCCACCTCCCCTGCCGCCGACAGCGGCCGTCGCGGCCAGCGTGCCTCACACGGTGGGCGCGGCGAACTGCGCCTGATCGGTGGCGAATTTCGCCGCCGCCGGCTGCCGATTCTCGACAGCCCCGGGCTGCGTCCGACACCGGACCGGGTGCGCGAGACGCTGTTCAACTGGCTCGCCAGTGAGCGCTACACCGCACGGGTACTGGACCTGTTCGCCGGTACCGGCGCGCTGGGGCTGGAGGCGCTCTCCCGCGGCGCCGGCGAGGTACACTTCGTCGAAGCGGCGGCCCCGGTAGCCGCCGCGCTGACGCGTAACCTGGCCACGCTGGGGGCTGAGGCCACGGTGCATCGCAGCGATGTCGCCGCCTATCTGACCGGACCCGCGGCCCCCTGCGGGCTGGTGTTCCTCGACCCCCCGTTCCGCCAGGGGCTGGCGGCGGCCACCTGCGAACGGCTGGAGCAAGGGGGCTGGCTCGAACCGCACGCCTGGATCTATGTCGAGACCGAGCACGAGCTGGCGTGGCAGTCGCCGCCCGGGTGGCAACTGCACCGGGAACTGCGCGCCGGCGACAGCCACGCCCGGCTGTTCCGGCGCACTCCGCCGGAGGCCTGACGCCGCCCGTGCTGCCGTCTCCACATCGAGACGCTTGTCGCCGCCGGCCACGCCACGTAGGCTGGCGGCCAGCCGAGTCATCGGCAGTCGCGGGCGTCACTCACCCGCATGACCGCAGGCTGGCGGTCACGCTTGTGTCACCTGCAGCCGTCGTCAACCCCAAGGAGAGCGTCATGAACGGAGAGATCTTCGCCCAGCTCGAACAGAAGATTCAGAATGCCGTCGACAGCATCGAAATGCTGAAGATGGAAAACGAAGAGCTGAAGGCCGAGAACGCCCAGCTGCGCCAGGAGCGCGACGAGTGGGAACGCCGCCTGGGCGGCCTGCTCGACAAGCTGCGCGCCCTCGACGAGACACCCAGCGACGCCGGAGCCTGAGGCCCCGCTCAGCCCGTCTCGCGGCACCGGCGACCGCCCCGGTCGTCGGTGCCACCGCCTACTCCGCTGAGGCGCCTGCCGCCAACCCCCGCGACATCAACACCGCCTCTTCACTGCCGCCGTCATCACAGCGGTAGTACCCCCGCCGCCGGCCATCCTCGGCGAAGCCCAGCTTGTGGTAGAGCCGCTGCGCGGCCTGGTTCGACGCCCTCACCTCCAGCAGCATGCGCTCGGCCCCACGCCGCGCCGTCCGCGCCAGCAGCCACGCCAACAGCGCCGCGGCAAGACCGCGCCGGCGCGCAGCGGGGTGCACGCTGATCGACTGCAGCTCGGCATCGAACGGCAGATAGGCCACCACCGCCACCGCGCGCAGCTCGGCGGCCTCGAACACGCCCCACACTTCCAGGGTGTCGTCACTCAGCGCGCTGCCGAGCAGTGTGGCCGACCAGGCATCATCGTTAGCGAGCGCTTCGAAGCGGGCCCAGGGCGTCAGATCGTCCGCGCCCAGCAGACGCGGCGATGCCGGGAGAGAGGGGATGGCACTCATGCTGACGCCTCGGCTCAGGCGGTGCCGGCAGTCGCCTGCCGCCACGCCTCGCCAGTGGCATGCAGCTGCGGCCAGCAGGCACGCTTGGCCGCCGTGTCGCCGAGCAGGGTGCCCGGGTGCGGCCAGCGGTGGCAGTCGACCTCGAACGGCGTGTCGTCGTCCGCGAACAGCGCCTCGGCATCAGCGCCGGGAATCACGATGGCGCCGGAGATACTCAGGCCGTTGCGCATCGCCTGACCGCGACAGAACACCGCCAGGCCGTCGCGGGCCTCATTGACGGGATCGTCCACCGGCGCCTCCATCAGCGGCCAGTCGAGGCTCGAAAGCGCACGCCAGTCGCCGGGCAGCCCGGCGGCCACGAGCATCTGCTTGAGCAGCGCCTGGGCCGCCGACGACAGCCCCTCGCGCCCCCCCGGCAGCAGCAGCCACCAGCGCTGGTCGAGCACCGCCAGCGTCAGCGAAAAGCGCAGCGGCGCCGCCCGCTCGGCGGCCGCCGCCACCGGAGCCGGGGGGGCGGCGGTCGTATCGTCAGCGGGCGCAGGCGCTTCGGCGGGTGCCTGATCTTCGCCCAGCAGGGCGCGGGCACGCGCCACCGGAGCACTGCCCTCAACACGCTCGACGGGCTCGGGAGGCGCCACAGCGGGTGCGGGCGCTGCGGGTTCGGAATGGGCGGGGGGCGTCTCCAGCAGCGCGTGAAGACGCTGGCCCGGCGCGGGCTTCTCCGCCGCCGGCACCGCCCACTCACACTGTTCGGTGGGTCGGGCGTTGATCAAGCGGTAGCGCGAGACCCAGGCCGGAACGCCCATCGCCTCGAGGTACTGCAGCCGTTGGGGGTCGGCGATCACCGCCCGCCTCCCCCGCGACAGTTGGGCGAGTCGGGTCGACTGCCGCCACGCGCTTCCCACTGCTGCGGCGTGTAGAGGTGCAGCGCCAGGGCGTGCACCGGCCCGGCCAGCTCATCGGCCAGCACCGAATAGATCAACTGGTGGCGCTTGACCGGCATCAGCCCGGCGAAGCGCTCGGAGACCAGGGTCACCTTGAAGTGGGTTTCCGAGTCGGGCGGCACATGGTGCATGTGGCTCTCGTTCTCGACCGTCAGATACTGCGGCTCGAGCGCGGCCAACTTCTCTTCGATGCGGGTTTGAACACTCATGCAACACCTCCTGTGCCAGTCGGTTCATTGTAACGTCTGGCGGCCGCCGCGGCGACGGCACCCGCTGCCTCAGCCGCGTCGATCGCGGGCCGCCAGCGGTATCCGGTAGAGGCTCAGCGCCAGCGCCACCACCACCGAGACGCAGCCCAGCCACAGCGACAGCGTCAGCGAGCCGAACGACAGCCCCAGGATCAGACCCACCAGCGCAGTCCCCAGGGACTGGCCGAAGGTGCGCACCGAGGCGAGCACACCGGAGGCGTTGGCACTCAGCGCCAGCGGCACGCTGCCGATCATCTCGCGGTTGTTGGGCGCCTGGAACAGGCCGTAGCCGACGCCGCACAGCGCCGTGCGCCAGATCACGTCGAGATGGCTGGAGTCGGCGTCGAGCCCGGTCAGCGCCAGCATGCCGAGCAGGAACAGACCCAGACCCAGCGAACTGATCAGCGCCGGATTGCCCTTGTCGGCAAGGCGCCCGGCCACCGGGCCGATCACCATGATCACCAGCGGCCAGGGCGTGAACAGCAAAGCCGAGGCGATCGGCGAGACGCCCATCACCCGCTGGTAGAGAAACGGCAGCCCGACGAAGGCGATGCCCTGGGCCAGGAAGGCGAACATCGAGGTGATCGCGGCGAACGAGAAGCGCGGCTCCTCGAACAGCGCCAGCGGCACCAGCGGGCTGGCGACGTGGCGCTGACGATAGACGAAGCCGACCAGGCAGGCCAGCGCCAGGGCCAGGGTGGCCAGCGCCATCGCTCCGCCGCCGCCGTGGCCGAATTGATCCAGGGCGAAGACACTGCCGCTCAGCATCACGATCGACAGCAGCGCGCCCCAGACATCGAAGCGCACCCGCTGTGCCGGCTCACGCGGCAACGAGCGCAGCGCCAGGAACAGCGCCAGCAGCCCCACCGGCACGTTGATCGCGAACAGCCACGGCCAGCTCGCCAGATGCAGGATCAGACCGCCGATCGAGGGCCCGGCGGCGATCCCGAAAGCCACGGTAAGCGCACTGAGCCCGATCGCCGAGCCCAGCAGACGGGTGGGAAAGATGATGCGATAGAGTGACGGCCCGATACTCAGCATCGCCGCCGCGCCGATCCCCTGCAGCATGCGCGACACCAGCAGCAGCTCGAACGAGCGCGATAGCGCGCAGGCCAGCGATGCCAGGGTGAACACCGCCAGGCCGCCGATATAGAGCCGATGCCGGCCGATGACCCGGCTCAGCGCGGCGAAGGTGAGCAACAGCGCCGCGGTGACCAGCTGGTAGACGTTGGCGATCCAGATCGACGCCGCGCCACTGATGCCGAGCTCGTCGGCCAGGGTCGGCAGCGCGATATTGACGATGCCGCTGTCGAGCACCGCCATCTGTGTGCCGGTGACCAGCGCCAGCAGCGCCAGCTTGCGCTCGCGCCCGGGCAGCCCGTCGTCGCCGTCACGTACCTCGAACAACCGTTTCAGCATGCCGCCACGCCCACCTCCGGCAGCAGGCGGCGTCCAACCAGGCCCAGGATCTCGCTCACTCCTCGTCGGTCTCCATCAGCAGCTCGTCATCGACCTCGGCGGTCTCCAGCTCGACCTCGTCATCCAGGTCGATCGCCAGATAGCTGTGCTCGACGATCAGGAACTGCTCGAACAGCGCCAGATCGACCACCTCCGGCCACTGCCGCGAATCCTCTTCCCAGGCGCGCAGCTCGCTCTCGAGAATATCCACGCAGCGCTCCTCGACGTAGGCCGCCAGCGCTTCCGGCGTATCCATCTCGGGAATCAGATAGACGGTGGTCTCCGCCGCGATGTCGTCGAGGGTAAGATCGTCCTCGCCCATGGTGGGTTCGAGCGAATTGACCCAGTCGACGAAGGCCTGAGTGGGCTTCACGCTGAGTGCGGAACGGTTGAGCAGCTTCATGGTGTCACCCCTTTGCATCGAAACCGACGGCGTCGAATTTGCCAGCCCTGAGGCCGGCGATCTCGAAGCCGCACTGGTGCGGCGCTGCGCGCAGCGCCGACAGTATGAGCGTTCGTCGCGCCCATGACCAACACCGGATTGCCGCGCCCGCCGCAGGCTCGCACGGCGGCGGGCAGACGGATGCAATCGGCGCGGCGGCAGCCTACACTGGCGCCCCCTCCATCTGCCGATTGCCGTCATCGCCATGCCCGCCTCGTTCGACCCCAGCGCCCTCGACGACCTGCTCACGCGTATCGCCCGCGACGCCCCGCGCCACTTCGGAGAAGGTAACGTCGCCAGCTACATCCCGGCGCTGGCGGAAGTGGTCCCGGATCAGTTCGGCATCGCGGTATGCGACGTCGCCGGCCGCGTCTACCGCGCCGGGGCCGCGGATACGCCGTTCTCGATCCAGTCGATCTCCAAGCTGCTCAACCTGATCATCGCGATCCAGCACCTGGACGAAGCCGATATCTGGCAGCGGGTCGGCCGCGAGCCCTCGGGGCAGGCGTTCAACTCGATCGTGCAGCTGGAGGTGGAGCGCGGCATCCCGCGCAACCCCTTCATCAACGCCGGCGCGCTGCTGGTCACCGATCTGCTGGTATCGCGGATCATGTCGATCCACTGGGTGATGCGCGAACTGGCGCGGCGTCTGGCGGGCAACCCGGCGCTCGCCTTCGACACCCGGGTCGCCAGCTCGGAGATGGCGCACAAGGCGCGCAACGCCGCCCTCGCCTATCTGATGAAGGCCTACGGCAATCTTCACGGCGAGGTCGACGAGGTGCTCGACGTCTACTTCCACGGCTGCGCGCTGTCGATGAGCTGCGTCGACGTGGCACGGGCGTTCGCCTTCCTGGCCAATCGCGGCGTGCATCCGGACGACGGCAGCGTCATCGTCACCCCGCAGCAGAACCGTCAGCTCAACGCCCTGCTGCTCACCTGCGGCCTCTACGACGCCGCCGGCGACTTCGCCTGGCGTGTCGGCCTGCCCGGCAAGAGTGGCGTGGGCGGCGGCATCGTGGCGATCGTGCCGGGGCAGATGAGCCTCTGCGTGTGGTCACCAAGGCTCGACAGCTACGGCAACTCGGTCGCCGGCCTGCGCGCCCTGGAAACCCTGGTCGAGGGCCTCGGCGTCGCCCCGCTGGGCTAGACGCCGACGCCCTGCCGGCCGATATCGAAGGGCCTGGGCGGCGTGATCACTCCGGGCGCATCGCCGGGAACAGCAGCACGTCGCGGATCGAGGGACTGTCGGTCAGCAGCATCACCAGGCGGTCGATGCCGATGCCCTCGCCCGCGGTGGGCGGCATGCCGTACTCCAGCGCACGCACGTAGTCGGCGTCAAAGTACATCGCCTCGAGGTCGCCGGCATCCTTCTCCGCGGCCTGGGCGGCGAAGCGCTCGGCCTGATCCTCGGCGTCGTTGAGCTCGGAGAAGCCGTTGGCGATCTCGCGCCCGCCGACGAAGAACTCGAAGCGGTCGGTGACGTGGGGGTTGGTGTCGTTGCGCCGCGCCAGCGGGCTCACCTCGGCCGGATACTCGGTGATGAAGGTGGGCTGATCGAGGCGATGCTCGGCCACCGCCTCGAAGATCTCGGTCTGCAGCTTGCCCAGCCCCCAGCTCGCCTTGACCTCGATGCCCAGGCGCCGGCAGGTGGCAGTGGCGCCATCGAGCGTATCGATGTCCGCCTCGCCGATGCCATCGCCGTGCTCGAGGATCGACTGGCGCAGGGTCAGGCGCCGGAACGGCTGGCCCAGGTCGTACTCGGTGCCCTGATAGACCACCACGCTGGAGCCAAGCACGCGCTCGGCGACATCCCGGATCATCGCCTCGGTGAAGTCGAGCAGGTCCTGGTAATCGGCGTAGGCCCAGTAGAACTCGAGCATGGTGAACTCGGGGTTGTGACGCGTCGACAGCCCCTCGTTGCGGAAGTTGCGGTTGATCTCGAACACCCGCTCGAAGCCGCCCACCACCAGCCGCTTGAGATAGAGCTCCGGGGCGATGCGCAGATACATGTCGATATCCAGCGCATTGTGGTGGGTCACGAAGGGACGCGCGGTGGCGCCGCCGGGGATCGGCTGCAGCATCGGCGTCTCGACCTCCATGAAGCCGCGCTCGACCATGAAGCGCCGGATCGCCGCGATCACCCCGGAGCGTACCTCGAAAACCCGCCGCGACTGCGGGTTCATGATCAGGTCGACGTAGCGCTGCCGGTAGCGCGCCTCGAGATCGGTGAGCCCGTGGAACTTGTCGGGCAGCGGGCGCAGGCTCTTGGTCAGCAGCTCGGCCTGACGCAGCATGACGTAGAGATCGCCCTTGCCGGATTTGTGCACCGGGCCGCTGCCGGCGACGATATCGCCGATGTCCCAGCTCTGGATATCCGCCAGCAGCTCGGCCGGCAGGCCCTTCTTGTCGACGTAGAGCTGGATCTGCCCGGAGACGTCCTGAATCACGATGAACGGGCCGCGCTTGCGCATCACCCGCCCGGCGACCGCGGCCTGACGATCCAGCGCCTCCAGCGCCGCCTTGTCGTGCTCACCCAGCTCGGTCTGCAGCTCAGCCGCCAGGCTGTCGCGGCGGAAGGCGTTGGGGAAGGCGCTGCCGCCCTGCTCCGCCGCGCGCTCGCGGCGTTCCGCCAGCTTGCCGCGACGCTCCGCGATCAGCCGATTTTCTTCCTGCACGTCGCTCGGTGCAGCGGAGGGAGATTGCGGGTTGTCCTGGTTCGCCATGTCGTCGCCTGTGGAAATTCGTATCTATGAAGTCTTCGAATCGATAACGCCGTCGAATCTGTGAAACCGTCGGCCCGCTGCTGCGCGCCTTGCCCTGGCCCAGCGCCAGAGGGTCTGGCAATGTTGCGCGCAGGGAATCAACCGGCCAACGCTCGCAGCGCGGGGGTCGAATTCCCGAACCGTTCTAGGGTATCAACCCGGCCAACGCTAGCAGCGCGGGGGTCGAGCGACGACGAGTCTAGGCGCGCCGGCGCGAATCCGCGCCGGCGCAACACCGCCTCGTCGAGCGCAGACACGCGCTTTAAAGCCCCTGTTTCAGGCTCGCCTCGATAAACTGATCCAACTCCCCGTCGAGCACCTTCTCGCAGTTGCTCGTCTGCACCCCGGTGCGCAGATCCTTGATCCGCTGGTCGTCGAGCACGTAGGAGCGGATCTGGCTGCCCCAGCCGATGTCGGCCTTGCTGTCCTCGGCCTGCTGCTTGGCGGCATTGCGCTTCTGCATCTCGTGCTCCCACAGCTTCGCCTTGAGCTGTTTCATGGCGAAGTCGCGGTTGGCATGCTGGCTACGCTGGCTCTGGCACGCCACCACGATACCGGTGGGCTCGTGGGTGATACGTACCGCCGAGTCGGTGGTGTTGACGTGCTGACCGCCGGCCCCGGAAGAGCGGTAGGTGTCGACGCGCAGATCGGACGGGTTGATCTCCACCTCGAAGTTGTCATCGACCTCGGGGGAGAGAAACACCGAAGCGAACGAGGTATGCCGGCGCCCGCCGGAGTCGAACGGACTCTTGCGCACCAGACGGTGCACCCCGGTCTCGGTGCGCAGCCAGCCGAAGGCGTAATCGCCCTGAACATGCACGGTGGCCGACTTGATGCCCGCGACCTCGCCGGCGGAGACTTCGGTCAGCTCCGCCTTGAAGCCGTGGTGCTCGGCCCAGCGCAGGTACATGCGCAGCAGCATGTTGGCCCAGTCCTGGGCCTCGGTACCGCCGGAACCGGCCTGGATGTCGAGATAGGCGTTGTTCTCGTCCATCTCCCCGGCAAACATGCGCCGGAACTCCAGCTTGTCCAGCTGCCCCTCGAGGTAGGAGAGCTCCTTGCACACCTCGTCGACGGTGGCATCGTCCTCCTCCATCACCGCCAGTTCGAGCAGCTCGCGGTTGTCGGCCAGGCCGCTGTCCAGGGTATCGATGGTCTCGACCACGGCTTCCAGCGACGCCCGCTCCTTGCCCAGCTTCTGGGCGTAGTCGGGGTCGTTCCAGACCTCGGGGTTCTCCAGTTCGCGCGAGACTTCTTCTAGCCGATCTTTCTTCTCGGCATAGTCAAAGATACCCCCTCAGGACGTCTGTCCGTTCGGACAGGTCCTTGATGAGGTTGTTGATCGGATTGATCTCTTGCATGGGACTCCTGCCATCATGAGCGTGGGCACCCGCCAGGCCGCGCCAACCGCAGGGGTGGCACCCGGCGCCGGGCTGCGCCAAAAGGTCGACTATTGTAGCCAAACGCCGGCAGAGCGTCATCCCGGGCGGCGCCAGGGGCAGCGTCAGAGACAAGGGGTGCGTGACAGGCACGTGCGATAGGCACCAGGTGGTAGATAGTTATAACGGTTTCACTATTATTCATTTACGCCGGCCGTGAAGGCCCTGCTACCGTCGACGCCCAGTTCGTCGCCCATCGGGTGCGCGATCCCCCGACGGCCATTACCGGACAGCCGCTACCCTATCGCCATGATCAACGACACATCGCCATGACCAACAACAGCTACAAGGACCTCCTGCCGATGCGCTCCCATCCGCTCGCCCTCGCCATCGGTCTGGCCGCCGGCCTGACCTCGCTTTCACTCCCGGCCGCCACGCTGCACATGGGCATCTCGGGGGATCCCGCCTCGCTCAGCCCGGCCAAGATCACCGGCGGGGTGTGGGAGGAGGACGTGCTGCGGGACCTGTTCGAGGGCCCGATCGCCATCGATGCCGAGGGCCAGATCATCCCCGGCGCCGCCGAAAGCTGGGAGATCTCCGACGACGGCAAGACCTACACCTTCCATCTGCGCGATGGCCTCGAGTGGTCCGACAGCCAGCCGTTGACCGCCGACGACTTCGTCTTCGCCTATCGTCACCAGGTCGACCCCAAGACCGCCTCCAACTACGCCCACCGTCTCTATCCGGTGGTCAACGCTCAGGCGATCAATGCCGGCAAGAAACCCCTCGAGGCGCTCGGCGTGGCCTCCCTCGATGACGGCAAGACGCTGCAGATCACCTTGAACGAGCCGACGGTCTACTTCCTCAAGACCCTGGTGCTGCCGTTCGCCTACCCGATTCCCCAGCACCTCTACGCCAAGTACGGTGACGACTGGAGCGACCCGTCACACATCGCGGTCAACGGCGCCTTCAAACCGGTCAAGTGGATCTCCAACACCGAGCTGGAGACACGCAAGAACCCACACTTCCACGACGCCGACGCGGTGACCCTGGATGGCGTCGACTACTACCCGCTAGAGGACAAGGTGGCCGGTATCCAGCGATTCCGCGCCGGCGAGCTGGATATCCTGCGCGACTACCCCGCGGCCCAGTATCCGCGCCTCTCCAAGACGCTGCCCAAGGCGACCCACCGCTTCCCCTCGCTGGGCACCTACTACTACGTCTACAACCTGCGCGACGGCTCACCGGTGGCCGACAAGCGAGTGCGCGAGGCGCTGAGCCTGGCCATCCGCCGCGATGTGATCGCCGATCAACTGCTCAAGGGCGCGGTCACCGCCGCCACCTCGCTGGTGCCGCCAGGGACCAGCGACTATCAGGCGCAGTCGCAGCCGGGGCTCGATGAGCCCATCGACACCCGCATGGCCAAGGCCAAGGCGCTGATGCAGGAGGCCGGCTACGGCCCGGACAAACCGCTCAAGCTGACCCTGCGCTTCAACAGCGGCGACGAGCACCGCCAGATCGCGGTGGCCGTGGCCGCCATGTGGAAGCCGCTGGGGGTCGATGTCGAACTGCGTAACACCGAGGCCAACATCCACTATGCCGACCTGATGCAGGGGGACTTCCAGGTCGCCCGCGCGGCCTGGATCTCGAGCTACGACGACGCCCAGAACTTCCTCCAGCTGCTCTCCGCCGAGACCAACAACTACGGCGACTACCACGACGCGCGCTACGACCAATTGCTGAGTGAATCGGATGGCGAACAGGACCCGGCCAAGCGGGCCCAGCTGATGCAGCAGGCCGAGGCGCTGGGACTTGCCGACTATCCGCTGACGCCGATCTACACCTACAGCTCGCGCAACCTGGTCGCACCGACGCTCACCGGCTGGGACGACAACGCCCTCGACATGCACGCCTCGCGCTGGGTGCACAAACCGGAGTAATGCCGCTCGCGACGGCCGTGGCGCTCAAGCGCGCTGCGCCGCCGCCGATAAAGTAGCGAGCGGCGGCAGGGCGCTACGGTGCCGGCGTGACCGGCCCCGACCTTCTATCGCCCCCGGGAGAGCGCGTCATGCGGCACCTCGCATCACTTGTCGTCCAGCCCCACGCGCCCTCCCGAAGCCAAGTCGTGCTTTTCTGCCTGCTCCTGCTCACCGTCCTGACACCGACCGCACCGGCCGGCGCCAATGCCCTGCACCAAGGCGACTGGCTGCTGCGTGGCATGGTGATCGGTAGCCAAGCCGCCCAGGTGCACTCGACGATCTCGACCATCGGCGGCGCGGTGGAGATCGACTCCCGCATCCAGCCGGGTGCCGACATCAGCTATTTCCTGAGTGAGCGCTGGGCGCTCGAATTCACCGGCGGTATCTCGCGTGCGTACTACCGGGTGCGCGACTCGCTGATCGGTGACTTCGACGTGGGCCGCGTCGACAGCGACAGCGTGATGCTGTCACTGCAGTATCACTTCCTCCCCTGGGGGGCGCTGACGCCCTACCTGGGCGCGGGTCTCTATCATGCCCGCGAGCACAGCGTCGAGCCCGCCGCCGGCATTCCCGACTTCACGGTCGAGCCGGTCACCGGCCCGCTCGTCGTGGCCGGCGCCGATTACCACTTGGGCGGCGCCTGGTTCGCCAGCGCCAACCTGCGCTACCTGAAGGTGCCCACCTACCGTTTCGAAGGCGACGGCTTCAGCAGCGAGCTTCGGGCCAGCATCTGGACACTGGGCGCCGGGCTAGGCTACCGCTTCTGATCCGACGAGGGCGGCCCAACCCGGTAAGGAGGGCGACACCATGCACATGATCGACAATGCCCTGCTCACAGCGACGCTGAGTCGCGCCGCCTTCCTGCTGGTGTTTCTGACCGTGGTCCTGAGCCAGCCCAAGGAGCGCTATCTGTGGCACTGGCTAGCAGCGCTGGTCGGCTCCTCCCTGGGAGCGGCGCTGATGATGCAGTTCCCGGCCAACGGCGAGCCCGCGATGGCGGTCAGCCTGGCGACCTACTTCCTGTTCATGATCAGTCTGGCCGGCTCCTGGAGCGGCATGCGGCTGTTCTATCACCGGCGTATCGATCGGCGCCTGCTGGGCGCCCTGTTACTGCTGCCGCTGCTGACCTTCGCCTTGCTCGATCTATGCCACGTGGCACTGCACTACCGCCGCCTGGTCATCACCGCGGCCTGCGTCATACCCGCCGCGCTGACGGTGTTCGAGATCGTCAGGCCGGCGTCGGAACGACTCTTCTCGTCGATCGTCGTGGCCCTGGCGTTCGCCGCCTACACCGTGGTACTGGCAGGCACCAGCGCGGCCTTGCTGCTGGATCTCGCCCCAGCGACGCTGGAAGGCCTCAACTACCCCTCGTTTGCCGTCGACCGGGTCGCCAGTATCCTGGTCTATTTCGGCTATATCGCCATGGCCGGTGAGCGCGCCAACCGCGCCCTGCGCCAGCAGGCCGAGACCGATCAGCTCACCGGGCTGGCCAACCGCCACGGCGCCCAGCGCGCGCTGAGCCGGCTGGAGACGGCGCGCACGGCGGACCCCGAGAGCCCCAGGGCCGGCGTGCTGCTCGCGGATATCGACCACTTCAAGCGTATCAACGATACCCACGGCCACGAGGTCGGCGACAGCGTGATCGTCGCGGTCGCCGCGCGCCTGCGCGGGACCGTGCGCAACGGGGACGTCGTGGTACGCTGGGGCGGCGAAGAGTTTCTGATACTGCTGCCCGGGGCCGACAGCGCAGCGGCCCGGGCGATCGCCGAGCGCCTGCGCGACGCGATGATACGCACCCCGGTGCACGCCGCCGGTCACGATATCCCGGTGACGCTCTCGATCGGCATCGCCGAGGCGGCGCCGGAGGGCGAGACACTGTCCGCAACCATCGTCAGCGCCGACCGCGCGCTCTACCGCGCCAAGCGCCAGGGCCGCGATCGTATCTGCATCGACGACGCCGAGCAGGGCGACAGCGCCACGATGATTCGCCCCCTGTCCTGATGCGCACACGCCTGGCACCGCTTCCCCAGCCGCGCCGATCCACGGCAGTCGCCGCAGGCCGCTCGACCTGCTATGCATGAGATGAAACGCCCCATCGAGCATTTGAATTAGACGCGTCACGTCGATCGCGCGATGGTGTGACATCGGCCGCTCGCTGACTTTTCTTGCAAACCCTAGGCACTGACTGACTCTTACAAACCCTAGGCACTGTCTGAAAAGCCCCCTGAAGCGCGCCATAACAACAAACTCGGAGACATCTGCAATGCCCCTCCCCGCTCTTCCCCGCGGTCTTTACGCCATCAGCGCCCTGACCCTCGCCATGGGCAGCCTCGCCGCCCCGGCCCAGGCCGACACGCTCAATATCGGTGTCCAGGGCGAGCTCGCCTCCTTCGATACCTCACAGGTCTCCGGTGGGGTGTGGGAATCCCAGGTACTAATGGATGTCTTCGAAGGTCTGGTCGTGCAATCGCCGACAGGCGAGCTGCTGCCAGGCATGGCAACGAGCTGGCAGGTCTCTGACGATGGCAGAACCTACACCTTCCATCTGCGCGACGACGCCAAGTGGTCGGACGGCGAGCCGGTCACCGCCGAGGACTTCGTGTTCGGCTGGCAGCATCTGCTGGCACCGAAGAACGCCTCCAAGTACGCCTACATGCTCTACCCCATCGCCAACGCCGAGGCGATCAACACCGGCAAACAGCCGACCGATAGCCTGGGGGCCAAGTCGCTGGATGGCGGCAAGACGCTCGAGGTGACCCTCGATCATCCGACGCCCTACTTTCTGCAGCTGCTGACCCACTACACCGCCTACCCGGTGCCCAAGCATCTGGTCGACGAGTATGGCCGCGACTGGGTCGATCTCGACCATATCGCCACCAATGGCGCCTTTCACCCGGTGCAGTGGGTGTCGCAGTCGCGCATCAGCGTCGAGAAGAGCCCGACCTACTACGCCGCTGACGAGGTCGCCCTGGATGGCGTCAACTACTACACCGTCGAGGATCGCAACGCGGGCATCTCACGCTTCCGTGCCGGTGAGCTCGATGTGCTGGCGGACTACCCCTCCAGCCGCTACCAGTGGCTCAAGGAGAACCTGCCCAAGGCCACCCACATGAGCCCGATGCTCGGCTCCTACTACTACGTGCTCAATCATCGCGACGGACATCCGACAACCGACAAGCGGGTCCGCGAAGCGCTCAATCTGGCCATCCGACGTAACGTCATCTCGCAACAGATCATGGCAGGCTCGTTCAAGGCATCAACAGGGCTGGTGCCGCCGGGCACCAACCACTACCAGGCCCAGCATATGGATCTGGGCAGCGACGATATGAACGCACGCATGGCCAAGGCCAAGGCGCTGCTCGAGGAGGCCGGCTATGGCCCCGACCATCCGCTGACGCTGCGCCTGCGCTACAACACCAGCGACGAACACAAGAAGATCGCCATCGCCGTGGCCGCGATGTGGAAGCCACTCGGGGTCGATGTGCAGATGATCAACTCCGAAGCCACCGTCCACTATCAGACGATTGCCCAAGGCGATTTCGACGTCGCCCGGGCCGGCTGGATCGCCGACTACAACGACGCCGAGAACTTCCTGGCCCTGCTGCATACCGGGGTGGGCAACAACTACGGCGCCTACTCCAACCCGGCCTACGACAAGTTGATGGATCAGGCGGCACAGACGCTGGATCTGGATGCGCGCGAAAAACTGCTCGAACAGGCCGAGGATCTGGCGCTAAACGACTACGCACTGGTGCCACTACTCACTTACGTTACGCGCAATCTGGTCAACCCTGACCTCCAGGGCTGGGAAGACAACGTCGAGGATGACCATCCGTCACGCTGGGTGAGCTTCAAGGACTGAGCGCGCTCGCGCCGCACCGGGGGAACCGACCATGCCGCGTATCGCCGTTTCCGTTGCCGGTCTGTGGCGCTCGCCGCAGGCAGCGCGCCCCATCGACGCTCCGGCGCTGTCAGCGCCGGTCCAGCTCGAGGCCTGGCTCGCGGCGCTGGACGACACCACACGGCTGGCGCTGTGTCGCGACAAGCTGCTGGTCAGCCAGGTGCTGTTCGATACCCCGGTGACGGTGCTCGAACGCACCACCGATGAGACCGGCCGCGACTGGTGCCGGGTGGTGGTGCCGAGCCAGGCGAGCGCCCTCGATCCGCGTGGCTATCCCGGCTGGCTGCCGGCCGTGCAGCTTGCCGAGGAGCGCCCGGCGGAGACCGCGGGAGACGTCGGTGGCCTCGCCGATGGTGTCGGCGAAGATGATCTCGAGGGCGAGGTGGTGGTCACAGCCAGCCGCGCTGAGCTGGTGCTGACCTCTCCGCGTCAGGGTGGGTCAGCAGCCGGAGACGGCCCGCTGGCGCTGAGCTTTCTGACCCGGCTGCGTCGGCTGGCGATGACACCGACGCGGGTCGAAGTGATCTCGCCGCTGGGTCGCGGCTGGCTGGCCCGGGACAGCGTACAGCCGGCGGAGACGCCGCTGCCCGCGGATGCCGCCACCCTGACCCAGTTGGGGCAACGTTTCGAGGGACTGCGCTATCTGTGGGCGGGCAACTCGAGCTTCGGCTATGACTGCTCGGGGCTGGTGCACAGCCTGTTCGCGGCGATCGGGATCGCGCTGCCGCGGGACGCCGGCGATCAGCTCGCCACCGGCACGCCGGTGGCTCTGGAGGCGCGCCGCGCCGGCGACCTGCTCTACTTCGAGAAGCCGGATGCCAGCGGGCGCCCGGTGGTCGACCACGTGGGGCTCTATCTGGGTGAAGACACCCTGCTCCACGCGCCGACCAACAACGCCCGCGTCGAACGCCGCCGGCTCAGCGGCAGCCACTACGCCGAGCAGTTGTGTGCGGTACGCCGCCACCTCGGCTGAGTGCGTCACCGTCGGCACAGGCCCCGGAGCGCCGCTCGATAGAGAGCCCTCAGCGCTATCGAGTGCCGGTCTCCCCGGGATGACATAGGATCGAGACAGGTAAGACGTCCAGACGTCTTGCCCCCGACCGGCGAGCCAAGCCGGCAGCGACCATAACAACACAAGGACTCGATCATGTTCGATTCACGCACACGCCGTCTCACGGCCTGCTGTATCCCGCTGCTGCTGGGGGCGCTGTCGCTCTCCGCCCCGCTGTCGGCGGCGACGCTCGCCATCGGCATCCAGGGTGAGCCCGCCTCGCTGGACAGCGCGCGCATCGGCGGTACCACCTGGGAGAACGACGTGCTGGGCGATCTGTTCGAGGGGCTGGTCACCCTCGACCCGGCCGGCCACTATGTCCCCGGCGTCGCCCGCGGCTGGGAAGTCAGCGACGATGGCAAGACCTACACCTTTCATCTGCGCGACGACGCCGACTGGTCCGACGGTCAGCCGGTGGTGGCGGCGGACTTCGTGCTTGCCTTCCAGCGCCTGTTCGACCCTGCCAACGGTGCCGTCTACGCCAATCTGTTCTATCCCATCCGCGGGGCCGAGGCGCGCACCAAGGGCGCCGCCGACGCACCACCGCTGGGCGTCGTCGCGGTCGACGCCAAGACCCTCGAGATCACCCTCGAGCGCCCTACGCCCTACTTCACGACACTGCTGGCACATATCGCCGCCTCACCGGTGCCGGCCCACGTGGTCAAGCGCTACGGCGATGCCTGGACCCAGATGGACCACATCGTCACCAACGGCGCCTTCACGCCCACCTCGTGGATCTCCCACGACCATATCGCGGCGCGCAAGAACCCCGAGTTCCATGCCGCCGACGAGGTCGCCCTCGACGGCGTCGACTACTACCCAGTGGAGGATCGCAGCGCCTCGCTGCAACGCTTCCGCGCCGGGGGCCTGGATATCGTCCGCGACTTCTCGCCGGATCGCTATCAGTGGCTGCAAGACAATCTGCCCGACGCCGTCCATCTGGCGCCGCAACTGGCCAACTACTATTTCGCGCTCAACCAGCGCGATGGCCATCCGACGGCCGACAAGCGCGTGCGCGAAGCGCTCAACCTGGCCATCCGCCGCGACGTGATCGCCGACAAGATCATGGGCGGTGTCGTCTCCCCGGCCAGTGGCTTCGTCCCCGGCGGCGTCAGCCATTACGACGCCCAGCGCATGCCCGGCCTGGATCGGCCGAGGGATGAACGGATTGCCCAGGCCAGGCGCCTGCTCGAGGATGCCGGCTACGGCCCGGACCACCCGCTCGAACTGAACCTGCGCTACTCCACCACCGAGGCCAACAAGCGCATCGCCGTGGCTCTGGCGGCGATGTGGCAGCCGCTGGGGGTGAAGACGCAGCTGATCAACGCCGAGGGCGCGGTCCACTATGCCGAGCTGGCCAACGGCAACTTCGACGTCGGCCGTGCCAGCTGGGTCGCCGATTTCGACGACGCCAGCAACTTCCTCGGCATCCTGCAGAGTGGCGCGCCCAAGAACTACGGCGGCTATCGCAGCCCGGCGTTCGACGCGCTGATGCGCGCGGCCAGCCAGGAGACCGACGCCGATGCCCGCCAACAGCTGCTCGAGCAGGCCGAGCGCCAGGCCCTGGGCGACTACGCCATGGCGCCGATCTACATCGACGTCTCGCGCAACCTGGTCGCCCCCGACCTTTCGGGCTGGCAGGACAACGCGCTCAATCGCCATCTCTCGCGCTGGATCTCCCGCGGCGACTGACATTCACCCCGCCGCCGGAGATCGACGATCCGCGCGGCGGCCCGACAAGAACGCCAAGACGATGCTTTCACGACAGCTCATTGCCGCCCTCGGCGGACTCGCGCTCGGCGCCCTGGCCAGCTCGGCCCAGGCCTTCAGCGTCAATATCGCCAACGGTGCCGAGCCGGGCACCCTCGACCCGCAGAAGACCAGCGGCAACTGGGAGACGCGCATCACCCGCGCGCTGTTCGAGGGGCTGGTCACCTATGCCGCCGACGGCAGCCTGGTGCCGGGGCTGGCCGAGCGCTGGGAGATCAGCGCCGACGGCAAGACCTACACCTTTCACCTGCGCGATGCCGAGTGGTCCGATGGCGAACCGATCACCGCCGAGGACGCGGCGTTCGCCCTGCGCCGGGTGCTCGAGCCGGCGATCGCCAATCATAACGCCAACCTCTATTACCCCATCGTCGGCGCGCGGGCGATCAACGCCGGCGAGGCCGCCGCGGAAAGTCTGGGCGTGGAGACGCCGGACGCCCACACCCTGAAGATCCACCTGACCCAGCCCACCGCCTGGTTCCTGCAGGCGCTGGCGATGACCGAGGCGGCACCGCTGCCGGAGCACGCCATCGACACCGCCGGTGAGCACTGGGTCGAGCCGGGCAAGACAGTCTCCAGCGGCGCCTTCACCCTGAGCGAGTGGCAGCCCCAGGCGCGCATCGTGGTCGAGAAGAACCCTCACTTCCACGCCGCCCAGGACGTTGCCCTGGATCGGGCCACTTTCTATCCGATCGACGATGCCGGCTCGGCGCTCAACCGCTTTCGCACCGGCGAGATGGATATCGCCTACTCCAGCGTACCGTCGTCGCGCTTCGCCTGGGCCCAGCAGCATCTCTCGGACGCCCTGCAGGTTGGGCCGCTGACCGCGGAGTACTTCTACATGTTCAACCTGCGCGAGGGTCAGCCGCTGGCCGACCGTCGCGTGCGCGAAGCGCTCAACCTGGCGGTGCGCCGCGAGGTGATCACCGGCCAGATCCTGGGCCAGGGGCAGACCCCCTCGACCTGGTACGTCCCGCACGGCACCGCCAACGCGCCGAGCGGCCAGATGGCCTTCGCCGACATGCCGATGGAAGCCCGCCTGAAGCGCGCCCAGGAACTGATGCAGCAAGCGGGCTACGGCCCCGACCATCCGCTGCGGCTGACGCTCAACTACAACACTCTCGAGGATCACAAGAAGATCGCGGTGGCCGTGGCGGCGATGTGGAAGCCGCTGGGCGTCGAGGTCGCGCTGGTCAACTCGGAGGCGGCGGTGCACTACGCCACCATCCGCCAGGGCAAGTTCGAGGTCGCCCGCTACGGCATGGTGGCAACGATCAACGACCCGTTCGATTTCCTCGGCGCCTATGCCAAGGATGGCTCGGCCAGCCGCGCCAGCGGCTATCACGACGCCGACTATGACGCCCTGGTGGCCCGCAGCACCCGCGAGCTCGACCCGCAGACGCGCCAGCGCACCCTGACCCAGGCGCAGCAGCGGCTACTCGACGACTACGCCCTGCTGCCGCTCTACGACTACGTTTCCGTGCATCTGGTCTCGCCGCGACTCGGCGGCTGGGAGAGCAACCCGATGGACGTCCACCCGCTGCGTTATCTCGAGGAGCGCGACTGATGATCGATGCCCAGACCCCGCCCCGCGCGCTGCGAGGTGCGCCGGCATGTTGAGTTACACCCTGAAGCGACTGCTGATGGCGATCCCCACACTGCTGATCGTGATCACTATCTCGTTCTTCCTGATGCGGGTGGCCCCCGGCGGTCCGTTCGACGGCGAGCGACAGCTGCCACCGGAGATCGAGGCCAACCTCAAGGCGGCCTACCATCTCGACGAACCGCTGCCGATGCAGTACCTGCGCTACATGGGCAATCTGCTCGAAGGCGATTTCGGGCCTTCGTTCAAGTACAAGGACTTCAGCGTCACCGAGCTGATCATGCAGGGCTTCCCGGTGAGCCTGGAGATCGGCGGACTGGCGATCCTGCTGGCCCTGCTGGTGGGGCTGCCACTGGGGATCGCCGCCGCGATCCGACGCAACTCCACCGTCGACTACCTGGTCATGGGCACGGCGCTGACCGGCATCGCAGTACCCAACTTCGTCATCGCGCCGATCTTCGCTCTGGTCTTCGGCGTGCTGCTGGCGTGGCTGCCGGCCGGCGGCTGGAACGGTGGCGCCTGGCCCAACCTGGTACTGCCGGTGGTGGCGCTGTCGATCCAGCAGATCGCCTATATCGCACGCATGATGCGCGCCAGCATGATCGAGACCCTGGGCAGCCACTTCATCCGCACCGCCCGCGCCAAGGGGCTCTCCGAGACCGAGGTGATCTGGCGCCACGCCATCCGCCCGGCGATGCTGCCGGTGGTCTCCTACCTGGGCCCGGCGATCGCCGGGATCATCACCGGCTCGGTGGTGATCGAGCAGATCTTCGGCATCCCCGGCATCGGCCGCTACTTCGTGCAGGGGGCGCTCAACCGCGACTACACCCTGGTGATGGGAACCGTGGTCTTCTACGGCGTGCTGATCGTGCTGATGAACCTGATCGTCGATCTGCTCTACTCCGCGCTCGACCCGCAAATTCGTTACGACGACTGACTCATGAACAGTGACCGACTCATGAACAACGACCGAGCCTCAACGCCATTCATTCGTGCCACCGGGGAGGCCGCCAATGACGTCTGATTCCAAGCCCTACAGCGGCGAACAGCGGGATGGCGCCCCGCTGCCCGCGGGCGGCCCCAACCCGCCGCCGGGCCCGGACCCCACGCCCGACCCGCGCGCCGCGGACGCGCCGGTGGGGGAAAGCCTGGCCAAGGATGCCTGGCGCCGGCTGACCCAGAACCGGGCAGCCATGGCCAGCCTGGGCCTGTTGATCGCCATCGTTGTGGTCTGCATCGCCGGCCCCTGGTTCCTGCCCTGGGGTCTGGCAGAAGTCGACTGGAACGCCTTCGGCACCGGCCCGACCCTGGAGAACGCCCACTACCTGGGTACCGACGCCAACGGCCGCGATCTATTGACCCGGGTGCTCTACGGCGGCCGCGTGTCGCTCTCGGTGGCGCTGGTGGCCTCGTTCGTCAGCCTGGTGATCGGCGTGCTCTACGGCGCCATCTCCGGCTATGTCGGCGGGCGCGTCGATAGCCTGATGATGCGTTTCGTCGACATCATGTACTCGCTGCCGTTCATGTTCCTGGTGATCCTGCTGATGGTGGTGTTCGGGCGCAATATCTTCCTGATCTACGCCGCCATCGGCGCGGTGGAGTGGCTCGACATGGCGCGTATCGTGCGCGGCCAGACCCTGGCCCTGAAGCGCCGCGAGTTCATCGAAGCAGCCCATGCCCTGGGCGTGCGCGACAGCAAGATCGTCACCCGCCACCTGATCCCCAACGCCATCGGCCCGGTGATTGTCTACGTCACCCTGACCGTGCCCAAGGTGATTCTGCTCGAAAGCTTTCTGTCGTTCCTGGGCCTCGGCGTGCAGGAGCCACTGACCAGTTGGGGCGTGCTGATCTCCGAGGGCGTCGACATGATGGAGAGTGCCCCCTGGATGCTGCTGGTGCCGTCGTTCTTCCTCGCGGCCACGCTGTTCTGTCTCAACTTCCTGGGCGATGGGCTGCGTGACGCCCTCGATCCCAAGACCCGCTGAGGATGACTCGATGACGCAATCACTACTGGAAATCGACAAGCTCAGCGTGACCTTCCAGCTCCCTACCGGCGCGGTGACGGCGGTCAAGGAGGTCAGCCTCAGCATCGCCGAGGGCGAGACCCTGGCGCTGGTGGGCGAGTCCGGCTCGGGCAAGTCGGTCACCTCGACCGCCACCCTGCGCCTGCTGCCGGAGCTGGCCCAGACCCAGGGCGCGATCCGCTTCGACGGCGAAGACCTGCTCGCGGTCACGCCCCGGCGCATGCGCCGCATCCGCGGCAACGACATCTCGATGATCTTTCAGGAGCCGATGACCTCGCTCAACCCGCTGCACCGGGTCGGGCGCCAGATCGGCGAGGTGCTGACCAAGCACAAGGGGCTCCACGGCAGCGCCAAGCGCAGCCGGGTGCTCGATCTGCTGCAACAGGTCGGCATCCCCGAGCCCGAGCGACGCATCGACAGCTACCCCTACGAGCTCTCCGGCGGTCAGCGCCAGCGGGTGATGATCGCCATGGCGCTGGCCTGCGAACCGCGCCTGCTGATCGCCGACGAGCCGACCACGGCACTCGACGTGACCGTCCAGGCGCAGATCCTGGACCTGCTCAAGTCGCTGCAGGCCAAGTACGGCATGGCGATCCTGTTCATCACCCACGACCTCAGCATCGTGCGCCACTTCGCCGACAAGGTGTGCGTGATGCGCTACGGCGAAGTGGTGGAGAGCGGCCCCACCCACGAGGTGTTCGACGCCCCGCGCCACGACTACACGCGCATGCTGCTCGATGCCATCCCACGCGGGCGCAAGATCCCCGCCCCGGCGGATTCACCAGTGCTGCTGAGCGCGCGTGACGTCAAGGTGCGCTTCGCACTCAAGAAGCGTCTGTTCGGCAAGAGCGACTACTTCGACGCGGTGCGCGGCATCGACCTCAGCGTCCGACGCGGCGAGACCCTGGGCATCGTCGGCGAATCGGGCTCGGGCAAGTCGACCCTGGGCCGGGCGCTGCTGCGGCTGCTCAAGTCCGAGGGCGATATCCGTCTCGGGGAGACCGATCTCTCGGCGCTGGACAAGTCCGGCATGCGCCCGCTGCGCGCGCGACTCCAGGTGGTGTTCCAGGACCCCTTCGGCTCGCTGTCGCCGCGCATGACCGTCGGCGACATCATCAGCGAAGGGCTCAAGGTTCACCACCCGGAGCTGAACCGGCGCCAGCGCGAGGCCGAAGTGATCGCTGCCCTCGAGGAGGTCGCCCTTGACCCTGGGATGCGCAACCGCTACCCCCACGAGTTCTCCGGCGGCCAGCGCCAGCGCATCGCCATCGCCCGCGCGCTGATCCTCAAACCGGAACTGCTGCTGCTGGACGAGCCGACTTCGGCACTGGACCGCTCGGTACAGGTACGGGTGATCGATCTGCTACGCAATCTGCAGCAGAAGTACGGCCTCACCTACCTGTTCATCAGCCACGACCTCTCGGTGGTGCGCGCGCTCTCCGACGATGTGCTGGTGATGAAGGAGGGGCAGGTGATCGAGCAGGGCCCGACGGAGCAGCTCTTCTCCGCCCCCCGCGAGACCTACACCCAGGCGCTGATCAAGGCTGCATTCCTCGACGACGACGCGGCCTGAGAGGGTGTTTACAAATTCGACGAGCGAAGGCCAGACCGGGGCGCGTAGCTAAGGAGAAATCGGCCGAAACGACGGAGTTTGCGCGGTGTAAATGAGTACTTTGAGGTCGATTTCAACGCCGTATCGTCGAGCGCAGGCATTTTGTAAACACTCTCTGATAAGCCGCTGAGCGTGAGCGGCGGCGCCACGCAATAGGCGCCGCCGTTCGCCCTGGAAGAGACACGATGACAATAAACGACGGTCCGCACCGGATCTAAAAACCGCTTCCTTTCATTCATCCAGAATTTGGCCGCGCTTGCCCTGTGGCAGGCGCCACGGACAACTGCGGCCAAAAAACGGGGCTCAGCCCCCACTATCCACGTCTTCAAGGGAGACAACCATGACCACGACACAAGGTCTTTTGAGCGCCGCCATCCTGGTGGCACTGGCGGGCTGCCAGAACACCCTGCCCTTCGGCGACGGCGCCGGCAGCTTCGAGCGCGCCAAGCGGGAGGGTAGCGCACCGCCGGCGCTGGTGGCGCGCTTCCATCAGCTCGACAAGAACGGTGACGGCGTCATCGATCCCACCGAAGCGCGCTCGGACGCCGACCTGATGGGCGCCTTCGGCACCGCCGACCGCGACGGTGACCGCCAGCTATCGCTCGAAGAGTTCCTCGACAGCCAGGCCACCGAGGCGCCCTGATACTCCGACCCACTTGGGAACCCATTTTTTCCTTCAATAATAAACAGGTAATGCTTCACCATGGATAACAAGACCCTCATGGCGAGTCTCGTCGCCACCGGCACGCTGCTGGCCAGCCACTCGGCCCTCGCTCTGACGCTCTATGAAACCGCGCAGGACAAGCTCACCTTCAGCGGGCGTATCGCCGCCGGCAGCAGCTTCGTCGACGATACCCACGACGACCACGACCCGACCAATGCCGGCTCCCGCGTACGCCTGATCCACGAACACAACTTCGCCGACGGCTGGTCGTCGATCGCCCGCGCCGAGTGGGCCTTCGACCCCTTCTTCGAGGATGGCACCGACAACCACTACAAACGCCTGCTCTACGCCGGTGTCAGCAACGATGACTACGGCACCATCCTGATCGGCAAGCAGTATTCGCTGTGGTACAACATGGTCGCCTACTGGACCGACTGGTTCTGGTACAACGGCGCCACCGCCCAGGGCAGCTTCAACGGCGCCTCCAGCGACGGCGGCTTCGACGGCAACGGCCGCCCCGACAACGCCATCTCCTATCAGAATCGCTTTGGCGACTGGACCCTGGGCGTGCTCTACCAGACCTCGCGCAACGACGTGCCCCGCTCGGTGGGCTACAGCGGCAATCTCGTCGACCTCGAGCGCAAGTACACCGCCCAGGGCGCCGCGGTCTATCAGCCGAGCGACGACTGGGCGTTCGGCCTGACCTACACCCACAGCGAGATCGATGGCGAGCTCAAGAGCGGCAGCGACCGCGACGAGAACGTCGACGCTGGCCTGCTCGCGGCGCGCTGGACCCCGGGCAACTGGTACTTTGCGCTGACCGCCGGCGAGTATCACAACCTGGTCCGCGACGGTGAGTTCGAGGGCGTCGCCAACAGCGACGGGATCGTCGACAAGGCCCGCGGCTACGAGGGCGTGGCGCTCTACAACGTCAAGCAGCAGGTCCCCGGTACGGTGCAGCTCTACACCGGCTTCAACCGCCTCGAGGATCGCGACTCCGATGCACGCAGCGCCTTCTATCTCGCCGGCGCGGCCTGGCTGCTGTTCGACGACAACCTGATCCTGGCGGTGGAGCGCAAGTTCGACGACTCCCGCCAGGCCGACGACAGCCACACCGGACACGACGAGACCGACCTGCTGGTGCGCTACGACTTCTGAGTACTGCCGGTTCCGGGGCCGCATGCCCCACTGCACGATCGTTTGCCGCTGCCCCGCGCAGCGGCTTTTTCGTGTCAGCGGCTCAGGCCTGTCGCCCGCGCGTCATGACACAGCGCAGCGCCAACACAAAAAAACCCCGGCAGCGCTGGGCTGCCGGGGTCGTCGAGGGGGCACGCAGCCCGGGAATTACTCGTCGAGGAACGAGCGCAGCGGCTCGGAGCGCGACGGATGACGCAGCTTGCGCAGCGCCTTGGCTTCGATCTGGCGGATACGCTCACGGGTGACGTCGAACTGCTTGCCGACCTCTTCCAGGGTATGGTCGGTGTTCATGTCGATGCCGAAACGCATGCGCAGCACCTTGGCTTCGCGCGCGGTCAGGCCGCCGAGCACGTTGCGGGTGGCTTCGATCAGGCCCTCGCCGGTGGCGGAATCGATCGGCAGCACCATGGTGCTGTCCTCGATGAAGTCACCCAGGTGCGAGTCCTCGTCGTCGCCGATCGGCGTCTCCATGGAGATCGGCTCCTTGGCGATCTTGAGCACCTTGCGCACCTTGTCTTCCGGCATTTCCAGGCGCTCGCCGAGCTCTTCCGGGGTCGGCTCGCGGCCCATCTCCTGCAGCATCTGGCGCGAGACCCGGTTGAGCTTGTTGATCGTCTCGATCATGTGCACCGGAATACGGATGGTCCGCGCCTGGTCGGCGATCGAGCGGGTGATCGCCTGGCGAATCCACCAGGTGGCATAGGTCGAGAACTTGTAGCCGCGGCGATATTCGAACTTGTCCACCGCCTTCATCAGGCCGATGTTGCCCTCCTGGATCAGATCCAGGAACTGCAGCCCGCGGTTGGTGTACTTCTTGGCGATCGAGATGACCAGACGCAGGTTGGCCTCGACCATCTCCTTCTTGGCCCGGCGCGCCTTGGCTTCGCCGATCGAGAGGCGACGGTTGACCTCCTTGAGCTGGCTCACCTGGAGCTGGACCATCTCCTCCTCGAAGCCGATCTTGCGCTGGGCACGCTGGACGTCGCCACGGAACGGACGGAGCCGATCGGCATACTTGGCGTGCTTGGCCACGAAGTCGTCGAACCAGGCGTCATGGGCTTCATGCCCGAGGAAGGCGCTGATGAAGGTCTTGCGCGGCACCTTACCCTGCTTGACGAACACCTGCATGATCGCCTTTTCCTGCTCGCGCACCTGCTCGACGCTGATGCGCACCTGACCCACCAGGCGCTCGAAATGCTTGGGCGAAAGCTTGATCGGCGAGAACAGCTCGGCCAGACGTGCAAGCTCTGCCCGGGCCGCGTCGGCGTCGAAGCCGTGCTTGGCCACGGCCGCCTTGGCCGATTCGTTCTGCTGGCGGATCTGCTCGAAGCGTACGCGGGCCTCTTCGGGATCGGGGCCGCCTTCGCTGGAGTTGTCGTCGCTGTCTTCTTCGTCTTCTTTGTCTTCTTCATCCTCGTCGTCGTCGTCACCCGCGGCGAGGCTGCTCTCTTCCACTTCCGGCAACTCGACCTCGGCGACGCCGGGGATTCCCTCATCGGGGTCGATGAAGCCGGAGAAGAGATCGGAGAGGCGGCCCGGGGCCTCCTCGTCCTGGGTCTGATCGTAGGCGGCAAGGATGGAGTCGACCGCGCCCGGCAGATAGGCCAGCGACGACATCACTTCGCGCAGGCCCTCCTCGATGCGCTTGGCGATCTCGATCTCGCCTTCCCGCGTCAGCAGTTCCACCGTCCCCATCTCGCGCATGTACATGCGCACCGGGTCGGTGGTCCGTCCGACATCGCTCTCCACCGCGGCCAGGGCCGCGACCGCTTCCTCCGCCGCCGACTCGTCGGTGGAGTTGTCGGACATCATGAGGGTATCTTCGTCAGGCGCTTCCTCGACGACGTTGATCCCCATGTCATTGATCATGGAGATGATGTCTTCCACCTGATCGGGATCGGCGATATCTTCGGGGAGGTGATCGTTGACCTCGGCATAGGTCAGGAAGCCCTGCTCCTTGCCGCGTGCGATCAGCTCCTTCAAACGTGACTGCTGTGCGTGTCCAGCCATAGAAACCCTACTCGACGAAGAAGAATGAAGCACCTGGGGTGACAGCGCGACGCCCCAAAAGCCTGCTAGTATAGCGCGTACCGGCATTTTGCTGCCAGTATCTGTTTGCCTTGTCTGCCAGGTGTGCTAGTGTGTTTGGTTACCCTATTTGGAGGCTTTCGCCACCATTTCAACCGCTTCGACGCTCCTGCCGCGGTTCTTCACGCTTCCCTGTCGTACTCTGTGTGCTTTTTGTTGCCATTCGGCCTGCCGAATGCGCGGCCTGCCTTCAATATCGACCTGTCTATCTCAATATATAGCCATCGCGACGTCACCCGTCTCATGCCGATCCGCCGCCGGTGGCGAGCATGCCGATCAGCTCGCGCAGGCGCTGCTTCTCCTCGGCACTCAGCGCGCCGGGCTGGCGACTCTTCGCCAGTAGCTGCTGATACTCCTGGGCCGGCGTCAGGCGCTCGCTCTGGCGCTCGAGATGGCGCACCCAGTTGGCCAACTCGCTGGCCCTGACCTCGCGCGGAATCGCCATCTCGCGCCGCGCCAGTTGATCCAGTCGCTCGCCCTCGGGCGTGCCGTGGAAGTGGGCCAGCAGCACCTGCGGGCTGCGGTAGCGCCCGGCCCGCAGCAGCTTGACCACCTCGCGACACAGGCGCCCGTCGGGCTGCGCCTCGGGGCACCAGTCGAGGCTCTCCGGCAGCGTCTCGGCCAGCCCCGGCTCGTGCAGCAGCAACTGCACGATACGCGCCGGCCAGCTCAAGGAAAGCGTAGCAGTTCCGCCACGCGCCGCCGTCAGCCCGCGTCGGGGCGCGTGCGTGCCGCCACGGCTTTCTCCATATCCGGCCCCATCGCCATACTCGGCCATCGGCGCCGGTTCCGACTCGGCCTCGCCGGAGATCGCCATCATCGCCTCGAAGCCGTCGTCACCGGCCGGTGCCGTCGGCCGCGGCGCGGGCGGGGCATGGGTCGCGAACCAGTCACTGAACTGCGAGGTTTCGATGCCGCTACGCGACGAGAGTTCCTTGAGCAGCAGCGACTTCAACACCCCTTCTGGCAGCCGCTTCAGCGCCTCCAGCACGGCGGTGACGAAACGCTCGCGCCCCTCGACCTGCTTGAGATCGTGCCCTTCAGCGGCCTGCTCGAACAAAAACTCGGACAGCGGACTGGCGCAGGTGACTCGATTCTCGAATGCCTCGCGCCCCTCCTGGCGTACCAGGGTATCCGGGTCCTCGCCCTCGGGCAGGAACAGAAAGCGTACCTGGCGGCCGTCGATCATCGACGGCAAGGCCGTGGTCAACGAGCGCCGCGCCGCCTGACGCCCGGCATTGTCACCGTCGAAGCAGAACACCACCTCATCGACCAGCCGGAACAGCCGTTGCAGGTGATCCGCGGTGAGCGCGGTGCCCAGGGTGGCGCAGGCGTTGCGAATGCCGAACTGGGCCAGCGCCACCACGTCCATGTAGCCTTCGACCACCAGCACTCGGGAGAGCTGGCGATTGGCCTGGCGCGCTTCGAAGAGCCCGTAGAGCTCGCGCCCCTTGTGGAAGACCGGCGTCTCCGGCGAGTTGAGATACTTGGGCTTGGCGTCGCCCAGAACACGCCCGCCGAAGGCGATGGTGCGCCCCTTCCAGTCGCGGATCGGGAACATCACCCGATCACGGAAGCGGTCATAGGTGCGCCCGGTCTCCTCGCGATGGACCAGCAGCCCGTACTCGACCTGCACCGCCTCGCTGATGCCCTGGGCGCTCAGGTAGCGCTTGAGCGCCTCCCACTCGTCCTCGGCGTAGCCGATGCCGAAGTCGCGGATCACCTCCTGGCTCAGGCCGCGCCGCTCGAGATAGGCGCGCGCCGTCTTGCCCTGACCCAGCGCCAGCCGCTCGCGGAAGAAGCGTGAAGCGAGCTCGAGCAGATTGACACCCTCTTCACGCTTCTGCTGCCGCTTGGCCGCCCCCGGGTCCTCGCCGCCCTCGCGCTCCACCTGCATGCCGGCACGGCCGGCCAGCTGCTCCACCGCCTCGGGGAAGCGCAGGTTGTCGAACTCCATCAGAAAACGCAGGGCGTTACCGTGCGCCCCGCAGCCGAAGCAGTGATAGAACTGCTTGTCATGGCTGACCGTGAAGGAGGGCGAGTTCTCCTGATGGAAAGGGCAGAGACCGCTGTGGTTGCGCCCGCTCTTCTTGAGCTGCACGCGCTCGGAAACGACGTCGACGATATCGGTCCGCGCCAACAGGTCATCGATGAAGCGCTGTGAAATCTGTCCGGCCATGGCGTCAAACGCTCTCGTTGCGCCGGCCGCAGGCGTCTGGCGCCGACGGCCACTGTCTCGAGAATGGGACAGTCGAGGAGAGAGGGCTTACCCAGTGACGGCACACGAGCCGCATCTCGCGGCCGGGCCCGCCGGCTGGGTAAACACCCTCCGGGGGCGAGGAACAAAAACAAACGGCCACCGAGACGGCGGCCGTTTGGGCTATCCCTCTGGAGTGACTTGCATCACCCCCAGTACGGATCAATACAAGCGTTCGAAGCGCTTACGCTCACGCTGGAGCTTCTTGGCGTGACGCTTCACGGCCGCGGCAGCTTTACGCTTGCGCACGGAAGTGGGCTTTTCGTAAGTTTCGCGACGGCGGACTTCAGACAGGATCCCTGCTTTTTCGCAGGAACGTTTGAAGCGACGCAGCGCGACGTCGAACGGCTCGTTATCACGTACTTTGACAGAAGGCATTAAGCACTCACCTACCTTGGGAATTGAGTTCGGTTTGAACGCACGCCCATGATGATCCGAGGGGATTCAGACGGCGCTACGGCTCACCCTGAGGGTGTGCCGCGTCGCAATCCCGGATCCGCCTCTTGCGGAGTCTCCCACCGGAAAACCCGTTTGGAGACCGCTCAAGGGGCGTTAGAGCGCACGACCCAGTCCTGCAGAGCAGCGTATTCTAGTGTCCGTCTTCACGCTTTGCAAATGACTTTTCCAGACCGACGCCGGGCGGTTCGAGTGGCTGCCGCCCCACCTCTCTCTACGCCTGTGGCTCCACGCCCGGCCACGTGCGGATACCCGTGTGGCTGCGCTGACACGCTCGCGGGACCATGCAAAGCCCACCGCCAGCGCGTAGAATAGCGCGCCTTGGCATCCCCCCTTTTGATTAGCGACGGAACCCTCGACCATGCGCGTGCTGGGCATCGAAACCTCCTGTGACGAAACCGGCGTGGCCCTCTACGACAGCGAGCAGGGTCTGCTGGCGGATGCACTCTACAGCCAGATCGCGCTGCACGCGGAGTTCGGCGGCGTGGTGCCGGAGCTCGCCTCCCGCGACCACACCCGCAAGCTGTTGCCGCTGATCGATCAGGTGCTGGCGGATGCCGGCCTGATCAAGGGCGACATCGACGCCATCGCCTATACCGCCGGCCCGGGGCTGGTCGGTGCGCTGATGGTCGGCGCCTGCACCGCCCACGGCATGGCCCGGGCGCTCGCGGTGCCGATCCTCGGCGTGCACCATATGGAGGGGCACCTGCTGGCGCCGATGCTGGAGCCGGAGGCGCCGGACTTTCCGTTCGTGGCGCTGCTGGTCTCCGGCGGCCATACCCAGCTGGTCGATGTGCGCGGGCTAGGCGACTACCGCCTGCTCGGCGAGTCGTTCGACGACGCCGCCGGCGAAGCCTTCGACAAGGTCGCCAAGATGCTCGAGCTGCCCTACCCCGGCGGCCCCCAGGTGGCGGCCCTGGCCGAACAGGGCGACAGCAGCCGTTTCCGCTTCCCGCGCCCGATGACCGACCGCCCGGGTCTCGATTTCAGCTTCTCCGGTCTCAAGACCCACACCCTGACCGCGCTGCGCACCCTGGAGCAGCAAGCGGCGCTGGACGCCCAGGCACGTACCGATGTCGCCCGCGCCTTCGAGGATGCGGTGGTCGATACCCTGGTGATCAAGTGCCGCCGCGCGCTCGAGGCGAGCGGACGCCAGCGCCTGGTGGTGGCCGGTGGGGTCAGTGCCAACCGCCGGCTGCGCGCGACCCTGGATGCGGCGCTGGCCAAGCGCGGCGCCCGCGCCTATTACCCGCGTGGGCGCTTCTGCACCGACAACGGCGCGATGATCGCCTACGCCGGCGCCCAGCGCCTGCTCGCCGGGCAGCGCAGCGATACCCCCCAGCCGCGGCCGCGCTGGCCACTGGCCGAACTCACCCCGCCGCAGCCCTGATTCCCCGCGTCGCCGCAGGGCCTGGCTAGGTTTTGTACGAAAACTACCTGCACTCGCTGACTTTTCGTACAGAACCTAGTCGCCGCCGGCCCGCTGGCGGCCCGGGCGGGCGTCACGCCGATCCTCGAGCGCGTCCTCCTCGTCGAGCGGGTCGGCCAGCGCCGGCGCGACGGTCTCGCGACGGCGCTCGCGCCAGGTACGGATATTGAAGGCGTGGCGGATGAGCACCAGGGTCGAGAAGACGCAGATCACCCCGCTCATCGGCGGTACCAGCCAGTAGCTCAGCAGTGGTGCGATCAGCGCCGTGGCCAGCGAGGCTACCGCCGCGGTACGCACCCGCCAGGCAAGCAGGAACCAGCAGCCAGCGCAGATCAGCGCCACCGGGGTCGCCAGCATCAGCAGCACGCCGAAGGCGCTGGCCACCGCCTTGCCGCCGTGGCCGCGATGCCAGACCGGGCAGCTGTGACCGAGCAGCACGCCCAGCCCCACCAGCCCTTGCGCCCACACCGACAGCGACGCGCTGCCAGCCAGCCACAGCACCGGCATGCCCTTGCCTGCGTCGATCACCAGTGTCGCCAGCGCCGGGCGCCAGCCGAACGCGCGCAGCACGTTGGAGAAGCCGGGGTTGCCGGAGCCGGCCCGGCGCGGGTCGCCCAGGCCCCACAGCCGGCAGACCCAGATCGCCCCCAGCAGCGAGCCGCTGAGATAGCCGGCTGAGGCCAGCGCGATGGTGATGAGCGTGGATGACGGCATCCGCCCTCCGGCAGTGGACGATCGGCTTGGGTCGCGGACGACGCGAGCCCTGATTCTGCCACTCTCATGACGTACAATCGACGCTCGCGAGCCCATCACGTGGCATCCCGGCTCGTCGTAGAGGCCGCCGATGTGTCCCCACCGGCGGCGCGTGGACCGAATCAACCGGATGTGGACCGAACCAGGATGGATGAAGTACTGATCGAAGGGCTGCGCGTCGAGACCGTCATCGGCGTCTACGAGTGGGAGCGCCACGTGCAGCAGCGGCTGGAGCTCGACCTCGAACTCACCACCGACATCCGTGCCGCGGCACGCGACGACGATCTCACCCACACCCTCGACTACGCCGCCATCTGCGAGCGTCTAACCACTTATGCCGCCGACAACGCCCATGGCCTGGTCGAGACCTTTGCCGAGCGCGTGGCCCAACTGGTGATCGCCGAATTCGGCGTGCGCCGCCTGCGCCTGACCGTGCGCAAGCCCGGCGCCGTCGCCAGCGCCCGCGCGGTGGGCGTGCGCATCGAGCGCGAGGCCGGCTGATGCCGCTGGCGGTACTCGGACTCGGCAGCAGCATCGAGCGTCAGCGCCATCTGGTCGGCGCCCTGGACGCCTTGGCAGCACTCGCAGATCCGGCGACACTGCGCGTCTCGCGGGTGTTCGAGAGCCCGCCGGTGGGCTTCAGCGACCCGCGCGACTTCTACAATCTGGTGGTGGCGTTCGACACCCCGCTCGCGCCCGATGCGCTCAACGCCCGCTGCAAGACGATCGAACAGGACCACGGCCGCCCCGCCGGGCCCACCAAGCAGATCGCGCGCACCCTAGACATCGACCTGCTGCTGTGGGGCGAGGCGTGCGGGCGCTACGGCGACACTGCCCTGCCGCGGGCGGATGTCGCGCGCTACGCCTTCGTGCTGCATCCGCTGGCAGAGCTGCTGCCCGAGCAGCGCCATCCCACCCTGGGCCTCACCTTCGCCGAGCTGTGGGCGCGCTTCGATGCCAGCACGCAGCCGCACTGGGCGGTCGCCTTCACCTGGCACGGCCGCGAGATATCGGCGCCTGACTGACGCTGGCGTCCGCCCAGATGCACGCCAGCGCCGGACACGTCACAATCGTCCCGATCGCCACACCCGCCGGCGACGGTGATCTCCACGATCTTTACCCATTGGCTGGATCATCGCTGCATCGCGCAGCGGCATACTGACGAGGTCTCCCCGGTTCGTGAAAAAAACCGACCCCATGGCGCTAACCCTCAAAAGCCCGCGCGACTGGCCGCGCCTGTCACGACTCAGCCTCAAGCTCTTCGTCATCATCCTGTTGACCAACGTGCTGATCAGCGGCCTCGTCTTCGTGTTCGTCTCGCGCAGCCTCGACCAGGGCTTCGTCAGCTATCTCGAGCGCAGCCAGGCCTCCCGCGCGGAGACCCTGGCCAACGCCCTCGGTGAGCAGTGGGCGAGCCGCGGCAGCTGGCGCTGGCTGCGCGACAATCCGCGCGCCTGGCAGAGCCTGGTGCGCAGCCAGCTGTGGTCGAGCGAGCGCCGCCCGCCCAGCGGCATCGATCGCGAGCTGAGCGATGCCCGCGGCTATGTGCTGCTCGACGAGCTGAGCAATCCGGTGATCGGCGAGCCGCTGCTCGACCCGCCGCCGCAGCGCGATCCCAACCTGCCGCCGCCGCCGGAGCCGCACTTCGTGCCCATCCGCAGCGGCGACAAGACCGTCGGCCAGCTCGGCTACCTGCCGCCGGAGCGGCTGATGGCGCGCATGGACCAGATCTTTCTCGACCGCCAGCAGCGCAACCTGATGATCATCGTCGGCTCGCTGTTCCTGGCCTCGCTGCTGCTCGCCAGCGGGCTGGCCTGGTGGCTGGGGCGCCGCGCCCGCCACATGACCCTGGCTACCCGCCGGCTGACCCTGGGCGACTACAGCGTGCGCCTCTCCGAGCGCGGCCGCGACGAGCTCTCCAGCCTCTCCGCCGACTTCAACCAGCTGGCCGAAACGCTGGAGGCCAACCGCCGCGCGCGCCAGCGCTGGGTGGCCGATATCGCGCATGAGCTGCGCACTCCGCTGGCGGTGCTGCGCGGCGAGATCGAAGCGATGCAGGACGGCGTGCGCGAGCTGAGCGTGGACAACCTGGGCTCGCTGCAGCAGGAGGTGGACCAGCTCGGCCATCTGGTCGAGGACCTGCGCCTGCTGGCCCAGAGCGATGCCGGGGCGCTCGACATGCATCTGATCCCGCTGGACCTCGAGGATTCACTGGTTCAGCGTCTCGACGACAGCCGCCTGCGCCTGGAGAGTCGCGGCCTGACGCTGACCCTGGAGACCGAGCCTGCCCTGGTGCGCGCCGATAGCCAGCGCCTGCGCCAGCTGTGGGACAACCTGCTCTCCAACACCATCGCCTACACCGACAGCCCCGGCTCGCTGCGGGTCAGCCTGAGGTGCCGGGCCCGCCACGCCGAAGTGATCTGGGAGGACACCGCCCCCGGCGTGGCCGAGAGCGACCTGCCGCGGCTCACCGAGCGTCTCTACCGGGTGGAGGGGTCGCGCAACCGCCGCAGCGGTGGCAGCGGCCTGGGACTGTCGATCGCCAGCGCCCTGATCGAGGCCCAGGGCGGCACCCTGGTACCCTCGCGCTCGCCCCTCGGCGGGCTGCGCTGGACCCTATCCTTTCCGCTGGAGATGGCAACGACGCCATCCGACAAGGAGCCGGCTTGATGAACGACACCATTCTGATCGTCGAGGACGAACCCAAGATCGCGCGGCTGATCGCCGACTACCTCTCCAAGAGCGGCTACGCCTCGGATCATATCGACCACGGCAACGCGGTGATGGAGTGGCTCGCCGAGCAGACGCCGATGCTGGTCCTGCTCGATCTGATGCTGCCGGGCACCGACGGCCTCACCCTGTGCCGTCAGATTCGCGAGCGCTACCCGTCGCTGCCGGTGATCATGCTCACCGCCCGGGTCGAGGAGGTCGACCGCCTGCTGGGGCTGGAGCTGGGCGCGGACGACTATATCTGCAAGCCGTTCAGCCCGCGCGAGGTGGTCGCCCGAGTCAAGGCGGTGCTGCGCCGCACCCACGGCGCGGCAGGTGCCGAGACGGAGCTGGCCGAGGAGGAGCGCCTGGTGCTCGACGAGGATGGCTGGCGCGCCCTGGCCGGCGGCCAGGATCTGGGCCTGACCGCGGTCGAATTCCAGCTGCTCAAGGTGATGATGCAGAGCCCCGGGCGGATCTTCTCCCGCGATCAGCTGATGGATCACATGTACCGCGACCACCGCATCGTCTCCGAGCGCACCGTCGACAGCCACGTCAAGAAGCTGCGGCGCAAGATCGCCGACATCTGGCCCGAACGCGACATCATCCGCTCGGTCTACGGCGTCGGCTACAAGTACCAGCCGGAGGAGTGAGGGCGGCGCGGTGACGACACGCTCAACTGGCCGCCTGCACGAAGGTCTCGGCGTCCGCCGCGGAGAAGAACATCAAGGTGACCTCGAGGGCCGGCAGTTGGGGGAGACGCTCGCGCATCACGTCGGCGACCACCCTCGCCGCCTCGGCGCTCGGGTAGCCGTAGACCCCGGTGGAGATGGCGGGAAAGGCCAGCCGCGTGAAGCCCTGATCGGCGGCCAGCGCCAGGGCGTTGCGGTAGCAGGCGGCGAGCTGCCCGCGCGGCTCCTCGGACTCGGCATACACCGGCCCGACGGTATGGACGACGTACTCTGCCGGCAGCCGAAAGCCGGGGGTCAGCGCCACCTGGCCCACCGGCAACCCGTCCGGCCAGATCGTGCGTCGCAGCTCTCGACACGCCTCGAGCAGCTGCGGCCCGGCCGCACGGTGAATCGCACCATCGACGCCACCGCCCCCCAGCAGGCTGCGGTTGGCCGCGTTGACGATGGCATCGCCGTCGAAACGGGTGATATCGCCCTCGGCGACCGAGAGGCGCCCCTGGCGGTGGTGAATCTGCATCGCGACCTCCTCTGAAGGCTGTCGTCCTCACTCTAGCCCCGACCTCGCCCCACGACCAACACGGCACCAGCGCCCGACGCCAGGCCGGCTATCGGCCCTGAGGCTGTTTGCTCTCCTGCGACTGCTTGTCGAACGCCATGACCAGGATCGGCGGACGCCTGAGATGTTCGGCCAGCCGTGGCTGCGCCGCGAGGGCCTCCGCCGTGGGCTGAGGCTCGAGAACCCGGGCGATCGACAGTCCGGCCGCCAGCGCCGTGCCCAGATAGGTCTCTAGCGTCCTGTGATATTTGATCACGCCATCGACGAACCAGGTGGTCGCGCGCCGTCCCTCGAGGAAATAGTCGTCTACCGGCCAGTGCAGTCGTGGTCTTTGCGCCGAGTCGTGCCAGCCAGCGAGCAGCGCGGTGCAAACCGGATGCTCCACCGAGAGTACGAAACGCCCGCCGGGCCGCAAGGCGGCGGCGACTTTATCCATGACACGCCCGAGGTCTTCGACGTAGTGCAGACACATCGAAGCTACCGCCACATCATAGGCCTCGGCGTCGAACTCGGCGTCCTCCAGGGCGCTCACCTGGAAACGAATGCGCTCGTCCCGATAGTGCCGTCTCGCCTCGGCGATCATCTTTTCCGAGATATCGACGCCAACGTAGCGCCGCGCGCCCTGTCCCAGGCAGTAGCCGGAGAACTTGCCGAAACCGCAGCCAAGATCGAGGACATCCAGGCCGTTCAGCGTGGGCAGCAGACGCCGGACGGCGGGCTCTTCGAGGGCAGCATTGAGACCGCCTTCGCGCTCGCGAAGCGCCATGTAGCCACTGAAGAAATCGGGATTGTCGTAGATATTCTGCTTCATCGGATGGGCCCGGGTTCGGGATTGGCAGGGTGGCGTCAGGCATACAGCCACCCACGCACCGCTATGTCGCCCCTATGGCAGATAGCCTCTTCGCCTGAGCGCAAGGCTATAGGGTAGCGCATGGCAGTAGTGACAGCGCCCCCCCTGAAACGCAAGACGCCGGCGCAGGGCGCCGGCGTCGATAGCGCGAACCGCGCTCGGCCTCAGCCGGCGCGCTGGCCGCTGCCGAGGGCGCCAGTGCCCTCGTCGGCGACCGCCGGCAGCTCGCTCTCGCCGCGCTTGAGCAGCGCATAGCCGATCCCGGTGACCAGCGACCCGGCGGCGATGGCGACCAGATAGAGCAGCGCCATGTTGACCGCGTTGGGGATCAGCAGCACGAACAGGCCGCCGTGGGGCGCCATCAGCTTGATCCCGAACCACATCGACAGCGCACCAGTGACCGCGCCGCCGATCATCGCCAGCGGAATCACCCGCAGCGGGTCCTTGGCGGCGAACGGGATCGCCCCCTCGGTGATGAAGCACAGCCCCAGCACGAAGGAGGCCTTGCCCGCTTCGCGTTCCGGCTGCGAGAACTTGCCCCGTGCCAGCAGGGTGGCGATGCCCATGGCGATCGGCGGCACCATGCCGGCGGCCATGATCGCCGCCATCGGCATGTAGGTCTCGGTGGAGAGCAGGCCGACCCCGAAGGTGTAGGCCGCCTTGTTGACCGGGCCGCCCATGTCGAAGCACATCATCGCGCCCAGCAGCATCCCCAGCAGCACCGCATTGGTGGAGCCCATGTTGTTGAGGAACTGGGTCAGCCCGGCGAGGATCGCCGCCACCGGCGTGCCCACCACGTAGATCATCACCAGGCCGGTGAACAGGCTCGCCAGCAGCGGGATGATCAAGATCGGCTTGAGCGACTCGACGCTCGCCGGCAGCTTGACGTAGCGAGTCACCGCCGACGCCGAGTAACCGGCCAGGAAACCGGCGAGAATCCCGCCGATGAAGCCGGCGCCCAGGGTCGAGGCCAGCATGCCGCCGATCATGCCCGGGGCGATGCCGGGGCGGTCGGCGATCGAGTAGGCGATATAGCCGGCCAGCACCGGCACCATCAGTTTGAACGCCGTGCCGCCGCCGATCTGCATCAGCGCCGCGGCCAGGGTGCCCTCCTGCTCGAAGGCCTTGATCCCGAACACGAACGAGAGCGCGATACACAAACCGCCCGCCACCACCATCGGCAGCATGAACGACACCCCGGTCAGCAGGTGCTTGTAGAGGCCGCGCTCCTTGGCGCTCTTGCGCGCACCGCCGCCGGCCCCTGCGCTGCCGCTCTTGGGCGCGCCGCTCGACTCGACCTGGGCCTCGGCCAGCGCCGTCTCCAGAGTCTGCTTGGGCTGCTTGAGTGCGGCACCGGTGGAGGTGCGGTAGATCGGCTTGCCGGCGAAGCGGGTGTCGTCGACCTCGATATCGCAGGCCAGCACCACCACGTCGGCGGCGTCGATATCGTCGGCGGTCAGCGCGTTCTGCGCCCCCACCGAGCCCTGGGTCTCGACATGGATCGCATGCCCCATCGCCTTGCCCGCCTGGGCCAGGGCCTCCGCCGCCATGAAGGTGTGCGCCACCCCGGTGGGGCAGGCGGTCACCGCGACGATGCGCCGCTGGCCGGCGCTGGCCGCGGCCTGGGGCGAGGTCGCGGCCACCACGCTGTCACCAGCGGTGGCGGCCTCGAAGGTCGCCGCCTCGCGCGCGGCGCGCTCGAGGAAGGCATCCGGATCGGGCAGCGCCTGATGGATCGGCGCGCGGAACAGCCGCTTGCCGTCGAAGCGCTGTGGCTGAGGCACGCTCTCGGCCGCGACCACCACCAGCTCGGCCGCCGCGATGGCCTCGGCGGAGACCGGGGTCACCGCCTCCAGCTCGCCGTGCATCTCCACCGACACCTGCCAGCCCAGCCGCTTGGCGGCCTGTTCGAGCCGCCGCGCACCCAGGAAGGTCGTCGCCATGCCGCTGGGGCAGGCGGTAATCAGAATGACATTCATGCGCTCTCCCCCGCGTGCGTCGTCTCGTCGAGCCGCTGCACGCGCGTTTTTTGAAGTAGTTCGGAAAAATCTGCGGCCTCGGGCCGACCCACACCGACATGCCTTACTGCGTCCGCGGCCAGCGCGGTGGCGAAGCGCAGCACCTGTGCCGGCGGCTGGCCGTCGAGGATGCCGTGGAGCATGCCGGCGACCAGGGTGTCGCCGGCACCCACGGTGTTGACCACGGTCACCCGAGGCGGCTCGGCCAGCCACTCGCCGCGTCGGCTGACCCAGATCAGGCCCTCGCCGCCGAGCGACAGCAGCGCCTCCTCGACGCCTGCCCGATACAGCCGCCGCGCCGCCTCGCACTGCGCCTCGCGGGTGTCGAGCTTGGCGCCGGCCCAGGCTGCCAGCTCATGCTCGTTGGGCTTCACCGCGCTGGGCGGCACCGCCAGCGCAGCCTCCAGCGCCGGCCCGCTGGTATCCACCCAGACCGCCACGCCGGTGGCCTTGAGCATGGCCACCAGCGCGGCTAAATCCGCCGCGGTGACGCCCGGCGGCAGGCTACCGGTGAGAACCACCGCTCCTGGTGCCCGCTCGCGGCAGTGTGCCGCGAGACGCTGGTACAGCGCCTGGAGCGCCTCGGAAGACACGTGCAGCCCAGGGCCGTTGATATCGGTCACGCGGCCGTCATCTTCGGCGATCTTGGCGTTGATGCGCGTCTCGCCCGGCAGGCGCAGGCTGGCATCTTCGATCCCCGCCTGGGCGCAGGCGGCCACGAAGGGAGCGTCGTTGTCGCCCCCCAGCAGCCCGGAGAGCGTCACCCGATGGCCCAGCGCCGCCAGCACCCGGGCCACGTTGAGCCCCTTGCCGGCGGCCGCCAGTTGGCTCGACTGGGTGCGGTTGACCGCCCCCAGGGTCAGCGCCGGCAGCCCGATCGACAGATCCAGTGCCGGATTGAGGGTCACCACCAGAATCTCGTGTGCACTCGCCATCAGAGCGCCTCCAGGGCATCGCGCACGGCCTGGCTGGTAGCCTGGGCCAGGGCGGTGCGCGCATGGTGTTGGGCGCTCTCCTGGGTGATGCCGCGCAGGCGCGCCTTGACCATCGGCACCTGGCGCACCGAGACCGACAGCTCGTCGACGCCCAGCCCCACCAGTACCGGCACCGCGGCGGCATCCGAGCCCAGCTCGCCGCACACCCCGACCCACTTGCCCTCGGCATGGGCGGCATCCACCGTCATCTGGATCAGTCGCAGTACCGCCGGGTGCAGGCCGTCGGCCTGGGCCGAGAGGGTCGCGTGGCCGCGGTCGATCGCCAGGGTGTACTGGATCAGGTCATTGGTGCCGATGGAGAAGAAGTCGACCTCGGCGGCCAGGCTAGGCGCCAGCAGCGCCGCCGAGGGAATCTCGATCATCACCCCGACCTGGACGTCGCCGGCGCCGATCTCCGCCTGCAGGCGGTCGACGATGGCACGCGCCTGGCGGTACTCGTCGACGTCCTTGACCATCGGGAACATGATCCGCAGCGGGCGTTCGCCAGCGGCGGTCAACAACGCCCGCAGCTGGGTCTCGAGCACTTCGGGCCGGGTCAGCGCCAGGCGCAGCCCGCGCAGGCCGAGGAAGGGATTGTCCTCGGCCGGCACAGGCCAGTAGGGCAGCGGCTTGTCACCGCCCACGTCCAGAGTACGCGCCACCAGCGGGCGTCCGTCGAGGGCGTCGAAGGCGCGCCGGTACTCGCCGATCTGGGTCTCCAGATCGGGGGCTTCCGGATGCGCCATGAAGATGAACTCGGTTCGCAGCAGCCCCACGCCCTCGGCGCCCTGCTCCACCGCGTCGGCGGCGTGGGCGGTATTGCCCAGGTTGGCGGCGACCTCGATCCGCTTGCCGTCGGCGGTGCGCCCCTCTTCGAAGCGTGCCCCGTGGGCCTCACGGCGCAAGCGTTCGAGCTCCTTGAGCCGCAGTTCGGCACGGTCGCGGCGCTCGGCGGAGGGACGCACGATGACACGCCCGAGATCGCCGTCGAGGATCAGGTCGTCGTCGTTGTTCAGGGTCAGCGCACGCTCGCCGGCGCCGACCACCGCGGGGATGCCCAGCGCCCGCGCCAGGATGGCGCTGTGCGAGGTGGCGCCGCCACGCGCGGTGAGCAGCCCGCGCACCTGGGCGGTATCCAGCCGCGCCACGTCGGAGGGGCCGATATCGTCGGTGACCAGGATATAGGGGCGTTGCGGCGGCGTCGGCAGCTCCACCCCGCACAGCACGCCGAGCACCCGGCGGCCAACATCGCGCAGGTCGGCGGCCCGCTCGGCCAGCAGGCGGTCGGCCAGCACTTCCTGGGCGCGGGCCGCGGTATCGATCGCCTGCCACCAGGCCGCCTCGGCGCTGAGGCCATCACGCATGCCCTCGAACGCCGCCTCGTGCAGCTCCGGGTCGTCGAGCATCTCGGCGTGCATGGAGAGAATCTCGGCCACGTCACCGCCCTTGGCGGTGCCGATCAGCGCCTGCAGCTGGCGCCGCGCTTCGTCGAGCGCTGCCCGCAGGCGTTCACGCTGGCGCTCGGCAGGGCCCTGCTTGTCGGCGGCCAGGTCGCGGGCGCGCTCGGGGTAGTCGAAGTCCGGCGCGCGCATCACGTAGGCCGGGGCGATCGCCAGGCCCGGCGAGGCGGCGGTGGCCGGCAGCACGCCATCATCCTCGAGCGGTTCGAGCGGCGCCTCGACCTCGCGCCGGGCGGCGCGGCTGGCACCAGCGGCGGCGGCCTCGGCGAGCGGCCTCACCGCCTCGCCCAGCCCGCTCTCCACCGCCGCGACCATCGCAGCCAACGCCGTCTCGGCGCCCTCGCCTTCGGCGGAGAAGATCAGCGTCTGGCCGCGCCGCGCGCCGAGCCCGATCACCTTGGTCAGACTCGCCGCCGAGACCGACTCGGCGCTGCCCTCGAGCAGGCGCACACGCACCGGCAACGCCTGTTCGCGCGCCGTCTGCACCAGCAGCTTGGCCGGCCGCGCGTGCAGGCCATGGGCGTTGAGCAGGGTGACCCGGGCGGTCTGGGCGCTGCTCGACTCACCGGAGAGGCGCATCAGCACCCCGTCGGCGTCGGCATCCACCAGCGCCTCGCCCTGCCCGCTGTCGAGCAGATCGGCCAGGCGCGCCAGCAGATCACGGTGGGCGTCATCGAGGGCCGCCACGCAGAACACGCCGTTGACCGGCCCGCGCGGGCCGCTGAAGGCGCGCTCCGGCGTCGCCAGCGAGAGCGCCGGCTGCTTGACGCCGCGGTCGGCGCTGACCAGCCACAGGCCCTGCCCCAGGGCGACCGGCTCCTGGGTGTTGATCGCCGCGACGAAGCTGGCATCGACACACTCCGCCTGGCGCAGCCGTGCCGCCGCCGCCAGCGCCAGCTCGAAGCGGTCGCGGGCGGGGAAGTTGAGACACAGGGTGTCGGCATCCAGGCGCGCCTTGGGCCGCGGACGCGACAGCAGCGCGATCATCTCCTCGGCACTGTCGGCGGCGGCCAGGCGCTCGGCGACCCCTTCGGCGTCGAGCACATGGGTCAGCTGACGCAGCACGTCGAGGTGCTCGTCGCTGGAGGCAGCAATGGTCACCAGCAGATAGACGCGATTGCCATCGTGCCACTCGACCCCTTGCGGGAACTGCAGCAGCCGCACGCCGGTGTGGTGGATCTGGCTGCGGCTCTCCGGCGTGCCGTGGGGAATCGCGATGCCGCTGCCCAGATAGGTCGAGCCCTGGGCCTCACGGGCGTGCAGTGCATCGCGATAGGCGGGTTCGACCAGCCCGGCCTGATGGAGCGACGCCGCGGCCTGGTCGAGGGCGTCCTGCCAGCCGTCGGCGCGGCAGTCGAGGGCCGCATCTTGCGGCGTGAGGGTCAGCATGTCGGTCTCTCCCGGAAGCGGTGTTGGCGACGCTCAGAGCCCACTCTACTCAGTCGCGGTCGGCGGCGTCACCGCTGTCGCTCTGGACGCGACGATCACCGCCGGCAAGCGCGGGGCCGACGCCGCGATCTCGAGCCCGGCCGCGGCGTCGATCAGAATGAGCTGAATCGTGTCACCTAATGGCGTTATGCTCGTCGTTACGCCGGCGTTTGACAAGCTAGACCTTCGCAGGACGCCGCCGTCCACGACACCGACCGTATGTCCGGGGCTGGGCCGCCCCGCCGCGACGGGTTATGGTGCCAAGCGTTCGCACGACCCGGAGACCCCGTGATGAAGCTCGCCGATATCGCCCGCCTGGCAGGCGTATCCCGCACCACTGCCAGCTATGTCCTCAACGGACAGGCGCGCGCGCGGCGCATCAGCGAGGCCACGGTGGAGCGGGTGCTGACGGTCGCCCGCGACCACGACTACCGTATCGATGCCCAGGCCGCGGCGCTGCGCGGCGGCGATAGCCGTACCCTGGGGTTGATCGTGCCCGACCTGGAGAACGGCAGCTATGCGCGCCTGGCCAAGCGCCTGGAGCACGGTGCGCGCAGCCAGGGCTACCAGCTCTTGATCGTCGGCTCCGACGACGACCCCGAGCGCGAGCGCACCCTGGCCCGCTCGCTGCGCGCCCAGCGCTGTGACGCCCTGATCGTCGCCAGCAGCCTGGCCCCGGACGACGACTTCTACGCTGAGCTGCTCGCCGCCGGGCTGCCGGTGATCGCGGTCGACCGGCCGCTCGATCCGCGCTACTTCATCAGCGTGGTGACCAACGGCCGCAGCGCCGGCGAGGCGTTGACGCGCTCGGTACTGGTCCCCGAGGTGCGCGAGATCGTCTGGTTCGACGCCGTGCCCCAGCTGTCGATCAGCACCGAGCGCCGCCAGGGCTTTCTCGACGCCTGCAGTGACTTCACCGGCGACTACCGCTGCGTCAGCGCCGAGCGCTACGATCGTGCCAGCGGCGCCGCGGCCATGCGCCAGCTGCTGCACGAATCGGGGCTACCCGATGCTATCGTCACCGCCTCCTATACCCTGCTGGACGGGCTGCTCGATGCCCTGCTCGAGCGCGGCGAACTGCCCGCAGACCTGGGCCTGGCGACCTTCGGCGACGATCGCCTGCTCGACTTCCTGCCGTGCCGGGTCAACTCGCTGCCGCAGGACCACGACCGCGTCGCGGCCCAGGCGCTGGCACGCGCGCTGCAGGCGGTGCGCGGCGACTACCGCCCCGGGCTCGAAGTGATCGAGCGAACCCTCAAACGCCGCCGCTGATCGCGGTCATCCGCGCAAGCCATGTCCCGCCACCCCGTGCTGGAAGCGTTCATGCAAGAGACCCTGCCCGATATCCTGGTCGGCCCGCTGCTGCGACGCTGCGAACCCCAGCGCCTGGTGCTGTGGCTGGTGGCTTCACGTCCGCTCGCCCTGCAGCTGACCCTGAGCGTCGACGGCGCGTCGCCCACGCACGACCTCGCGGAGGCCACCACCTGTCTGGCCGTCGGCGACCACGCCCACTGTCACCTGATCGACCTGGTGCTGGAGAGGCCGCTGCCCCAGGAGACGCGGATCGCCTACGACCTGGCCTATCGCGATCGCCACGGCGCCTGGTGTTCATTGCGCGAGTGGGGCCCGGCGCTCGCCTACCCCGGCGAGACGCTGCCCACCCTGGTGCTGCGAACACGCCATGACGCCCTGCTCCACGGCTCCTGCCGCAAGCCCCACCACGCCGGCCCGGATGGTCTGGCCCGCGGCGATCGCTGGCTGAGCGAACGCCACCAGGACGCCGCCGCCCGCCCGGCAGCACTGATCCTGAGCGGTGACCAGATCTACGCCGACGACGTCGCCGGCCCCATGCTCGCCGCCATCCATGCGCTGATCGCGCGGCTGGGGCTCTACGACGAGTGCCTCGAAGGTACCGAAATCGCCACCGGCGAGGCGCTCTACGCCCGCGACGACACCTACTACCACCGCGACGAGCTGCTCCCTGCGGCGACGTCGAACGCCGCCCTGCGCGAGAAGTTCTTCGGCGGCAAGCGCAAGCCGATCTTCACCACGGCCAGCGCCGAGAACCACCTGATCACCTTTGCCGAGGTGATGGCGATGTATCTGCTGGTGTGGTCGCCGACACCCTGGCAACTGATCCCGCGCGAGATGCCCACCCTCGACGCCCCGGCGCAGGCGCGCTACCGCCGCGAACAGCGCCACATCGATGACTTCGTCGCCACGCTGCCGCAGGTCGCGCGCCTGCTGGCGCATCTGCCGACGCTGATGATCTTCGACGACCATGACATCACCGACGACTGGAACCTGACCGCGGCCTGGGAAGCCGCCGTCTACGGCCACCCCTTCTCGCGGCGGATCGTCGGCAACGCACTGCTCGCCTACCTGCTGTGCCAGGGCTGGGGCAACGACCCCGACGGCCTGGCCGCACCGCTGGCGGCGACCCGCGACTGGCTCGCCCAGCGCGACGCCGAGGGCCGGCTCGACTGCGCCCGCCACGGCGAGCTGATCACGCAGCTGTTGCGCTTCACCGGCTGGGGCTACACCCTGGATACCCAGCCGCGCCTGGTGGTGCTGGATACCCGCACCCGGCGCTGGCGCAGCGAGCGCAAGCGCCACCGCCCCTCGGGGCTGATGGACTGGGAAGCGTTGAGCGAGTTTCAGCAGGATCTGCTCGAACAGTCGGCGGTGATCATCGTCTCGCCGGCGCCGATCTTCGGGGTCAAGCTGATCGAAGGGGTGCAGCGGCTCTTCACCGCCCTGGGCAAGCCGCTGATGGTGGATGCCGAGAACTGGATGGCGCACCCGGGCGCCGCCCACACCATGCTCAACATCCTGCGCCACAGCCGCACGCCGCAGCGCTACGTGATCCTCTCCGGCGACGTCCACTACTCCTTCGTCTACGCCATCACCCTGCGCCAGCGGCGCCACAGCCCCCGGATGTGGCAGGTGACCAGCAGCGGCCTCAAGAACACCTTCCCCGCCACCCTGCTCGACGGGTTCGACCGTCTCAACCGCTGGCTCTACGCGCCCTGGTCGCCGCTCAACTGGCTGACCAAGCGCCGGCGCATGCTGATCGAACCCTACCGCCCGGCACACGCCAGCCACGGGGAGCGGCTGTGGAATCGCGCCGGTATCGGCTACGTGCGGCTCGACGCCGAGGGCGCGCCGAGCGAGGTCAGGCAACTGGGCGCCGATGACGTCGATACCCCTTTCGAGCGCGACACTCGCTGAGACCACGGCCTCCTCAGGGGCGCCCGGCGCACAACGTCATCGCCGCCGGCTGGCGAGCCGGCGGCGATGGTGGTGCGGATAGGATGGCTGTCGCGGCGCGACCGTGGCGGTGTGGCGGTCGCCACTCAGGCCGGGCGCAGCAGCGCGGCGTCGCGATCGAGATCGCCATAGGTGCCGCTGGTGCCCTCGACGTCGCGCAGTTCGACCACGATGCCGCGGCTCGGCGCGCTGTCGATGAAGCGGGCGATATCCTCGCGGATATCCGGGTCGACGTAGTTGGCACCGGTGGCATCGACGATCAGCTCGCCGCCGTCGGGCACGGCGTCCAGGTGCTGGCGCATCTCCTCGCGATTGAGAAACGACACATCCTGCTGGAACTTGAGCAGCACATGGTCACCGCGCCGGGTGTGGGCGATCGCCGAGCGGTAGCCGGACTGCAGCAGGAAGTAGAGGCTGCATACCAGCCCCACCAGCACGCCCATCAGCAGATCGGTGGCGAGGATCGTCACCACCGTCACGGTGAACGGCACGAAGCGGCGCATGCCCTCGCGGTAGTGGGCCATGAACAGCGACGGCTTGGCCAGCTTGTAGCCGGTGTGCAGCAGGATCGCCGCCAGGGTCGCCAGCGGGATCAGCTCCAGCCATACCGCCAGGAAGGCGACGCTCACCAGCAGCAGCCCACCGTGGATCAGGCTCGCCATCCGCGTGCGCCCGCCGGCATTGGCATTGGCCGAGCTGCGCACGATCACCGCGGTGACCGGCAGCGCGCCGAGCAGGCCGCACACCATGTTGCCGATCCCCTGGGCCTTGAGCTCGCGATGCGGCGGCGAGTGGCGCTTGAGCGGATCGAGCTTATCGACCGCCTCCAGGCTGAGCAGGGTTTCCAGGCTGGCGATGATGGCGATGGTGATGGCCACGGTGTAGACCGCCGGGTTGGCCAGCGCCCCCAGGGTCGGGCGGGTCATCTCGGCGAGCAGATCCCCGGGGCCACTGAGCCCACCGAGCTGCACGTGGTGCGCCGCATCCAGCGCCAGCGCCGGCATCGCCCCGCCCACCAGGCGCTCGATCAGGATACTACCGAGCACCGCCAGCAGCGGCCCGGGCACCAGGCTCAGCCAACGCTGGCGCTTGATCAGCGGCTGCTCCCAAAGCACCAGCACGGCGAGACTGAACAGCGCGATCACCACCGCCAGTGGCGCGACGTCGCTGAACAGTGCCACCGGATCGGTGATCGCCGGCATGTCGTCCAGGGGGTGGCCCAGCGCCATGGGGAACTGGCCGAGGACCAGGATCAAGCCGATCCCCGCCAGCATGCCCTTGATCACCGCGGTCGGCACGAAGGCGCCGATCCGCCCGAGCCGAAAGATCCCCATCGCCAGCTGCAGCACCCCGGCCAGGATCACCGCGGTGAGAAAGGCCGAGAAGCTGCCGAGCGTGTCGATCGCGTCGAGCACGATCACCGTGAGCCCGGCGGCGGGGCCGCTGACCGAGAGCGCCGAGCCGCTGAACAGTGTCACCACCAGCCCGCCGACCATGCCCGCCACCAGCCCCGCCAGCGGCGGCGCGCCGGAGGCCAGCGCAATCCCCAGGCACAGCGGGATCGCCACCAGGAAGACCACGATGCCCGCGGGCAGATCGCGCCCCAGGTGGCGCAGAGAGAGGGTATCGGCACGCTCCACGTGAGCGTCGGTAGAAGTCTGAGTCGTCATTGTCTTGTCCTTGACCTTGAGTGTCCGTCGTCGGCGTCAGCCTCAGCTCGCCGCGCGGCGCCAGCCGTCGGCATCGGCGTCCGTCGCGGCGCGGCTCACCACGTCGTCGATCTGGCCGCTGGCCAGGTCGTAGACCCAGCCATGCAGGGTCGGCGCACGTCGGGCCGCCCAGCTCTCGCGCACCAGCGACAGCCCGGCCAGGCGCTCGACCTGGGCGGCAACGTTGAGCTCGACCACGTGATCGACCTTGTCACCGAGCCGGGTGAAGCGGTTCAGTTCATTCGCGTGGGCTGCCACCAGTTGCCTGAGCTGGCCGACATGGGCCTCGACCCGGGGCAGCGCGTTCAACGCCTCGTCGCCGCTGATCGCAGCCTGGATACCGCCGCAGCCGCGGTGACCGCAGACGATGATGTGCTCGACCTCGAGGGCGTTGAGGGCGTACTCGATCACGCTCATCACGTTGGCGTCGTGCTCGTTGACCAGATTGGCGATGTTGCGATGGATGAACAGCTCGCCGGGGCTGGCGTTGCAGATCTGCTCGGCGGGTACCCGGCTATCGCAGCAGCTGATCCAGAGGGCACCCGGTGCCTGGCCCTGATGCAGGCGCGTGAAGATCTCCGGATCGGCGGCTTGCATGCCAGCGGCCCAGGCGCGGTTCTCGAGTAGCAGACGGTCGGTGAATTGCATGGGAACTCCTCGGCAGCGATTGAATGGCGATGACAGGAGCCGTCCGCGGCGATGCTTGAAATGGCGGCGTCGGCTACATCTAAAGTCGTAACGGGAGAGCCAGGCCGACGGCAACCATTAACCGATTTGCACACCGAAAATTTTGTAAGGTGAGGTGAATGATTGTGCACTCGACGCCAACGATGACGACAGAAAGAGAAGCGACAATCAGCGCCGAATTGGCCTCGAAAAACGGAATAGCGGGATTATTTCGAGACTTTTCGATTCGAAAATATCATCAAGATGAATACCGCATGAATCGGGCACTCATGCAGGCAGCAGGGAGAGAAGAACGTTTAAAATTTAATAAAAAATAATGTAACAGAAGTCGCGATTAGCTGACGCCAACATGAACAATACGACACCCCCATTATGACGCCGATTTTCGAGGGGAAACATGAATGTAGAGTAGACACGTCGATTCATCTCGCGTTCATCGAAACAGGCCATTCGACCTTCATGTCAGCTCGTCCATCGGCGTGCATCCGGGTGAAGGGGCACCGTTGAAGGCACCCCTGAGCCGGTGGTGTCCTCTACCCTACTCGAGTACCACCAGCGCATCGTCGAGAGTCACGCTACCGGCATTCTCGGCCACCAGGTTCTGACCGAAATAGACCTTGCCGCGCTCACCTCGGCGATAGCCCGCCAGCGCCTTGAGCGGCTCACGGTCGGCACGCTTTTCGCCACGCGCCGGATCCACCGTGACCATGGCACAGCGCGAGCAGGGGGCATCGACACGGAACGTCACCTCGCCGATACGCACACGCCGCCAGCCATCCTCGGCGTAGGGCTCGGTGCCCGTCACCACCAGATTGGGACGGAACTGGGCCATCACGTGGGTGCCATCGGTGCGCTGGTTAAGGTCGTCCAGCGACGCCTGCGAGATCAGCAACAGCGGGTAGCCGTCGGCGAAGCTCACGCGTACCCCGATGTTGTCGCGGTAGCGCGGCGAGCGCTCGCCCAGCCACAGCAGACGGGCCGGCTCGCCGGCCACCTCGCTGAACCAGGCGTCGAGCGAGGCGTGGGTGGCCAGCGCGGAAAACTCATCGCCCCACACCTGAGTGGTCACCGCCTCGCCGCTGAACGCCTCGCAGGCGACATCGAGCGGCGACAGGCTATCGTGGGTCAGCGTCAGGCGAGCACCGTCGAAGCTCGCGCGCACCCGTTGCAGCTGTGGGTGGGTGCGCGCGGTGAGAAAGGTGCCGTCGGGCTTGATCGCCATGAAGCGGCGATCGAGTACCAGCCCCTCCTCCTCGACCCGGGCCTGTGTCAGCGACTCGCCGGCGGTGGACTTGATCGGGTAGCGGTAGATCGCGGAGAGCGTAGGCATGGTTGGGCTCCTGGCAGGAAATCAGCTCATCAAGAGGTCAAGATGCATCAGCGGCGGCGCTGCTGATGTGCGCGCTTGGCGCGCTTGTAGGTGGTGTCGTCGCGCACCGCATCGAGTGCACGCTGGTAGTGTTCGGCGATGCGTGCCTTCTCGGCATCGGCGTCGCGCGGGGCGAGCGCGCGCCCCTGGGCGTCGCGCTTGCGTCCACCGGGGTAGCGGGCATAGCGGCGCGCCCGGGTGTAGCCCATCTGCAGATACTTGCGTGCCATGTCCATGCCGACGAAATCGCCATCGTTGCGGTAGTCGCGAAAGCGCGCCGAGAGCGCCGTCACCGCTGCGCGGGCGTCGGCCTCGTTGCGGATCGCCCACAGCGGCAGCAGTTCGTCCTTGTAGGGCTGGACGTGGAATACTCCCCGCTCGCCGCGACCGATGCGGTAGGCCTCGGGATGGCGGCGGTAATCGATGCGGCTGTCGGGAAACGCCATCTTCGCTCTCCTTCAAAACAGGACGACCGCCTCTGGCGAGGCGGTCGTCTGCATCACATCGACAGGCTGTGCGTCGACAGGTCGTGGCGTGTCCTCAGGCAAGCGACTCGCGCGCTTTCCCGGAGCCGCGGCGGCGTCGCTGCAGCAGCACGATCAGCGCGAACAGCAGCAGCCCGGGTATCCACATCAACTCCTTGGGCAGTTGATCGCGCGGCACCCGTACCGAGACGATCTGCTGATCGAAATCGAAGCCGAGCTTCTCCGCCTGGCTACCGAAGTCGGTGGTATCGACCAGCACCTTGCCATCTTCCTGCATCAGGTGCAGCCCCAGGCTATCGAGACGTTCGCTGCCGCTGGCACCCTCGGTCGCCGGCACCTGCACCACGAAGCTGGTGGGCGCACCGTAGGCATCCAGCCCGTCGACCCGCACCATCAGGTGGTCGCGCGGGCCGATCTCGCCCAACGCCTGCTCGAACTGGGCCGGCGGCACCTCACGGTAGGGCGCATCGGCCATGTCCATCCAGAAGCCGGGGCGGAACAGGGTGAAGGCCACCAGCAGCAGCAGCGCACTCTCGTACCAGCGGCTCTTGACCAGCATGAAGCCCTGAGTCGCGGCGGCGAAGATCAGCATCGCCGCGGTGGCGACGATAAAGATCACGATGCCGTGCCACAAATCGACATTGATCAGCAGCAGGTCGGTGTTGAAGATGAACAGAAACGGCAGCGCGGCGGTACGCAGGCTGTAGTAGAACGCCTGGAAGCCGGTGCGGATCGGGTCGGCGCCGGAGATCGCCGCCGCCGCGAACGAGGCCAGCCCCACCGGCGGCGTGACATCGGCCATGATGCCGAAGTAGAACACGAACAGGTGCACCGCGATCAGCGGCACGATCAGGCCGTTCTGCTCGCCCAGCTGCACGATCACCGGCGCCAGCAGCGCCGATACCACGATATAGTTGGCGGTGGTCGGCAGTCCCATGCCGAGGATCAGGCTGAGCACCCCGGTGAGCAGCAGCATCAGCAGCAGATTGCCCATCGACAGCGTCTCGACCAGATCCGCTAGCACCAGGCCGACCCCGGTCTGCGCCACCGCACCGACGATGATGCCGGCGGTGGCGGTGGCAATACCGATCCCGATCATGTTGCGCGCGCCGTCGACCAAGCCTTCCCACAGGTCGCGCCCGCCGCGCTTGAGATCGTCGGCGAAGTCGCTGCGCCCGCGGAACAGCGCATCGATCGGCCGCTGGGTGAGAATGATGAAGATCATGAAGGCGGTGGCCCAGAACGCCGACAGCCCCGGCGACAGGCGCTCCACCATCAGGCACCACACCAGCACGATCACCGGCAGCAGATAGTGCAGACCCACGAGCACCGTCGGCCGCGTGCGCGGTAGCTGAGTGATCTCCTGGTTGGGATCGTCGACCTCCAGCTCGGGGTAGTTCGAGCCGAGCTTGAGCAGCAGCACGTAGACCGCGATGACCCCGGCGCCGATCACCCAGGAGGCGGACTCGCCGAGGGCCGGCTTGAGCCAGCCGATACCGTAGTAGACCAGCGCCGCCAGCAGCATCACCCCGATCAGCCCGGTCAGAAAACCGAAGATCTTGGTCAGCAGCGGACGCGGCGGATTACCGCTCGGCAGCCCCTGCATGCCCGCCTTGAGGGCCTCCAGGTGAACGATATAGAGCAGCGCGATATAGGAGATGACCGCCGGCAGGAAGGCGTGCTTGATCACCTCGATATAGGGGATGCCGACGTACTCGACCATCAGGAAGGCCGCAGCGCCCATCACCGGCGGCATGATCTGGCCGTTGACCGAAGAAGAGACTTCCACCGCGCCGGCCTTGGTGGCGCTGAAGCCGACCCGCTTCATCATCGGGATGGTGAAGGTACCGGTGGTCACGGTATTGGCGATGGAGGAGCCGGAGATCAGTCCGGTGAGCCCCGAGGAGACCACCGCCGCCTTGGCCGGGCCGCCACGGTAGTGGCCCAGCAGCGAGAACGCGACCTTGATGAAGTAGTTGCCGGCACCGGCCTTGTCGAGCAGCGCGCCGAACAGCACGAACAGGAACACGAAACTGGTCGAGACGCCGAGGGCGATACCGAACACACCCTGGGTGGTCAGCCACTGGTGGTTGACCAGCCCCGAGAAGCTCACCCCGCGATGGGCCAGGATGCCCGGCATGTAGGGCCCGGCCAGCGAGTAGATCAGAAAGATCAGGGCAATGATCGTCAGCGGCGGCCCCAGCGAGCGGCGGCACGCCTCGAGCAGCAGTAGGATGCCGGTCACGCCGACGATCACATCCTGCAGGATCGGCGCACCGGGGCGCTGTGACAGCTGGCCGTAGAAGAAGTAGAGATAGGAAGCGCAGAACGCGCCCACCAGGGCCATGGCCCAATCGGGCAACGGCATGCGCTCGCGCGGCGAGCGCTTGAACGCCGGATAGGCCATGAAGGCGAGGAATATGGCGAACGCCAGATGGATCGAGCGCGCCTCGGTGGCGCTGAATACGCCGAAGCCGAACAAGAACGGCAGCGGCGAGGCGATCCACAGCTGGAACAGCGACCAGGCTGCAGCAACGCCAAGTAGCAATCGGTTGGGGAAGCCGGTCAGCTTGCGGCCACCGGTGTCGGTAGCGGCCAGCTCATCCAGCTTGGCCTGATCGGGGCCGGAAGTCTTGGTATCGGTCATGGTGAGATCCTGACAGGGAAACACGCAGGCGCCGAGGAAGTGGCCCGCTCACGGCAGGGAAGAAGCATCTGCTTGCGGCAACGCTTCGCGGTCGGGGCCGGACATCAGCGTCCGCCCCCTTCCAAGGCGCGGCGGCGGGCGTCTCGGCGAGACGCCCGCCCACGCGTGCTTAGGAAAACGCTGAACAAATCGGCGAGCGGGATGAAGCGCAAGGCGCCCGGAGCACAAGAACCGCAGCATATGGGGTATATGTGAGGATTCTGAGCACCGCGCAACGCAGCGATTCACCCGCGCAGGCATTTGTGCAGTGTTTCCTCAGAGCCAGCCCTGCTCTTGGTAATATCGCTTGGCACCGTCATGCAGCGGCGCGGAGAGACCGGCGCTGATCATGTCTTCCGGCTTGAGGTTGGCGAATGCCGGGTGCAGACGCTTGAAGCGGTCGAAGTTGTCGAACACCGCCTTCACGGTCTGGTAGACGACTTCATCCGGCACCTCGGCCGAGGTCACGAAGGTCGCGCGCACACCGAAGGTCTGGACGTCGTCCGGGTTGCCCTCGTACATCCCGCCGGGGATGGTGGACATGCTGTAGTAGGGGTACTTGTCGACCAAGCCCTTGACCGCGTCATCGTTCAGCGGCACCAGGTTGGCGGCGACGGTGGTGGTCGCTTCCTGGATCGCACCGTTGGGGTGACCGACCACGTAGGCCATGGCGTCGATGTTGTTGTCGGCCAGCGCCGAGGCCATCTCGGCGGCACCCAGCTCGGAAGCCAGCGAGAACACGCTGGTGTCCCAGCCTTCGGCGTTCATCAGGACTTCCATGGTGGCACGCTGGCCGGAGCCCGGGTTGCCGATGTTGACGCGCTTGCCCTTGAGATCCTGGATCGAGTGGATGTCGGCATCCTTGCGCGCCAGGATGGTCAGCGGTTCACCGTGCAGCGAGAACACCGAGCGCAGATCCTTCATCGGCTTGTCGAACTGACCGTCACCGTTGTAGGCGTTGTACTGCACGTCGGACTGGGCGACGCCCATGTTCAGCTCACCGGACTTGATGCCGTTGATGTTGGCCACCGAGCCGCCGGTGGAGGGCGCGTTGCAGCGGATGCCGCTCTCTTCGGCGCTGCGGTTGACCATCCGGCAGACGGACTGGCCGACCACATAGTAGACGCCGGTCTGGCCGCCGGTACCGATGGTGATGTACTGGGTATCCTGCGCCATGGCAGGGGCGGACAGCGTGGCCGCACCCATCAGGGCAGAAGAGAGTAAGGCTGCAGTCAAAGCGTGGCGTTTCATGCGCATACCTCGAGTTTCCCGTTTATTGTGTGAGGCCGATCTGGCGACCCCGAACGTCGAGCGGTGACATGGACCGGGCTTGTGCTGATTCTATCCCGGTTCGTCATGCCTGCCGCGCCCTCCCTTGGTGGAGCGTGGCGGGCTCGCTATGCCTCCCGCTGCCCTCGCCTGACGGCCTGGAGCGCGTCATGCAGAGCGGTCTGGAGCATGTGCCGACGACCGTTTCGGCCCTCGGAACGGGGACCCGGCTCGACAGCACTGCCTGTAACATAGCTTATCCTGACGGCGAGCCATCTTATAGAGAGTTTCGTGCTGGCAAAACCCGCAACCTGCCGCTTCTATCACCGGGTCTGCGCAGGGCGCGCCAAGGAAATAGCACCAGAGACGCCGGAAGAAGAGGATTTCTTTGCCGCCAGCCGCGACGGGCGCTGCGGGTCGAGCACAACCGCTATGGGGCATGCGCGACCGGCATGACGTCAGGGCGCCGCGAGCCAGGGGCCGAGGTCGACCCGGTCACCGACACCGAGCCCCCGCTGCGCGAAGTAGCCGGCGTTGGTCTCCAGCGCAGCACGAAACGCCACACCCGCCGCATAGGCCGGGCAGCGGCTGGGCATCTCGGCACGGCACGGCGGCATCGTTCTCAGCGCGCGGATGGTGCCATCCGCGCCGAGAAAGGCGATGTCCAGCGGAATCCGCGTGCGGTACATCCAGTAGGCACTGCTGCCGGGCTGCTCGGCACGGTAGAGGAACAGCATGCCGGCATCCTCGGGCAGGGAGTCGCGCGCCATCAGCCCCCGCGCCCGCTGATCGGCGGTGGCCGCCACTTCGATTCGCAACGTGTAGTCACCGCCCGCCCCACTCAGGCCCAGATGCCCCCGCTCCGCGGCGCCCGCCAGCCCAGCCCATGTCAGCAGCGCCAGCGTGGCGCACAGCTGCAGCGCTTGCACCGGCCGCCAACGCCCCGCCGGCGCGGCGCGCCGCCGGGCGGCCTCAACCGAGCGCGGCATCGTCATCGTCATCCTCGCGCGCACGCGGCGGCGCCTGGACGCTGGTGACCTGGCGCTGGGCAGACTCACTGCCGCCCAGGCGGTGGTCGATCCAGGAGAGCATGGTCAGCTGAGCCACCAGCAAGCAGAGACAGATCGCGATTCCCTTCCACATCTTCGTATCCTCGATGGTCGACGGCGGCAAGCGCCGGGCTCAAGATACCGTGTTGGTCGGATTTGCCATAGCCCCCGTCATCGCCTCCGCCGCCCTCACCCGGCCCGGTGCGCCGGACGCCCCTTGACGGCCACGCCCGCGGCGTTGAAAGTCTGGGCCTACGAGCCCACTAGGGTTTTACGAAAAGTCAGCGAGCGAAGGCAAGACAAGGCAAAAATCGGCGAAAACGCGGAGTTTACGGGGTGTAAATGAGCATTTTTAGCCGATTTTTAACGCCGTATTGCCGAGCGCAGGTAGTTTTCTTGCAAAGCCTAGCCCAGCCATATCAAAGGAACTCATCGCGTGCCCCTCAAGGATTTGTCGATCGGTCTGGGCGTGATTGCCATCTGGGCACTCAACATCATCGTGATCAAGCTCGGGGTCGCGGAGATGCCGCCGCTGCTGGTGATGATGCTACGCTTCATGCTGGTCGCCGCGCTGGTGGTACCGTTCACGCGTATCACCCGCGCGCAGCTGCGCTGGGTCCTGCTGCTCTCGGTCACCTTCGGCGGGCTCCACTTCCCGCTGCTGTTCGTCGGTCTCGAGCACGCCGAGGCGGGCACCGGGGCGCTGCTGGTACAGATGGGCACGCCCTTCGCGACCCTGCTGGCGGCGCTCTTCCTCAAGGAGAAGCTGGGGCCACGACGGCTCGCCGGCCTGGTGCTGGCGTTCGGCGGCGTGGTGGTCCTGGCCGGCGGGCCCTCGCTGCCGCCGCCGCTCTCCACCGCGCTGCTGCTGGCAAGTGCGCTGGCCTGGGCGGTCTCGACACTGATCATCAAGCTGGCCCCGCCGATTCCGCCACTGACCCTGACCGGCTGGATCGCGCTGTTTGCCACGCCGCTGGTGGCACTCGGCAGCGCCCTGTTCGAATCCGATCAGTGGCAAGCCATTCAGCATGCCGGCTGGGCCGGCTGGGGCGCAGTGGTCTACACCGCAGTGATGTCCTCGATCGCCGCCTACGGACTCTGGTATCACCTGTTGCAGAAGCATCCGGTCAACCGCGTGGTACCGTTGACGCTGCTGATGCCGGTATTCGCGGTAGCGCTGGGGGTGTGGTTGCTGGACGATCCGCTGGGCGTGCACAAGGTGTTCGGCGGGCTGCTGGTGATCGCGGGTCTCGCCGTGATCAATCTGCCCCTGCGGCGGCTGACGCTCGCCCGCCGGACGCCGTGACGCCGTGACGCCGTGACGCCGACCACCGCAAGCCTCGCCCAGCGCTGAGATTCCGCGACAGCCATTCCGGGATCGACGCCCCGAGAATCGGCGTCGCGGGACAGGCGCCCGGAGCGTGTCGCCGCCCGCCCCCTTTCATCATCGAGGAGCCCGCATGCACCAAGCCGTCGACCCCGGCGTGACGATCGCCACCATGAGCCTGGACGACCACCCCGATTTCGTCGCCATGATGCAGCGCACCCCGGGTGTGGTGCTGCGCCAGGCCGATGGCCGTGAGGCCACCGCGCGCTATCTGGCGCGCAACCCGGGCATGAGCTTCGTCGCCCGCTGGCCCGGCCGAGCGGGGATCGTCGGCTGCGCCATGTCAGGGCACGACGGCCGCCGCGGCTATCTGCAGCACGTCATGGTCGACCCAGAGTGCCGCGGGCTGGGCCTGGGGCGCCGGCTGACCGAGCGCTGCCTGCAGGCGCTACTGGCGGCCGGCATAGAAAAGGTGCACCTGGATACGCTGGCCGACAACGCCGATGCCCACCGTTTTTGGACACATCTGGGGTGGTCCAACCGCAACGCCGAGATCGTCCGGTTCTCGCGGCTGCTGGTCGACGATCCCAACGCCTGAGCAAGGCGCCCACCCGATAGCCAGGAGCCGACCCCAAGATGTCGATACTCTCTGCTTGCTCGACCTACCGCGCGCCACGCCGGCGACTGCCGTGCGCCTGGCTGCTGCTGGCGCTGGCGGCTTTCGCGGCCCTGCCGACGTTCGCGGATTCGCCCGATATCGCGTCCGATGCTACGCGCGACGCCACACCCTATCCACGCGACATGCAGCTGCTGCGGCTGACCGACGCCGCCGGCAAGCCGCTCGCCGCACTGACGCTCGGCGATCTCGAAGCGCTGCCCGGCCGCGAGGTGGTCGGGCCGATTCCGGACAGTGGCCTGGGCTCGTCCCACTGGTATGGTGTCTCCCTGCGCACGCTGCTGGCCAAGTATCATCTGCCCCTGCCGGAGAGCCTGCACGCCTACGCCCTCAACGACTACGATGCGATCATTCCCGCGAGCGATCTCACCCGCTACGACCCGATCGTCGCCTACCGGCGTGACGGCCACTATCTCCCGGTGGACGCCTACGGCCCGCTGATCGTGATGTACCCCTACGATAGCTATCCCGAGCTCTATACCCGTACCTACTACAACCGCACCGTATGGCAACTCGACGAACTGCGGCTGCGCTGAAGGCGGCGGTACCGGACGGCGGCCGCCACTGGCACGCGCTGGCGCTGATGCTGCTGGCCGGCATCATGATGGGGGTCGCGCTGGCAGGGCTGCGCACGGTGGCCGACCGTGGCCAGGAGTTCTCCTCGCCCGGCCGCTACAACGAGGTGTGGCAGAGCTACAGTCTCAGCCGCCAGGTGATGAATCTGGCCGCGACCGCCGACGCCGTGGCCAGCGGTGTCGAGCCCCCCATACGGCTCAAGCTGCGCCTGGGGGTGATGCGCACCGCCCTGCTGCCGCTGTTGAAGACGCAAATCTTCGAGGAACTGAACGCGCAGCGTCCGCAGATCCAGGCCACTCTAGCCCATCTCGACCAGACGACTCGGCGCTGGGATCGTGAGCTGAGCTGGCAGGATGTGGCAGCCTCACGCCGGTTGGCCGCCACGATAGCCGCAGACCTCTCCGACGAAGAACCGGACCTGCATGCGCTGATCGTGGCCGCCAATATCGCCGTCGCCACTCACTCCGACCGCCAGCGCCAGGCGTTGCAACGCACCTTCCACTGGCTCTCGCTGGCACTGCTGCTGCTCGCCGCGGGCTGTGCGCTGCTGGCGCTGAAGATCATCCTGGACCAGCGACGTGCGCGCCGCCTGGCCAACGATCTGCACCAGCTCAACCTCTCGCTGGAACGCCGCATTCAGGAGCGGACCCAGGCCCTGCGCGACCGCGAGGCGCTGCTGCAGACCATCCTCGACTCCTCGCCCAGCGATGTCACTCTGATCGGCGCCGATCAGCAGCAGGTGTTCTATGTCAGCGATAGCCTGCTCATCCAGAGCGGCGCCGAACACGCCAGTCGCTTCAGCCTGGCGGCGCTGTTCGTGGACCCCGCCGAGCACGCGCGCTTCGTCGCACGGCTGGAACGCGGCGAGCTGATCTATCAGATGGAGGCCAGGCTGTGCCCCAAGGCGCCCTACTGGGCGCTGCTCAACGCGCGCCAGCTGCAGGTGGGCGAACAGCCAGCCTGGCTGGTGTGGTGTTTCGACATCACCCAGCGCCGGCGCCAGCAGGAGCGCCTGACCCGGCGCGCCGATACCGATGACCTGACCGGATTGAGCAACCGCCGTGCGCTGCTGAAGGCGACCGTGAAACACCTGCGCCGGCGCCGCGACATGGCGCTGAGCGTGCTGCTGATCGATATCGACCACTTCAAGCGGGTCAACGACGCCCATGGCCACGATGTCGGCGATGAGGCGCTGCGCGTCGTCGCCAACCAGCTGCGCAGCGCGGTGCGCGATCCCCTTCTGGTCGGACGCGTGGGTGGCGAGGAGTTCGCGGTGGTGCTGCCGGAGACCCCGCTGGCCGAGGCGGTGACGGTCGCCGAACGCCTGTGCCGGTTGGTGGCCACGACCCCGCTGGCGCTGGCGTCGGGGCCGGTCCTGGCGCTCACCCTCAGCATCGGTGCGGCCGAGCGTCGCCCGCGGGAGTCGCTCAAGCAGATGATGCGCCGTGCCGATCGTCATCTGTATCAGGCCAAGCACAGCGGCCGCGATCGCGTGGTCCAGAGCGAGGGCTGAGACGGACGCGCCGATTTCGGTCTAAACTCTCTCTTCTCGCCGGGGATCGACACGCGCAGTGACGCTACCACAGCGACACCTTCGAAGAGACGCCAGCGCAGAGAGGCGCCACGCGCGGCCTGTCATGGCGCCTGTCGGCGATTTATTAAGCATGCTAACATTATCGCCGCTTCGACGGACGGGCTAAGGAGTGCCATGGGTCTTCAGGAAATTGCGCTAGGTGGCATCTATCTCAGCCCCCTACTGATCTATGCCGTGCTGGGTCTCATCGCGACCCTGGTCACGCGCACCCTGCTGCACTGGCTCGTGGGACACCGCGCGCTGTGGTACGAAGCCTGGTTCGACGTCTCGCTGTTCGTGATCTTCACCGCCGCGATCACCTTTCTGTTTACCGTCCTGCTCGAGAGCTCTTGATGCGCAACTCGCTACGTATCCTCTTGACCCTGATCATCGTCGCCATCGCCATCGCTGCCGGTGTCTGGTTGTGGAACTACTATCTGTTCACGCCCTGGACCCGGGATGCCCGCGTGCGCGCCGAAGTGATCACCATCGCCCCGGACGTCTCCGGCTGGGTGCGCTCGCTCAATGTCAGCGACACCGGCTACGTCTCCCAGGGCGATACCCTGTTCGAGATCGACCCCTCACGCTATCAGGCCGCCCTCGACAAGGCCGAGGCCAGCGTCGCCAACAATCAGGCCACGCTCGACCTGAAGCGCGCCGAGGAGCGTCGCCGCAACCAGCTCAGCAATCGTTCGATCAGCGCCGAGGATCGCCAGATCGCGCAGATCAACACGCGCATCGCCCAGGCCAATCTGGCACAGGCCCAGGCCACCCTCGACAGCGCCAAGCTCGATCTTCAGCGCACCCAGGTGGTGGCGCCGGTGAGCGGCCACGTGCTCAACCTGCAGCTGGCGGCGGGCAACTACGTCACCCGCGGCACCCCGGTGATGGCGCTGGTGCAGGCGCGCTCCTACTACGTGATGGGGTACTTCGAGGAGACCAAGCTGTCATCGATCGCCATCGGCGATCCGGCGGACATCATCCTGATGAACGGGGACACCCATCTGCACGGCCATGTCGCCGGCATCGGGCGCGGCATCGCCGACAGCAACACCAATCTCAATAGTCAACTGCTGCCGCAGGTCCAGCCCACCTTCAACTGGGTGCGTCTGGCCCAGCGGATCCCGGTACTGGTGACCTTCGACAAGATGCCCGACCAGACCCTGCTGAGCGCCGGCATGACCGCGACGATCCGCATCCAGCATGATGCCGATGCCGAGCGCAACGACGCCGGGCAGGCACCGGCCAAGCCCGCCAGTACCGCAACCCCGGCCGGCAGCGGCGTGGATCGCCGCCCCACGCCGCAGTCGCAGTCGCAGTCGCAGTCGCAGCTACCCGACGCGATCCCCACCGAGCGCGCCACCGACGACGTGCACTGACCCCATGCCGACGCTGCTCAAGCACTACCTGATGCCGGATGCCACGGCGGTCAAGTTCGCGATCAAGACCACCCTGGCGATGATGATCGCGCTCTATCTGGCGCTCTGGTTCAACCTCGATCGCCCCTACTGGGCGCTGATCTCGGCGGCGTTTCTGCAGATCCGGCCGATGAGCGGCATGGTGATCGAAAAGGGGATCTGCCAGATCGGCGGTACCCTGATCGGCGCCCTGGTCGGGATCGGGATCATGGCGCTGTTCGCCCAGGCGCGGATACCGGCGCTGACCGCGCTGACGCTGTGGATCATGCTGTGCACCTATGTCGGCTCGCTATGGCGCAACAACTACACCTATGGCTGCATCATGGGCGCGGTCACCGCGATGCTGATCGTGGTGATCTCCAACGGCAGCTCCCCCGGCGGGATTTTCGACATCGCCGTGGCGCGGCTTTCGGAGCTGGGCCTGGGCGCGGTATGCGCCACTCTGGTGAGCTCGCTGCTGTGGCCCTCGAGGGTCGGCGAGCACCTCGCCACCCAGGCCGACAGCGTCATCAACCAGGCCTTCGAACACGCCGCCCTACGCCTGGCAGCGAGTGACGACATCCCCGCCATGCAGCAGGCCCTGCGCGGCAGCCTGGGGCCGCTCATCATGCTCGAGACCGACAGCCAGGCGGCCCGCTTCGAAGGCCCCGAAGGCCCCGGGCGCATGCGCGCCACCCATGTGCTGACACGCCGCACGCTGCGCTTCATGGCCACGCTGCACGCACTGCACCAGCTGCTGCACGACCACGCCGACAAGCTCGACCCGGGCAGCGTCGATATCGCGCGCCAGGTCTCCGACGGTTTCCGCGAGGCGGAGCACGGCAAGGGTGTGCCCCAGGCGCGGCAAGAGCTGCGCGCGCTGCGCCGGCTGGTCCACGAGAGCAACGAGTCCGGCCTGGCGCCGCTCGACCGCCGCGTGCGCCTGGGCATCCGCGAAGCGATCGGCCACGCCATGGTGATGCTGGACGCGCGCGAGGCGATCGCCGACCCGGGCCGCCACCGTTTGCGCTCGGCGCCGCTGGCGTGGCACCGCGACCATCTGGCGGCCGGCATCAACGCCGTGCGTGCCGGGCTGGTGTTCACCATCCTGGCCGCATTCTGGATCCTCACCGCCTGGAACAGTGCCCTGGTGGCGATGCTGCTGGGCACGCTGTTCTCGGCGTTCTTCGCCAGCCGCGACAATCCGGTGACGATCACCCTGATGTTCTACAAGGGCATGCTCGCGGCGATCCCCAGCGCCTTCCTGTTCGGCCATGTGCTGCTGTCGCAGGCTCACGGCTTCCCGATGCTGGCGATGCTCTTTGGTACGCCGCTGTTCCTCGGGCTGATGGGCGCAACCAACCCCAAGATCATGGGTTACTGCCTCGCCTTCACCATCTTCAACATCCTGTTGACCATGCCCGGCAACAACATGAACTTCTCCTTCGACAGCTTCGCCAACCGCGCGCTGGCGGTGATCCTCGGTCTGAGCTGCGTGGTGATGGGATTCCGTCTGCTGCCGGGTCTGGGCACGCGGCTGCGCCGCCGCCGCCTGATCAAGGCCATCTCCCAGGATATCCACCAGCTGCGGCGACGCTCGATCCGCGATGCCGAGACCCGCTTCAGCGGCCACATGGCGGATCGCATGCTGCAGCTGGCGCAGCACGACGACATGCTGCCGGAGGACCAGCGCCACCTGTTCATCCTCGGCCTCACCGGCCTGGATATCGGCAGCGCCACCCTGCGCCTGCGCGACCGCCTCGATGAGGCGCCGCATCCGCTGATTCGGCGCGCTCACCAGCAGCTGCTGAGGGCCCTGGCGAGCGGCTTCGAGGAGGCCGCCAACGGCCGCCCGCCGCAGGGCGTGCATGAGGCCGGCCAGCGCCTGGATGCGATGATCGCCGAGCACGGCGACGTCCCCGCGGATCGACGCGTGCTGCTGGAGGGGCTGATCGAACGCCTCGAACTGGCGCTGGAGCGCCTGGCCAGGATCATGGTCGAGCGCCCGCATATCAAGGCCGCCGACGCCGATCGCCGTCAGCCGGGCAGTGCCTGAAAAAGGAGTGCGCGCGTCGAGTCTTCAGACGACGCCCCGGGCGCTGAACCGCGCACTGGCGCAAGCTCAGGAGAGGCGCCGCGGCCAGGTATCGGCGATCCGATAGCCGGCCGGCCACGGGTCGCGGGGATCGAGGGTGTGCTGATGGGTGCCGGTGATGAAGGCGCGGCCGCTGATCGAGGGCACGATCGCCGGCTGCCCACCCATATCGGTGGTCGCCTCGATACGGCAGTGGAAGCGCGAGCCCAGAATCGACTCGCCGATGAAACGCTCCCCGGGCGCCAGCCGGCCTTGGGCGTGGAGCAGCGCCATGCGCGCCGAACAGCCGGTACCGGTGGGCGAACGGTCGAGCTTGCCCGGCTGGATCGCCACCGTGTTGCGTCCCACCCAGGCACCCTGCTCGCGCACCAGCGGCGCCGCGATCTGGCAGAACGAGACGTGGCGCCACTCCGGATTGAGGGGATGGAAGAAACCGACCTGCTCGTTCACCGCCCGGGTGATGCGCATGCCGACATCGACCAGCTCGGGGGCTTCGTCCGGGGTCACCTGGAAGCCCAGATCCTCGGCGTCGACGATCACGAAGCTGTCACCACCGAAGGCGGTATCCACCCGCAGGGTGCCCAGCCCGGCGACCTCCAGAGCGAGGTCGCGGCGGGCGACGAAGGCCGGCAGATTGCGCACCTTGACCTCCTCCACCTGCCCCTGGGCACAGCGCGCCGTGATCTCGATCAGCCCGCCCGGCGCCTCGAGCACCAGGTGGGTGTAGGGCTCCTGCATCGGCAGGATGCCGGTCTCCAGCACCACCGTGGCGACGCACAGGCTGTTGGAGCCGGACATCGGCGGCGTATCCTCCGGCTCCATGATGATGAAGCCCATCTGCGCGCGCGGGTCCTTGGCCGGCACCAGCAGATTGACGTGGCGAAACACCCCGCCGCGGGGTTCGTTGAGCATGAAGTCGCGCAGCGTGGCGTCGGCAGCGATCCAGCGCGACTGCGCCCATAGGGTCTCCCCCGGGGGCGGCGCCACGCCGCCGACGATGACGTCACCCACCTCGCCCTCGGCGTGGCAGCTGACGCTGTGGATCACACGTCTGCTCTGCATCGTGTCACTCCGTCAGGTCCCTCTGCGCCACGGGATCAGTCGCCCAGGCCGAGGTAAGCCTTGACCACCGAGGCGTCCTCGCGCATCGCCGCGGCATCGCCCTGCATGCGGATCTCGCCGTTCTCGATCACATAGGCGTAGTGCGCCAGGCGCAGCGCCAGACGCGCGTTCTGCTCGACCAGCAGGATGGTGGTACCGGCCTCGTTGAGGCGTTTGATGATGCGCATGATCTCGGTCACCAGTTTGGGCGCCAGCCCCATCGACGGCTCGTCGAGCAGCATCACATTGGGGCCGTGCATCAGCGCCCGCCCCATCGCCAGCATCTGCTGCTGTCCCCCCGAGAGCAGCGAGCCATCCTGATGCCGCCGCTCGTGGAGGATCGGGAAGAGCGCATACACCTCCTCCAGCCGCTGCCGGCGTAGCGCATTGTCCTTGAGGGTGAAGGCGCCCAGCTCGAGATTCTCCTTCACCGTCAGCCCGCGCAGCACGCGCCGGCCTTCGGGCACATGCACCACCCCGCGTCGGGCGATCTGATGCGCCGGCAGCCTGGCGATCGACTCGCCCTCGAGGCAGACATCGCCCTGGCGCGCCCGCACCAGCCCGGAGATGGTCTTCAGCGTGGTCGACTTGCCCGCGCCGTTACTGCCCAGCAGGGTCACGATCTCGCCCTGGCGAACCTCCAGCGAGACGCCGCGCAGCGCCTGGATCTGACCATAGAACGCATCCACCCCCTGTAGACTCAGACGCACGTCGCCCTGGCGTTCCGCGGACGCCCGCGGGCCCGCCGCCACGTCGTCGTCTCTCGTCGCCGTCTGTGTCATAGCGCCAACTCCTCGTCGTCCTGACCCAGGTAGGCCTCGATCACTCTAGGGTCGTTGGCCACCGCCTGGGGCGTGCCTTCGGTGATCAGGCTGCCGTGGTCGAGCACACTGATGTGTTCGGAGACGCTCATCACCAGGCTCATGTCATGCTCGATCAGCAGTACCGCGATGCCACGCTCGTCGCGAATGCGCCGGATCAGCTCGACCAGCGCCTCCTTCTCGCTGCCGTTGAGTCCCGCCGCCGGCTCGTCGAGCAGCAACAGCTTGGGCTCGGTGGCCAGCGCACGGGCGATCTCCACCCGGCGCTGGTGGCCATAGGCGAGGTTGGTCGCCAGCCGCTCCTGACTGTCGGCGAGGCCGACGAAGTCGAGACACTCGAGGCTGGTCTCGCGAATCCGCCGCTCCTCGGCGCGCTGGCTGGGCAGCCGGAGCACCGCCGCCAGCGCCCCGGCGCGGGAGCGGCAGTGCTGGCCGGCCATCACGTTCTCGAGCACCGACATCTCGCGAAACAGACGCACGTTCTGGAAGGTGCGCGCGATGCCCAGGCGGGTCACGCTGTGCGGCTTGCGCTTGACCAGGCGCTCGCCGTCGAAGGTGATCTCGCCACGCTGGGGCCGATAGAAGCCGGTGATGACATTGAACAGGGAGGTCTTGCCGGCGCCGTTGGGGCCGATCAGGCTCTGGATGCGCCCCGCGGCGACCCCGAAGGCGACCTCGTCGAGCACGCTGTTGCCGGCGAAGCTCAGCGAGACCTGGTTGAGTTGCAGTAGCATCGGCACCTCCTCAGGAGCGTTTCTCGGGCCAGATACCACTGGGCCGGAACAGCATGATCAGCAGCAGCAGCACGGCGAAGATCAGCAGCCGCAGGGTGTCGAACTCGCGCAGCAGCTCCGGCCCCAGCACCACGATGAAGGCGCCCAGGATCACCCCGGGGATCTTGCCCATGCCGCCCAGCACCACCGCCATCAGGATCAGCACCGACTGCTGGAAACTGAAGCTCTCCGGCGAGATCGCGCCCAGATTGACCGAGAAGAAGATGCCGCCGACGGCGCCGAAGATCGCGCCGATCACATAGGCCGCCAGCTTGACCGCGACACGGTTGATGCCCATCGCCTCGGCGGCATCCTCGTCGTGGCGCACGTAGAGCCAGGCGCGCCCCAGGCGCGAGTCGAACAGCCGCTGGCTGGCGATGTAGGCGAGCACCGCCAGCGCCGCGAAGACGTAGTAGAAGTCGATCGAGCTATCGATGTACCAGCCGAACAGCGACGGCTCGGGGATGTGCGACAGCCCGCTGGCGCCACCGGTGATCTCCAGATTGCGCGCGGTGAAGCGCACGATCTCGCCGAAGCCCAGGGTGACGATGGCCAGGTAGTCGCTGCGCAGGCGCAGCGTCGGCCCGCCGATGATCACCCCGGCCAGCGCCGCCGCCAGCAGCGCGAACGGGATCGCGGCCCAGAAGTTGAAGCCGAACTGCTGGGTCAGGATGCCGATGGTATAGGCGCCCACGGCAAAGAAGGCGGCATAGCCGAGATCGAGCAGCCCGGCATAGCCCACCACCACGTTGAGCCCCAGACACAGCACCACGTAGAGCAGTGCGTTGGTCAGGATCACGGTGACGTACTGACTCGATAGCCACGGCGTGACGATCAGGATGGCGAGCAGCACCAGGTGCAGCGCGCGCCGCCGGCCGGGGGAGTCGAAGGCGGCATACAGGCGCTGGGCCAGGTTGCCACGGGGGCGCCCTTCCGGCGCCACGGGGGTCGGATTGGCCATGTCACATCCTCTCCACTTCGGATTTGCCGAGCAGCCCCGTGGGCTTGAACACCAGCACCAGGATCAGGATCGCGAAGGTGAAGACATCCTTCCATTCGCTGCCGATGAACGGGATATGGGTGCCGAACGACTCCAGCAGCCCCAGGATCAGGCCGCCGAGCATGGCCCCGGTGATACTCCCGATGCCGCCGATCACCGCCGCGGTGAACGCCTTCAGCCCGATCAGGAAGCCCATGAAGTACCAGATGCTGCCGTAGTAGGCGCCGGCCATGGTGCCGGCGGCGGCGGCCAGCCCCGAGCCGATGAAGAAAGTGATCGCGATCACCGCCGAGACGTTGATGCCGAGCATGCGGCACATGTCCTTGTCGATCGCCACCGCACGCATGGCGCGGCCGTAGAGCGTCTTCGACACGAACAGCTCCAGCGCGATCATCAATACCGCCGCCGTGGCCACCAGCACGATCTGGTTATAGGAGATGAACAGATTGCCGAGGCTGAGCCCGCCGAAGCCGAGGTCGGTGCGAAAGGCGGTGTACTGGCCGCCGGTCAGCGACAGCGCCGCGTTCTGCAGCACCAGCGACACCGCCAGCGCGGTGATCAGGATCGACAGCCGCGGCGCCGCGAGCATCGGGTGGTAGGCGATACGCTCGATCACCACCCCCAGGCAGCCCACCGCCAGCATCGCCAGCAGCATGGCCACGAAGATGCCCAGCCAGCCGGCGCCGAGCACCCCGGAGACCAGTGACAGACCGCCGAAGCCGGCGAAGGCACCGGTCATGTAGAGATCGCCATGGGCGAAGTTGAGCAGCTTGATGACCCCGAACACCATGGTGTAACCGAGTGCCACCAGCGCATAGAAAGAGCCCAGCACCAGCCCGTCGGCGAGCTGCTGGAGCAGAGAGTCGTACCAGGTCATGGGCATGCGTCCCTGGGCAGCGAAGGAGGAGGCAACCGTGGCAGCGCCGCCCGCAGCGCTTTACGCGCGCGGCGGGCGGGTCACCACGGTCGGCCGTGGATCAGGGCTGGTAGCGGGTCCACTTGCCGTCCTGCCCCTCGAGCACCACGAAGTTGCTGCGTGCCAGGGTGTGCTGCGGGGTGAAGCTGATCGGACCGGCCAGCCACTCCTTGCCGTCGGCGCTGCCCAGCGCCTTGATGATGGCGTCGGCGTCGGTCGAACCCGCCTTGTCGATGGCCCAGGCCATCAGCTGCATGCCGTCATAGGCCAGCGGTGCGTAGGGGCCGGGCGCGGTGTCGAACTTGGCCTGATAGTCGCTGATGAACTGCTTGGCCGCCGGCAGGAAGTCGGCGGTGGGGTTGGAGAAGGCGTAGACGCCCTCCGCGGCCCGTCCGGCGATATCGAACAGCTTGGGCGAGTTGGAGCCGTCGCCCACCGCGATGGTGCCCTGGAAGCCGCGCTGACGCAGCTGCCGGATCAGCAGGCCGCCATCGGCGTAGTAGGCGGTCCAGAACACCGCCTGGGCGCCGGAGCCGCGGATCTTGTTGACCAACGCCGAGAAGTCCTGCTCACCCTTGTTGACGTACTCGAAGGCCGACACCTCGTGGCCGGCCGCCTTCCAGGCGTCGCGGGTCAGGTTGGCCAGATCCTGGGAGTAGGCATCGCCCTGGTTGACGATCGCCAGCTTGTCGATGCCCTTGCCCGCGAAGAAGTCGACCGCGGTCTTGGCCTGGTCGGCCCCGGTCGAATTGATCATGAAGGCGTTGCCGGGGTTGGCCGGGATCAGCTGGGTGGAGTTGGCGGCGACGATCACGAACGGAATATTGGCGTCACCATAGATCTTCAGCGTCGGTTGGGTGGCGCCGGAGCAATAACCGCCGACCACGCCGACCACCTCCTGCGAGGCCAGCCGGCTGGCCGCGTTGACCGACTGCTGCGGGTCACAGGCGGTATCGCCGCTGACCAGGGTGATCTGACGTCCGCCGAGCAGGCCGCCCTTGGCGTTGATCTCGTCGGCGGCCAGGCCGATGGCGTTGAGCATGTCCTTGCCGTAGGTCGCTTCGGAGCCGGTGGTGGGCGCCTGGACACCGATGGTGATCGGTTCGTCCTGGGCCAGTACCGGGCCGCTCGCGGCCAGATGGAGGGCCGCCGTGGAGGCGATGAGCTTGAGGATTGTTCTCATGGTCATGATTGCCACTACTCCCTTCGACGCTTTGCGCTTTATGGTTGTTGGTACGACGCTGATCAGGAGGCCACTCGTGCATGACGGTGGGCACCCGCGCGGCCAGAGCGATCCGGCCATCCACCGATCCACCCTGACACGGCGCATGAGGCACTGATAGCACACCTTTTGTATAAAATATACGCTCAATATGCACCAGGGCTTACATAGAGAAATAGAAAAATCGCTGCCAGTGAAGCAGGAGAAAGAGTTCATTCTTTGCCATGACGGCAGGGAAATCCTCGAATACCCGGCCAGCACCGCAGAAAAAGAACCGAAGATCATCCGCCGCGCGCTGCCCGCTCTTCCCTGGCCTCGACAATCCCCGGCGCCAGAGACGCGAATGCCCCGCCGAGCGAACTCGACGGGGCATCGGTAGCCCGGCGACGCCTTGGCTGATTCAGTAGGTCAGGCCGAAATGGCTCTGCACGCTGGTGTGCCAGCCATCGTCCACCGGCGAGCCGAAGTAGTTCAGCCCGTTCTTGTTGGTGACGATATCGAACCAGGCGTAGTAGCGTCCGGCAGTGACCTTCACCCCCAGGTCGTTGAGCATGGGGTCGTCCATGTCGCCGAAGCCGCCGTTGACCGGTGAGTAGTCACCCGACGCCGCGATATAGCTGAAGTCGTTGTAGAAGTAGAGGTTCTCCACCACGCCCCAGTCGACATCCATGCTGTAGGCGAGGCTCGCCGAGTACATCTGCCCTTCTGCCGGAATCAGATAGTTGAAGCCGAAGGCACCGACCTGCAACGCATTGTCCGAGACACCCGATACCGCTTCGTCGGGGTTCTTGGCGTTGTACTGGTAGCTGGTCGCCTGCAACAGCGTGGTCCAGTTGCCGTAGTTGCCGTTCATGCCCAGCGCCACGGCCCAGTTGTCACCACTCTTCTGGGTATTGTGGTTGTAGAGCTGCCCCCCCTTGGCCGAGAGGTTGAGCTCGGTGGTGTAGTCCGAGCCCTTGCCGAAGGTATAGGCGGCGCGTGCGGCCAGCTGATTCTCTTCGCTGTTGCCCTGGGGGCTGTCGCCGATCGCGTTGGCGCCGTAGTGCTCGTTGCCGTCGCCGAGCTGGTCGCTCTTGAAGAATGCAAGCGTGGTGTCCCAGGCGCCCTGAGAGTGATCCCACTTGATGCCGGCGTTCTGATTGTCGTTGAAGCCCGCCAGATACGGCAGGTTGCCGTACCAGCCGAGATAGCCGTAATCCATGTTGCCGAACGGGGTCTGCACCAGGCCGAGCTTGACCGTGTCGGCGTCACTGAAGGCGTAGCCCGCCCAGGCGTGCTGCAGAAAGCGATAGCCGTCGTAGAAACGGTACTGGAAGGAGTAGGAGAGCGGCCCCTCACCGCCTTCCATGCCGAGGATGAACTTGCCGAAGTCCATGTCGCCGACGGTGTCCTTGCTCGACTCGCTCCAGTCGTTGAAGGTGTACCCGAGCTCGATCGCCCCGCTGAACTGCGGCTTGCCGACGTTATCCAGCAGCGAGCTGTTCTTCTCCGCCAGCTGGCGTGTCTGCGTGTTCTCGCGCTGCTGGCTCGCCTTCTGGGCGGCGAGTTCGCGCTGTAGCTCCTGCACCTGCTGCTGGAGCGCATCGAGCCGGCGCTGGATCGCTTCGCTATCCTGGTGGGTCTGGGCAAAGACAGCAGGGGCGCAGGCCATCAGGCCCACGGCCAGGCCGAGGGTTGAGTAGGTCTTGAGAGTCACGTTGTTATTCCCTTGTCGTTGTTGATACAGCCTCTGTCGGGCCGTCGAGAGATCGCGCCGCGCTCACGCAACAAGACGCGTCCCAGGAAGGATAGGCAATTTCTCGGATTTTCCGTAACGAATCCGTTACGCGTCTGACATCTGGCGAAAGGCCCGCGGGGCGCGGGATTCGTCAGCTCGGCGTAGGCTGACTACGCTGAAAGCAGGCGGCCCGACGTGACACGGACGGCATGCCACCAAGACCAACAAACCAGCCACGCGCCACAGCACGCGGGCGGTTAAAAGAATACGGACATTCAAGGGAGAGAACAGTGGCCAAATCCACCTCGTCTCGCGGTGCGAGCAGGTTGTTCTCCTGCATCGTGGGTCTCATCGTCGCGCTCGCCGGCCTCGCTCTGGGCGGCGGCGGGCTCTATCTGGCACTACTCGGAGGGTCCTGGTACTACCTGTTGGCGGGTATCGTGATGCTGCTCGCCGGCATCCAGCTGTGGCGCGGCCGGATCTCGGGGGCCTGGCTCTACGCCCTGGTCTTCGTCGGCTCCTTCCTGTGGGCTGCCTGGGAGTCGGGGCTCAACTACTGGCGCTGGATTCCGCGCTTCGACCTGGTCCTGATCCTGGCGATCCTGGTCGCCCTGGTCTCACCCGCCCTGCGTGGCGGGCCACGTCCGCGGGTCGGCTTCGCCCTGGCCGGCGTGCTCTGTGTGGGGCTGATCGTCGCCGGTGCGCTGGCCTTCCTGCCCGGGCGCGGCTACCAGAACCTGGCGCCGGTACCGGCGGTCGCCGATGGCTCGCTGGCCACCGACGTCGGCAATGCCCAACCGGCGGACGTCCCCGCCCCGGGCGACTGGACCGCCTACGGCCGCGACTCGGCGGCGACCCGCTACTCGCCGCTGGAGCAGATCACCCCGGACAACGTCGACCAGCTCCAGGTCGCCTGGCAGTACCGCACCGGCGACCTGCTGGATCATCGCTGGGGCGCCGAGACCACCCCGCTCAAGGTGGGCGATGACGTCTTCCTGTGCACCTCGCGCAATATCCTGATCTCCCTCGATGCCGCCACCGGCGAGGAGAACTGGCGCTATGACCCTGTGGTCTCCAAGGACGCCATTCCCTATACCGCCGCCTGCCGCGGCGTGACCTACTACGAGGTGCCTGCGGATCGCCTGCCCACCGCGGACAGCGCCGATGACCCCCAACAGGCGGCGGCCAGCGGCAACCAGGCAGACGACGCCCAGGGCAGTGACGCTCAGAACGGCGGCGATCCGAACAGTGACGCCGCGATGGCCGCCAACGACGCCATCGCCTGCCGCACCCGGATCATCTCCGGCACCCTCGACGGGCGCATCATCGAAGTCGACGCCGCCACCGGCAAGCCGTGCACCGACTTCGGCGACAACGGCCAGGTCGATATCAAGCGCAACATGGGCGAGACCCCGCCGGGCTACGTCTCGATCAACTCCGCCCCGGTGGTGGTGCGCGATGTCATCGTCACCGGCCACCAGGTGCTCGACGGCCAGCGCCGCTATCCGCCCTCCGGCGTGATCAAGGGTTTCGACGTCATGACCGGCGAGCTGCAGTGGGCCTGGGATGCCGCCCGCCCCGACCGCAGTGAACCGCTGACCGGCGACGAGACCTACGTGCGCGGCTCGCCCAACATGTGGACCACCGCCGCCGGCGACAGCAAGCTGGGGCTGGTCTACCTGCCCATGGCCAACAGCGCCGCCGACTACTGGAGCAGCTCGCGCACCCCGGAAGAGAACGCGTGGGCCAGCTCGATGGTCGCACTCGACGTCGAGACCGGCCTGCCCAAGTGGCACTTCCAGACCGCGCACAAGGACGTCTGGGACTACGACCCCGGCTCGCAGCCGACGCTGATCGACTTCCCCACCGACAACGGCGAAGTGCCGGCGCTGATCATGCCCACCAAGCAGGGCGAGATCTACGTGTTCAACCGCGAGACCGGCGAACTGCTCGGCGGCGGCGCCGAGGAGCGTCCGGTCCCCCAGGGCGGCGCCGAGCCGGAGCAGCGCAGCAAGACCCAACCCTTCTCGCGCTATGCCACCCTGCGCCAGCCCGATATCACCGAGAAGGACATGTGGGGCATGTCACCGTTCGACCAGCTCTTCTGTCGAATCCAGTACCACCAGGCCAGCTGGAAGGGCATGTATACGCCGCCCACCGCCGAGCAGCCGTGGGTCGAGTACACCGGCTACAACGGCGGCTCCGACTGGGGCAGCGTGGCGGTCGACCCGCAGCGCGGGGTGATCATCGCCAACTACAATGACATGCCCAACTACAACGAGCTGGTGCCGCGCGACGTCGCCAACAAGCTGGGCTGGGTCCCGCGTGAGGAGCTGAAATCCGACCGCGGCGGTGCCGAAGGCGCGGGGGATCCGCAGGCCAACACCCCCTACGCGATCAACGTCAACGCCGGCTGGCGGGTGCCCTATACCGGCCTGCTGTGCAAGCAGCCGCCCTATGGCCATATCCGCGCCATCGCGCTCTCCAGCGGCAAGACGCTGTGGGACCGCCCGCTGGGCACCGCCCGCGCCAACGGCCCCTGGGGCATCCGCTCGGGCCTGCCGATCGACATCGGCACGCCCAACAACGGCGGCTCGGTGGTCACCGCCGGTGGCCTGATCTTCATCGCCGCGGCGACCGACGATCTGATCCGCGCGATCGACATCGAGAGCGGCGAGACCGTGTGGCAGGCCGCCCTGCCCGCCGGCGGCCAGGCCAACCCGATGGTCTACGAAGCCGACGGCCGCCAGTATCTGGTGATCGTCGCCACCGGCCACCACTTCATGCAGACCCCCACCGGCGACTACGTGATCGCCTACGCCCTGCCCAAGCAGAGCGATAGCTGAGCGACGCTTTACGCTCACCGCAAGACCGCATCGCCCCGGCCAACTGGCCGGGGCGATGCGTTTCAGCCAGACGCCAGGGCGCCTTACCTTTTCAATCGCGATCGACCGCGAACGCCGACCACGCCTGACGGGTCGGCATCACCTCCAGCCGGTTGATGTTGATATGCGCCGGCAGTGTGGCCAGATAGAACATCTGCTCGGCGATATCCTCCGCGCTGAGCGCGGTGGTGCCGCGGTAGAGCGCATCCGATGCCGCTTGATCGCCGCCGGTGCGCACCAGAGTGAATTCGGTCTCGGCCAGGCCCGGGGCCAGATCGGTGACGCGCACGCCACTCCCCTGCAGATCGCAGCGCAGGTTGTAGCTGAACTGCTGCACGAAGGCTTTCGACGCCCCGTAGACGTGGCTCCCCGGGTAGGGCCACTGACCGGCGATGGAGCCGACATTGACGATACTCGCCCCTTCGCCGGTCGCAATCAGGGTCGGCAGCAGCGCATGGGTCACGTTGACCAGACCGGTGATATTGGTGTCGATCATGGTGTGCCAGTCCGCGAGCTTGACCTGCTGGGCCGGCTCCGGCGCCAGCGCCAGGCCGGCGTTGTTGATCAGCGCGCGCACCCGTTTGAACGGCTCGGGCAGCGCCTCGATCGCCTGACTCACGGCCTGGTCATCGCGCACGTCGAGCGCCAGCGTGTGCACCTCGACCTGGCTCGACAGCGCCTGGGCCAGCGCCTCGAGCCGCTCCTGGCGGCGCCCGGCGAGAACCAGCGCCCAGCCGGCCTCGGCAAAGCGGCGGGCGGCGGCGCGGCCGAACCCGGAGGTGGCACCGGTAATGAAAACGACGTCTTGCATGCTTGTCTCCTCGGCTTGATTGTCGATCGTTGCGTCCGTGTCGCGGTGCGCTCAGCGCAACAGGGTCTCCCGCGCCAGCACCCACAGCGAGAGCGCGATCAGCAGCGGCGCCACGCTCCAGCGCATCGAGCGCGGCGGCGAGCGCTCGAAGGCCCACTGCCCCAGCGCGTTGCCGAGCAGTGCCGGCAGCAGCAGCCAGGCGCCGCGCGTCAGCGTCTGGGCGTGCAGCGCACCGGCCAGCCACAGGCCACTCAGGGCCGCACTGCTGCTGATGGCGAAGAACAGGATCGCGGTGGCGCGCAGCACCGCCGGCGGCAGCCGCTGCTGCAGCAGATAGAGCATCAGCGGCGGGCCGCCCGACGAGGCGAGCGTCTGGCACAGCCCCGAGGCCGCCCCGGCCAACCAGGCAGTGCCAGCGCGCAGCTCGCGCGCCGCGTTCGGTACCGCTGCGCGCCCCAGCAGCAGCGCCAGCGCCCCGGCCAGGGCCAGTAGTGCGACGATGACGCGCAGCGGCGTGGGCGGAATGCTCGCCATCAGCCACACGCCGAGCGGGGTCGCCAACGCCATGCCGCCGATCAGACGGCGCAGCCGGTCGCGGTCGGCCAGGCGCCAGGCGCGCCGCCACAGCCCCGCGCTGGTGATCAGATCGAGCAGCAGGGCCAGCGGCACGGCTTCGAGCGGTGGCAGCACGAGCGTCAGCCCGAGCGCCAGCAGCATGGCGAAGCCGAAGCCGCAGTAGCCGCGCACCGCACCCGCCAGACACGCCAGTGCCAGCACTCCACCCAGCGACGGCAGCGACGGCATCATCGCCGCGACGTTCACTGCCGCACACTCCCCGGCCCAGTCCGCATCAACGTCACCATCGTCGCCCTCTCATCGTGACAACCGGGCTGGGAAAACCGGGCTGTCATAGGCGAGCACCTTAAGCGCCGCGGCCCCAGGGGCTGTAGAGCCAGTTGCGACGACTCCTCGGGACATGGTGCCGGCTGTCACGAGCGCGACGAGGTTCTGGCTCTAAGACGATCCCGCGGCGCCGCTTAGTCTGAACCTGAGCCAGACGCGTCTGGGCGCGAGCACAGCGCCCGAGGCGCAATCCGCCTTTCCCCCTGGTGCCGATGGCGCCGGGCGACACAGGATGCAGACCATGACCCAAGCCTCGACCGCCACCCTCGGCAACGACGCCATCAGCAGCGACTCGATCAACCACGACGCGATCAACAATGACTATGTGCGCCAGCTCGACCGTCGGCACGTGTTCCACTCCTGGTCCGCCCAGGCCACCCTCGACCCACTGGTGATCGCCGGCGGCAGCGGCTGCCGGGTGTGGGACTATGCGGGCAAGGAGTATCTCGATTTCAGTAGCCAGCTGGTCAACACCAACATCGGCCACCAGCATCCCAAGGTGATCGCCGCCATCCAGGCCCAGGCCGGCGCGCTCGCCACTGTGGCGCCGGCGCATGCCAACCTGGCCCGCGGCGAAGCGGCCAAGCGCATCCTGGCGCGGGCGCCCCAGGGCTTCGAGAAGGTCTTCTTCACCAACGCCGGCGCCGATGCCAACGAGAACGCCATCCGCATGGCGCGGGCCTACACCGGCCGCGACAAGATCCTTTCCGCCTACCGCTCCTACCACGGCAATACCGGCGCGGCCATTGCCGCGACCGGCGACCCGCGGCGCATCCCCAACGAGTTCGCCCGTGGGCATGCCCACTTCTTCAACCCCTACCTCTACCGCAGCGACTTCTGGGCCGGCGACGAGCAGCAGGAGTGCGAACGCGCCCTGCAGCATCTGCAGCGGGTGATCGAGTGCGAGGGGCCGGGGGCGATCGCCGCCATTCTGCTCGAGTCCGTGCCCGGTACCGCCGGCGTGCTGATCCCACCCAAGGGCTATCTCGAGGGCGTGCGCCGGCTGGCCGATCACTACGGCATTCTGCTGATCTTCGATGAGGTGATGGCGGGTTTCGGCCGCACCGGGCGCTGGTTCGCCTTCGAGCACTTCGGTGTCAGCCCCGACCTGATCGTGTTCGCCAAGGGCGTCAACTCAGGCTATGTGCCGGCGGGCGGCGTGATCGTCTCCGCGCCGATCTGCCGCCACTTCGACGACCAGATGTTCTACGGTGGGCTCACCTATTCCGGCCATCCGCTGGCCATGGCGGCGATCGTCGCCTCTCTGGATGCGATGGCCGAAGAGGGGATCGTCGATAACGCCGACCGGGTCGGCAACGGCGCGCTCGCCAAGGGGCTTTCGCAGCTCGCCAGCGATCACGCCATCATCGGCGAGACGCGCGGTGTCGGCGTGTTCCATGCCCTGGAGCTGGTCAGCGATCGCACCTCCCGCGCGCCGCTGCCGGGGGCCGAGATGGCCAAGATCAAGCGCGCCCTGATCGACAAGGGGCTGCTGCCGTTCGTGGTCGAGAACCGCATCCACGTCACCCCGCCCTGTATCGTCAACGAGGCCGAGGTGGCGCAGGGGCTGGCGATTCTCGACGAGGTGCTGGGCGCCGCCAGCTGAACCACTCCCGGAGTAGCGACACCGCTGACACACAGACGCCGGCCTGCAGCCGGCGTTGTGCTTGATAAGAAGCGGACCCGGGTTCGGCGCTCAAGACGGATGCCGGGGGAGCCAGGCTCTCTAGGCAGGCATCCCAGGCAGGCACCCCAGGCAGGCTTACCAGGTATGCCCCCCAGACAGGCCCTCCGCCGGCATCACCCCATGGCCCGTGCCAGGCGCTCGACCCCCGGGCCGATACGCGCCACATCGATGGCACCGAATCCCAGCCGCATGAAGTGTCGCGGTGGCACCCGGTCGAAGAAGTGCTGGAAGCCGGGCTCGATCAGCACCCCGTACTGGGCCGCCCGCCACGCCAGGCGCTGGGTATCGATCTCGGCCGGCGCCTGCAGCCAGAAGACGCTGGCGTGGTCGCCGCCCACCCGTCGGCAGCTCGGCAGATCGCGCTGGAGGCAGGCATCGAGGGTCTCCCAGCGGCGGTACATCTCCTCGGCGAAGACACGCAGATAGCGGTCGTAGTGGCCCTGGGACAGGAACTGCGCCAGCTGCTGCTGCAGGCTCGAGGGCGGGTGCCGGTACATCAGCCGGCGCAGCGCGCGCAGCTCCTCGATCAGCTCGGCATCGGCGACCAGATAGCCCAGCCGCAGCCCCGGCGATAGCGGCTTGGAGAGGCTGCTCATGTAGATGACACGGGCACCCGCCCGGCTCGCCTTCAGCGCCGGCAGCGCATGGTGGTCGAAATTCACCTCGGCGTCGTAGTCATCCTCCAGCACGATCTGATCGCGACGCTGGATCTGCTCGATCAGCGCCTCCCGCCTTGCCCGGCTCATGGTCACCCCGGTGGGGCCCTGATGGCTCGGGGTGACATAGAGGTAGTCGCAGTCGGCCGCCGCCGCATCCAGGCACATGCCCTCGTCGTCCAGCGGCTGATAGCTGAGCCGGGCCCCCTGACGCAGGAAGACGTTGGCCGCCTCGCGGTAGCCGGGGTTCTCGACCGCGACCCGGGTGCGCGCATCGAACAGCAACTGGGCGATCAGAAAGAGCGCATTCTGCGACCCCAGCGTGATCAGAATCTCGTCACTGCGGGCGTGGATGCCACGCTTGGGCAGCACCCGGGTGCGCAACTGCTCGATCAGCATCGGATCGTCCTGATCGTAGCGGTCGCTCAGCCAGTGGCGCTCGCGCTGCCCGCCGAGCAGCCGGCGGGAGGCCTCGCGCCACTGCTCCAGCGGAAACAGCCGGGTATCGAGCTGGCCATACACGAACGGATAGTCGTAGTGCATCCAGTTACTGGGGCGCAGCACGCCCTGGAAATGGCTGGGCCGATGGGTGAAGCGCGCGTCCCATCCTGGTGCATCCTGCGCCTGCGCTGCACTCGGCTGGCTCGCTGGCTCCCCCGCTGCCATGTGATAGGCGGTGTGCAGGTAGTAGCCACTGCGCGGCCGGCTGACCAGATAGCCATCCTCCACCAGCCCTTCGTAGACCAGCGCCACGGTGTTGCGCGAGATCCCCAGCTGGCTCGACAACCGGCGGCAGGAGGGGAGCGCCTCCGCGGCGGGAATGGTACCGGTATGGATGGCATCGAGCAGCGCCTCGCGCAGCTGCTCCTGCAGCCCCCGCGGGGCGTCGAAATCGAGCGCAAAGTAGTGATCGAGCATGGTGCACCTCGCTGGCCAGCCGTGACGTCGCGCTAGGGGTTGTTACGCTGCAAGAACCACGCCACCGAACGTCGGCCTGCGCCTGTCATCGCTTGCCCCCGCACTACCCAGGCTGCCCCCTCCAGGCTCTCCCCCCCCTGGGCCCGCCGCTGTCTCGACCATCCCCGGCATCTGTCCTGTGGCATCGCCACGGCCCGACCTTACCATCGCCGATAGCGCCCAGAGCGCGGCGCCCGCCCCGCGGGACGCGCCAACAACAATATCAACCGTGAGGATCGCAACATGGGCAGTACCTTTCATGGCATCATCGCCTTCGCGCTGATGGCGGCGCTACTGGTCGCCGGAAGCCTACTGCGCAGTCGCCTCGCCTGGCTGCGCGCCAGCCTGGTGCCGGGTAGCATCGTCGCCGGCGTGCTCGGTTTCCTCCTGCTCTCGTGCGGGCTGATCCCCGGCTACGGACCCGGGGACTTCACCGCCCTCGCCTTTCACTTCTTCACCCTGAGCTTCATGTCGCTGTGTCTGACCGGCAGCCCCAAATCGGCGGCCCGGGAGGGCCGACAGAGCGTGGTCGGCGGCGGGCTCTGGCTCACCCTGATCTGGACCGCCAGCCTGGGGGGGCAGGCGGTGCTCGGCTTCGCCCTGATGGCGGGCTACGACGGAATCAGTGGCGCCAACCTCGACCCGCTGCTGGGGGCGATCGTCACCCATGGTTTCACCCAGGGGCCGGGCCAGGCACTGACCTACGGCACCCTCTGGGAGACCCGCTACGGTATCGCCGATGCCGCCCAGGTCGGCGTCATCTTCGCCTCGCTGGGCTTCATCGCCGCGTTCGCGGTGGGGGTGCCGGTGGCGCGCCACTTCCTCAAGCGCGGCCTCAACAGCAACCGCGAGTCGACCCTGGATGACGACTTCATCGCCGGCTTCCACGCCCCCGAACGTCAGCCCGCCAGCGGTCGGCAGGTCACCCACCCGGGCAACGTCGACTCCCTCGCCTGGCATCTCGGTCTGCTCGGGGTCGCCTACGTCATCACCTACGCCTGGCTGTCGTTCATGCAGCCGCTGGTCGCCGGCAACCAGGTGCTGTCGGTCTTCTTCAGCTTCAATCTCTTCTTCATCCACGGCCTCACGATCTGCGTGTTGATGCGCCTGCTGATCGACCGCTGCGGCTGGTCGAGCAAGGTCGACGACGACACCCTCAAGCGCATCACCAGCGGTTCGGTCGACTTCATGGTGGTGGCCACGCTGATGAGCGTTCAGGTGGCGGTACTCACCGCGCTGCTGGTCCCGATCCTGATCGTCGCTGCCGGCGTCACCCTCGTCACTCTGCTGGGCGCGGTGGCGATCGGCCGCTTGAGTGGGCGACTCGGCCCGGAACGCACGGTGACCGCCTTCGGCTGCTGCTGTGGCTCCACCGGTACCGGCCTGCTGCTGCTGCGCATGCTCGATGCGGACTTCAGCACCTCGGTGCCCAAGGAGCTGGCGTTCTTCAACATCGCGATCATCGTGGTCAACATTCCGACCCTGTTCTTCTTCGCGCCGATCGCCCCCTCCCTGGGCACCTGGACCTACCTGGCGATCTTCGGTGGCTATGCCGTGGCCGCCCTCGCCTGTATCCCGCTGCTGCGGGGCTGGCAACGCCGACTTGAGGCTCGCGCGCCGGCCCATCAGGAGCCGACCCCGACATGAGCCTTCGTATCTATGCCGCGCGCCGCATCCTGACCATGAATCCGAGCCTGCCGGAGGCGACCCATATCGCCGTGCGCGATGGGCGCGTGCTCGGAGTCGGCACGCGGGAGGCGTTGGCCGACCTGGGCGCCCACGAGGTCGATCAGCGCTTCGCCGACAAGGTGATCCTGCCCGGGTTCGTGGAGGGGCATAGCCATGCGCTGGAGGGGGCGCTGTGGGAGTACGTCTATGCCGGGTTCTTCGCCCGCCAGGACCCCGAAGGTAACTCCTGGCCGGGGCTGACCGACATCGCGTCGCTGCAGGCGCGCCTGCGTCAGCAGGCTGACACCCTCCCCGCCGGGACCGCGCTGATCGCCTGGGGCTTCGATCCGATCTACTTCCCCGACCGGCGCCTGGACCGCCACGATCTGGATGCGGTCGACGCCGAACGCCCCATGGTGGTGATCCATGCCAACCTGCACATGATGACGGTGAACGGGGCCATGCTGCGCCACGCCGGTCTCGACCGGCACGCCGGAATCGAGGGGGTGATGACGGACGCGGATGGCCATCCCAACGGCGAGCTGCGGGAGATGGCGGCGATGTTCGCCATCTTCGATACGCTGTCGCTGGATCTCTTCGACCGTGGCAGCGAGCCGCAGACGCTGGCCCGCTATGCCCGGATCGCGCAGCGCCACGGCGTCACCACCCTGACCGATCTCTACAATCCGCTCAGCGAGCACGGCGTCGAGAGCATGCTCGCCACCTGTGCCCGTGACGACGTGCCGATGCGCCTGGTGCCGGCGATGAGCGCACTGACCTACCCCACCGATGTCGGCATCGAGCGGGTACTGGCGTGCCGCCAGCTCAGCACCGACAAGCTGCACTTCGGGCCGGTCAAGCTGATGACCGATGGCTCGATCCAGGGCTACAGCGCCCGACTCAACTGGCCGGGCTACCACGACGGCATGCCCAACGGGCTGTGGAACGCGGAGCCGGAGCGGCTCATCGAGGTGGTCCAGCGCTACCATCAGGCCGGGCTGCAGCTGCATATCCACACCAACGGCGACGAAGCCGTGGATCTGATGCTGGATGCGATCGAGTCCGCCCTGGAGCTGTGGCCACGCCCCGATCATCGCCACACCCTGCAGCACTGCCAGATCATCAATCAGGCGCAGATGAGGCGCGCGGCCCGCCTCGGGGTCTGCCTCAACATGTTCGCCAACCACCTCTACTACTGGGGCGATATTCACCGCGCGCGGACGCTGGGTTTCGAGCGCAGCCAGCGCCTGGAGCCGCTGGCCTCGGCCGAACGTATCGGCATCCCCATCGCTGCGCACTGCGACGCTCCGGTCACACCGTTGTCGCCACTCTTCACCGCCTGGTGCACGGTGGCGCGTCAGACCGCCAGCGGGGCGGTACTGGGCGCCCACGAAGCGCTCAGCGTGACGCGGGCGCTCAAGCTCATCACCCTGGATGCCGCCTATACGCTCAGGCTCGATGATCGCATCGGCAGCCTCGAGGTGGGCAAGTTCGCCGACATGGCGGTGCTGGACGAGGACCCACGCGAGGTAGCGCTGGCGCAGCTGCCGACGCTGCGCGTCGCGGCGACCGTGGTTGGCGGCATCGTCTATCCCAATCCGCCGACCGAGCCCTGATGACGGACGCCGACGCCGCCGCCGGCACCACCGCGGTCACGCTGGTCGCCGGCTATCTCGGCGCCGGCAAGACCACCTGGCTCAACGCGCACCTGCGAAAGGAAGGCGGCGCCGATACGCTGGTACTGGTCAATGACTTCGGCACTCTCAACGTCGACGCCGAGCTGATCGAGCACCAGGGCGAGCGCCTGCTCGCGCTGAGCAGCGGCTGCCTGTGCTGCTCGCTGAGTGACGAGCTCGGTGCCCAGCTCTCACGCCTGGCGCGCTGGCCGCAACCGCCCTCGACGCTGATCATCGAGACCAGCGGCGTGGCCCGCCCCGGACGGATCGCCGATCTCATCCGGGTGGCGCGGCGCTACCACCTGGAACGCACCGTCACCCTGGTGGATCTCTCCACCTTGAGCGCTCGACTCGACGACCGCCGGGTCGGCGATCTGGTCGCCGAGCAGATCATCAGCGCCACCGAACTCGCGGTGAACCGGGAGTCGTTGCTGCCCCCGGCATCGCGGCAGGCCGCCTGGCAGCGGCTGAGGGCACTCGCCCCTGCCCCTGACGCCCGCCAAGCCACTATGACGCCGCTGGCCGCGGCAGCCGGGCCGGGGGGCACACCGACGCCGGCGTTCCGCCCTGCGACGGCCGTCTCCGGCGCTGCCCCCGCTCCTGGCCCCGGCCGCCCAGACTGGCAGCGTTTCCGCGTCACGCTGCCGGCGACGCTGCGCCGCGAGACCCTCGAGGCGCTGCTCGCCGCGCATCGGGACGCCCTCGCGCGGGCCAAAGGGTTCGTCGACTGCGCGGGGCATCGCTACGTCTTCCAGTGGAGCGGCGGGCGCCCCTCGTGGACACCCACGGCGCCGGGTCGCGGCGGGCCGAGCCAGCTCACCGGGATCGGCTTTCGCGGCGTCGCGCTGACGCAGCTGATCGCCGCGCTCGAAGCACTGGCGTGACCCCTGCCCAGCCACATCTGGCACGGAACCTGCATAAATCTTTTGCATCAGTCATTGATGAGACATGCGCGGGTCATGGATCCGTCACGTGACTGCCCGCGGCTACGCCTCGACGCCGGAGCCTCGGCTGGCCAGCCTCAGGCCACGCGCGTGGCGTCTGGCCAGCCGCCGCCGGCCAACTGGCTCTACGAGACGGGGCAGCGAGTTCTTTAGGGTGAAACCACCGCCACACGGGCCGCGCCGTCGCCGACGGCCGCCCCGGCGGGGCAATCCATGACAACGACCGCCATGGCAGCGATGTAATAGCAGCGACGCCATAACAACGACGCAATAACAACAATCACGACAACGACATCACTCGATAGCGGCGTCACGCGACCAAGACGTCACGCCATAACAACACCTCGAGAGGGTTCTTCATGATGCGCTTCCCGATCCGTTCCACGACACCGACCCCGCACCGTTCCGGCGCACGCCTCGCCACCCTGGTGGGCGGCGCCCTGCTGGCCCTGGCCATGGCCACGCCGCCCTGGGCCATGGCAGCCGATCTGCCCGAGATCGAGAGCCGCGGCAGCATGAGCGTGGCCACCGAGGACAACTACGCCCCGTTCAACTACATCGAGAACGGCCAGCCGGTCGGCTTCAATGCCGACGTGCTGGTGGCGCTGCGCGAGTACGCCGACTTCGACGTCAAGCAGGACATCCTGCCCTGGACCGGCCTGCTGGCAGCGGTCTCCACCGGCCAGTACGACATGGCACTGACCGGCGCCTCGGTCTCCGACGAGCGCCTGCGCGTCTTCAACTACACCGCGCCCTACGCCTCCGCCCAGCACTTCGCGATCACCCGTGCCGGCGATGACAGCATCAAGAGCGTGGCCGATCTGAGCGGCAAGACGCTGGGGGTCCAGGCCGGCAGCGTGCTGCTGTCACGCCTGCCCGAACTCGAGAAGATGCTCAAGGAGAGCGGCGGTGAGCTGGGCAAGGTGGTGCAGTACGAATCCTACCCGGAAGCCTTCGCCGACCTGGCCAACGGCCGGCTCGACTTCGTGATCGACTCGGCGGTACCGGTCAACACCCTGGTGGCCTCCAAGCCGAACGTCTTCGCCAAGGGGCCGGCGGTATCCGGCCCGGGCTATGTCTCCTGGCCGATCCCCAAGTCGAGCCCCGAGCTGCTGGCCTACATGAATGGCTTCCTCGACCATCTGCGCGACAGCGGCCAGCTGGCAGCGCTGCAGGAGAAGTGGTTCGGCGAGAGCTTCCCGAACCTGCCCACGGTGCCGCTGACCAGCGTCGAGCAGTTCCACGAGCTGCAGGCCAGCAGCCAGTAGCAGATCACCGCGGCGGCGCCGCGAGCACCTCTCGTCGACCCGAGCGCGCCGCGGCCTGCCCGCGGTGCGCTGCCAGCGACCACTCTGTGGAGAGATCATCATGAACGCCAGTGCCTGGCACATGCTGCTGGAGGGAGCCTGGACCACGCTCTGGATCTCCGGCGCGTCCATCGCCATGGGGGTCACCGCCGGGCTGATCCTGGCGCTGATCCGACTCGCCAGGGTCCCGGTCATCGATCAGCTGCTGGTGCTCTACATCAGCCTGGCCCGTGCCACGCCCCTGGTCACGCTGGCGCTGTTCATCTTCCTCAGCGCCCCGACCTTCGGCCTTCAACTGGACCGCAACGTGGCGGGGATTCTGGCCCTCACCCTCAATACCACCGCGTTCAACGCCGAGATCTGGCGCAGCGCCTTTCGCAACTTCTCACGCGAGCAGCGCGAGGCGGCGATGGCCACGGGCATGACGCCCTGGATCACCTTCCGCCGCATCATGCTGCCGCAGATGGTGATCACCAGCCTGCCCGGGCTGATCAACGAGATGTCGTTTCTGATCAAGGGCAGCCCGGCGATCGCGGTGATCGGCATCGTCGACCTGACCCGCGTCACCAACCGCATCTCCGCGGTCACCTATGAGCCGCTGCCACCGATTCTGGTCGCCTGCGTGCTCTACATGGCGATCATCGGCGGCCTGGTATGGGCCCAGCGCGTTGCCGAACGCCGCGCCAACCGGCTCGCCGTCTAGGGCATCGCGAGGAGAGAGTGTCATGAGCAACTGGCAAATTCTGTGGCAGGCGCGGGATCAGTTCTGGTCCGGCTTTCTCAGCACCATGACGATCTTCGGCTGTGCGATCAGCGCCGCGTTCGTGATCGGCTGCGTCCTGCTCTATCTACTCGAGGGCAGCCGCCCTCGCCTGGCGGTACCGCTGCGGGTGTTCATCGACGGCATGCGCATGCTGCCGTTTCTGATCCTGGCCTACCTGCTCTACTACGGCCTGCCCAGCTTCGGCATCCGGCTCGACGCCTGGTGGTCGGGCGTCGGCGCCCTGGCGGTCTACCACGGCTGCTATATCGCCGAGATCTTCCGCGGCAGCCGGCTGACCTTCCCGCCCGGCCAGATCGAGGCGGCGCAGGCCCACGGCTTCACCCGCAGCAAGATGTTCCTGCGCCTGATCCTGCCGCAGATCGTCATGCAGACCCGCCCGCTGCTGGGCAATCAACTGATCTACGCGCTCAAGGACACGGCCTTTCTGGTCATCATCACCGTGCAGGAGCTGACGGCCGCGGCCAACAGCCTCTCCGGTACCTATTTCATTCCCACCGAAGCCTTCATCGTGGTGATCGGCTTTTACTGGGCGGTCAGCATCGTGATGGAAGTCATCGTCAAGCAGTGTGGGCGCTTCGGTAGCAGACGGGGGTTCGACAATGTCTGATCTTCACGCCACGGCCGGCCGTCAGGCGACGCCCGAGCCGCCAGCGGCGGGTGATTCCCACGCGACTACGGCCGCGGTCTCGATCCGCAATCTATCCAAGAGCTTCGACGACGTCGAGGTGCTGCGCGACGTCAATCTGGAGGTCAAGCAGGGCGACGTCGTCACCATCCTGGGCTCCTCCGGTTCGGGCAAGTCGACGCTTCTGCGCTGCATCAACTGGCTGGAACAGCCGGAGCGCGGCACCATTCACATCGCCGGGGAGCGTATCGGCATGAACGCCGACGGGCGCCCGATGTCGGTGAAGGCGCTGGCGCGGGTGCGCGCCAGGACCGGCATGGTGTTCCAGAGCTTCAACCTGTGGCCGCACCTCAACGTGCTGCACAACGTCACCGAGGCGCCGATCCACGTGCTCGGCCAGCCGCGCCAGGAAGCCGAGGCACGTGCCCGCGAGCTGCTCGACAAGGTCGGCATGTCGCACAAGCAGGATGCCTACCCCAACACCCTCTCCGGTGGCCAGAAGCAGCGCGTGGCGATCGCCCGTGCGCTGGCCATGCAGCCGGAGGTGATGCTGTTCGACGAGCCCACCTCGGCGCTCGACCCGGAGCTGGTAGGCGAGGTGCTGGGGGTGATCAAGGCGCTGTCGGCCGAGGGCTACACCATGGTCATCGTGACCCATGAAATGGCCTTCTCCCGCGCCGTCTCCGATCAGGTGGTGTTTCTCGAGAAGGGGCTGATCATCGAGCAGGCCGATCCCGAAACCTTCTTCACCCGGCCCCGCACCGAGCGCGTTCAGCGCTTTCTCGAACGCCACCAGTGACTGCTCGACAGCCACCCCTCGACGTGCCAACAATGGCAGGCAGTGCGACTGCCGGGGAGGCGCTGCCATGGCAATGACGGTAACGGTGCTGGACGACTATCAGGGCTGCTGCGGCTTTCTCGATGCCGTACGCGAACTCGACGGCTGCGACGTGCGCCTGGATATCGAGCACGCGCGGGTTGCGCCGTCGGCGCTGGCGGCGCGGCTGGCCGAGAGCGATGCGGTGATCCTGATCCGCGAACGCAGCGTGCTCACCCGCGAGGTGCTGGCGCAGCTGCCGCGGCTCAAGCTGGTGGTGCAGACCGGCCGCCTGGCGTCGGCGATCGACCTGGAGGCGTGCCGCGAGCTGGGGATCGCGGTGCGCGAGGGCTCCGGCTCGCCCATCGCCCCGGCCGAGCTGACCTGGCTGCTGATCATGGCCGGCTGCCGCCGGCTCGGCGGCTATCTGGCGCGCCAGGCCCAGGGCGAGTGGCAGCGCACCACCGAGCGCCTGGAGACGGAGTCGCTGGGACATGCGCTCCACGGGCGTACCCTGGGCATCTGGGGGCTGGGCAAGATCGGTGGTCTGGTGGCCGGCTACGCCGCTGCCTTCGGCATGCAGGTGGTGGCCCATGGGCGCGAATCGAGCGCCGGCCGCGCCTTCGAACTGGGTATCGCGTTCGAGCCCGATCGCCACGCCTTTCTCGCCCGCTGCGACGTGGTCACACTGCATCTCAGGCTCAACGATGACACCCGCGGCATGATCACCGCACGCGAGCTGGCCGCCATGCGCGCCGACGCGCTGCTGGTCAACACCAGCCGCGCCGAACTGATCCGCGACGGTGCCCTGCTCGACGCCCTCGATGCCGGACGCCCGGGGAGCGCGGCACTGGACGTGTTCGAGCAGGAGCCGGAGGGCGCCCGCGCCTATCAGGCGCATCCACGGGTACTGGCGACGCCACATATCGGCTTCGTCGAGAAGGATACCTACGAGCGCTACTTCGCCACTGCCTTCCAGCAGGTCAAGACGTTCTTCGACGCCGAGCGCTGAGCGCTGAGCTAGAAACGCGAAGGGCCCGGTGAATACCGGGCCTCTCTCTTAGTTTTCCTGGACTCCCTGGTTCTCCTGGCGGCACCCAGAGGGTGTTTACAAATTCGGCGAGCGAAGGCCAGACCGGGGCGCGTAGCTAAGGCAAAATCGGTCGAGAAAGCGGAGTTTACACGGGGTAAATGAGCATTTTGACCGGGCTCGCGTACGAGGCCGATTTTAAGGTTCTTCACGGAAG